>CAVPBY010000037.1:0-386159 GCA_963702225.1 uncultured Solirubrobacteraceae bacterium | reverse complement strand
GACGGCCTGGACGAACGGCTCGGGGGTCTTGGAGACCATCTCGGCCAGCTGTGGGGCGAGCATTCGCTCCCGTGCAGGCGCAGCTCGTCGACCTGGAGCTGCTGGGCGGCTCCGGCGGGCACCGAGACGTCGTAGACCCGGCCGTCGGCGCCGGTCATGACGCGCTCGAGCGCTTGGCCGGGAGGCGCGTTGCCGTGCCCCAGATCCAGTTGATCAGCCGGCGGCCGGGCTCGACCAGACCGTCCACGCTCGGGATCGGATAGGTGAGGATGTGGCTGTTGGGCATCAGGTAGTACACGATGGCCTCGTGGAAAGTGGCGAACGTCTCGCGCGACAGCGCCTCCTCGCTCACGATCCCGCGCCAGGCGACGTAGCCGGCGTACTCGCGCGGCAGGTCCGGCAGCAGCAGCCGCCGCGCGGTCGAATGGATGCCGTCGGCGCACACGAGCAGGTGGCAGCGCTGGCGCCCACCGTCGGCCAGGACCACCCGGACCTCGTCGCCGTCTTGCTCGAAGCCGGTCACCCGGTGCCCGAGGTGGTAGCGGCCGGCGTCGAACGCGGCGAGCAGCTCTTTGTAGAGCGCGAAGAACGACGTGAAGCGGTAGGCGGAGTCCTGCTCGTGCACGACCGCGCCGGACGAGGCGAGGTATCGCACCGACCCCGATGAGGCGCTCATCGCGTCGAGGCTGCTGGCGGTCCGCTCGACCAGGTAACGAACGGTAGAGGGATGCGCGACGATCCCGGCTCCGCGGCCCATCAACGGACGTCGCGAGCGCTCCATGACGTCAACGCTCCAGCCCAGGTCACGCAGGAGTAGGGCGGCCGTCAGGCCGCCCAGCGAGCCCCCGATGACGATCGCGCGGTGGTTCATCGGATCGACGCCCCTGGTCTGGTCACGCGGCAAAGCGTTTCGTGCGCTCGTTTTGCGGTCCAGCTTTTCCACCAGTGCGGCAACCGAAATGCCGTACCCCCCAGGCGAAAGAGGCGTCGGGCGGCAAGGAGATGGTAACGGGTCTCTGCAGCGCGCGTCCCCGGAGGCGCCGGAGCGAGGCGACCCGCTCGGCGATCGGCTGCGGGCGATCATGAACATCAGCCACGCCGTGGCAACGGGTCGGGCGGTCGAGGACACGCGCAACGAGATCGCCCGGACCGCAGCGGCGCTGGCTGCGGGCCCACGGCGCCGCCATCCTGCTGCGTCACCCTAAATGGCCCACGGGTCTGTCGGATGTCGGGTCCCACGGACTGAGCGACGAATACGCCTACGAGCTCAACGAGCTGCGTCCGGTCGAGCTCGGCAAGCGACCGTCCGGCCTGGCCGCCGCGATGCGCCGTGCGGTTGCGGTCGAGGACGTGCTGGTGGATCCACTGTTCGAGCGGTGGCGAGCGCTGGCCGTCCATGAGCACTATCGCGCGATGGTCTCGGTGCCGCTCGAACTCGGCACCGACCGCCAGGTGATCGGCGTGCTGAACGCCTGCAGGCTCGAGCCGTGCCCGTGGCCCGCGCACGGGCCGAAGGTGTCCAGCATGGCCCATCGCGCTGCTTGGCGATGAGTCGTTTGTCGAGCTCACGTCTGGCTGGTGTTGCCGCTGGCTGCTAGGGAGCGATCTGCTCGAGGATCTCGAGGTTGCGGGCTCCGTCCTCGCCGGTCGCGTAGGGCAGGGTCCTCCCCAGACGCGACGCGGGTGATGACGTCGACCTGCCGTGGGAAGGCCTCGGGGCGATCGCCGGAGAGGTCGAGCGGCTGCGGCGCTGGGTCTGAGCAGCGTCACCGACCCTTGGCCGTTGGGCGAGGTGTCCTCGGCGACGAGCGCGCCCTCGGTCCCGACCAGCTCGACCCGGGTGTGCGGGCGCCACACGTTCGTGCTCACCGCGAGCGTCGCCAGCGTGCCCGCCTCGAAGCGCAGCGCGGCGACGTCGACGTCATCGGTCTCGAAGCCCAGCTGGTGCGCCGAGATCCCCTTCGCCTCGGCGACCTCGCCGAGCAGCATCCGCAGCAGGTCGATGTGATGGGTGCCGATGTCGGCGAGCGCTCCCCAGTGCGCGCTGTCGCGATGCTGGCGCCACTCGGGCGGCGGGCCGGGGCGGTGAACGCCGTAGTAAGTGCGCGCGACCGACACCTGTCCGATCGCGCCCTCGCCCAGCAGCCGTCGCATCTCCTCGTGGCCGGGGATGTAGCGCGCCTGATAGCCGGTCGCGAGCACGACCTTGGCCTCGCGGGCGGCCTGCACGAGCTCCCAGCCCTCGCTCGCGCTCATCGCCAGCGGCTTCTCGAGCAGCACGTGCTTGCCGGCCTGCAGCGCGGCCCGGGCCTGCCGGTGGTGCAGGAACGTGGGCGAGGCGATCCACACCGCCTCGAGGCCAGGCGCCGACAGCAGCTCGTCGAGCTCGGTCGTCGCCGTCTGCACGCCGTGCTCGTCGGCGAAGGACCGGGCGCGCTCGGCGTCGCTGCTCATGACCGCGACCAGCTCCGCGCCCGCGGTCTGGGCGATGGCGGGCGCGCAGGAGTGTGCCGCTAGGCCTCGGGCGCCGATCAGCCCCCAGCGCATCTGACTCACGGTCACCACACTCCTCCCTCTCGTCGGCCGGCCAGTGTCCGGCGGACAGATTAGCAACGCTACGTTGTCCGTGCGGGCCCTTTCCAGCCACGCTGAACGGATGTCACTCGAGCAGCAGACGCTCGTCGAACGCCGTGCGCGTGAGCGAGGTCCCCTCCTGCTCGCCGACGGCGATCGTGTCCTCGAGGCGGACGCCACCGCCGCCGGACACGCCGTCCACCCAGATCAGCGGCTCGATCGCCATCGTCATCCCGCGCTGGAGCTCGATCGTTTCCGCGCCGTCCATCGACTCCCCGATGTAGGGCGGCTCGTTGGCGCCCATCCCCACCCCGTGGCCGATGAACAGCGACAGGAAGCGGTCGCCGAACCCGCGCGCGGTGCCCTCGGCCACCGCCGCCCGGGCCACGTCGTCGTTCGTGGCCCCGACCCGCATCGCGGCGCGCGCCGCCCCCAGCGCGGCGTGCACCGCGGTGTAGATCTCCTGCTGAGCGCGCGACGGGCGCCCGCAGACGACGGTGCGCCCCATGTCGGAGTAGTAGCCGTTCCACATCGCCCCGATGTCGATGAACACGAGATCGCCCTCGCGGATGACCTTGTCCGACGCGAATCGGTGCGGCGGGCTCATGTGCTCGCCCGAGGCGACGAGCGGCGTCGCGACGTGGGGCATCTCGCCGCCGAGACGGTACAGCGTCCGCATCGCCTCCGCGACGACCTCCTGCTCGCGGACGCCGGGCCGGATCGACCGGATCGCGGTGTCGGTCACCGCCTCGGCGATCGTGCTCGCCTCCTGCATCGCCGCCAGCTCGGCGGGCGCCTTGACCATCCGCGCCGACTGCATCGGCGCGTCGCCGTCGCTCAGCGTCACGCCGGGCAGCGCCCGGGCGAGCTCCTCCACCTGGGCGTAGGCGATCTCGTCGATGCCGATCCGCGCCCGGTCGAGCCCCCGCTCTCGGATCGCGGGGGCGATCGCGGTCTCATACGCTCCCCGGATCAGGCCGCGCGCCTCCATGATCGGGATCGGCCGCGCGTCGGCGATCCAGGGCATCGTCAGGCGCACGCGGTCGATCTCGCCCCCGGAGAGGAACAGCGTCATCGCCCCGTCGGCGCGAGCCAGGCACCCGTTGAGCAGGGCGCTCTTGCCCTGGATCAGCTGGGGGCGCAGCCCTGACAAGAAGCGCACGTTCTCGTCCTTGAAGACGAGCAGTGCGTCGGCACCCGCCGCCCGCATCGCTTCCCGGGCGCGGCTCACCCGCAGCTCGCGCAGTGCCTCCCAGTCGATCCGCCGCTCGTAGTCGACGGCGACCTGGCCGAACGCGGATCGTCCGAGATCGGGTCGGTCGTGCATCGTCGTGTGTCGTCCTCCGCGACCGTTCGCCTGGGCCGAGCCGACGGCCTAGCCGGCGCCGACGGCGGCCCCGCGGCGGCGCACGTCGGCGATCAGCTCGGCGACCTCCTCGAGCGCGAGCAGCGACTTGAGGCTCAGCCCGCGGTCCTTGATCGCCCGCAGGATCTCGCGCTTCTCCTCGTCGCCCGCCTGCAGGCCGAGGGTCTGCCGCGCGATCTCCACCGATGCCAGGCCGCTGCCCTTGCCGTAGACGACCTGCGGCGCCGGCTGTCCGACGACGCCCCAGTGATAAGGGAAGACCTCGGTGGGGTGCTCCTCGACGCAGTGCTGCAGCCAGCTCGCGATGATGCCCGACTCCACCTGGTAGAGCCGGTCGCCGACCGCCGCGCGGTTGGACGGGACGCTGTGGCCGGCGCGCTCGCGCACGAGGCGCGAGAGCCCGTAGAACTCCTCGGTCCGCAGTCCCTGCTTGATCCCGTAGAGCATCTCGAGCGCGAGCGCCAGTTCCTCCATCGGGGTGTTCCCGGCGCGCTCGCCGAGGCCGGTAACCGTGGAGTGCACGACGCCCACCCCGCAGCCGAGGGCGGCGACCGTGTTGGCCACCGCCAGCCCGAAGTCGTCGTGAAAGTGGGCCTCGAGCGGGGTGTCGGGTAGGCGCTCGCGTACGCGACGCACCCATTCGGGGATCGCCTGGGGGGTGACCACGCCGAATGTGTCGACGAGCGCGAGCGCGTCCATATGGCCCTCGCTGGCGACCCGCGCGACGAGATCGAGGTACCAGTCAAGCTCGGACCGCGAGGAGTCGATCGTGAAGAACACCGAGTAGAGACCGGCCTGCTTGGCGGCGGCGGTCGAGAAACCGACGCCCGCCTGCTGCTCGCCGTCGTGCAGCGTCACGTCGTGGAAGACGACGCCGTCGGGGAAGGCGAGCGCCGCGCGGGCGCTGTCCATGTAGTTCCACGGGCTGGTGAAGAACCGCCCCTCGGACTCCCATCGCTTGTCGCTCATGCCCAGCTTCCCCTCAATCGGTCGTGCACCCGAACGCCCGGCACCGCCGTGTTCTCCGACCGGGTATTAAGTGAGGCTCGTCAGTGACGCTCGTCGAATCGGAAGCAAGGCTACCACGAGGCCGAGGGCGTCGGAGCGCCGACAGTCGCGGTCACGCCATGGTCGTGCGGTACTTCGCGACGCGCCGGTCGCAGGTGCGGGCTGGGCCTCCAAGTTCTCGATCCGGCACCGGCGAGGACACACCTCGTCGATCAACGTGCGCGCCTCCGGATCGCACTCCTGATGAGTGACGGTTTGAGGAACTTGAGGACCCACAGGCCGCCCGTGAACCGGGCCGCGCCGGCGGTCGGGAGGATGTGGTTGGGTGCCGATCGTCTTGTCGCCGCAGGCCACGGTCGTCCCCTCGCCGAGGAACAGCGCCCCGTAGTTGCGCACGCGCTCGAGGAACCAGCGCGGCTCGCGGGTGAGGACCTCTACGTGCTCGAAGGCGAGTTCGTCGGCGACCTGCGCCGCCTCCTGCGGGGAATCGACAACGCGCACCTCGCCGAATCGCGCCACGACGCGCTGGCGATTTCGGCGGTGGGAGATCGACGAGCTGGCGGTCGATCTCGGCCAGCGCACTCCCGAACCTCGCCGCCCGCACTCCAACGTCGCCGCCCGCAGCCTCACCACCGGCCGGCCTTTCAGGCCGGCGTCAGCCGGCGCCCGCGCCGCACCCCGAGCCAGCGGCCGTCGCGCACGACGAGGTGACCGCCCTGGATGACGGCGGCGATGCCCCGCGGCGGATGGATCGGGTCGTGGTAGTCGCCGCCCTCGGCGACCGCGTCGGGCGCCAGCAGCACGAGGTCGGCGATCTGCCCGGGCGCGATCCGGCCCCGGCGGCGCAGCCCGAAGCCGTCGGCGGGCAGGCTGGTCATGCGCGCGATCGCCTCGGTCAGCGAGAGCAGGCCGCGCTCACGCACGTAGCGGCCGAGCACCCGCGGGAACGTCCCGAACAGGCGCGGATGCGGCCGGCCCCCGACGCCGGGCGGCAGCCCGTCGGAGCCGATCATCGTCTGCGGGTGGGCGAGCACCGTCTCGACGTCCTCCTCGGTCATCGCGAAGCGGACCATCGACACGCGCAGCCGCTCGGAGCGGAGCACGTGGACGAGCGCGTCGAAGGGCTCACCGCCGATCTGGGCGGCGAGCCGCGGCAGCGTCATGCCCTCGTACGCGTGGCCGGCGGTGCTCGCGATCATGATCGCGTCCCAGACGACGCCGTCGTCGGCCGCGAGCTCGGCCCGCGCCCGGGCCAGCGAACCCGCATCGTGAAGGCGGTCGAGCATCGCCGCCGGGCCGCCGTCCTGGAACCACGGCGGCAGCACGGTGGTGAGCATCGTCGAGGTCGCCTCGTAGGGGTAGGCGTCCTGGCCGGCGGGCAGGCCGGCCGCGCGGGCCGCGTCCAGACGCTCGAGCGCCGCGCCGACGCTGCCCCAGGCCGCCCGCCCGACCGCCTTGAGGTGGGAGACCTGCACCCGGCAGCCGGCGCGCCGGCCGATCTCGATCGTCTCCTCGATGGACGCCAGCAGCCCCGGCCCCTCGTCGCGCATGTGCGTGGCGTAGACCCGTCCGGCGGGCAGCCGCCGTGCCAGGCGGACGAGCTCCTCGGTGCCCGCGAACACGCCCGGCGGGTAGATGAGCCCGCTGGACAGCCCGTACGCGCCCGCGTCCAGCGCCTCGTCGAGCAGCCGCTCGGCCACCGGCCACTCCGCCTCCGACAGCGGCCGGTCGTGCGTGCCGGCGGCGGCGACCCGCAGCGTGTTGTGGCCGACGAGCGGCGCCCAGTTGGTCACCGAGCCGCGGCGGTCGAGCGCGTCGAACAGCTCGGCGCTCGTCGCCCAGTGAAGCTCGACGGGCGGGAACAGCCGCTCGAGCAGCTGGCCGAGCTCGTCGCGGCGCGCGGCGGCGACCGGGGCCAGCGAGAAGCCGCAGTTGCCGACGACCTCGGTCGTCACCCCCTGCAGCACCTTCGTCGTGTCGTCCTGGGCGAGCAGCGGCGCGTTGTCGGCGTGCGAGTGGGCGTCGATGAACCCGGGCGCGACGACTGCGCCCGCGGCGTCGAGCACCCGGCGCCCGTCCTCGGCCAGCTCGCCGGGCGCGGCGACCGCGGCGATCGTCCCGCGCGCCAGCAGCACGTCGCCGTCGCGCAGCGGCCCGCCGATGCCGTCGGCGATCCGCCCGCCGCGGACGAGCAGCGGCTCCGGATCGCTCACGTGGCCGGACCGTCCTCGCCCGCCGCGGCCGCGTGCAGGCGGGCCCAGCCGGCGGCGGGGTGCGGCGCGAGCGGCGGCGGTCCCGAGCCGTCCGCGGGCCACAGGTGGCGGACGATGATCCAGCCCGCCTCGGCGTTGACCAGCTGCGGGTCGGCGTCGAGGTCGAGGCCGCGATCGCCGGCCGACTCGCTCATCACCGCGTAGCTCACCGGCCGCCCGTCGAGCCACACCACCCCGACGTCGGCGCGCACCCCGTCGATCATCCCGGTCTTGCAGGCGACCCGGATCCTCCCCTCGGATCCCATCTCGTCGATGAGCTCGCCGCGATCGAACAGCCGCGGCGCCTGATCGAGGTACTGCTGGCGGCCGAGCATCCCGAGCATCTCCTCGCTCGCCTCGGGCGAGACGATCCGCCCGCCCTGCAGGCCGCTCACCAGCGCGGCGAGATCGCGGGGCGCGGCGAGCGCCAGGTGACCCCGACCGCCGCTGAACATCAGCTTGCGGCGCAGCGTGATCGCGCGCAGGCCGAGCTCGTCGTTGACGAACCGGTTGACCGCCTCCACCCCGCCGGCGGCGTCGATCAGCAGGTTGGTCGCCATGTTGTCGCTCACCACGACCATGTACATCGCGAGGTCGCGGATCGTGAGCTCGGTGCCGGCGGCGAGCTCCTTGATCACGCCGGAGCCGCCGACGCGCTCCTCGTCGAGGATCGGCCGTGTCTCGTCGAGTGAGATCGCGCCCTGCCGGGCGCGCTCGAACACGGTGACGAGCACGGCGAGCTTGATCGTGCTCGCGGTCGGCATCTCGCGCTCGGCGTCGTGCTCGACCGTCTCGCCGGTCGTCTCGTCACGCACGGCGACCGCGAGCGTGCCGTCGAACGCGGCGGCGAGCCGCTCCAGCGCGGGCTTCGCGGAGTCGATGGGACTCATGCGTTCCTTTCCCCGCCGTGCGGACGGCGATAATGAGGCGGTGGCGGCGCGGTGGCGTCCCGAACCGCCGAGACGCCGATGACCGACACCTCCGAGATCCCCTCCAACGGCGCGCTTCCCGTCTCGGAGATGGTCCGCCGGCGGCTGTCGGAGCTGCCGCGCGCCGAGCGCCGGGTCGGCCGCGCGCTCCTCGTGCACTCCCCGACGATCGGCCTTGAGTCCTCCTCGCGGCTGGCCGAGATCGTCGGCACGAGCGGCCCGACGGTGATCCGCTTCGTCAATCGCCTCGGCTTCCCCACCTACGCGGAGTTCCAGAGCGCGTGGCGGGAGGAGCTCGACGCGCGGCTCGTCTCCCCGGTCGAGACCTTCCGCGAGTACGAGCCGGAGACCGACGCGATGAAGCGTGCGGTCCGCACCGCCGATCAGTCGGTCCATGCGATCCGCGAGTCCGTCGCCCAGCTGCCGCCCGGCGAGTTCGAGACCGCGGTCGAGCTGCTCGCCCAGCGGCGCCGGGTGTTCGTGTTCGGCGGCTGGTTCAGCGACGTGCTCGCGCGCCACCTGGCGGCGCTGCTGCAGGGCGCCCGCCCGGAGGTGTGGCACCTCGACCAGACCGCGGTGCAGCGCTCGTCGGTGCTGCTCGACGCCTCCAGCCACGACGTCGCGGCCGTGTTCGACTTCCGCCGCTACGAGCAGGACACGCTGGTCGCCGCTCAGCATCTCTCCGACCGCGGCGCGCGAGTCGTGCTCGTCACCGACCAGTGGGTCTCGCCGGTGGCGGGCCTGGCGAGCTCGGTGCTGATCGCTCGCGCGGCACCGACGCCGCTGGACTCGATGGCCTCCGCGATGGTGCTCTGCCAGGCGCTCGAGGCGGCGGTCGTCGACCGGCTCGGCGGGGACGTGGCGGCGCGGATCGAGCGCCTCGCCGAGGTCTCCGCGACGCTCATCGCGAACTGGTCCGCGCCGGGGGAGTGACCGGCTGGGCCGCGGTCGGCGCCCGGTCGGCCTCCGCGTCGGTCGCGCTCACCGTGTCGGTGCCGGCCTCGACGAACCGGCAGGCGACCTCGACGCCGTCGACCGGGGCGAGCGCGACGTCGGCGCTCTCACATGAGGAGACGTCGACTCCCTGCGCGGCGAGCTCGAGGCGGCGCGGGCAGCGGGGGTGAAAGCGGCAGCCCGCCGGGATCGCGGTCGGATCGGGCGGCTCGCCGGCGATCAGGGGCGGCGCCGTGTCGCGCTCGGCATCCGGGCTCACCGCGAGCAGCGCCTTGGTGTACGGGTGGCGCGGGTGCAGCAGGACGTCCTCGACCCTGCCCTGCTCGACGATCCGCCCCAGGTACATGACCGCGACCCGGTCGGCGATGTTCCAGGCGAGGCCGAGGTCGTGGCTGATGACGAGCGCCGACAGCCCGAGCTCCTCGCGCAGGCGCAGGATGAGCGCGAGGATCTCGCCGCGGACCGAGGCGTCAAGCGACGCGACCGGCTCGTCGGCGACGAGCATCGACGGCTCCAGCGCGAGCGCGGAGGCGATCACCACGCGCTGCTGCTGGCCGCCGGACAGCTCGAACGGATAGCGCTCCAGGAACTGCTCGGGCGGTCGCAGCCCGGCGCGCGAGAGCGAGTCGATCACCCGCTCGCGCAGGCCGGTGCGCAGCCGGTGCAGCCGCGGGCCCTCGGCGACGGCGTCGAACACCGTCTGGCGCGGGTTGAGCGCGCTGTAGGGGTCCTGGAGGATGAGCTGCACCGCGCGGCGGTGGGCCTTCAGCGCCGCCGAGCGGTAGCCCAGCGGCTGCCCGTCGTAGCGCACGGCGCCGCCGGTCGGCTTGACCAGCCCGACGAGCACCCGGGCGAGCGTCGACTTGCCACAGCCCGACTCGCCGACGAGCGCGACGATCTCGCCGCGATCGACCCGCAGGTCGAGCCCGTCGACCGCGCGCGCCGGGGGCCGGCGGCGGCGCGCCGGGAAGGTGACCCGCAGGTCCTCGACCTCGAGCAGCGCGTCGCTCACGCGGCTCCCTCGGTCACCGGAGCGCCCGCGCTCTGTGGCATGTGCCCCGGCACCCGCAGGCAGGCCGCGGTCCGCTCGGGTCCGGCCGCCCACAGCTCGACCTCGGTGCTCGTGCACGCGTCCATCACGACCGGGCAGCGGGGCGCGAACGGGCAGCCGGGCAGCACGAGGCTCGCGTCGGGTGGATCGCCGGGCAGCCCGGAGGGCGCCAGCCGCGACCCGGGGTCGCCGATCCGGGGGAAGGCGGCGGCGAGCGCCCCGGTGTAGGGGTGGCGCGGGTCGCGCACGAGCTCGCGTGACGGGCCGTGCTCGACGATCTTTCCCGCGTACATGACCGCCAGCGAGGCGCACGTCTCGGCGAGCACCGACAGGTCGTGGCTGATCATCATCATCCCGATCCCCGACTCGCGCACGAGCTCGCCGAGCAGCGCGAGCACCTGTCCCTGGACGATCACGTCAAGCGCGGTGGTCGGCTCGTCGGCGATGATCAGGTCCGGGCGGCAGGCCAGCGCCATCGCGATCATCACCCGCTGGCGCTGGCCGCCCGACAGCTCGTGCGGAAAGGCCTCGTAGCGCCGCGCCGGGAGCCCGACGCTCTCCAGCAGCTGCTCGATGCGACGGCGCATGCCGGTGGCGCCGCGCTCGTGCTGGACGATCGCCTCGCGGATCTGCCAGCCGATCGTCCGCACCGGGTTCAGCGCGCCCATCGCGCCCTGGAAGACGACCGATGCCCCGTCCCAGCGGACCGCCCGCAGGCGGCCCCACTTCGCCGTGGTGAGCTCCTCTCCCTGGAAGCGGACTGACCCCTCGATCCGCGCCGTCTGCGGCAGCAGCCGCAGCAGGGCGAGCGCCATCGTCGTCTTGCCCGACCCGGACTCGCCGGCGACGCCGAGCGTCTGGCCGCCGT
This sequence comes from uncultured Solirubrobacteraceae bacterium, assembly GCA_963702225.1. Lineage (GTDB taxonomy): Bacteria > Actinomycetota > Thermoleophilia > Solirubrobacterales > Solirubrobacteraceae > Palsa-465. Next base: position 375,157 of record CAVPBY010000037.1, on the reverse strand, counting down.
CGAGCGTGAACGACACGCCGCGGACGGCGCGCACCGGCCGCGCGCCGCCGTAGGTGACCGACAGGTCGTTGACCTCGAGAAGCATCAGCGACCGGTCGCCAGGCGGGGGTTGAGGACGCGCTCGACGGCGCGTCCGGTGAGGCTGAAGCCGAGCACGACGACCAGGATCGCCAGGCCCGGCGGCACGAGCGTCCACCAGGCGCCGGCGGTGATGTCGCCATTGGAGAAGGCCGTGTTGAGCATCGAGCCCCACGAGACCTCGGTCGGATTGCCCAGGCCGAGGAACGTGAGCGTCGCCTGGTCGAGGATCGCGCCCGCGACCGTGAGCGTTCCGGAGACGAGGATGAGCGGGATGACGTTGGGCAGCACCTGGCGGACCATGATCTGGGTGTTGCTCGCGCCGAGCGCCTTCGCGCGCTCGATGAACGGCCGAGCCTCGACGGCGAGCGTCTGCGCGCGCAGCAGCCGCGCGGTGCTCGCCCACGAGGTGACCGCGATCGCGACCGTGATCGAGGTGTCGCCCGCGCCGAGTACCGCCGACAGCGCGATCGCGAGCGGCAGGCTCGGGAGCACGATGAACCAGTCGGTGACCGTCATCAGCAGCCGGCCGACGATCCCCTGGTAGTGGCCCGCGACGAGGCCGATGACCGTGCCGAGCACCATCGTCAGCGCGGTCGCGATGATCCCGATCAGCAGCGACGGCCGCGATCCCCAGGCGAGCAGCAGCAGCTCCGAGCGCCCGGACTGGTCGGTGCCCAGCGGGTAGGCGCCGGTCGGCGAGTGCAGCAGCGGCCCGTTCACCTTGGTCACGTCGAGGTCGTAGGAGTGGACGAACAACGGCGCGGCGATCGCGATCGCGGCGACGAGCACGAGGATCGTGATCCCGGCGACCGCGCCCGGCATCCGGACGAGCGCGCGCAGCCGGGCGCCCCGGCGGGAGGGGGGAGTGACACCGGGGAGTGGGACGGTGGTGGCGCTCACTGGGCCCGCACCCGCGGATCGAGGTAGCGATAGAGGATGTCGGCGACCAGGTTCATCGCGATGACCGCGGCGCTGAAGAAGATGAACGTGCCCTCGAGCAGCTGGATGTCGGGCAGCTGCAGCGCCTGGTAGGTGAGGTAGCCCAGCCCGGGCCAGGAGAACACGACCTCGACGGTGATCGCGCCTGACACCATCCCGCCGAGCTGCAGGAAGATGATGGTCACCGACGGCAGCAGCGCGTTGGGCACGGCGTGTCGCGTGCGCACCTCGTCGTCGCGCAGCCCCTTCGCGCGGGCGGTGAGCAGGTACGGGTTGCCGAGCTCGTCGATGATCGAGGAGCGCATGATCGTCACGTACTGAGCGAACACCACGAGCACGAGCGTCAGACAGGGCAGCACGAGATGCCAGGCGACGTCGAGCACGGTGTTGAGCGCGCCGGGGGCGGCGGTCGGCGAGTGCATCCCGCCCGCGGGGAAGACCCCGTGGAAGGCGCCGAAGCCGACGCTCAGCACGACGAGCAGGATGATCCCCAGCCAGAACGTCGGCACCGACCACAGCGCCAGCGAGGCGCCCGACGCGATCTTGTCGAAGCGGCTGCCCTCGTTCCAGCCGCTGCGCACCCCCAGCCACATCCCGAGCACGATCGAGATGATCGTCGAGGTGCCCATCAGCAGCAGCGTCGGGCCGATCCGCTGGCCGATCAGCGACGAGACCGACTCCCGGAACTGGTAGGAGTAGCCGAGCCGGAGGTGCAGCAGGTTGACGAGGAAGTGCCAGAACTGCTGGTAGATCGGCTGCCCGATCGCAAGCTGGCGACGCAGAGTCGCCAGCTCGGCGGCCGAGACCGGCCGCCCCTGGGTGAGCGTTCGCACCGGGTTGGCCGGGATGATGCTGAACAGCACGAACGCGATCACGACCACCGCCGCCAGGCTGACGAGCGCCGCGAACAGCTTGATCCCCAGGTAGGCGGCGAAGTCCCGCCCCGCCGCACCACCCGGGGCGACCGACGACGAGGACTCGACCCCGAGTGCGACCTCGTCGCCGATCAGATCCGGAGAGGTCGAGGACACCGCCCTACTCGCGCTCCTCGGCGGTGCGCCGGCGCCGGAGGGTGGCGAGCAGCCCACCGCCGCCCAGGAGCACGACGACCACGACGATGATGACGATCACGATCGTCGAGCTCGAGCCGCTGCTCGTGCTCGCCGCGGGCACCGCCTTGATCCATCCGAGCTCGTAGTTCTGCAGCGGGTAGAGGCCCTGCGAATCCGGCTTGCCGAACACATACCCCTTGAGGTAGTTGCTCCGTGTCGCCCACAGATAGTTGCCGTCGTACAGAATGATGTCGTAGTTGGCGTCATAGAGGATCTTCTCCATCGCCTTTATGTCCTGCTCGCGCTTGGCGAGGTTGAACTCGTGCTGCTCGGCGTTGTACAGCCGGTCGTAGCGGTGGTTGCAGAAGAACGAGTCGGTGTTGCCGCCGGTGGGGGTGCCCTTCTGCAGGTAGGGCAGCACGCCGCACGTCTGGATCGACAGCAGGTAGGACGGGTCAGCGCCCTCGGCCCACTGGTCCATGAGCAGGTCCCAGTTGCCGACCGCCAGGTCGTCGTTGAGCTGGGTATTCGACATCGACTGCACGTTGAGCTTGATGCCGACGTCCTTCATCCAGCCGACGAGGTAGTTGGCGGTCGCGGCGTCGTTGGGGTAGTCGGAGTGGATTCCAAGGCGGAAGGCGAGCTCCTTGCCCGTCTTCTTGTCGTAGCGATAGCCGTTCTTGCCCTTGGGAAAGCCCGCGGCGGCGAGCATCGCGTTGGCCTTGGCGGGGTCATAGTTCTGCGCCTGAGACTTCGGCGGCGTCCAGTACCACTGCGGGAACGCCGGCGTGAGGTAGGAGCCGGTGGGGACGGCGGTGCCGCCGGCGACCTTTTGCACGAGCACATTGCGGTTGATGGCGAGCGCGATCGCGCGGCGGATGACCGGGTTGTGCAGCAGCGGGTTGCCATTGCCGATCGACTTTCCCGAGCGCGTACGAGCGTGGCCGTTGATCTCAACCGCATACCAGTCGTTGCTCACGTTCTGGTAGGCCTTGATCCCGGGCGCGTGCCCGAGCGCCTTCCACTCGGTGTCGGTGATGCCCTGGATCGAGTCCACCGCGCCGCTGCGCAGCGCGGAGACCGCCGCGGAGGAGTTGGCGAAGTAGTCGAGGATGAGCGTGTGGTATTTCGGCTCACCCCAGAAGAACGCCTTGTTGGCGGTGAGGGTCACGCTCTGGCCGGGTTTGTAGCCGGTGAAGATGTAGGGCCCGTAGCCAACGACGGGCGTGGTCGTGTTGGTGAACGTGCCGATTTTCTTCACCTTGGACTTCCAGATGTGCTCCGGCACGATCGGAATGCCCATCACGTCGTTGAGCACGTTCGCCAGCGGCTGCTTGGTGGTGACGACGACCGTCGAGGCGTTGGGAGCGGTCACCGACTTGAAGCCCGCGACGAGCGTCCCGTTCGCCGTCTGCGCCGCCGAGTTGTGCATCATCAGGTTGTACGTCCACGCGACGTCCTTGGCGGTGAGCGGCACCCCGTCTGACCACTTCAGGCCGGTGCGCAGATGGAACGTCCACGACAGCTTGTTCGGCGAGGTGCTCCACGAAGTGGCGAGGTACGGTCCTGGCACGTTCTGCTCGTTGCCGAAGGTGAGCGTCGGATAGGTCATCTCCAGGGTGTCGATCTCACCCTGCTCGAACGACAGGAACGGGTTGAAGTTGGACACCGACGTGTTGAGCACCGTGATGAAGGTGGAGCGCGATGAGCTGCCGGCCGCCCGAGCCGCCCCGGGCGACGCCGACAGCCCGGCGACGGCGCACACGAACGCAAAGGCGCCCACCAACAGCGCGAGCGCACGGGCGCGAAGGGGTTTGACGCGGGACGGTGTGGGGGTCATCGGCTCTCCTCCTAGGGGGTGGTGTCGCGGGGGTCGACGCCGGCGCGGCCAGTGTCGGGGTCGGCCCGGACGTACGTGTCGAGCACGCGGGCTCCGAAGTGCAGGCTGTCGATCGGGATGTGCTCGTCGACACCGTGGACGAGCCGCCCGTGCGGGAAGCCGGGCGCCATGCGCTCGGGCGCGAAGCCGTAGCAGGCGATCCCGAGGCGGCTGAACCATTTCGCATCGGTGCCGCCGCCGGCGCAGCAGGGCAGCACGAGCGCGCCGGGGTCGTGGGCGCGCACGGCGGCGGCGATCAGCGTCAGCTCCGGGTCCGCGGGATCGGCGGCGATCGGCCGCTCGTCGTTGAGCAGCCGGTAGCTGACGGCGTCGGGCAGCTCGGCCTCGACCGCGGCGAAGAACTCGTCCTCGTAGCCGGGCAGCATCCGCCCGTCGACGAGGCCGACCGCGCTCGAGGGAACGACGTTGGCCGCGTAGCCGGCCGACAGCATCGTCGGCGACAGCGAGTTGGAGAGGGTCGCGCCGACGAGATCGCCGATCTCGCCGAGCCGCTCGGGCAGCTCCGGGTCCTGCGGGTCCAGGTCCGCGCCGAGCCGCTCGCCGACACCCTCGAGCAGCGCCGCGACCTGCGCGATCAGCCGGATCGGCCAGCGGATCGCGGCCAGCCGCGCGACCGTCCCGGCGAGCACCGAGACCGCGTTGTCGCTGCGCGGGCGCGAGCCGTGCCCGGCGGTGCCCCGGGCGGTGAGCTCGATCCATGCGGTGCCGCGCTCGCCACAGGCCACCGGGAACAGATGGCTGCCGTCGGGGAGGCGGTGCAGCAGGCCGCCCCCCTCCCCGATCGCGTGGGTGACGCCCCGCAGCAGGTCGGGCCGCTCGCGCACGAGATGCCCGGCGCCGACGTGGCCCGAGTCCTCCTCGTCGGCGAGGAACGCGAGCACCACGTCGCGCGCCGGCGCGGCCCCGTCGCGGGCGAGGCCCTGGGCGACCGCGACCATCGTCGCGACGGCGCCCTTCATGTCCAGGGCGCCCCTCCCCCACACCGCGCCGTCGCGGATCTCGCCGCCGAACGGGTCGACGGTCCAGTCACCGGCCTCGGCGGGGACGACGTCGAGGTGGCCGTGCAGGAGCAGCGCCGGGCGGGTCCGGTCGCGGCCGCGGATCCGCACCACGGCGCTCGCGCGCCGCGGCGCCCCCTCGACGACCACCGGCTCGTAGCCGCAGTCGCGCAGCTCGGAGGCGACCCACTCCGCCGCCTCGAGCTCGCCGCGGCTCTCGCCGCCGCCGTAGTTGGACGTGTCGAATCGGATGAGCGTCGCGCAGGCCGCGACGGCGTCGCGCTCGAGCTCGGAGGCGAGCGCGGGCTCCGCGCCGGAGCTGGTCACGGACCCCGCGCCCGGACCGCTCGAGAGCGTCGCGGAGGGGTCTGGCTGTCCCATGCCCGACGTCAAGATTCGGGCAATCTAGATCAATCGTCTGGGCGGTTCAAGTGCCGATCTGAATGTGATCATTCATCGGCGGCGTCCACCCGCCACGCGATCCGGCCGTTGAAGTAGGAGCGGCAGCGGCCGTCGCGACCGCGGTCGTCGAACCGCAGCGCCCGGGTCGGGCGGTCGGTGGCGGCGTCGACGAACGCCCCGTCGCCGAGCGGGATCAGCCGGGTCGACTCGGTGTCCTCGTCGAGGCCCTCGGCGGTCGTATGGGTGGTGAGCGCGAGGCCCGCATCCGCGGCCGAGACCTCGAACGTCGACTCCAGGTTGCGGTAGCGCCCGACGTAGGGCGTGGGATCGAACCCGGACGCGTTCGTGGCCGGCGCGGGCAGCCCGGGGGACTGAAGGCCCCAGGGCGCGAGCACCGTCTCGCTGAGCTCGCGCGTGATCTCGTCACCGTCCGGGATCGCGTTGGTGAGCACGACCAGCGCGAGCTCCTGCGTGGGCAGCAGGCGCAGCGACGCGATCTGCCCGAGCGTCTCGCCGTCGTGGCCGAACAGCTCTCCCCCCTCCCAGTCGTAGATCCCCCACCCCAATCCGCGGGCGCTCGGCCGGGTGAGCGCCGGCGTCCGCAGATGGCGCCGGCGCATGTTCTCGGCGAGCCCGGGAGCGAGGATCGCGGTGCCGTCGATCGCGCGGCCCTCGTTGAGGTGCAGCTCCGCGAACGTGAGCACGTCGCCGGCGGCCGCGCACACGCCGCCGAGCGGGTTGCACGAGCGGGCGAAGTTCCAGCGCTCGTCGGCGGTCAACACCCCGGCCTCGGGGCGATTGTGGCCGAGCGCGACCGGATGCAGGATCGCGTCCTCGGGCAGCGTGCTGGTGGCGTGGGCGCCGAGCGGTTGCAGCAGATGGCTGCGCAGCGCGGCGTCATAGCTCTGGCCGGTGAGCACCTCGACGAGCCGCCCGAGGACCGAGAAGCCGCTGTTGCAATAGGAGTAGCGGCTGCCGGGCGCGAGCGGCACGTCGCGCGGGAGCGTCGACAGCTCGCTGACGTAGCGGGCGAGCGCGTCGTCGCCGCGGCCGGTGTCGGCGAAATGGTCGCCGCCGAGGCCCGAGCTGTGGGTGAGCAGGTGATGGACGCGCACCTCGCGCTCCATCCAGGCCGCCTCGGGGACGAGCGCGGCGACCGGCCGCTCGAGGATCTCGGGCCCGGCGAGCGCGAGCAGCAGCGTGGCGGTGTAGACCTTGGAGATCGAGCCGAGCTGGAAGACGGTGTCGACGCTCACGCGCGCGCGGTTGCGCAGGCCGGCGACGCCCGCGGCGACGAGCACGCGGTCCCCGCGATAGCTGACCCCGAGCACCGCTCCGGGCACGTCGAAGCGGTCGACGAGCTCGTGCAGCCGAGCCTCCCAGGTCCGGGCGAGGACATCGATGTCGGGCGCGTCCATCTCGGGCTTTCTATCGCGGCGCGTCCGCGAGCGCGGTGTGGACGGCCCGGCGCAGCGGGTTGATCGTCCCCCGCCCGCGGCCGAGGTGGACGTCGTTGGTGAGCAGCACGACCCACCGCCGGCTGTCCGGGTCGAGCGCCAGGCTCGTGCCCGTGAAGCCGCTGTGGAACACCGCGCTCGGCGGCCAGGCGTCGCCGAGCTGGTCATGGCGGTCGCCCCGCGCGGTCCAGCCCAGGCCGCGGTGGCCGTCGAGCCGCGCGGTGTGATCGCCGGTCGCCAACCGGCGCAGCGACCGCGGCAGCCACCTGTCGGCGGGCGACGTCCAGGCGGCGAGGTAGGCGGCGAGGTCGCCGGCGGTCGAGAACACCCCGGCGTGGGCGGCGGGAGCGCCGAGCCGCGCGGCGATCTCGTCGTGTACCGAGCCCCGGCACGGCGTCCCGTCCGGCCTTCGCTCGGTGGCTGCGGCGCGGTCGGGGTCGACCGGCCCGTAGGTCGTGTGCGCGAGCCCGAGCGGGCCGGTGACGTGGCGGGCGAGCAGCTCGTCGAGTCCCACGCCGGCGACCCGCTGCAGCAGGCGGCCGAGGACGAGGAAGCCGACGTCGGAGTAGCGGACGCGGGTCCCGGGCGGGCACTCGAGCGGCGCGGCGAGCAGCCGCTCCCAGATCGCGGCCGCGGGCTGGCGATCGGTCCCGGCGGGCGGGGTCGCGGGCAGTCCCGAGGTGTGGGTGAGCAGGTGCGCCACGGTGACCTCGCGCCTGCGCGCAGCGGCGCCGAACGCGGGCAGGTGCTCGGCGACGCGCGCGTCCAGCGCGAGCGTGCCGTCGCGCACCAGCGCGAGCGCGACCGGCAGCGTCGCCACCACCTTGGTCAGCGACGCGAGGTCGAACAGCGTGCCGGGCGTGACCGGGAACGTGGGGTCGTCGGCGGTGGCGAGCCCGCCGGCGCGGTGCAGCTCGATCGCATCGCCGCGTCCGGCGGCGAGCGCCCATCCCGGCAGCTCGCCGGCGGCGACGGCCCGCTCGAGCAGCTCGATGGCGTCCGCGGCACCCATCGGCCCCATCCTGACGACCCGAACGGTCGCGACGGCCCGAGCCGGCCGGACGCCGCCGGGAGCAGCCGATCGCCGCCGGGCGATCGCGGCCGGGAGCGGCCCGTCAGGCGGCGACCGCCGGCACGGTGAAGCGAACGCGCGTCCCGTGGGCCGAGTCGGCCAGCCAGATGCGCCCGCCGTGCGCCTCGATGATCGCCTTGGCCACCGCCAGCCCGAGGCCCGCCCCCTCCCCGGTCCGCGCCGCGTCGTTGGGGCCGCGGTAGAACGCGGTGAACACGCGCGGGCGGTCCTCGGCGGTGATCCCGCTGCCCGTGTCGGCGACCTCGATCTCGATCGCGCGCGGTCGCGGGACGGCGTGGACGACGACCGACCCGTCCGCCGGGGTGTGGCGGATCGCGTTCTGGATGAGGTTGAACAGGACCCGCTGCAGCTGCTCGGGGTTGGCGCGCGCCACCGCGGCGCCGTCGCCCGGCGCGAGCGAGACGCTCACGCCATGGGCCTCGGCGTCGACGCGCATCGCCTCGATCGTCTCGTGCAGCAGCGGGTGCAGCGGGACCTGCTCGAGCGTCCAGCGGATCTCGCCCGCCTCCAGGCGCGAGAGCTCGAACAGGTCGTCGATCAGGGCGCCGAGCGCGCGGATGTGCGTGGACATCCGCGCCGCGTAGGATCGCCGCCGCTCACCGTCGACGATCTCGTCCTCGATCGCCTCCGCGAGCAGCCGCAGCGACGTGATCGGGGTGCGCAGGTCGTGCGAGACGGCCGCGATCAGCTCGCGCCGGGCGCCGTCGGCCCGCTCGCGCGCCGCGCGCTCGGCGGCCAGCCGCCGGGCGACGACCGCCGCCCCGGCGAGCGCGGCCACGCCGGCGGCGAGCACCACCGCGGCGATCAGGAGCGCGGCGTCGCCCGAGATCACCATCAGCAGTCCGAACACGACGAGCACGACGAGCACCGGCGCGACCGCGACCGCGACCACGAGCGCGAACTGGCGTCGCAGCGGTGGGCTCATGGCGCGAACCGGTAGCCGACGCCCCACACCGTCTCCAGGTGCCGAGGTCGCGACGGGTCAGCTTCGAGCTTGGAGCGCAGGCGCCGGATGTGGACGGTCACCGTCGAGGTGTCGGTGAAGAACCGGTACTGCCACACCGCCTCCATCAGCTGGTCGCGGGAGAACACCTGGTGGGGATGGCGCGCCATGTGCAGCAGCAGGTCGAACTCGCGCGCGGCGAGCGTGGCCTCCTCGCCGCGGGCGAACACGCGGCGCGACCCGGGGTCGATCCCGTGATCTCGCCGAGTTGCAGCGGCTCGATCTCGCCGGCCGGCGGGTCGACCCGCCGCAGCACGGCGTCGACGCGGGCGACGAGCTCGGCCGGGGAGAACGGCTTGACCACGTAGTCGTCGGCGCCGAGCCGGAGCCCGGCGATCCGGTCGGCCTCCTCCGCGCGCGCGGTGAGCAGGATCACCCCGAGCGGCCCGTGGTCCTGGTCGCGCAGTCGGGACATCAGCCGCAGCCCGTCGATGCCGGGCAGCATCACGTCGAGCACGACGAGGTCGGGGCGGCGCTGCGCCGCGGCGGCGAGCGCCTGCGCCCCGTCGGCGGCCACGCGGGTCTCGTAGCCGGCCCGCTGCAGGTAGCGCGCGACCACCTCGCCGATCGTCGGCTCGTCGTCGATGATCAGCACCGAGCGCCCCCCGGCGCGGACCACCGGCTCACCGGATCCGGCCGCGGTGGTCGCGGTCATGCGCCGAGGCTCGCGTCGAGACAGCCCATCCGCGATGGGTAGCACAGTTGTGGATCGAATGATCCAGTTGACGCGGTAGGGTCCAGCGTGGTGACCCCGTCGCCCGTGACCCGGACACCAGCGGCCCGGACGCCCGCGGCCCGGGAGCTGACCCACAAGGGCCGGGCCACCCGCGACCGCATCCTCGAGGCGGCCGCGGCGCTCATGTACGACCAGGGCGTGGCGGCGACGAGCATCGACGAGGTGAAGACGGCCGCCGGCGCGAGCAGCTCGCAGCTGTACCACTACTTCGCCGGCAAGCAGGCGCTCGTGAGCGCGGTGATCGCCCGCCAGACCGAGCTCGTGCTCGACGTCCACCAGACGCGGCTGCTCGCCGTCGACGACCTCGAGTCGCTGCGCGCCTGGCGCACGGCGATCGTCGAGCTCGTGGCCGCGCGCGGCGGCGCCGGGGGCTGCCCGATCGGGTCGCTCGCCTCCGAGCTGTCCGATCGCGATCCGGGCCACCGGGTCGCCCTCGGCGCGAGCTTCGACCGCTGGCAGGCCGCGATCCGGGAGGGCCTGGCGCGCATGCGCGACCGCGGCGCGCTCGCGTCCGCCGCCGACCCGGACGCGCTGTCGCTCGCGCTGCTGGCGGCGCTGCAGGGCGGGCTGCTGCTCGCCCAGGTCCGTCGGTCCGCGGCGCCGGTGGCGGTCGCGCTCGACCAGATGATCGAGCGGATCGCCGCCCTGGCCCGATGAGCGGCCCGGCGACCGCCGCGGGTGTCGGCGATCCGACCCTCGCGCGGCTCAGCCGCCGGCCGGAACGGTCACCTCGCGCTGCTCGACCCCGCGCAGGACGCCGAGCGCGACCGGGCCCGCCGCCGAGTGCACCCCCCGCTCCAGGTCGCCCAGCGACTCCACGTCGGCGCCGTCGACGGTCCGGATCAGGTCCCCGCGCCGGAGGCCGGCCGCGTCCGCGGGCCCGGAGGGCGCGACCTTGACGACGAGCAGCCCGGCGACGTCGGGCAGGCCCACGGCCGTACGCATCCGCCGGGCGACCGCGGCCGTCGCCACCGCCACGCCGAGGCGGGGCGCCGTCGACTCGCCGGGCTCGAAGAACGACAGCCAGTCGCGCAGGCCCCGCGCCGGCGCGCCCTCGCTGCCGCCGTCCAGCGCGGCGACGAGCCGCTCGCAGCGCTGCTCGTAGTCGGGCCGGGCGGCGCCGACGACCACGTGCCCGCGGTCGGTCAGCGTCACCGTCTGCGAGCGCCGGTTGTCGGGATCGGCGCGGCGCGTGACCAGCCCCGCGCGCTCCAGGCGCCCCAGGCGCACCGACAGCGACCCGGATGTGCGGCGCACCCGGTCGATCAGCGCCCGCTGGCCGAGGGTGCGGTCCTCGGCGCGGTCGAGCGCATCGAGGATGAGAAAGCTGGGACGGCTGAGGCGGTGGTCGTCGAGCGCCTCCTCCAGCTCATCGGCGAGGTGGTCGGCGACGGCGATGGCCGCGTCGGCGACAGCAATTGCATCGGACTTCATCGTTGGCTCCATTGTTTCGCTCTAAACGTTTGAGCTAGAATCCTAGCCCGTGGACGTGGAGGACCCCCTGAGCGCCGACGAGAACCCCGCCGACGCCGCCGCTCCCGACCCGACCGACGCCGCGCTCGACGCCTACTCCCGCACGGTCATCGCGGTCGCGGAGGCCGTCGGCCCGACCGTCGCCAACCTCCAGGTGCGCCGCCGCACCCGCCGCGGCGAGGCCGTCGGCGCCGGCAGCGGCGTGGCGATCTCCGGCGACGGCCTGATGGTCACCTGCGCGCACGTCGTCGAGGGCGCCCGTCACGGCACGGCGACATTCAGCGACGGGACCGAGATCGCCCTCACCGTGGTCGGCACCGACCCGCTGTCGGACCTGGCCGTGCTGCGCACCGACGACGGCGCGCTCCCCCCGGCCACGCTGGGCGACGCCGGCCGGTTGCACGTCGGCCAGCTCGTCGTCGCGATCGGCAACCCGCAGGGGTTCGCCAGCTCACTCACCGCCGGCGTCGTGTCCGGGCTCGGGCGCTCGCTTCCGGTCGGCGCCCGCGGCGGGCCGCGCCGCATCGTCGAGAACGTCATCCAGACCGACGCGGCGCTCAACCCGGGCAACTCCGGGGGTGCGCTCGTCGACGGCCACCGGCACGTGGTCGGCATCAACACCGCGCTCGCGGGCCTCGGCCTCGGCCTGGCGGTGCCGATCAACGACGCGACGCGCGCGATCATCGCGACGCTTTTGCGCGAGGGCCGCGTCCGCCGCGCCGCGCTCGGAGCGGCGATCGCGCCGCGCGCGCTGCCGCGCTCGGTCGCGGCCCGGATCGGCCGCGGCTCCGCCGTCCAGATCATGCAGGTCGTGTCCGACGGCGCGGCCGACCGGGGCGGCCTGGTGCAGGGTGACCTGCTCGTGTCCCTCGACGGCGTGTCCCTCGGCGACGCGACCGACCTGCAGCGGCTGATGACCTCCGAGCGGATCGGCCGGCGGGTCGAGGCGGTGGTGGTGCGCGGCGGCCGACCCCGCACGCTCAAGCTCACGCTCGACGAGCTGTCCTGAGCCGGCCCGGGCCGTCCCGGCGCGGGCTCAGCCCAGCGCGGGAATCACCTCAGCGCGGGGATCACCTCGGCGGCGAGCCGCTCGAGCTGCTCGGCGTCGTCGGTCATCGGGTTGAGCAGGATCAGCTCGGCGCCGGCGTCCGCGACGGCGCGGACGCCGGCCGCGCAGGTCTCGGGCGGGCCGGCGAGGATGTGCTCGGACCAGCCGCCGCGGCCGTAGTGCCCGGTGAGCGCCTGCTCCAGCCGGCGGGCGCCGCGGTCCGCGTCGTCGTCGACGTGGATGTAGACGCGCTTGCCGATCCGGAACCCGCCCGGGTCACGGCCCTGGTCATCGAGCGCCTCCCGCACCAGCCGGACCTGCTCGGCGAACTGGGCGACCGTCTGCGAGCCGGCGCCCATGAACCCGTCACCGTGCCGGGCCGCCCGCCGCATCCCCGCCGGCGCGCTGCCTCCGAACCACACCGGCGGATGCGGCCGCTGCACCGGCTTGGGCTCCATCGAGCCGCCCTGGACCGTCCACCAGTGCCCGTCGAAGTCGATCTCGCGCTCGGTCCAGCACGCCTTCATCAGCGCGAGCGCCTCGTTGAAGCGCCCCACCGGCCGGTCGGGATCGACGCCGAACGCGCCGAACGGCCGCCACTGGCCGCCGCTCGCCACCCCGACGTCGACGCGGCCGTGGCTGAGGCAGTCGAGCGAGCTGATCGCCTTGGCCAGGTGCAATGGGTTGTGGAGGGGCAGCACGAACACCGCGCACCCGAGCCGCAGCCGCTGCGTGCAGGCCGCCGCGTAGGTGAGCGCCTGCAGCGGCGCGAGGCTGCCGGCCGCCCCGATCACCTGCTCCTGGACCCAGGCCCCCTCGAACCGCCCGAGCTGCTCGGCGCGGGCGAGATGCGCCCGGAACGCCGCGTCGTCGAAGCGGCCGTCGCGGGCGTACTGCGGGATCGAGATCGCAAACCGCATCGCTGCGCCAGCCTAACGCGACCCGACCCCACGCGGGCGTTGCGTCAGAGCCGGCCGAACGGGCACCATGTCCCCCACGATGCGCCGTCTCCTGTTCGCCCCCGCGTGCGCGCTCGCGCTCGCCGCCTGCGGCTCGGCCGCGCGCGTCCCCCGCCAACGACCGGCCCACCCCGCGGCCCATCCGTCGCGCGCGCGGACCGCGCCCTCCTCGGCAGGGCGTCGCGCGGCCTCGGGCGGGCCGCCGGTCGCCGGGGCCTGGCCCGAGTTCGGAGCCGACCCGCAGCGCTCAGGCGTCGGCTCCTCCACGCTGATCACCGCCGCGAACGCCGGCCGCCTGAGGACGCGCAGCGTCCGGCTCGACGGGATCGCCGACTCCTCGGCGATCGCCCTGCACCGGGTGACCGTGCGCGGGCGCCGGCGCGACGTCGTCGTCCTCACCACCAGCTACGGCAACACGATCGCGCTGGACCCGCGCACCGGGCGGCGGCTGTGGGAGTACCGCGCGCCGGGCGTGAACCGCACCCCCGGCAACCCGCAGGTGACGACGGCGAGCCCCGCCGCCGACCCCGGCCGGCGCGCCGTGTACGCCGCCGCGCCCAGCGGTGTGATCGCCAAGCTCTCGCTTGCCACCGGACGTGTGCTGTGGACGCGCCGGATCCTGCTCGACCCCGTGCACGAGAAGATCGCCTCCGCGCTCGCGGTCAGCGGGCCGTACGTGGTCGCGGTCACCGGCGGCTACTTCGGTGACGCGCCTCCCTACGACGGGCACGTCGTCACCCTGGACCGCACGACCGGCCGCATCGCGCACGTGTTCAACAGCGAGTGCTCGAACCGTCACCGGCTGATCCGCGCCGCGAGCTGCCCGGTGACGAGCACGCGCGGCGACGACGCGATCTGGGGCCGCGCCGGGGCGGTGATCGAGCCGGGCAGCGGCCGGATCCTGGTCGCGACCGGCAACGGCCCGTTCGACGGCCGCACGAGCTGGGGCGACAGCGTGCTCGAGCTCACGCCCAGCGCCTCCGGGCTGCTGCACAACTGGACTCCGCCCAACCAGGCACAGCTGTCGGCCGGCGACACCGACCTCGGCAGCGCCTCGCCCGCGATCCTGCCGCCGTTCCACGGCCGGCGCCTGATCGTGCAGGGCGGCAAGGACGGCCGCCTGCACCTGCTCGACCTCACGCGCCTGGACGGGACCACCGGGCGCGCGGGGCCGCGGCTGGGCGGCGCGCTGGGCGAGGTCCCGACCCCGGGCGGCGGCGAGCTGCTCACCGCGCCGGCGGTGTGGAGCCACCGCGGCGCGATCGACCTGTTCGCCGGGACCGACTCGGGCATCGCCGCCTACCGCCTCGTCGATCCGGCCCATCCGCGCCTGGTGACGGTCTGGAGCGACTCCGGTGCCGCCACCACCCCGGTGCTCGCCGGCGGCCTGCTCTACGTCTACGACGAGCTCAAGGGATCGCTCGACGTGCGACGGCCGCTCACCGGCTCGCTCATCCGCGCCTATCCGGTGCCGACCGGGCACTGGAACAGCCCGATCGTCGCCGACGGGCGGGTCGTCCTGCCGACCGGCAGCTACCACTCCTCGTCGGCAACGAGCACGCTGGAGATCCTCCACCTGCCCGGTCGCTGAGCGGGCCCGAGCTGGTCCGGGGCGGGCGCGCCGGGGAGTGTGCGTCGTGAGACGCGTGGTCCGTCAGGGGGAGCTTGTTCCCCCGGGAGCGGTGCGGGCGCCTGAGCCCCCTCGGGCTCGGCCGGCGCGGCCGGTGCGGCCGGCGCGGTCGGAGCGACCTGTGCCGGCAGCGCGGCGGAGTCCGCCGGCGCCTGCACGACCACCACCTCGATCGGGTTGCCGTCCGCGTCGAGATAGACGACCTCGCCCATCGCCTTCGGCGTGAACATGGGAACGACGACCGTCGGCACCAGCAACGGAAGGAACAGCAGGTTCAGCCAGTCCCACAGCGTGTTGCCGGTGAACCCCGTCCACCCCCAGGGACCGAGGTACCCCCCGAGCGCGACCGCGGCGAAGACCACCGCGCCGGTCAGCCCGACGAGCGTGTGGCGCGGCCCCCACGCGCGCCGCAGCTCGGCGACGCGGGGGGCGAGCACGACGGCGAGCGGGAGCGCGACGAGCTTGAGCCAGTCCCACACCGTGTTGCCGCGGAACCCCGTCCACGCCCACGGGATCGCGTAGCCGAGGACGACGACCACGACGAACGCCGCCAGCACGGCCGCGCCCCGGCTCTTGGTTCGCGACGCGACCCGCGTGTCCGCCCGCACCCACACGGGCAGCACGGCGACGGCCAGCGGCAGCAGCAGCAGATGCAGCCAGTCCCACAGCGTCGCCGACCCGCCGTTGATCCCGGTCCACGGCCACCGGTGGCTGTAGCCGCCCCACAGGACGATCGCGATCGCGACGGCGGCCGCCGCGCCCAGCGCGATCCGTCGCGATCCCGTGCGCGCAGTGCCGCCAACATCCCCCGAGGCCGACCCCATCACCGACGATTAGACCACGATCGTCAACCCGTGTGGGGCGAATTGTGCTCGCCGGCGGCCGATGTGCCGCCGGAAGCGGCGGATGCGCTCGGGCGCTCGCGCCCTGCGGCGGAGACCCCCGGCCGTCTGACGGTCACTTGGAGCGCATTGTGGTCGTCATGTGGCAGCGAGGCGCTCCAAGTGCCGCGACGGCGGTCGTCCGGGTGCGACTTGGAGCGCATTCGTGCTCGTATGCGACCCCGATGCGCTCCAGGTGCCGGGCCCCGTCCGGCGGACCGCCTCATCCGAGCGTGAGGACGAGCGCGCCGCACACCACGGCCGCTCCGGTGACCAGCCAGGCGACGTCGTCGCCGGGGTGGCCGCTGTGCAGCTCGTGCAGCCGGCGGGCCACGCGATGCGAGAGCGTCTGCACGGCGGCCGGACCGAACGGCAGCCGCCGCGGCGCGATCACGGTGAGCCCCACGAGCGCGGTCAGCCCGGTGAGCCCGAGCCCGATCAGGATCTCCTCGATCGAGGGCCCGCTCACCACCGGGCCGCGGACCGCGGTGGTGTGACCGCTCAGCACCGCCGCCGCGAACGCCCTGGTGTCGACGAAGCGCGCCGCCCCGGCGAGCGCGAGCCGCGTGACACCGGGAACCACGCCGGTCGCGATTCCCCCGAGCACGAGCGCGAGCGCGGGCACGAACAGGACGGCCGGCGTGCGCGCGCTGGTCACGGCGAGCTCATCGCTCTCCTCCGAGGACTCCTCCGCGAACCGAGCGTCGCGGTCCGCAGGGCCCCAGCCGAGGAAGATCCGCGCGGCCGCCGCGAGCACTGAGCCGCCGATCAGTACCTCCGCCACGCCCATCACGTACGGCACCCATCCGTAGCCCGGCCGCGACGAGGCGGCGGTCTCGATCAGCGAGCGGCCCAGGAAGGTCCCGAACCCGGGCATCGCGGTCAGCCCGAGCGCGCCGAGCGCGAACAGGAGCCCGGTGAACGGCAGCCCGCGCCCGAGCCCGCGCACGCGCAGTGAGCCGGCGGAACCGTGGCGATGCTGAAGGATCCCGATGCACACGAACAGACCCGCCTTGAGCAGGCCGTCGCCGACCACGTAGACCGCGGCCCCCGCCAGCGCCTGCCCGTCGAGCTGGCCGACGCCGATCAGGAACAGCCCCATCGAGCCGATCGTCGCGAACGCCAGCAGCCGTTTGGGCAGGTGCTGGAGCAGGCACATGACGCCTCCGCCGACCGCGGTCACCGACCCGAGCACGACGAGGATCAGGCGCAGCGTCGCCGCGTGAGCGCCGAGCGGGCCGGCGAACACGGTCCAGTAGATGCGCGCCAGCCCGTACAGCCCCATCTCGCTCATGACGCCGGCGAACAGGATGCAGACGGGCGTCGGGGCGCTCGTGTACGCGTCGGCCAGCCAGAAGTGGAACGGCATGATCGCCGCCTTGACGAAGAAGCCGGACGCGATCAGCCCGAAGGCGACGATCACGAGCGCATCGCCATGCCCGTGCGCCGCGCGCAGCGCGACCCCGATCTGGGCGAGGTTGAGGGCGCCGGTGCGCCCGTACAGGAGCGCGATGCCGAACAGCACGAGAAAGCCGCCGATCGCGTTGCAGATCCCGAAGTTGAGCGCGCCCTGCAGCGGCGCGCGCTGGTCGGAGCGGTGGGCGGTGAGCGCGATCGCCACGACCGTCATCAGCTCGAAGAACACGAACATGTCGAACAGGTCGCCACTCAGGCAGAAGCCGGTCAGCGCGGCCATGAACACGAGCAGGAGCGCGGGGAACGCATGGCCGACGGAGTCGAAGTGCCGCCACGAGAAGACGAGCGCGGAGATCGTCAGCAACCCGGCGAACGTGGCCAGGCCCGCGCCGAACGGGTCGATCGTGAACGCGATCCCGAGCGCCACCCCGTGACGCGGGCGCCAGCCACCGAACCAGTAGACGAGCTCGCCGTGGTCGATCGCCATGCGCAGGACGAGGGCGCACAGGACCGTCGCACCAGTCGCGGCCGCGAGCGCGATCCCCTCGGCCAGCAGCCGATGGTGCAGCCGCTGGGTGCCGGCGAGCAACGCCGCCCCGAGCATCGGCACGGCGAGGACGAGCGGGATCAGCGCGGTCGTCACCCGCGCAGCTCGCGGATCGCGTCGGGATCGACGGTCCCGAACCGCCGCTCGGCCTGGAGCGCGATCGCGAGCAGCAGCGCCGAGACGGTCGCCTCGACAACGACATCGGTGAGCGTCAGCGCCTGCACGACGGGATCGACGGCGGGCGTTCCCACGGTGACCCCGACGAAGATCGGCGCCCGGCCGCCGTGCAGGAACCCGATCGCGAGCAGCAGCACGTAGGTCGAGGCCTGGACGACGCCGAGGCACAGCACGAGGTGGACGAGGTGGCGGCTGGTGACGACCCCGTAGAGCCCGACCAGCAGCAGCCACGCGGCGACGGCGAACGGCAGGAAGCTCATCGCGCGACGCCGGCGGAGCGATTGTGCTCGGCGAACTCGGCGACGATCAGCGCGATCGCGCCGGCGACCTCAAGCCCGACGACGGTCGACAGCGAGGTGATCGTGCCGCTCGAGAGCAGGGCGCCCGACTTGCCGATCGGCAGAAAGTTGGAGAGGAACTCAAGGCCGGCGATCAGGCCGGCGACGCCGATCGCCACGTAGCCGCCGGAGCCGAGCGCCTCGAGCGCCTCGAGCGCGCCGTGACCGGGGATCGTCCGCGGCGCCCGGCCGCCGCCGGCGATGACCAGCGTGATCAGCGCGGAGGCGAGCACGACGCCGCCCTGGAAGCCGCCGCCGGGCGTGAGCTGGCCGTGGGTGACGACGTAGACGCCGAGCACGAGGATCGGCGCGACGCTCCAGCGCCCCACCAAGGCCAGCAGCGGGTCGCGATCATCCTCGCCGGGCCCGGCCGCCGGGCCGCGCGCCTCGCGGTCGCGGTCGTCGCGGTCACGGTCGGCACGCTGCTCGCGCAGCAGCACGACCAGCCCGATCGAGGCGGCGAACAGGATGAACTCCTCTCCCATCGTGTCCAGGCCTCGATAGTCGAAGTTGATCGCGGTGATGACGTCGGTCGCGTGGCGCTCGCGCACCGTCACCCGGTCGAGCGTGCGGCCGTCGACGCCGTGGAAGTGGCCGAACCCGGGCAGCCCGGCCAGGCCGCGCACGAGCACCGCGGCGAGCACCGCCGCGGCCAGCAGGAACAGGACGGTGCGGGTGCGACGGCTCACTCCTCCGGCTCCCGCTCCGCTGCGCGGCGGCGCAGCTCGCGCAGCGTGAGCAGCACCATCGTCGGCAGCGCCACCGAGCCGACGACGATCTGCGACAGGGCGACGTCGGGCGCCTGGAAGACGAAGAAAAGCACCGCGAGCGCGAGGCCGAAGAGGCCGGTGAGGATCACCTGGCGGGTCGGATCGCGGGTCACCGCGACCGCGCCCCCGGCGGCCGCGACGAGCAGCAGCGCCACCGCCTGCACGGCGGTCACGGCCGCTCCCGGCCGCCGCGTATCCACGCCGCTCGCGCGATCGCGTGTGACACCACGGGCGCCGCCACGACCACCACGAACGCGACGAGCAGCGCCTTGTCGCCGATCAGCGAGAACCCCTCACGGACGAGGACCGCCAGCGCGATCGCGATCGCGCCGAGCCCCGCGGGCGCGGTGAAGTGCAGGCGCGCGTACACGGTCCCCATCGCCAGCACGCCGAGGCAGCACAGCAGCTCGAGCGCCACGCCGAGCCAGAGCAGCACCGACGACGCGACGGCCCCCACGTTCACGCGCCCCATTCCAGGAAGCGCGCGAGCACGAGCGAGCCGCCCGTGCTCACGACCGACAGCACGACCGCCAGGTCGACGAACGGCTGGCGATGCATCCCCTCGGCGAGCAGCAGCAGGATCAGCGAGCAGACCGGGCCGGCGAGGCTGAACGCGGCGGCCGCCGACATCACGTCACCGGCCAGGATCGCGATCCCCACGGGGATGAGCCCCGCCGCCAGCAGGGCGAGCGCGGCGAGCGTCCACTCGTTCATCCGAGCCCCAGCGGGTCCCCGGCGCGCCGGTCGTCGCGCGGCACGAGCTCGTGGAAGATGAGCTCGTCGTCGCGCACCGCGATGACGACCGCCGACGGGGCAAGCGAGCCCGCGACCGTGGCAAGCGCGGTCCGACCGGCGCGCCGGTCCGCGCTCTCCGCGCACGAGAAGGAGATCGCCCGGACGCGGCCGGGATCGCGCTCACCGCGGCCGATCGCGCGCGCCAGCGCCGCCACGAGCAGCGGAATGTCGCGAACGAGCGCGGCGAATGGCCGCCAGGCGCCCCGCAGCCAGCCGCCGCAGCCGCTGATGCGCGGCCCGCCGTGGCGCAGCGCCGTCACCGCCGCGCTCGCGCCGATCGCCGCGGCCACCGCGCCGTCGAGGTCCTCCGCGAGCGTGGCGAGGTCCTCGAGCAGCAGCCAGAGCGCCATCCCGACGGCCCACAGATCAACCAGGTGCGACGATCCTGCCGCCTTGAGTCATGTGAGCCGCTGGTCAGCTGGAGCGCTTGCCGCCCTTGCTTCGCCTTGGCCTTCTGAACGCGATTGCCCCCGCTTCCCGGCCCTGAGCTCTGGCGCTGCGGCTGCTGCCCGGCTCTTGCCACCCTTCTTGGACGCATCGGGGGTATTCGCGATCGCGGCTGCCCGGCTCTTGCTCATTCCCTGCTTGCGCAGCGCCTCGTACTGCTTGTCGTCTTTGACGCTCGGTCCATGGTCCTGTGCCACCGCGGGTCTCCTTTCATCAACTTGCCGTTGTGATCAGCACTACCCCCGCGACCGGGCGCGCACCCCGGACTCGGGGACCATCGTGGTCGCATCGGCTGCACCTGACGGGTTGCCGGACGAGTCAGGTCGCGGGCGGTGCCCGGGATCCTCCAGATCAGCGGATTGTGTGAGGGAGGTTTCGAGCGCGCGGCCCAGGAGCGGTCCGCTACGCGCAGAAACGCGGGCCGTCCAGAACCCAGTCGTCGTCTGGACTTCCGGGGCAGGATGAGCGTGCCGCCGGCGCCGCGGTGAGATCTGGCGGTGGGACATGCGGTTGAGGGCGACCGTGACCGTCGGGCGGCGCGCTCCTACGATCTCACCGATGACGGCGTGTGTGAGGCCGAAGGCGATCTGGACGCCGCTCGGGGTCACGCGGCCCCAGCGGCCGGCCAGATGCCAGAGGGTGAGGAGGATCTTCTCGTCCACGCGGGTCAGGTGGCTGACGGCGGTCAGGTAGGCGGCGCAGCGGGCTCGGTGAAGCAGGCGGCCGGAGAAGGCGATGAGCAGCTCGGGCTGCTGACCGATCGCCCGGGTAATGCGGGGGCCGAGGACCGCCAGCCGAACGGGCTGGAACACGCGCCAGTCGACCTCGGTGGGAACGCTTTGCAGATGGTCGTCGTGGTCCCAGGGGCGCAGGATGTCCCCGGGGCCGAGCAGCTCAGTCGCGTGGGCCTGCCCGATGCCGACGCGCCTGCCCATCAGGCCACTCAGGATCAGCAGCCCGAAGGTCGTCGCCGGGTCGCATTCGGGGGGACGCGGAGTTTCGCGCTCGAGATAGACGACCGGAGCACGGAGAACGCGCTGAGCTCGCGCGGACGTCTCGCGGTCCAAGGCCGCGCCAAGGTCCGGGTCCTCGTCGAGAATCTGTGCCCACTCCCAGTTGCGTGAGGCGGCTGGCATCAACACCGCCGCCCTGGCTTCGGCCCGATGGTCAACTGTTTGCCGGGTCATCGAGTGGGACGAGCACGAGCGCTCGCTCGCCGGCCTGCAGCTTCCGGTCCGGTCCTGCGACGTGGATCTCTCGTCCATGGGTGACCGCGACGACGGCGCTGCCGACCGGCCACTCGACCTCAGCGATCCGCCGTCCGAGTGCCGGCGAGTCCGCGTTGACTCGTATCTCGAGCAGCTGGTATCCCGGAAGCGGACGGGTCGGCTGGGGATGGCTCGCCGGCTCCTCGATCGAGCCCGTCACGTTCGCCGCGGTCGCGGCATCTCTCATCTCCTGCTCGCCGGAGACGAGCTTGGTGGTGAGAGCCTTCAGGATGTCTGCACGGGTGATCCAGCCGCGGAGGAGACCGTCGTGGGAAAGGACCGGTAGGCCGTCGCGGCCGTAGACGACCAGTTGGCGTCGTGCTTGCTCCAGGTCTTCGTCGGCGTAGAGCACTTGCGGTCGTCGGGACAACGTGACCGGTCCCAGGAGCCCTTGCCACGCCGCTGGGTCAGCTGACCGGCCCGTCTCCGGGTCGCCGTCGCCTCGGAACCGCCTCGGTTGACCGTCGATCGCGGTCAGCGGCTGCATCACCTGATCGACGGTGAGCGCGCGCAGCGCCCCGATCGCCTTCGGGCGCTCAACATCGATCCCGCGGCGCAGCAGCTTGGTCGTATAGATGCTGCCGTGGGTGATCTGTCGCGCCAGCTGCGCCGCAAGGCCGCACGCGAGCATGATCGGCAACGTCAACGTGAAGTTGCCGGTCATCTCGGCGACGCTCGCGATCGCGGTCAGCGGGGCCTGCGCGGCGCCGGCGAACACTCCGCCCATCCCGATCACGCCGTACAGCGCCACGGGACCGATCGCGCCGCCGAACAGGTGGTGGGCAACCACCCCGAACGCCGTGCCGGTCGCCGCGCCGATGAAGAGCGAGGGCGCGAACACACCGCCCGATCCGCCGATCCACAGGGTCAGGCTGGTGGCGAGGATCTTGCCGGCCAGCAGGATCAGGACGAACCAGAGCACGTAGTTGCCCGCGAAGACCCGGTCCATCACCGGATAACCGACGCCGTACATCTGCGGCAAGACCAGCAACAGGCCGCCCAGGAGCAACCCGCCCGCGACCGGCCGCAACCACTGCGGCCGGCGCTGCCAGATCAGGTTTGCGACGTCCTCGCCCTTGTACACGGTCTTCTGGAAGAGGACGCCCATCGCTCCGCTGCTCAGTCCGAGCAAGGCGACGAGCAAAAAGCTGAAGTCGCTGGTGAGCGCCAGGTTGTGCGGGACCCCTGAGAAGAACGCAGCGCCGCCGAAGAACGCGCGGCTGATCACATCGGCGGTGACCGCGGAGAGGATCGTGGCGGCCAGCGCCTCGGCCGAGAACTCCTGCAAGACGATCTCAAAGCCGAAGAACAGCCCGGTGACCGGCGCGTTGAACGTGGCCGAGATGCCACCTGCCGCCCCGCAGGCCACGATCACCCGCAGCCGTCCTTCGCTGGTGCGCACGAGCTGCCCGAGCGCCGATGCGAACGCTGAGCCGATCTGGACGATCGGTCCTTCCCGCCCGACCGAGCCGCCCCCGCCGATACAGAGAGCGGACGCGAGCGCCTTCACCAGCGAGACCCGCGGTCGGATCCGACCCCCGTTCTCGGCGACGGCGACCATCACCTCGGGTACCCCGTGGCCGCGGGCCTCGGGCGCGAAGCGCTGAATCAACGGCCCGTACAGAAGCCCGGCCACCACGGGCGCGATCAGCACAAACCAGACCCCCACCAACGGAAGGTGCAAGCTCGCCTGGTGGCCGAACTGACCGTAGGTGCGCCTCCCGGTGAACAGCCAGGTAATGAGGTAGATCAGGTCTCGGAACCCGGCCGCACCCAGCCCCGCGGCGGCGCCGACCAGCAGCGCCAGCACGACCAGCCCGAGCTTGGTGGTGGCAAGCCAGTCGCACGCTCGTCGCATCGCACCCTCGGGTGCCGGTGTGCCGGTCAACCCCGCGGCAGTGTCGGTGCGGGCACTCATCCGGCGGTCTTCCCGGGACCGGCCAGGCCGCGCAGCAACGCGTCCAAGCCAAGCCGGAAGGCCTGTTCGGGGTCAAGCTCGGCGAGCTCAGGTGCTCGGCCGGCCAGCACCGGGAACTCACGCCTGCGCAGCGCTCGCAGCCGCTCCAGCCCGCCCACGCCCGCGGCGTCGACTGTGAATCCCGTCACCTCCGCCAGCGCGTATCCGCGGGCGTAGCTGATCGTCGCCCGGTAAATCGCCAGCGCTGTACCCGGCCCAAATCCCGCATCGACCAGCGTCGCCAGCAGACGCTCCACGGGCACCAGCGAGACCTCTTCGAGCGGCTGCATTCCGACCAGCTGAAACGTCGCGGGATGCTTGACCGCGATCTCTCGCAGCGTCGTCGCAAACGCGTCGCAGTCCTGCCGCCAACCCGAACCGGGCTCGAGCTCGCCGAGGGGGTCCAACAACCGCTCCGCGATCGCGGCGAGCAGATCCTCGCGCCCTCCGAAGTGGTGGTAGATGGCCATCGCCTCGACCCCCAGAGCGCTGCCCAGCCGCCGCATGCTGAGCGCCCCCGGACCATCGCGTTCGATCAGCGTGATTGCTGCGTCAAGGATCCGCGCTCGGGTCAGCGGGCGGCGGACAGAGGCTTCGCGAGAGCGAGACGGCGACACGCCGAGCACCTTACACCGTAATCTCTTACGGCGTAAGGGAGGGCCCGTTGATTCCGAGCGTCAGGTCGGTTCGCAATAGGGCGCGTCCGGCGGGACCTACTCCAGGTCCTCGAGAGCGCGATTCTGATCTGTGGGCGGACGACCGCTCGATGCTCTCGCTTGCGTCTCCGCGCGCCCAAAAGCGGGCGAGTGCCTTTCGCAGCTTGATGCGAGACTCGACGTAGAGCCCAAGCCGCCGGTAGTCACGCAGGTTGTCCTTCAGCATGGAGGCCGGGCGGTCGAGCAAGGCAGCGCCATGAAATCCGAGGATGCCTCCGCCCATGTCAGTGGGCGGAAGGTGGAATAGATGTAGCGGGATGTTCTTGCCCGCTCGGACGTTTCGTGCCTCGGTGATGTCCTGGACGACAAGGTTGAGCGCTTCCACCGGCACGACGGCAACGAGGTCTCGTCCTCTCCCGTCGGAGATGTGGCAGCTCGGCGTCACCACCATTCCGAGGACGCCGAAGCGCGCCTCTACGACAATCAGCTCAGACGGCGCGTTCTCCGGGTAGTCGTCGACGCTTGCGTTTCAACGGCGTCGTCCGTGCCAAGCACGAAGCGCGGCCGCTGGGGCATGAGCGCCATCGGAACGTTGAACAGCAGATCCCCCTGGCGTAAATCGGTGCCGGGGGCCGGCTCCCAGTAGTAGCCGTCGTTCTCGTGTTCGGACATGTTGAAAGGCCGCGTCGCCCGCAGCCCATCAACTTATGCAATGCAACGGACGGACTACTTGGCGTAGATCCGCTCGCGCAGTTCGTCGATGTCTTGCTCACGGAATCGCGTCTCGCCGCTCGGCATCTTGACGCCTTTCAGCCAGCCCCGCTGGACCCATCCGGCCAAGGTGTTCGGATGCACCCCGAGACGCTTCGCAGCTTCGGCGCGGCGCAGAACTTCCGTCTTTGTTGGAGTCGCTGTAGGCATCAGATCTCCCTTCGGGCGATCGACCGGAGGATACTCCCATTGGAGCGAATGTCCAGTCTGTGCGATCTGGCTTGTATGTAGCTTATAGGCTGAATGTGCGCTTTGTATCGGCGCACGGCAAGCGCGCTTGAGCCCCCTACAGCTCGCGAGCGACCCCAGCCGAAGCTCGGCGCGGACGATCGCATTCTCCAGGCACAAGCACCCGGCGCTATCAGGCCCGACGCGATCGACAGCAGCTCGCAGAACAGATTCACGAGCTACGTATCGCGAAGCACCAGGCGATCGAGGCTCACGAGTTCGACCGCGCGGCGCAGCTCCGCGACCAGGAACGTGAGCTCGCGGGGGAACGCGCGCGCGCCGCTGGCACCACGCCACATGAGAACGAGGTGTTGCAAGCGATCCGCCGACGCCTCGGCATCCCCGAGACCGAGAATCCGGCTTAGCCACGGCCGCCGGCGGGGTATAGCGCGATTGGTGCTGGCGGTGGTTGATGGCGACGCGCGAGCTCGTGCGAACCGAGCGTCCGGGCAGGGTGTGATTGGAGGCGTGAAGCGCAGGCGTCTGGATCTGTGTGGCTGATCTGTCAGCGTGCGCGCGTGACCCGCATACCCAGGCTGGTCAGGATGACCGCGACGGGGAGGCCGCTGAGCAGCACAATGGCGAGCCACCACGCTCCGCCGTCGACGGCGATGGCGAGCCATGCCCCGGCGTAGGCCCACATGAGCGCCGCACCCAGCGCGAATGCCGGGTCCAGGGGCAGTAGGAGCAGGGCGAGCAGCATCGGCGCGCCAAGACGCGCCGCCGCCATCAAGCCCGGAAGGGGTCCGAGCGACATCAGCGCGTAGGTCGCCGCCGGCACGATCCACAGCCAGCGCGCGAGCTCGGCGCGTTTGGCCGTCTGAGCGTCATGAGCGCGAACCCCACTGCGGGCAACAGCGCAAAACGAGGGCCGGCAGGAAACTCGACCCACGAATTTCCGAAGCCGACCCACAGATGAACCAGCGCCCACACACAACCGATCACGCCCGCTGCGGGTGTCCGCCCGGTTGAGAACAACGACAGGATGAGCACCGGCACGACGTATCCCAAAAGGACAGTTGACAGGGACCCACCCACACCGCCGTCCTGCAGCTCATGTTCGAAGAAGAGCAACAGCGGCAAGGCCACCGACAGGACTGCCGCCCACCCGACGGCGTCAGCCATCACTCGCCGGGGTGACTGAGCAAACGCGACGCGGCGCCGCGCGCCGAGCCCGACGATCAGCAGCGAGCACAGCTGGACCGCGAACGCGCGACGCGACGCGTCACCGGCATCAAGCGCGGTGCCCAGCAACTCGGCCTCGCGGCCGGCGCGAAGCTGTGGCGGACACACCCGCACCGCGCCAGCAGCCAGTCGTCGGCGGATCATGTAGCCGGCGCCTCGGTCAGACCAAGCCGCGAACCAACCACGCGCGCAGCGCGAGCCAGACAAACGCTCTCCTCCTGAAGGGCAAGCCGACCAGCCGAAGTCAACGCATAATCGCGGCGCTCACGCCCGCCGACCACGTAGGGCTCACCCGCGACGACCAACTCCTCCCCGAGCGCGCGATCCAGAATCGAGTACAGCGACCCAGTCGACACCCGCACCGCCCCCTCAGACAGCGTGGAGACACGCTGCATGATCGCGTAACCATGCAGCGGACCATCCAGCAACGCAGCGAGCGTGTAGTAGCTGGGCGCTCGAAACTCCACCCGCTGAACTATATGTCTGCCAGCGACATGTCGTCAAGGCGAAGCTCAACAGCGGGGACGACGCTCGGCGCGCCGGTGGGCGATCTCTTCTCGCCGATCTTCATGATCGTCGCGGCCGGGCTTGGCTACCTCTGGGGCGGATGGCTCGGAGCGCTGATCGGGTTCATCCTGGTCGGATCAGGAGCAGGCCTGGGCGTGTGGTGGTCGCTGAACAACCTCCGACCGCCACGAGCTCGCGCAACGCTGCACCCGCGATGAAGGGCCTGACCTCAACAGCGACCGGATCCGTCGCGGGGAAGCGTCCGCTCGCTCCGCCTCGCGATCCTCAAGAGCGAGCGTGAGGGATCGAGTCTCGTGGGGAATCACAGTTGGCGATGGGCGAGATCTGCCTTCGCGACTGGGCGCAGAGTGACGCTGATCGCGTCGCGCTGATGGCCGGCGATCCTTACGTCGCGAACTGGTCATATCTACCGGCGCTTGGCCCGGCGCGATGGATCACCGAGCAGCAGATCCGCCGGGGGGGGGGTCGAGGGCCTTCAAAAGCGATCTACGCCACCGCGGACGCCCCGGCGCTGGGCAAGGTCGCGCTTCGACTGCCAGAGCGGGCGTCGCCGGCCACGCCTGCAGCGCGATCTGAGCAAAGGATCAGCCGGCCGGAGAACTCGGCTACTGGGTGTTGCCCGACGCTCGCGGCGCGACATATCCGAGCCTTCGGCTGCCGAGATCGGGCGAGAGTCGGGGACGGCCGGGGTGAAGGTGTGGGTTGCCTGCCCTCGGCCGACTGATAGCGCGCTTGGATCCTGTCAGCGTGACGGCTGTTTGCGAAGCACATCTGCTCGACCATGGTTGGGCCCCCGTGCCCGTCGGTCTCGCAGATGATCAGCTCGCTGTCTGGCCACGCGCGGTGCAGCCGCCAGGCGATTACGGCTGGTCCGCTGACGTCACGCCTTCCGTGGATCAGCGTTGAGAGGATACCGGCCAGCCGGTCCATCCTGTCAAGGATCGGGGGGTCGAGAAAGAAGTCGTTGGCCCAGTAGTGGGTGACCAGGGTCGCGAAGACGTTTCGGTACTCCAAGTCCTCCCAGTGCGGGTTGCGCTGGACTTCGCCTGCGGCGAGAGAGATGTGGTGGTCTTCCCATTCGACCCAGGCTGCTGCAGCGCCGTCGCGCACGGCGGGATCAGCATCGGACATGAGGCGCGCATATGCCTCGATCAGTCGGCCACTGCCGCGTCGATAGCCGACTGCTGCGCGTTCGGCATGCGTCGCGAGCCGATCCCAAGCCTCCGGGTAGATTGCCGCGACCCCTTCAGTGATCCAGTCGATCTCGAAGCGTCCATCCGTCCGGACCGCAAAGACCACGATGCCTAATACCCGCTGCGGATATCGCTGCGCGTACGCAAACGCAAGCGTCGAGCCGCATGAAACGCCGTTCAGCAGCCAACAATTGATGTTCAGATGTTCTCGTAACCGCTCGAGGTCATCCAGCAACTCCGCGGTGGTGTTCTGGCTGAGGTCGTAGCTTGGCGTCGTCACGTGAGGCGTTGATCGTCCACAACCACGCTGATCCATCCCGATAATCCGGAACCTTGCGGGGTCGAGGCGCCTCCGATAACCGCCGGCACCCAGGCCGGCGCCAGGCCCGCCGTGAGGTGTTCGGCCCGTATGCCATTAGGGTTGCCGGATTCCTCCCGATCGACGCGGTGGCCGCCGCAGACGTCGAGCAGCCCGCTGTCGCGCACCTCAATCTCCTCGAACGCAGTCAAGATCTTCGCTCTTCTGCGGGTTGGCTCTCACGCCGGCGACTGTTTCCCTCGTCAACGAGTCCGCCGGGCGGCGACGAGCCGGCGGCGCCGTCCTGGCGCGAATTGAGGTTTGGCGCTGGTGGTGACTGCTGATCTCAGCGAAGCCCTTCGGCAGTTGGCCTGCGTGGCCGGTGAGCAGCTGGTTGGCGTAGGCGATGTAGGAATCGGCGAGCCTCAGGTTGGCGATCCCTTCCCGGCCCTGCATGTCGAGGCTTTGGTACTGGTGGCCGCCCTGTTCGTTGATCCCCTGGATCAGCCCGCCGTCGCCGGCTGCGCGCAGGCGCGCGCCGGTGGTCCAGTAGTTCTGGACCTTGCGCTGCTCGCGAGAGGTCGTCGGTGTGCGCGCCACGACCGCCGCGTAATGCAGGCAGGCCGGGGGATCCCAGCGGCCACCCGCCGCTGCGCGTCGACCGAATCCCGGACTGGACGTCAACCCGACCTATCCGAGCGCCTGCGTTTCGCCTCGACGATCACGGCGCGTTGACGCTCTATGGCGACGCAAGCATCGCCGAGGGCGAGCCTTCGGTCGGTGCTGCGGTGGATCCGGTAAGGCTTCTTTCAGGTATGCCGGAGGTCCTCAAGGCGACAGGGCGGATCGTCAACGAGAAGCTCGGGATCGCCGGTCAAGAGCGTCAGGCGATGCGCCGCGGCCGTGGTGGCAGCGAAGCAGCCGGCCAGCGCGATCGAGACGCGCGCCTTGAGCCGGGCGGCATAGATCATCCGCGCCGTGCCGGGCAGGTCCGGCGAGAGGGTCGCGCGCAGCTCGGTGAGGGTCTCATCGGCGCGGTCACGACGGTCGTCGCGCTCGACGCGGGAGTAAGCCTCGACCAGGTTGACCCAGCTGACCACCGGTCGTGAGGCCATCGAGTTGGCATCGACACAGAGTCAGGGCCGGCTGCTCGCCGTCGAGCCAGGCCAGGATCTCGCCCACGAGCTCCAGGCAGACGCTCGATCGCGGTTCGCGACGGGCGATCCTCCAACAGACGGCCGGCTCGACGCCGCTCTGCGCCAGCCGCTCCTCCGTAGCACGCCTCGGCGCGCCGGCGAGCGACGATCACGATCCGGTCCTCGTCAAACGCGATATCGACCTCGTCACCCGGGTGCAGCTGCGCCTGGTCGCGCACCGACTTGGGGATCACGACCTGGCCCTTGGCACCGAATCCGCATAGTCATACCTACCGAGTATAACTTCCGAGCGCTCCGGCCGGTGATCGTCCTCGACGCCTGGGCGGCGCTCGCCGCGTTGCTCAACGCCGGTCCGGCCCGCCAGGCGCTCTCCGACCAGCAGCTCCACGCCCCCACCTGCTCGACGCCGAAGTCGCCGGCGGATTGCGCCGCCAAGTGCTGGGCCACAAACTCCCGGCCACCGCCGCGTGGGCCGCACTGGACACGCTCGCGACGGCTCGCGGTCACCCGCTATCCCGGACTCCCACTGGCAGAGCGCGTCTGGGAGCTGCGCGAGAACCTCACCGCCTACGACGCGACCGACGTAGACCCTCTGCTCGAGGCACTCAGACGGCAGCCTGCTGACCGCCGACGGGCGCCTGAGCCGCGCACTCGGCATCCGCTGCGCGGCGCGACCGTCATCCCGGGTCGACCGCAGCGCGAAGATCGACGACGGACGCCCGGGACCCGTCATCAAGCAGGCCGGACGACGGGACGGGCGACGCGCTGCACAGCACGCAGCCGCCCTCGTTCCACGCGCTTACGGAAACACCCTGACGCTCGTCAGCGGCGCCGCGGGGTCGGTGCTCATCGGCGCCCGGAGCGTGTCAATCGCGGCACTCGAGGCGGCGGCGCCAGTCAAAGCCGGGGCCGTCGCTGGCCACCGCGGCGCACAGGCCGCACATCAGCATCGCGATGTCAGCCTGCGTGACTTCGGGGCGCATCGTCCCGGCGCGCTGGGCGCGGGCGATCAGCTCGGCGGTGAGCGCGCTCAGTTCGTCCTGCTCGGTTCTGGCGCGCTCGGCCCAGATGTGCTCTGCGATACCGAGGAGCACGTGCTGCATCCCGGCGTCGCGCGCGGCCCGTCCGCGCTCTGGCGTAGCAGGTCGGCGAGCACGTCGAACGGGTCACCGTCGCGCTCGAGCCTCGCGCGCGGCGGCGGCGAAGCGCCCGGAACTTCTGGCGCACGAGCTCGGCCATCAGCGCCTCCTTGGTCGGGAAGTGGCGGTACGACGGTGCCGACCCCGACGCCAGCGCGACGAGCGACGTCGTCCATCTGCGCGTCGATGCCCGCGTGCGGCGAACAGCTCCCGCGCGCCCTCGATGGATCCGCTCGCGGTTGCGGCGGGCGTCGGCGCGGCAGCGGGCGCTCAGCTCTCGGTCGGCCGTGTTCGGTCGAGTATGGTCTCGCCGCTACCTCTTGACAACCGGAATCATAGTTCACGTATAGTCGCAGATACAAGCGGAACCGGAGGTCAGCTTCCGATGACATCGCCCAGCCAGCCACACACGCCGCCGATATACACGCCCCGCGCGAAGAGTTTCGCGTTGGTGTTGTTGGCGATGACGCAGTTCGTGATCGTGATCGACGCGTCGATCGTCAATGTGGCGTTGCCGTCGATCGGCGCTCATCTGCATTTCGCGCGCGCTGACCTGTCGTGGGTGGTCAACGCCTACGTGCTGACCTTCGGCGGGTTCTTGCTGCTGGGTGGGCGGATGGCCGATCTGCTGGGGCGCCGGCGGATGTTCATGCTCGGCCTGGTGGTGTTCTCACTGGCGTCGCTGGCCGGCGGCCTCGGCAGTCGAACCTGGCTGATCGCCGCTCGTGCGGTCCAGGGTCTGGGGGCGGCGATCTCTCGCCGGCGGCGCTGTCGATCATCACCACCACGTTTGCCGAGGGCGCCGAACGCAACCGGGCGCTGGGGATCCTGGGTGCGGTGGCGGGCGCCGGCGGCGCCGCCGGGGTGCTGTTCGGCGAGATGCTTGACCAGCGGGCTTAGTGGCGCTGGGTGCTGCTTTCAACGTCCCGATCGGGATCGCGTCCGCGATGCTCGCGCCGCGCACCCTGACCGAAAGCCGCGCCGAGAACACGACCCACACGTTTGACCTGCCCGGCGCGGTGACCGTCACCGCCGGCCTGTCGCTGCTGGTCTACGCGGTCGTGGACACCGTCAACTCCGGCTGGGGGTCGACCGCCACACTGCTGCGCCTCGCCGGCGCCGCGGTCCTACTGGTCGAGTTCCTGGCGATGAACGCCACCAACGCCATCCGCTGATGCCGTTTCAGATCTACCGGCTGCGGACCCTGCGCGGCGCGAACCTCGTCGGGCTGCTGGTCGGCATGTCGCTGTTCTCAATGTTCTTCTTCATCTCGCTCTACCTCCAAGACGTGCTGCACTACTCGCCGATCCAGACCGGGATCTCCTACCTGCCGCTCTCCATCGCGATCATCCTGGCCGCCGCAGCCGCCTCCCAACTGGTCACCCGCATCGGCTTCAAACCACCGTTGATCGCCGGCATGCTGCTCATCGCCGGCGGGCTGCTGTGGTTCTCCCAGGTCCCCGCCACCGGCGGCTCGTTCACCGCCGATGTGCTCGGCCCCTCGCTGCTGGCCGCCGTCGGACTCGGCCTGGCATTCGTACCGGTCACCATCGCCGCCGTCACCGCCACCAAACCCCACGAAGCCGGCCTGGCCTCCGGGCTGATCAACACCTCCCAGCAGGTCGGCGGCGCGCTCGGACTCGCGATCCTCGCCACCGTCGCCAACAGCCGCACCCAAAACCTGGTTCACGCCGGCATCCACAGCTCAACGGTCGCACTGACCAAAGGCTATGACCGCGCATTCCTGTACGGCGCCGGCTTCGCCGTCGCCGGAGCAATCCTCGCCGCCCTGCTGATCTCCTCGCACGACAGCCACCAACACTCACAAGCCGCCCGCACCGGCGATCCAGCAGCCGATCGGGCAGCGGTCCCGATCGCCTCGGGCGCCGCGCCGGCAGAACCGGTGACCGCGAACGCCAGCCAGTAGATAACAGCGGGCGTCGGGCGGGCTCGATTCTCGCGACAAGCGCCCAGGTCGACACGGGCGGGGTCAGTGAGCGATTGATCGATACGGAGGGGCGGGCTGCGGTTTCGGCGGTGTAGAGCAGGTGCCAGATGCGGCGGGCGAGGTGGCGTTTGGGGCAGCGGATCGCTTCGAGCTTGGTCTTGCCCTCGGCGTGTTTGCGCTCCAGGTAGGCGCGGGTTTCGGGGTCGGTGTTGGCGCGCGAGAGCGCCGATGATGTGCAGCGCGCGGTTGAGCTGGCGGTCCCCGCCGCGGTGCAGTCGGTGGCGCTGGATCTTGCCGCTGGAGGCTGGGATGGGTGCGGTGCCGGCGTGGCGGGCGAAGTGCCCGTCGGTGGGGAAGCGCTGGGCGCCGGCGGTGTGGCCGATGATGATCGCGGCGGTCACCGGCCCGCAGCCGGGCTGGGCCAGCAGCTGGGGGCAGTGCGCGTCGATCAGGGTGGTGAGCTCTGAGAACAGCTCGCGCTCTTCGCAGACGATTTCGCTGAGATGCGCTTGAGCAGCCGGCGGGCGACTCGTAGCTGGGGGCTGGGGGTCAGCCGCGCGAGCTGGCGGGTCAACCGGGCACAGATCCGGGGGCCTCGCAAAGCGGTGGGGTTCAGCTGGGTCTCGAGCTCGGGTGCGATCGTGACCAGGTGCCAGCGCAGCCGGTTGATCATCCGGGTGCGCTCGCAGATGAGCTGATCGCGGTAGTCGCACAGCACCCGGATCTCCAGCGCGTGCTGGTCGGTGAACGCCCGGGAAGCTGTCGATCCCGTCGCGGACCACCGCGAAGGCCACCGCGCGCGCGTCGATCGGATCGGACTTTCCGGCCTGGCGGGAGACCTTGCGGGCCTGGCCGGTCATCGCGGCCGGCACCCGGATCATCCGCTCCCCAGCAGCGATCAGCGCGGCTTCCGGGCGTGCCGAGACATGCCGGCAGTCCTCGATCGCCCACACCCCGCTCCACGTCCCCAGGCCGGCGGCGAACCGCAACGCGTCAAGGGCCCCGGCGTCGCTGGCCGCGATCTGCGCTGCCCCCGCAGCGCGCCGGTCTGCCCGTCCACAGCGACCAGGGTGTGGTTGCGCTTGTGGGTGTCTGCCCCGATCACGATCATGTCCCCAGCTTCCTTCGTTTGAGCTTGACGAAGCGGACTGCTGGCGGACACCGCTCAGTGGGGGCGCTGCCACGCTCCTGTTAGGTCACGCCGGCGGTCCTCGGTCGGTGACGGGCGACACAGCGAAAGCCGGCCAGACCCCCTTTGGGTCGACAGCGGCAACGAGAGTCAGCCCGCCACCGACCGAGAGCCAAACCGACCGGCCGGACATCACCAATCCAGACCCAGCCTCTCACTGAGCGGCGAAGCGCGCGTCCGCTCCCGCCGATCTGGCGACCGCATCTCTGAAAAGCACGCGCCCGCGTCCTGCGTGTGGTAGGAGCGCTGGCCGTTGATAGCGGGCACCAGCTTCGGCGAGAAGAAGGGAGCGTCCGCGGGGAGCCCGGAAGCTTGCAGGAGGGCGGAGGCGACGGCGTGCAGAATCGGTGATTGCGCAGGCGCAAGTCAGCAGTCGGAGGCGCGAGATGGCGATGAGCCGGGGCTGTGGAAAGGCGGCGGCACAGTCTCGGTTTCGTTGTTGCTCGGCCGACTGCGGGATGACGCGCTGAACCTTCGATTGCGGGTAGACGGCGGTCATGGCTGTCGTGCGCGACCTGCTGTCTGTCGAGGTGTCGTGTGATTCTCACGCGCCGAGGGCCGAGCGGGAAGCGTTAGCGGCGGCGCACGATGGTGGCTGGTCGTTGGATGACGGACTGTTGGTCGCAAGCGAACTGGTGACCAAATGCCGTGCGACATTCGGGGTGTGGGGTCGCTCACAATCTCCGGGACGACATCGGCGCCGGGGGGACTGTCTGCTGATCTCGGTGCATGACCCGGGGCTGTCCGGTGAGGCCGCCGAGCCTGTCCGGTCAGGGCGCTTGGAGCCGGGTGGGTGGGGGCTTGCGCTCATCGAGCGGCTGTCTGTGCGTTGGGGCTCGGCGACCCGACGGTTACCGGGTGTGGGCTGAACTGCCGGCTCACGGCGAGGTCCTGGGCCGCGCCTGACTGCTGCGGATACAGTTTTGCCCAAGCGGTTGTGGGTGGTACATTCGGGCCGCGCCGCCTCGCCTGGGACCGTGTGGATCAGGAAGGTGGGTTCAAGATCACCAGAGGGACGCTGTTCGATCTGACCGGTCGAGCGTCGGATCTTCCGCCTTGGACTACAGCTTCTCGGAGGTGATGATCTGATGCAGACGGCTGACGGTGGTGTGTCCGATGGAGATCGCGGCGCCTCGGAGCAATTGAAGATCAGGCTGGAACCTGATCTGCAGGGAGTCCGCATCACGCTCGTGGGTGAGGTGGATCTCGCGACGGTGCCTGAGCTGGATCGATTGTTGGATGACCTCGCGCAGAGCGAACACAGCCGGCTACTGATCGACTTGACGGGCGTGGAGTTCATGGACAGCACCGGCCTGGCATCACTCATCCGGGCTCTGCACGCCGCTGATGCCAACGGCCACCGATTGACGGTGCGCCGCGGCTCCCCACAGGTTCAGCGGCTCTTCGAACTCACCGGCCTCGTCGACCGATTGGTCTTCGAGAACTAAACCCCAGCCGGGGGTTCCGGTCGGACTTTCCTACGCTCTGTTCAGCCTCAGCCTTCCTTCGGCCGCGTGCGGTTCGCGGGCGTCCTGCGCTTCTGGCGGTTCTGTCGCCTTTCTCTGTTCCGGCGTTGGTGCCAATCCTTATAGGGAAGTGTCCGCCCTCGTCACTCACGGGGCTGCCTCGGACCGGTTGTCACCCAGCACCGCCACCGAAGACCAACACGCTTGACCCCCGCGCGGCCGGGATGCGTAAGCAGGACCGCCCGAAGCAGATCGACGACGTCCCTGTTCATCGCCAAGCCCGAGACCCAGCCATCGATCGTCGCCTCGGCAATCGTCTCATCCTGCGCGCATAGGCTACGCCTCGCATTCGGCGACCGGCAGGGGTTGTTCGCGGGCGTGCGCCGCGCTAACGGCGATCATGTACTGCTGGATCTCGGCGGGAGCGGGGTCTGGGTGGTCGAGCGCGAACGGGGCGAGGCGCTCGGAACTTCGTGCTTGCAGCAGGCGGGTCTGGTCGGATTGTTGTGCTCAGCCCACACGCGGGACGCGGAAGGAACCGGTTGATCTAAACGAGTCTGCGGGATCGGAGGAGTAGAGTGGTGTGTGGAGCGCTCTCCCTCGCCGCCTCGGCTCGTACCGCGACAGAAGTTTTCGCGGGTCGTCGCCTCGTTCGACCGCGTACCGCTGTCGAACGAGCATGCGCGTTGAGCGACGAACATTCTGTGCTGGAATCATCGAGGTGGCAGACGCCGGGCGGGTTCGTGTGCGTCTGCGGGGAGAACTCGACCTCGCCAGCGGACCATCGCTCGGGGAGGCGCTGCGCAGCCTTCGCGAGCGTCACGAGTCGGTTCTGCTCGACCTCGACGAGCTGTCGTTTATTGACATGAGTGGCCTGCGCGTGGTGCTGACAGCCGCTGAGAACGCCTCGCACGACGGTGGAGCATTCGCGGTTACGCCGGGCTCGTCCCAGGTCCATCGGCTGATGGCGGTGGTGCGGCTCGACGGGCAGCTGCCCCGCGATGGGAATGCGGAATGACGACGGTCATTCGAGAACTGCCGCGCTCGCCTGCGTCGGCTCGGACTGCTCGGCAGCTCGTGAATGCCCATACCTCGATGCTCGGCTCCGCGCAGCGCGAGGATGCCGCGCTGTTGGTCTCTGAACTGGTCAGCAACGCGCTGCTGCACGGCATCGGCGCGGTCTCGCTGCGGATCGACGCCGAATCCGACCTGGTACGCGTGGAGGTATCTGACCAGGGAAACGTGGCGGTCGCACCCAGTCCCACGCCCGGAGCTCACGGCGGTTGGGGACTGCGGATCGTTGATGAGCTCGCCGATGACTGGGGAGTGCTGGAGGGCAGCACCAAGGTCTGGTTTCGCCTCATCCAGCCGCACTCGCAGCACTGAGGTCGTCGCCCGACTTGACTCGGCATGCCAGATGGCTACTGCTGCCAGGGATTGCGGGATCGAAGCAGCTGCCTGGCTTCTGGCCTGTAGCTTCGTGAGGGAGGAACTGATGGCGCTGCGGTGGCGAGGGCTTCCGTGTCGTCCGGATGCCAGCAGAGAGACTTCTGGTTGTGAAGCGCGCCGGACCTGCGAGACTGAGGGGAGCCGCTCCGGGCTCGCTTGGGTCAGGTGAGGGCGTCTTGCGTCTTGGCGGTTTGCCGTCTTTCCCTCTTTCAGGGCGTTGGAGACACTTCTTAGGGAAGGCGAGATCGGGCGAGCGGATGACCGCTTTGACCGAAGCGGAGCATGATTACGGCAACTCATTGCCGGCAGCGATCTCCAACGCGGTGGTGCACCTGTTGCGCGAGTACACCGGCCGCGGCCCGACCAAGGCCCGGACGACGATCCGCGACAACGTGGTGGTGGTGATGCTTGAGCAGACGCTGACCAAGGGCGAGAAGTCATTGGCGCGCAAGGGTCGGACGGAGAAGGTGCTCGAGATCCGCCACGAGTTCCAAGAAGCGATGCGCGAGGAGTCCAGCGACAAGGTGGCGGAGCTGACCGGCAGGCAGGTGACGGCGATGCTGAGCGCCAATCACATCGATCCTGATCTCGCGGCGGAGATCTATGTGCTCGATCAGCCGCCTGACTACGAGTCCCGGACCTGGCAGAGCGCCGCCGAAGTCAAGGTCTCGGCCGCGGAGGATCTGCCCAGCTGACCTTCCAGCGCGACGATCGCGCGCCGCTGCTTAGCCGGCGGTGTCGAGGTGGGTGAGCAGCAGCATGTCGTGCAACAGGCGGCCAAGCATGCGACCGGCCGTTTCACAACTCGCCATCGCGATGGTCGATGCCGTGATCACGCTCGATCCGATCCTCACGTCAGCAGTCCGGTCGGTCGATGAAACGGCAGCTGGGCGAGCGTGCCCGTCAGCTCAAAGATTCGGCTCACCTGACTGGGTCCCTGGATCAGCGATAGCCTCCAGCCCTCACTTCGTGCTTGGTCGGTGAGGCAGAGCAGCAGCCGCAGTCCGCTGAGGTCGAGAAACGACACGCCCCGTAGATCGATGATCAGCTGCTCAAACCCGACCGCGAGCAGCTGCGTGACCTGCTCGCGCAGCTCCCCGACGCTCGCCAGGTCAAGCTCACCGATCGGCTTGACGCGCGCCACCTCACGCGCCGGTTCCACGCGAACCGCAAACCTCTCGGCGCTCTCCACCGGCCGCTCAGCGATGCTCACCGGATCGCTCCCCGGCCTTCAAATCTGTCGCAGATCGCCTACAACCGCCAACAGTGTCCGCGTTATCCGTCGCTCTCACCGCCGACGCCGACCAGCGACCGCACCCGCTCAATGGCCTCCCTCGCAGGATGACACGAGTATCAACCCAGATGCAAGAGGCGCTTTGATATCGATCACTGGTCATGCGGAACCTCTCGTATCGCGGCGTATGACCGATACCGAGGTTCCGTTTCCAGCCATAACAGACCGAAAAACCGTGCCCTGGTCCGACGACGTCATTTCGGCGGTGCCGCACCAAAACTGACGCATCAAGCATAAACGGGCGCCAAGCGGTGACGCCGCGGTTCTCCGCTCCTGCGGTTCGACAGCAGACAACCTCGCGCAGCCAGTGCCACACCGCCGCATGGTCGGCGGCAAGGCGATCGGCCGTTTGTGGATCTCGTCCCGCCGCGGTTGCCGCAAAACAGGACGGGTTCTCGGACACAGCGCGCTGCTCGGCGCCCACCGTCCCCTCCCTTCCGGTGCACGACGTGGCTCGCCCGGCCGCCAGATCCCTCGGTGGCCGGGCGACAGCGCACCAACAAACAGACATCAGCAGCCGGGCAGTCCCGCCAAGAACCCGACCGCCCAGCAGACGCGAACTGCAACTCCATGGGGTCCTTGAGCACCGCCTTATATCCCAGAAGGAGGCGACCGGCGCTCCGCCGTCTCGGCGGCACTCTGGGCGCCGGCAGCAGCGCCGCGTTCACGCAGTCGTCGATCAGCACTGGCCTACCAACGAGCGACTTGCGGTTAGCACAGTCCACACGCGCGGACGCCGGCCGTTACCCCGTTGCATGCAACAGGGCAGCGCGGACGATCGCGGCGCTCGCTCCTCCGGTGCCGCGGACCGGCTTGCCCGAGCCGACAGTCTCGGCGCCCAGCCGACCGCATTGCCCAGCCAAATTGCACATCCTGCAAGACGGCGCGCGCGCCCGCCGTTTCGGCGACAAACGCGTCTCAGGCGATCCCCGGACGCCTGCTTTGCCGCTGGGTATAGCCACATCCTGACGATCGCTCCGCGACGCGAGCGACGCGGTCCGCCGGGGACGCGCATGCGCACGGTCGAGCTCGATATCCGGGGGTGGAGCGCGTCAGGCCTCGACGATCATGAGCGTCGCGCCGCCGGTGGCGAAGTTCGCGACATCGGCACCGGCTGCCTGACCTTCGGATGCGCCGAGGCCGCTGGCGAGCGCGTCGGCGTCGTCGAAGTACAACTCAGCGAGGTAGTAGTAGGGCGCGTCCGACCCGTCAGCGCTGCCAAGGACGCGGCCGTGATCAAAGCGCCGCAGTCCGGGGACCTTTTCAGCGAGCGGTGCGTGGGTCTGCGTGTAGTGAGCGTCGAAGGCCGCGGGATCCTGCGGCGGTCCGTAGAGAACAACGAGCTTGGCTGCCATATCTTCTCCTCGATCGGTTGCGGCGGCCTGATCCTATGGCTCGGACCATAGGCAGGACAGTGCACGCCCGCTTTGCCAACTGTCCTACCACGTGCTTGGCGACGAACGCAGCAGCGTTGAGCGCTGATCCCTGTTCCGTCTATTCTGTCTGACAGAATGAGTGGATGGGGATCAGGCATACACGGTCGTCGACGCGGCATCGGATCAGCCGCCCGCGCAGCCGCTATGTGGTGGAGACGACCAGCGTCATCTTTGCCGAACCGGCGCCGCGCGGGTCGGTGCTGGCCGATCCGCGTTTGGTGTTCCCTGGGTCCTGATCGGCAGGGGGAGTTGCTAGAGGTGATGGCGATCCAGAGCGACGACGGCGGGCTGTTGATCATCCATGCCCAGCCGATCCGCGGGCGATACCTGAGTTTTCTGGAAGGAGGGTTGTGATGAGCAAGCCGCGAAGGGCCAAGAGCGGGGTTGAGATCACCGATGAGATTGCCGAGCGGCTGGCCGACGAGGCCGAGGCTGGCTATGAGCTGACGGACGCCAACCGCGTAGGGCGGCGGTCGCTGTCGGGCGCGTCGGGCAGCTCCCCGCGGGTCAACTTCCGGATGACGGCAGCGCTACAGGCGCGTGCACAGGAGCGCGCGGAGCGTGAGGGCAAGACCGTCAGCGAGATCGCGCGCGAGGCGCTTGAGCGCTACGTCAGCTGAAGCGCACGCTGCGTCCAACCCATCGATCCCTCGGCGGTCCGACGGCGCCCGGCGGTGGCGCCGCCCGCAGCAGTTGCGCAACCGCCGAGACGGCTACTGGCCGGGGCGCAACCCTGCGGAGGCTGAGATCATCGGCGGTCGGCGCTCGTGAATGGTGTGGATGATCTCGGTGTTATCAATGCCGCGCAGATACACCGAGGTGATTGCTAGGTTGGCGTGCCCGAGCTGGCGCTGGATGACCACCAGCGGCACCGCTTCGCGTGACATCTCCACCGCGTGCGCGTGACGCAGCTGGTGGGGCGCGAACCGGCGCCTGACCCCCGCGCGGGCAGCGATGTGGCGCAACTGCACCCGGAGTGTCGCCGGCGCACACGGCCGGCCGCGCGTGGCGCCGCGCAGCACGCAGAACAGCGGCCCGACCGGCAGGGTCCGCCGCAGCGCCAGCCACGGCTCGAGCTGCCGCCAGGCCCAGCGGTCCATCCCGACCTCGCGGCGCTTACCGCCCTTGCCCTGGCGCACCAGGATCGCGCCGCGCTCCCGATCAAGGTCGCTCTCGCTCAGCGCCAGCGCCTCACTGACCCACAGCCCCGCCCGCCACAGCACCACGATCAGCGCACGCAGCCGCACCCCGTCAGCGCTCTCACCCGCGGCGCTCATCACCGCCACGATCTCATCGACCGTCGGCGGATCCGGCGGATAGCGCAGCCCCTTGTTCCTAGGCGGACGCCCTCGGCGATACCCCGGCAGCGTCGCCGGTGAGCGACGTCGACCAGCACAGTCCAACAGCGATGAAGACGGCATCTCGCCCTCCTTCAGGACGTAGGTAGACGGTTCACGGGCATGCTCCCGCGCGGTGGTGGGACGCTCGCATCGATCACCACAAGCGCGCCCTGCCCGACGCTCGCATCGCGACGACTGCGCTTGCCAAGTCCGACGTATTTCTCAGGTCGCGGCCGCGCGAGGCGGGAACGGCGACGTTTCTCCGGCTGGTTCTTCTGGCGGCGGCTTGGTGTATCGGAGGAACAGGTGGCCTTCGTGCTCAAGGACCCAGGCCAGCCTCATGGTGCGGAGCGTCGGGAGTGGAGGCCCGGTGGTGATGCTGAGTTCGGTGCCTCCGACCAACATTGGCGAGATCGTGAGGAAGAGTTCGTCCACGAGGTCCGCGGAGAGCAGGGCATTGAAGATCGCCGGGCCTCCTTCGCACAGCAGCGACCGGATGTGGTGTTCCTGGCGCAGAGATCGCAGCACTTCTGCCAACTCGTTCGGGCTCGGCGTCTCGTGGCTGACGACGGTGGCGGCGCACTCTGGAACTTCGCTGCGCTGCGGCGCGTAGAGCAGAACTCGCGATCGGGGATCGTGGAAGAGAGGGATGTCAAACGGTAGATCTCCGCTGCGGCTGACCACCACGGCCCACGGCTGAGCGGCCCGACACTCGTCCAGACGGATCCTCGCCATTTGCTCGTCTCGCGCGAGGAGCCCGTAGCGTTCGATGCGTAGCGTGCCCGTCCCGGCCATGACAGCGTCCACCTGAGTGCGCAGAAGATGAAAGACGACGCGGTCCCCCGCGCCCCCCAAAGGAGCCGTGCGGCCTTCCACGGCTGCTCGCCCATCGACGCTACAGACAAAGTTGCAGACCACATACGGTCGCTCACGGCCGGCTCGATCCGCGAGCGCCAAGCCGGTGTACTGGTCTCCGGGCGAAACCGCCGGTCCCCGGGGCAGGAGTCGCTTAAAGCGCATTTGACGCGCGAGCCTAGCCGCCCGAGTCAAGATATCCGCTGATGCGCAACGCCCACGAGATCTTCACCGAGCTGACTGGCGACTTGGATTACCCGATGGTGATCGTCACCACGCGGGCCGACGGTGAGAGCGCCGGGTGTCTCGTCGGCTTTACGACGCAATGCAGCATCGACCCGCCACGATTCATCGTCTGCCTATCCGATAAGAACCACACGTTCCGCGTCGCGTCGCGCGCCGCTGCGCTGGCGGTGCATTTCATCCCTTCTGACGACACGGCGCTGGCGCGGTTGTTCGGCAGCCAGACCGGAGACACCACTGACAAATTCTCGCTCTGTCGGTGGCATCCCGGACCGCAGGAGTTGCCGATCCTCGATGAATGCCCCCGCTGGTTTGTCGGCCAGATCCTCAGCCAGCAGCCGCTCGGGGACCACGCCGCGTTCCTGTTGGAGCCCATCGCAGCCAACAGCGACGGCAGCGATGACAACCTGGCCTTTGACCAGGTCAAGATCCTCGATCCCGGCCACGACGCGTAACCATCCGCGAGCGCCAGACCGAATCGAGAGCGCGCCGCGACCACTCTACCGGGTGGCCTGGGGCACGCCGGCTCGCCCAAGCACGCGGATCTGCTCCCAATCCCCGCCCGCCTGGTCTCACGGTCCAGAACCCGGATGACGTTGCCACAAACGAGTCCAGAAGCGAGAGGTGGTGCTCGCCGACCAGTCCCACCGCACCAGCATCAGAACACGGGCACTCTCAGCTCCCCGAAACAGCACCCAGGGAAGATTCCGCTTTCCGCCTGTTCGAGCCATATCGAGCTTTCGCGATCACCGGCTCGACGAGCGCCACCGGTCGCTCGGATGCCGCTCCTCACGAGCGGATTCACGCGGATCCGACCGTCCTCCATGGCTGGGAAGCGAGGCGTCGCTGGCCCAGACGCGGTGTGCGCTCGTGGTTTAGCGTCGGTACGCCTGCGCGGCGCCGGGGCGGACGCGACGCTCCACCGTGGACGTCGGTTCGGTCTCGGTGAGCGTAAAGCTTCTTACCGATCTCGTTCGTGGGTCGCCGAACCGGATGCTCTACGCGGCCTCTATCGCCTTGCCGACGCCGGTGCGCATCTCGTCGGCGTTCATCACCGGCGTAAACGTGATCTTCGCGTCGAGGCCCATAAAGAACGGCTCCGCCGCCGGCGGTATCCCGCTCGAGTCGGCCATGTCGAAGAAGATCAGGCCGGTACGCATTCCTTCCTCGGATGTGAAGT
The DNA here is from genome assembly GCA_963702225.1 of uncultured Solirubrobacteraceae bacterium. Taxonomy (GTDB): domain Bacteria; phylum Actinomycetota; class Thermoleophilia; order Solirubrobacterales; family Solirubrobacteraceae; genus Palsa-465. The sequence continues at coordinate 332,235 of CAVPBY010000037.1, read as the reverse complement.
ACGCGGCCTCCGCGTTCAGTGCGTCAATCGCCTTTCCAACGATCTGCGGCAGGCTGCCGTCCTTGATCGCAGCGTTTCCTGCCGCGGTCGGGATCTGGACCTTCATAAGCACTCGCACGTCGGGCCTCCTCGTGGGTTGCACCGCTTGTAGTCAGCCGACGCAGGCCGCATGAGAGAACGACCGCGCGGGCGAACGTGCCAAACCGTCCGGCTGTCTCTGGTGCAGCCGCTCGCGCGGGTGATCCTATGGCGACGGCCACCCGCGGGTCAACGGCTCGCCGCAGGTTGACGACTGCGCGGCAGGATGCGGGCATCGGAGCGGTGACACGCTCTACGCCGGGCTCGCCGACGGGAAAGATCGCCGCACGGAACGGGCGGGTTGCCGAACGACGGCGGCGAGCGCTGGGGCCGCGACCTCATCTGGCGCTCGCTTGGCGCGAAAACGCGCATGCGTGTCTAGGGCAGCGGCGGCCGCGCCGGCTGCGAGTCGCAGGGACGATCGGTGGGCCAACCATCGTCCGAGGGGAGGACGCATGCCTGTCATCGCGCTGCTGGATGCCTGCGGCCGTCGCCGATCGCCCGCAACCCTGTCGAGCTTTCACCAAGGGCGGCCGCCGGGCGACAAGGGTCAGCGCTATCCGGCCGACCCGCCGACCGTGGAAGAAATCCTCGCCGTCATGCACGCGGCCGGCGACGACCACGACGCGATCCGCCTGCGCGGACTGATCGTGCTGTGGCGCGCCGGACCACGGATCAGCGAGGCATTGGCGCTGACCGCGAGCGACCTGGATCTGCATCGCGGCGCAATCCTGGTCGCCGAGGTACAGGCGGCAAACGCCGCGAAGTGGGAATGGACCGCTGGGCATCGGAGCAACTGACCCCGTGGCTGCACCTGCGGCCCACGCTACCGGTCGGCGCTCTGTTCTGCGTGCTGCGCGGGCCGACCGCCGGGCGGCCGTGGGCGCCCGGCGGGGGGTGCCCGCCCAGTTGCACCACGCGGCCGCCCGTGCGGGTGTACGACGCCGCTTCGCGCCACACCCGCTGCGTCACGCCGACGCGGTCGAGATGTCGCGCGAGGGAGTGCCTCTGCTCGTCATCCAGCGTCAACTCGGGCACGCCGACCTCGCTGTCACCTCGGTGTATCTGCTCGGCATCGACAACACCGAGATTGTCCATGCCGTTCACGAGCGGCCCGCGCCGATGATCACCGCGACGCTCCGACTGTGATTCTCCGCCCGCGCCAGGGAACGTCACCACCGCCTCGTCGCCGAAGGACTCGTCCGGTCTGGCAGCTCCGGGGCGTGAAAGCTATGGCTAGCTGGGTGCGCGACTTCCTCGTGTTGCGACGGCGCCAGGTTCGACTGGCGATTGCCTGACCATCCGGCCCCTCGGTGCTGCGACGGAGGTCGACGCGACGATCCGCCGCCCCCGCTGTTCGCTATGCCGCTCCGGCCATACTCTCCGGTTCGGCCGGCTGATGCATGGTCGCGAAGGGCTCCGGGCGCGGTTCGACTGGATAGTGGATGCGGAGGTCGCGCGAGCGGCCGTGGTCGAGTCGGTGGACGAAGGTCGCCTGCGGCGGGCAGTGGTATGGCGCGTCCGGTGGATTGGTGAAGTCGATCTCGAGGACGGTGACTTCGGCGGCAGCGAGGAGGCCGATGATCTGCGCGCGCACGCCGAGTGCGATCGCCTCACGCTCGTGCGCGGACCATGTATCGACGCCGACCCAGCGGCTATTGCGGTCCCTGACATCGACCGCGGGGACGAACAGCTCTCGGTAGGTGCGGGGCACCGGACGCTCGTGCAGGACGTGGTAGAAGTCCTCCCACCGCTCGCGTTGGTTGGCCTCGAGATCGGCGTGGCTCAGCGCCGTGCCCGTGATCGTGTGCCGCAGCGCGTCGGCGAGCCGCGTGCGTGCCCGATTCAAGCGGCTGCGGACCGTGCCAACCGGGACACCGGTAACGCGAGCGATCGCTGCATAGCTCGCGCTCCTCGTGAAGTAGCGCAGCATCACGGCGATTCGCTCCTCAAGCGGCAGCGCCTCGAGCGCCTGCCATACCCACTCACGCATCGAGTTCGCCTCGAGGATCTCCTCGGGGTCCGGCGCCTCGCCCGCAGGCTCGACCCTGTCGAACGGGAGCTCGCGCATCCTTCGGACCTGCATTAGACAGGCGTTGCGAAGGACGACGTGAAGCCACGCGCTGGCGGCTGCGGTGTCGCGCAGCTCCCCGAGGCGCAGCAGAGCGGTGAGGTAGGTGTCTTGGAGGGCGTCGAGCGCGTCGGCACGGTTTCCAAGCAGGCAGATAGCAGTCGCGTAGAGCGAGGGGCGGCAGCGTTCCAGCAGCGCCGCGAGCGCCTCCGCGTCGCCTGCGCGGGCGTGCGCTGCAAGCTCCGCATCGGTCGCCGCCTCGGGTCTCACGAGGAAAGGATGCACCAGAGCAGCTGAAAGTTCGCGAACTTCTCGATCACCGCGCGCATCTCCCCGGCGAGTAACTGCACCCTACCTTCAAGGAGGTCACCATGTCCACCACCGTCCGGGGTCGTGAGGTCGAACTCGAGGCCAACAAGGCGCTCGTCCGGTCGTTCGTCGAGGCCTGGAACACGCGGGACTTCGACCGCTTTGATGCCCTCATGGGCAAGGGCGCAGTGCTGCACATCGGCGGCGACCAGATCCCATGCGACCCACCCGGAACCCGCGCGATCGCGAAGGAATGGACGTCGGCGTTCCCCGATTGGCGCTTCGAGCTGCTCCGACTGGTCGCAGAGGGCCCGCTTGTGGTCGCGCACATGCCCTACAGCGGCACGCACCGCGGCAGGATCGTCGGCGTCGAGGCGACCGGCCGCTCTTGCACAGTCGACGAGATGGTCATCTTCCGAATCGCCGACAGCCGGATCGCCGAGGCCTGGGAGGTCTACGACGACGCCGGGATGTGGCGCCAACTCGGAGTGGCGCCGCCCGCCTGACCATCGACCCCGGAGCGGAACGGCGCCCGCAGGAGTTGTCTGTCGCGAACAGCGGGTCGCTGGTGAGGGTCGGGTCGACCGCCGCCTTCATGCTCGCGCGGTTATCGCCGTGACGGCATCGACGTGGCTGTCTAGGTCCGGTGGGAGTCACAGCTCGTGCGGACCGTGCGACTGGACCATGACTGGTTCTCTCGCAAACCGCGCATCTCGCCAGCGATCGCTTTCGCCTCTTGGGCGGTCCGGAGCTCACAAGCGCTTCGGCGACGATGTGCTCGTCAGCGCTGGCAACGGCGGGCGAGTCCTATGCTGCGAACTCGATCGCAAGCCGACGGTTCGGCGGCTCGGCGGTTGCCCCTCTGGCGGCGGTCAATCACCCGCGACCCGGGGGGCCAACGCCGTCACGACGGGGGACTCGGCTCAGCTATGCCTATGCAAATCGTCGACCCGCAGAGCTCGGCGTGCGCCCTGCTCTCGGCGAGACGGGCCTTTGGCTCGGGAGGAGGATTGGGCGGATCTACCCACGCCCGATCAGGAGGGCAAGATGCAATCTGTTCTGTTTGACGCCGCTGGTCATCGTCGGTCGCCGGTCACGATGCCCGGCTTTCATGAGGGTCGCGCGCCGAGGAACAAAGACCATCTGTACCCCGCAGACCCGCCCACGGTCGAAGAGATCATCGCGGTGATGCGAGCGGCCGGCGTCGGCGTCGACGGCGCTCGGCTTCGGGCGCTAATCGTGATCTTGTGGCGGGCCGGGCTGCGGATCGGCGAGGCGCTGGAGCTGGCGGAGACCGACCTGGACGTGTCGCGCGGCGCGGTCCTGGTGCGCCGCGGCAAGGGTGGCCGTCGCCGCGAGGTCGGGATGGATCGCTGGGCATGGTCGCAGCTGGAGCCCTGGATGGCGGTCCGTCGTCGAGTTGCCGGTCGGCGCGCTGTTGTGTGTGATCCGCGGCACGACTGCCGGCCGTCGCTGGGAGTCCTCTTCGGCGCGCAAGCAACTGGCCCGCACCGCAGCCGGGGCGGGTGTGCGGCGGCGGTTCGCGCCACATCAGCTCCGTCACGCGCACGCGGTCGAGATGGCGCACGAGGGCGTGCCACTGGTCGTCATCCAGCGCCAGCTCGGGCACGCCAACCTCGGTATCACCTCGATCTATCTGCAGGGGATCGACAGCTCGGAGATCATCGACACCGTCCACTCGCGGCCGGCGCCGGTGATCCCGGCCACTGCTGGCCTCGGATCGACGCTCTAGTCGCATACGGGCGGGTCGGCGATCACGGCACCCGCCCGCTTTCCGCGCAAAGCGCATCTCGGCCAGAATCGGGGCATAGACCTGCTCTCGGGAATCTTGGGGTCTCAGCGCCGCGCGCCCTGCTTCTGCGAACTCGCGGGTATGGACATCGACCGCGACGACGATGAGCGATCCGAGCCCGCAGAAAGACCCGTTGGTGGCGATTAGGAGGTTGCGCGGCCACGCGCGGGTCGAGACTTCCTTTCGTTCTCGCGCGGGCATCGCGCCCGCGACGCTGTGGCTGGTCGTGTCCCATGTCCCGAACTCGGCAATTCTGACCCGCTCCAGGCTGCGCTAACTGCTCTCAGCTGCCCGTGTTGCGATGGTTGCCCTGCATATGGGCGACTCTCAATCCGAGGGTCGCGGGTTCGAATCCTGCCGGCGGCGCGAAAAACGGCTGCTAATCGGCGAGTTGAGGAGCCTGGCGAGTGCCGTTTCGGCTCGGTCCGTCAGCGGCACCTTGGGTGTGGACAGGTTCGTGCTCTCCGGGGGCGCGATCCCCATCGCCGTCGAGCATGGACTCCATCGACGGTTGCCGGACGCGCCGACGGTCCCGTAGGCTTCTAATGTGGGAATCGGGGCGCTAGCGGCTCAAACTCTTCCCATAGACCAACCCATGCTGGTCGGGGCAGAGCGGGCCGTCGCTGAGGAGCTCGTCGTGAGTCAGCGGACGGTGCATGCCCATCTCCGCGCGATTTACCGCAAGCTCGGTGTAGGGTCGCGCACCGCCGCCACCCTGGCGCTCGAGCACGGGCTGAAGTGAGGGTCGCGGTGTCGGTGGATCTCTCTCGCGCGCGCGATGATGGTTCGGCTTTACCGGCTGGGCTGACGACGTTCGTCGGGCGGGAGCGTGAGCTGGACGCGATCCGCGAGCGGTTCACAACCACCCGGCTGTTGACCTTGACCGGTCCCGGTGGCGTCGGCAAGACGCGACTGGCGCTCAGGTTCGCGGCTGACGCGAGCGACGGGTTCGCGGACGGGGCTTGGTTTATTCCTCTTGGTGCGGTGGACGACGCCTCGCTCGTGGCGGAGGAGATCGTTCACCGCCTCGGTTTGGCCGAGGCCGGCGAAGGGACGGCGCTCGAGCGTCTACGCGAATACATCGCTGATCGAGAACTGCTGCTGGTGCTCGACAACTTCGAGCACGTGCTGGACGGCGCGCTGCTGTTACCGGAGATCCTTGCTTCCGGCGCCGGGATCAAGCTGCTGGTCACGAGCCGCGCCGCGCTTCGCCTGTCCGCCGAGCACGTTTTCCCGGTCGACGTGATCGCGGGTCCGCAGGCGGTCGAGCTGTTCGCTCAGCGCGCGGCGGCCGTCGATCCGGGTTCGAGCTTACGGCCGCCCTGGCGCCGGTGGTGGCGGACATCTGCTCGCATCTGGATGGGCTGCCGCTGGCGATCGAGCTGGCGGCGGCGCGGGTCAGGCTGCTGCCGCCCACAGTGATGTTGTCACGCTTGAGCGAGCGCCTGGAGTTCCTGACGGGCGGGCCGCGGGACGCACCGTCGCGCCAGCGGACGCTGCGCGACACGATCCGATGGGGATACGAGCTGCTCAACCATGGCGAGCAGCGTGTCTTCCGGTGGTTGTCGGTGTTCAGTGGCGGCTTCGACTTTGAAGCAGCGGCGGCGGTGCTGGCGGCCATGTGCACAAACGGTATCGAGCTGCTTGACGTCCTGGCGTCGCTGCTTGACAACAGCATGCTCGTAGGTGTCAAGGGTCCAAGGAGCGAGCAACGGCTGGGGATGCTGGAGACGATTCGGGAGTTTGCCCTCGATGAGCTCGAGCGCTCAGGTGAAGCCGAGCCGGCGAGGCAGGCTCACGCCGAGTTCTTCCTCGCGCTCTCGCGGCAGGCGGAGGAGCGGCTCCGGGGGCCGGACCAGCGCGAGTGGCTGGATCGGCTCCAGCGCGAGCTGCCGAATCTACGGCTCGCGTTGCGGTGGCTGCTCGTTGCGGGCAGGGCGGCGGACGCGCTCGCCGGCGCCTGCTCGGTCGAGCGGTTGTGGTACGCGCGTGGGCACCTCTCGGAGGGCATCCGATGGCTGGAGGAGGCAATCGCCGCGAGCGCCGCCCCGTCCGCGCTCGTTTCGCGCGCGCTGAGTGCTGCGGCCTGGCTGGCTCACGAGGCGTGCGAGTTCGATCGTGGGGACGGGTTTGCGCTGCGCGCGCTTGCGGTCGCGCGCGAGCTGGGGGACGAGCGGGCGACCGCCCGGGCACTGACGGTGCTCGGACTTGTCGCGGCCAGTCGCGGACGGTATGCGGAGGCTCGCGCCGGCTACGACGAGGCGATCGCGATCTTCCGGGCGCACGGAGATCGCCGGGGTCTGGCCGACGCGCTCGGGTACGCGTCGCTGGCGGCTCTGTATGAGGGCGACCTTCGGATCGTGTACCCGCTCGGCGACGAGGCACTCGCGATCTACCGTGGGCTCGGAGACGTCGAGGGCACGGCGTTTGTGCTGACCTCGCTGGCCGGCTGCGCGCACATGGAAGGGGATCAGGGGCGGGCCGCGGAAATCGCGACCGACATGCTGACTGCCACCAGTGCGACCGGCCACCGGCGCCTGACCGCGCGGGCCCTGATCGTCCACGGCCTGGTCGCGCTCCAGCATGGCGACCTCGGCGCGGCGCGTGCGCACCTGGAGGAGGCGGCCGCCATCCTGCGGGAGCTCGGCGACCGGCGGTATCTCGCGGCCTACACCTTCCCGGGCCTCGCGCTCGTGCACATTGCGGACGGGCGGCCGGAGGTGGGCGCCCGGCTGTTCGGCTGCGCGGAGGCGACTCACGAGGCGATCGGCTTGACGGCCCCTGCGGATCTAGCCGCCCGTATGGCGACGGTGGTCGAGGTGCTGCGCGGACAGATGGGTGGCGAGCGGTTCGCGACCGTGTGGGGTGAGGGACGCAGGTTGACGCCCGAGGACGCGCTTGACCGGGCGCTTCAGACCGCCCCTACGGCCAGGCCCGCCGGCGCTCCCGCCGACGGGCTCGGGGAACTGACGCGGCGCGAGACGGACGTCCTGCGCCTACTCGCACGCGGGATGACCGACGCGAGCATCGCCGACGCTCTGGTCGTCAGTCGCCGGACCGTACACGCACATTTACGATCGATCTACCGCAAGCTCGACGTCGCCTCGCGCACCGCCGCGACTCGATGGGCGCTCGAGCATGGGCTCAGCTGAGCGAAGATCGGTAAGGATGCCGATGCGCTCGGGCGGGGACCGGCTTAGCCTCGTCACCCCAAGTCAAAGCCCGGAGGTGACAGATGACGTTGCACGGCGCAGTGGCTGGAATCGACACCGAGCACCCCGCTCCCGCGCGCTCGGCCGGCGATCGAACCCCTATGGAGAAAATGCTGGGGCTGTGGGTCTGGAATGGGCAGGCTTTGTGCACGTTCGCGCGCCTCAGGATCGCCGATGTGCTGGCGCGCGGGGGCCGGACCGCCCAGGAGATCGCCGCCGCCATCGGTGCGCATGAACCGACCGTCTACCGGCTGCTCGGGCATTGGTCGACGTAGAAGTAGTCAGGCAGGACGACGCGGTGTTCGCGCTTACGGACCTCGGCGAGACGCTGCGCACGGACGTGGTCGGTTCCGCGGCAGGCATCGCGACGATGGTCGGGATGCCGTTTCACCGTGCCGCCTGGAGCGATCTCTACACGAGCGTGAAGACCGGCGAGCCGGCGTTCGGGCGCGTCCACGGCGACACCCTGTTCGGCTACCTCGCTGCCCATCCCGACGACGCCGCGGTCTTCAACGCGGCGATGACCGCGGCTTCGGAGGTGGTGATGGCGACAGTCCTGTCCTGCTGCGACTTCACCGGCATGCGAGCCGTGGTCGATGTGGGCGGCGGGCAAGGCGTGATGTTGAGCAGGGTGTTGCAGGCCATTCCCCACCTGACGGGCGTCCTGCTCGACCTACCCGATGTCGTCACCGGCGCCGGTCGCGTGCTGACGGAGGCCGGGGTCGAGGCCCGCTGCGAGATCGTGGGCGGGGACTTCTTCGTGCAGGTCCCCGATGGCGCTGACGCCTACCTGATGAGCAACATCATTCACGACTGGGACGATGAGCACTGCGAGATCATCCTCACACGCTGCCGCGAGGCGATGCCTGACCACGCCTCGCTGATGATCCTCGAGTCGGTGCTACCCGACGGCCCGGAGCCGCACCTGGCAAAGCTCGCCGACCTCGAGATGCTCGTTCTCTCCCCTAACGGCCGCCAGCGCACCCGGGCAGAGTTCGAGGCATTGCTCGCACGCGCCGGCCTGGCCCTGGATCGCGTCATCGTTGGCCCAGCTCAGGTCGACGTGGTCCAGGCCAGACCCACCCCGTACTGACTCCTCGGAACATTGGACCGTGCGGCGGTTTATCCGGTCGGCGTGAGCGTGCCGTCGGGCTCGGGGGCCCGGTCGCCGTGCCCGAAGCTCCCCCAGTGATGGTCGAAGAGGCGGGCCACGAGCTCCCTGCGCGACCGGACACCGACCTTCTCGAATACCGATTTGAGGTAATCCTGCACGGTGTACGGGGAGACGAAGAGCGCGGCGGCGATCTCCTTGGTCGGCATGCCCTGGAGGACGAGCCGGGTGAGCTCGGCTTCGCGGGGAGAAAGGCCGTACGCCTGCACGATGACGGGCGCGATCTCGGCGGGCTTGGCTTCTTCGATGATGACCGCGGTGCTCGCGCCGATGCAGTTGCCGTCGCGCGTACGTGAGCCGTGGATCGTGACCCAGCGGCCGGACCGCCCGCGGACGCGCGCACGCGGCGTCAGCGAACGCCCATGCTGATCGGGGCTGTCCTGACGGGCGGCCGCGGCGACCGTCAGGACCGCCTCGGGTAGATCGGGCGAGCCCTGGTCGAGCTCCTGTAGCCAGGGTTCGGCGCTGGGGGTGAGCGTGATGACGTCGTTGTCCTCGCTCAGGAGGATCAGCCCCGGGCCGTCGGCTGTCCAGTCGGCGGTCGTCGCGCCGTGTACCAGCCCGAGGCGAAGCCCCACGGCGAGGCTGTCAGTGAGTTGGTTGGCGATGCGTCGTTCCTGAGGCGAGAAGTCGGCTGTATCGGGGCTGCGCAGCACCATGAGCGCTCCCCAGCAATTCGAGCCGTCGACGAGCGCGAGGCGCAGTTCGTGCTCGAAGCCGATCGGTCGCAGCATCCGCTGGTAGCGGTCACTTCGCTCCAGCTCCCCATGTGTCGCTTCGCTGAGCACCCCGGCATGCGACGGCCGCCTGGCCAGCACGCGGAACTTGTTGTAGTCGGCGTCCACGAACTCGTTGGCGTGAACCATTCGGCAGAAGATCCGGTCGGGATCGTCGGACTCAGGATTGGCGACCGCGCTCGTGAAGAAGCCCGTCCCCGGATCTGTCGTCCACCAGCAGTAGCCGTCGAACGGGATCATCTTCGTCAACGTCCGCAGCGCTCGCTTGCGGAACTCGAACGAGTCGAGGCCGGCATGGGCCAGGACGTCCAGGTCATCGCGCGCGTGCCGCGCGCCTGCGGTTGCGGTCATGGGGCAAGTATCTCGCCGGCTCGCCGCCCGGCACAACCCCAGATTTGTGGTGGTGCAGCGCAGCGACGAACCCAGGTTTCTGGGATTCCGGAGCGCGCCGTAGCTCGGTCTACTGCTCGCGGTGAACACCTTCCGACTCGAAAGCGAGGACCGATGAGCACGACCACCTACGACATCCGAAACCTGGACGATCCCGCGAAGTACGACCGGCTGGTCGAGATCGATTCGCCGGCCGTCTGGTGGGAGCTGGCCGGCCCGCTCAGCCCGCTGCACCTCCTCAACGCCATCCGCGTCCCGTACTTCGAGCGGGCGCTCGGCGGGTTCGCCGGCCGGCGGATCCTCGACGTCGGTTGCGGCGGGGGGATCTTCGCCGAGGCGCTCGCGCGCGGCGGCGCCGATGTGGTGGGGATCGACGCCTCAGCCGGATCACTCGAGGCAGCCCGCGAACACGCCAGGCAATCCGGCCTCGACATCGACTACCGGTTCGCGCGAGCCGAGGAGTTTGACCCCGGTGAGACGTTCGACGCGGTGATCGCAGTCGACGTGCTCGAGCACGTCGACGATCTCGACCGGACGCTCGACATGTGCGCAAGTGCGGTGCGGCCCGACGGGCTGTTCGGCTTCCTGACGCACAACCAGACGTTGCTCGCGTTCGAGGAGCTTATCTGGAACGGCGAGTACCGATCGGGGCTCATCCCCAAGGGCAACCACGACTTCCACAAGTTCATCTGTCCCGACGATTTGACCCGGCGAGCGGTCGCGCGTGGCTTGCAGGTGGTCGATGTCCAGGGCCTCGAACTGGAGATGGACCCGCCAGGGGTCCGGCTCGGCGCGTCCAGCGAAGTCAGCTACATCGGATACGCGATCAAACCGTAAGCCGAAGCCTGCGGAGTGCGCCCGAACGATTGCCTAGGCAATCGCAGCCTCGTCAAGTTGGGCACGGTTGCCGATGTGCGCCGGCGCTGGCGAGCGTAGGTTCACCAACTATCAAATCACCGACGGGAGTGAGATCCACATGCATCCAACCCTCACCTACATCGTCACTCAGCAGCACATCGAGGACCTGCACCGAGCGGCTGACCGCGACCACCTTGCTCGGGCAGCCATGAGCAACAGCCGCCTGTCGCGACGTCGGCGTGAAACGCCGCGTCGGCACCTAGCGGGCTGGCTGCGATGGGCGCCGGTGGTCTCACCCTCACAGTCACAGCCGGCAGGACCGGGGACCACGGCCTAGCCCGTCGTCCTCTCCTACAAGAGCGGTCCGCCCGTTGAGACGTGGACCGTCCGCGCTCTCTAGCACAGCAACAAACCTCTCAAACGAGGTCAAACACACACACGAACGCCCGGCTCCGCCGGCGCCGGCGACCGAAGTCCGACGACGGATTCGCAACACATGTCGAACCAGCGTCCAACCACCCACACGCCACCACCCACGCGCGAAGCATCCCGCGGGATCGGGACACGCGGCCTCGTCGTGTTCTACATAACGAATCTCGTCGGCGCTGGAGTCCTGGTCGTGCCGGGCCTCGCGGCGCGGACCGCCGGCCCCGCATCATTCCTGGCCTGGGCAGCGCTCGCGCTCCTGTCCTTTCCAGTCGCGAGATTGTTCGCCCACGCCTCAGCACGCCACCCCGACTGCGGCGGGATCGGCGCGGTGATCAAGATCGGGCTCGGCAGGCGTGCCGGCGAGACGGCAAGCCTGCTACTGGTCGCCGTCTTCGTGCTGTTCAACCCGGTGATGGGGATGGCCTCGGCGAGTTACGCGTGCGATCTCTTCGGCCTTCCCGCCGCATGCACGATGCCGGCCGCCGCCGCGTTCATGCTCCTGTCAGTGGGGTTCTGCTTCGCCCGGCTCGGAACCGCAGCCAGAGTTCAGGGCGCGGCCTTGATCGCCCTCCTAGCCGGACTCGGGGTCGCCGTCGCGCTGGCGATCCCATCGATGTCGACGGCCCGACTGACGCCCATCGCACCGCACGGGTGGCTCGCGGTCGGATCTGCGCTCCCCATTGTGTTCTTGTCCTTCATCGGCTGGGAAAGCGTGTCGGCGATGGCGGAAGAGGTGCGTGACCCCCGCCGATCGTTCCCTCGCGCCATCAGGATCTCCGTCCCGATCGTTGCGATCATCTACCTGACCATCGTCGCCGCGTTCCTCGCGTCGCCGCACCCCGCCGGCGCGCTCGTCATGCCGACACTCCTCGGGCCGGCGGCCGGCGAGCACGCCCGTGCGCTCGGGGACATCCTCGCGCTCTTCGTCATCGGTCTCTGCACCAACTCCCTCGTTATGTGCGGCTCACGACTCGTCGTCGCAGCAGCCCGTGATGGCCTTCTCCCTATCCGGATCGCCAGCCGCTCAGGCCGGACGGGCGCGCCCGCAGCCGCACTGCTCGCGCTTGCCTGCGCCTACCTGCTCACGATCACGGCGATCGCGGTCTTCCACCTGCGCGAGAGCGATGCCGTCAGCCTCACCACCGCGATCTTCATGATCCTCTACCTGGCCACCGCCGCGGGCGTGCTGCGCGAGCGCCCAGACCGCACGATCTCCGCAGCCGCGCTTCTGACCGCCGCTGGCGCGATCTGCATGCTCGCGTTCACCGCCTGGGCGCTTCCTGTCGCCGTACTGCTCACCATCGCCCTCACGCTCGGCGTCGCCGCTAAGCACCGCGGACGACCAGTGATCCGCCCACTGCGAGGAGGCGCGATACCTCGATGGGCTCCGGTACGCCGGCGAGCGCATCAGGCTGAGCGATCGGACCTGACGGAAGCCGATCTAGAAGGCCAGTCCGTCAGTCCGTCGACGCCAACTGAGGCAACGTTCCCGCGTGGCTCCTATGCCCGGCCGCGCGGCCGGGGTCGCTTGGGCGTAGGGGCGTTGCTGCTTCCCACGCTGCGCGGTGGACGACGTGATGTGCGTCGAGTGCGTTGCCGAGACGGAGGCAGGTGCTGGCGTGCGATCCGGGTCTTGCCGGCGATGGATCACCCTTTTCGCGGACTCGCCGAGTCGCCGCTTGTCCCGGCCGGCGTGGCTTGCGGAATCATCGGGATCTTGTCCAGGTTGAACAAGCCCCTGCGCGGATCCAGCCCGACCCATGCGCCCGTTGCGCCCACAGGTGGCAGCGAGATCGCCGCTGATCGTGCCGGTGGATCGGGGTTTGTGCGTGTGGGTTTGCAGGCGCGCGGGGTTGCGTGCGTGGGGCAGCTCAGAACCGCTTTGCGCGGATGGGAGGGAATCAACACGGCCGCGATCGGGGGGTCGACCCGGCCGTCTCCTTTTGGCGAGGAGCGGGTTCCGCGGCTCGTCCGGGCAGACACCCCCTTTCCAATTCGGCGCAACTCCCCTCTCGCGGCGGCGGAGCTGCTCCGTTCGGTCGATTCCGCTAACCGCACCACTGGCAGCGAGCGCGCCCAGTTACACGCGTGCGACCGGCCGCGTGATCACGGTCCGAGGCCGCGATCCCCGCGTTGCCCGCTATGCGTCGGCGGCGGGGGGTGTGGCGGGAATCTCTGGTGGGAGTGCCTTGGGTCCGTCGGGGTAAAGCCAGGCGAGCTGCTCTGGGGTCAGCTCGAGCGTGTTTGCGGCCTCGGGTGGCGCGCCGACGACGAGCCAAAGCTGATCGGAGGCGGTGTCGTTGAATAGCTGGCGGACCTCGCCGGGGTCGACGAGCAGGCTGCTGAGGGGCTCAAGGGTGTGGAGGTCTTGACCGATGCGGATGCGGCCGGTGCCTTCGAGCAGCACGTAGAGCTCGTGTGTCTGTCGGTGGCGATGGCGCGTTGAAGCTTGCCCGGGGTGCAGACGCCATAGTCGCGCACCGAGCGTGGAGGCTTCCAGCTGCTTGGCGAGATCGGTGTTGAGCACGCCCATCTGGTTTGACGGACGCCAGAAGGCCTCCTGGGCGGACAGGGTCCGGTAGGTCATGCGAGTCCGCGTTCCTTTTGTCGATCACGGTATGCCTTGGTGCGGATGCGATTGCCGCATGCGCCACTGGAGCACCACTGTCGCCGGCCGGGCCGCGATGTGTCGACGAACAGAAGCGCGCAGTCGGGAGCGGCGCACTCACGGACGCGCTCCGCGAGCGGGCCGCTCAGCAGCTCGACGGCGTCCCGCGCGATCGTGGCCAGCATCGCCTCGACCGGCCGAGCCGCGACCCACACACGCTCGCTGCCCGTCGTCAGCTGTGGCGCCAGCGGCGTCCGCGCCGCCCAACGGTTGAGCTCCTCTCGATCCCCCGGGCGTGGCTCGACGCCGGGGCGAGCGAGCCGGTTGATCGCCTCGCGAAGCACGCGGCCTGCCGCCAGCTGGCGGCCGGAGATCCGCGGGGGTTCCCGCAGCATGCCGGTACCCACCGTCCAGCGAGCGAGGTCCTCAGGTTCGAGCAGCCGTTCGAACGACCGCCGCCAGCGCTCGCCGACTGTCGCCACGAAATCGAGGGACAGCCGACCGCTCTTCCAATGGAAGCGAAGCTCCTCCGGCGGAAGATCGTGCACAATCGCAACGCCCATTCGCGACATAGGTATAACCCATGTCGCCACACAGCGCAAGAGCAGCCAACGAGACGACTGCTGCACGGTCCACGAGTACCAACGCGAGCTCACAGTCGGAAGCTGATTCTTGTGAGCAGGCTCACCACTGCTGACGAGTCGACCGCCGGCTCCTGCTTTCCTCATACGACGCGCATCTCGACCACCACGGCTTTAGAGACACGCAATGCGCGGATCTCGAGAACCTCGGGGCCGTCGACGCGGCGACGGCCAGCCGAGCCATCATCGGAGACGCGCCTGCCGCGCATAGCGCGCCTCTTGTTAGCCGACCAAACATGCTGCATCAGCCAAGTGCTCGCCGCGAGAAGACGCGATCCCCTGCTCACTCGCGCTTGACGGGCCCCAAGAGCAAGTTCCTCGTGGAGTCTGAGTGCCTCGAGCGGGCCTCCAGTTCCGTGTCAGGGCTCCGACGAGGCGCTCGTGCTCGCGGTTGCGGCCAACGTCGCGTACGGCGCGGTCGAGCAAAATGCTGGATTGAGGACACAGGTCACGGCATGAGAGTCCCACCCTTGGCCGCGTACGCAACGCAGTCGTCCTGACTGGCGAACGGTTCGCCGGTGGACCTATATAGCGACTGCCAGCCGTTCTTCTGGCACAGCTTCGCATTCGCGGAATTGCCTTGGGACACCGGCCCCTGCGTGGTTCCCGTGGTGTTGCCGTCGGCGCCGAAGTTGTTTTCGATCGTCCAGTTCACGGTGCCCGGCGTCGTGACGGTCGAGTTCACCTGAAGTGTCCCGTACGTGCCGGGGGAGAAGACACACGCATCGTCGAACCTGTTGGATACCGTCACCGATGTGCTTGTGGCCGACGCGAAGAGGAACACCCCGCAGCCGGAACCGAACAGGGGACCGGAGAGCGATGCGCTCGAGACGCCCGATAGGCCACTCAGGACGAACATCGTCCCAATGGCGTTCGGGAAATCACTGCCACTCGTAACGTAGTTGTAGTTGTACACCCCACCCTGGTGCGACGCCAGCACGAGCGAATCGGCCGACGCCACCGCCGGTAGCACGGCGAACGGCAACGCCACAATGACCAGCGCACGCCGCACGCGCGCCAAGCGAAAGACCCCGGCCATAGCTTCCCCCTTATGTTGCTGCCGCGGAGGTTGCCTAGTCGGAAGGGCGCTGCCTCCACCTGTGGGCAAGACATTGACAGGCGCCCGACCCCAAAGCAAGCGACCTCCGACGGTAGCCTCGTGCATTGATTGGTTTTCAACGCTCCGCCGAGCGCGGCAGGGCCCTGCTGGCCGCGCTCTGTGGGTCTGAGTTCGGCGCGGGTGACGTACTCGTCGGCACCGAGAAGCAGGACTGCCGCGACGCCCGTGATCCCGTCGGAGCACCAGTATTGAGCGCGGGTGGAAGGCTGCTGCTCCACGCCTGAGGCGGTCACGCGTGCGCGGCTGCCGCTTCGGCCCAAACTCGACAACGCCGGTGCGGGCGTCCTCCTGCTTCGCCGGAGAGCGCCGGTGAGTGGTGGCTGTTGGTCATCGTTCGGAGCACAGTCCGCTCAGCGTGCATCGGAACGACCGCGTCTGCCGTGGGATTGCAGCAGTGCCGCGATCGGGGTGGAGCGCCGGCGATAGGCCCGGGCTATCGCGTGAGCTTGAACTTCTTGGTCGCGACGACGGCGTGCTTGCCGATTGGGGTGAACGTGGCTTGCCCGGTCAGCTTCAGCCGCGTGGCGTGCTTGAGCAGCCGCTTGCCGTTGGTGGTCAGCTTGGTCCTGATCTTCAGCCTCCCCGCGTGAGAGAACTTCGCGTTGCCCGCGGCGACCAGCACCGGCTTGGCCTTAGCGCTCGCGACGTGCGCGCCGTTGGGCAGGTAGTACCAGTCGATCACGACCTTCCCCGCCCTTAGCGCCGTGAACGAGAGCACATACCCGTGCGCCTTCAGCAGCGCGGCGATCCCCGCGGCCTTGCCGTGCGGCGTGATCTCACCCAGCAGGCTCGCTTTGAGCTGCGCGGCGGTCGGGATAGACGCCGCGCTGATCTGGATCTCACTGACCGAACCGCCGACGACGTTCGTGATACCGCGGACGACGTTCGTGACCCAGACGTGGGAGTGATCCGACGACACGCCGCTGGCCCCGCTGCTGACCTTGATCGTGTTGGCGACCGTGCCGGTCGACGCCTCGATCTCACTGACCGTACCGTTCGTCGTGACCCACACGTGGCTGCCGTCCGACGACACGCCCACTGGGTCGTCGTTAAAGCCGCCAACCTTGATCGTGTTGACGACCGTGCCGGTCGACGCGTCGATCTCACTGACCGTGCCGTAGTTGCTGCTGTTGTTCGCGACCCAGACGTGGGTGCCATCCGACGACACCCCAATGGGGCCGCTGCCGACCTTGATCGTGTTGACGACCGTGCCGGTCGACGCATCGATCTCACTGACCGTATCGCCGCGGTCGTTCACGCCGCGGTTCGTGACCCAGACGTGGGTGCCATCCGACGACACCCCCTGGGAGCCGGCGTCGACCGCGATCGTGTTGACGACCGTGCCGGTCGACGCGTCGATCTCACTGACCGTACCGCCCAACTCCGCGACCCAGACGTGGGTGCCATCCGACGACACGGCAACGGGCCCGCCGCCACTGGGCCCCACGGCGCCGACCGTGATCGTGTTGACGACCGTGCCGGTCGACGCGTCGATCTCACTGACCGTACCTGGGCTTGGCGCGCCACCGTTCGTGACCCAGACATGGGTGCCATCCGACGACACGGCATCGGGGAAGTTGCCGACCGGGATCGTTTTGACGACCGTGCCGGTCGACGCGTCGATCTCACTGACCGTGTCGCTGTTGGTGTTCGTGACCCAGACGTGGGTGCCATCCGACGACACCCCGCTGGGGGCGCTGCCGACCTTGATCGTGTTGACGACCGCTGCCGCTGAGGCCGAAGACACGCCCATCGCCAGCCAGAGAGCAGCCAGCACAGCGAGCGCACCTAGCGATCGAACGATTCTCATCACCACCGGCTTGCCCTGATCCGACGATCTCACTGTCGCCGCAGCCGCGTTCAGCCCGCTGCCGGTCGATGAGCGACCGATTCGCAGGACAAGTTGCCGGGCATCGCGAGGACCTCGCCGTTCACTCGGCCGTCTTCGTGCGTGTGGTCCCCGAGCAGTTCGCGCTCGGATCGGGTCCTCCCGAGCGGGGACCGCGGTGGGATGATCGCCAGGCGCCCTCGACCGGTCTTGGGCATCGGTCGCGGCGACCCCTTTTTGCTGGCGGACCGTACCGAGTCCCGAAACCGCGAGTATCGCCCCGGCGCGGCCAAGTCTGCTGCTCGAAAAAGCCCGGTGCCATTTGGCACTCAATTCTCTGGAGGGTCGGCACGCCCCGCACCCAAGTAAGGCGACCCGTGGGTTTTTGACCATACGCCGGGGTCCGGGGGTTGTCAACCAGGCCTGGCGCGTTCGAACTACCCAACCCGTCCGTGAATGGCGCCCTCGGCCGGTACCCCCTCGCGCCTTCCACGGCCGGCGCGGCCGGCGCGAACGCTAGCCACGACGTCCGTGCGTGCAAGCACGTGGCGGAAGAGCCGTGGCGTCGACGGCCGTGACGGGACTGCCCCTCGTCGATCAAGCAGTCATGTCGGCAGCGCCCACGCCGCTGTCGTGCGCTGCCGCTTCCGGACACGAGCGGCCACGTCAGCGGCGTCACCGCGAATACCCGCGCGAACACAAAGGCGGGGCACGCCACCCGCGGGCGCAAGAGACTTGAGATTCGCCACGAGCGCGGCCGGCGGTGGTCGCTGCGGCCGGGAGTCTGCGAGCTCCCTGCTGGCCGCGCAAACGGGGGGGCGCCGATGGCGGCGGACTGATGCCTTCGGGATAGTGAGAGCGGGTCCCGGGTCTTCGGGAGTCGCTCCCGCCAGTGGCGCGTGCAGCAAGTCGAGCCTCTAGCTCGGCGTCTCAGTTCGGCACCCGTTTTGCCTTTTACTGCGCGTCGCTCCCAGGGTGGAGGCGTCTGTCAGTCTGGTTCGGTGGGGCTGCAGGGCGGCAGCTGCCCGCCGGCGGCGCGCATCAGCAGGCAGTGAAGCGTCGCCCGCTCCTCGGGGTCGAGAGCGCCGAGCAGGCGGTCTTCCGTTGCGGCAAGGCGTTCCTCGGTGTTGTGCAGTTGCGTGATCCCATCGTCGGCGATGCTGACGATGTGGCGGCGTCGGTCGTCGGGGTGGTGCTGGCGAATGACCATGCCGCGTCGTTCGAGGTCGTTGAGCAGGCCGACGAGGTTGCTGGGGTCCAGTCGGAGGGCTTCGGCGAGTCCGGTCTGAGGGGTTGCGCCGTGGTCGCGCAGCAGCGTGAGCAGCATCAGATGGGCGGTTCGCAGGTCGGCGGGCAGGGAGTTCTCGGCTTCGCGCTGGCCGACGCGCGCGAGGTGAGCGAGCAGCGCCAAGGACTGCGCGGGGTGCGTTGTCTGGCTGGTCGATGACGCCATCGTCATCCCACTGTAGCTGGCAGGACAACAACCGTTGGCAACTACAAAGGATTCGTGCTACACATAGGATCTATGAGCCACCTACTACATATTGACTCGTCGATCCGCTCGATCGAGGAGTCCCGCAGCCGCAAACTGAGCAAGCGCTACGCCGACGCCTGGCGGGCAACCAACCCTGATGGAATCGTCACCTACCGCGACGTGTCCGCTCACCCGATCCCCCACACCGATGCCAGCTCGTTCTACGCCAACCTTCTCGCCCCCGAGGACCGCTCACCCGACCAGGTCGCGGCCAAGGCCATCACCGACGAGATCGTCGGCGAGGTCCTGGCCGCCGACACCATCGTGCTCGGCATGGGCCTCTACAACTTCGGGATCCCAAGCACCGTCAAAGCCTGGTTTGACCGCCTCGTCGTGCCCGGCGTCACCATCGGAGAGCAGGGCGGATTACTGGCAGACAAAAAGCTCGCGCTCACCCTCGCCGCCGGGGGCGGCTACGGAGAGGGAACCCCCCGCGATGGCTGGGATCATCGCGAGCCGTGGCTCCGCCACGCCTTCGAGATCCTCAGACTGACCGACATCCTCGTCATCTCGGCCGAACTCACCCTCGCGCGCGAGAGCCCAAACATGATCCCGCTCAACCTCGGCAGCGCCGAAGATCACAGCTACGCCGCAGCCGAAGCCCTCATCGACGCCGAGTTCGCCACCGTCCACGCCTAAGCGAAACCCCGACCGGCCCGTTCGTGACCTGACCCACCACCCCGGAAGAGACCGCGCCTGATACGTACGCCAGCACGAATTCAGGGCCCGGTCCGGAACCCGACCAGCGACCTCCTGTTCGCCAGATGCGGGACTCGGACGCCGGGGTTGCGTAGGTAAGAACGAGTGGCCTCGAGCACTTCCTCTGCAGAGATCCGTTGGGCATCTGGACCCTGCTTCAGTCATTCTGCGGGTCCGAGCACAGCGCAGGCGATCGCAGCCGCGGCGAAGGAGGTGTCCGGCAGCGACGCGGCAGATGCTTCGCTCGCCGCCGATACGATCGTGCGCCGGGAGCGGGCCTCGGACCATGCGATCGTCAGGCGCTGGCGGTCTGTCGGAAGCGGTCGCGGTAGTCGGCGGGCGGGATGCCGATGTGCCGGTGGAACGCACGGCGGAGGACTTCGGCGCTGGCGAACCCGGCGGATCGGGCGACGGCGTGGAGCGACGGCGCGCGGGATTCGAGTAGAGCGCGGGCGCGCTCGATCCGGAGCGCTTCGACGTATGCCGCGGGCGTTTGTCCGACCTCGCGTTTGAACGCGCGCGCGAATGAGCGCTCGCTCATGATCGCGCGGTCCGCGCGCGTGCTGACGGACAGGTCTTCGTCAAGGTGGCCGGCGATCCAGGCTTGGAGCTCCCGTAGTTCTGGTCGCGCGGCCTGTTGGGCTGAGAGGGCGCTGCTGAATTGCGACTGGCCGCCGGGGCGCTTGAGGAACACGACGAGTTGCCGTGCGACCGCGAGCGCGACGTCGGGGCCAAGGTCATCTTCGACGAGTGCGAGTGTGAGGTCGATGCCGGCGGTGATCCCGGCGGAGGTCCACACGTCGCCGTCGCGGATGAACACCGGATCTGGTTCCACTTGAACGTTGGTGTACGTGGTGGCAAGGGCTTCGCGGTACTCCCAGTGTGTGGTCGCGCGGCGATCGTCGAGCAGGCCAGCGGCTGCGAGTAGGTGGGCGCCGGTGCAGATCGAGACGGTCCGTCGCGCTCGTCGCGACGCGCGCGCGATCCAGTCGAGCAGTGCGGCGTCCGTGACCCCCTCGCGCGCTCCCGCGCCACCCGCGATGACCAGCGTGTCGTGGCGCGGTGCTGGTGCGGGCAGCGGTGCCACGCCGACTCGCACCCCGCTACTCATCGTAACTGTGTCCTTATCGGTAGGGGCGATCAGCTCGACGCGACAGGCGCCGGGAACTTCGACTAACGCGTAGGTCGAACACTTCAACCGGTCCGAGGACGTCGAGCGACTGGCATCCGTCGAGCGCTAGGACCAGGATGTGACGAGCCGTTCGCATCGGCACATCTTGGCGTGATCCGGGCCTGGGCGCCAAGGTCAGAGAGCCCACGCATCCAGCCACGAAGGCTCGGTCGGCGTGGGCTGGTGTGTCGTTACGCAGGCGCGGGGGACGGCTCCGCTGCCTGCTCGACACGGGATAGCAACCCGAGTGTGAGCACGAACTCGAACACGAGCGGCAGCGAGCGGGTCATCATCTCATTTGAGTCATATGAGGCGGCGGTCTGGCCGGTCATCACTCAGCTGACGCCTGCGAGCCTGCAGATCGTCTCGGGCAGCACCGACTGCGCAAACGCAGTGTGTCGTGGCTGGGGTGGTGTAGGCGGTGTACCGGGCAGCAGGACCGGCCGAGTGTGCCCGGTCCGTATCGATCCCATTCGTTCCGTGCCCCTGGGCTGCTCGCGGCCAGAGCGGTCTGCAGGTCGCTGATCGCGTGGCGGAGCACGGGGCTGTTGGTGCTCGGCTTGATCGCGATCACCGCCGGAGATAGATCTGCTCGTCGGCCCCAACGACACCAATGTGCCGATCTTCGACACAACGGATATCCACGTTCGCAGCGCCATCACGCCCGCACTGCAATAGCTTCCGCCTCATCGCCAACCGGGAACTCTTGCGCAGGCTGCCGCGCGTGAAGGACGAGGTGCCCGGTCGCGCTGCTGCCCGGGAGCTGCTTTGGGCTCGATAAGCTGCGCGCGTGACGACCTGTCGGTCCTGCGGAGCGGAGCTGCGTTCAGGAGCGAAGTTCTGCGCGGCCTGTGGTGCACAGGTGACGACGCGCTGCGCCACGTGTGGCGCCCAGCTCGGGCCGGGGGACCGGTTCTGCGCCGAGTGCGGTACTCCAGTCGGCGACGCAGCCCGTCCGGTGCCGGCCTCGGCCACCGCCGGCCTCCCCCCGGGACAGGTATCCGAGCGGCGCCTGGTATCGGTCCTGTTCGCCGACCTCGTCGGCTTCACGACGTTGTCCGAGCACCGTGACCCCGAAGAGGTGCGCGAGCTGCTGTCCCGGTACTTCGACCGTTGCCGGACGCTCATCGAGCGCTACGGCGGGACGGTTGAGAAGTTCATCGGCGACGCCGTAATGGCTGTCTGGGGGACGCCGGTGACCCGCGAGGACGACGCCGAGCGCGCCGTACGGGCGGCGCTCTCGCTGACCGCTGCGGTCATCGCCCTCGGTGACGAGGTCGGAATGCCGCAGCTGCGGGTACGCGTCGGGGTGCTGACCGGAAGCGCCGCGGTCGAGGTCGGCGCCGAGGGTGAGGGGATGGTGCTTGGCGACACGGTCAACACCGCCTCGCGCCTGCAGGCGATTGCCGACCCCGGAACGGTGCTGGTCGACGATGTCACCCGGCGGGCGTCGGAGGCAGCGATCGCCTACGAGGACGCCGGCACCCGTCAGGTCAAGGGTCGCGAGCAGCCGGTCCGGGCGTGGACGGCGTTGCGAGTGGTGGCCGGCGCGGGCGGCGCGCGGCGGGGGGCCGGGCTTGAGGCGCCGCTGGTCGGGCGCGACCGCGAACTGGCGGCGGTGACCGAGGCGAGCGACCAGAGCGCGCGCGAGGGCCGCGCGAAGCTGGTGACCGTCGTCGGCGAGGCCGGCTCGGGGAAGTCGAGGCTGCTCTGGGAGTTCTTCAAGTACATCGACGGGATCCAGGAGCTGCGCTGGTGGCACCAGGGCCGTTGCCTGTCCTACGGCGAGGGCGTCGCGTACTGGGCGCTGGCCGAGATGGTGCGTACGCGCGCCGGCATCAGCGAGGACGAAGCGCCCGCGTCCGCGCGGGAGAAGCTGCACGCGGCGGTGCTCGAGCACGTGAGCGACGAGCGCGAGCGGCGGCTGGCCGAGCCCCGACTGGCCCACCTGCTGCGCCTGGAGGAGCGCCCGGACGCCGATCGGGCCGACCTGTTTTCGGGGTGGCGCCTGTTCTTCGAGCGGATGGCGCTGGTCAGTCCGGTGATTCTCGCCTTCGAGGACCTGCAGTGGGCCGACAGCGGGCTGCTGGACTTCATCGACTACCTGATGGAGTGGTCGGCCGAGCACCCGATTTTCGTGCTCGCCCTCGGTCGCCCGGAGCTGCGCGAGCGCCGACCGGGCTGGGAGCCGCTGGTGCTTGAGGCACTTGAGCCGGAGGCGATTCGAGCGATCCTGGACGGCCTCGTTCCCGGCCTGCGTGACGAGGTGGCGAGCGAGATCGGCCGCCGCGCGGAGGGCATCCCGCTGTACGCCGTCGAGACGGTCCGGATGCTCATCGACCGCGGCCTGCTCGTGGAGGAGGGCTCACGTTATGTCCTGACCGGCGATGTGGGCGAGATCGACGTGCCCGAGACCCTGCAGGCGCTCGTCGCCTCCCGACTGGACGGCTTGACCGCAGAGGAGCGCGCGTTGCTCCAGGATGCCTCGGTCCTCGGCCAGTCGTTCACCGGGGCCGCGCTCGCCGCGCTCGGCGGGCGGCGCGAAGCCGAGGTCGAGGCGCTGCTCGATGGCCTGGTGGCCAAGCAGCTCCTCGCTCGTGACGACGACCCGCGCTCGCCCGAGCGCGGCCAATACGCCTTTCTGCAGGCGCTGCTGCGCACCGTCGCGTACGGGACGCTGGCCCGGCGCACCCGCAAGTCACGTCACGTCGCCGCCGCTGAGCAGTTGCGCGCCAGTTGGCCGGGTGAGCTGCGCGACGTGGCCGAGGTGCTGGCCTCCCATTACCTGGAGGCGATCAGCACTGAGCCTGAGGCAGACGACGTCGCGGAACTGCGGGCCGCCGCGCGGGAGACGCTGACGGCCGCCGGTGAGGCCGCGGCATCGCTGGCTCTCGGTCCCGAAGCCGAGCGCTACTTCGAGCTTGCCGCCGAGCTGGCCGAGGACGACCTGGAGCGAGCGCGACTGTTCGAGCAAGCTGGCGGCGCGCTCGTACGCAGCGGCGACCACGAACGCGCCGAGCGGCGGCTGCACGCGGCCGTGGAGCTGGTCCGCGGGTCCGGCGAGGTCACCGGCGGCTCGGCGGCGGTTGCGCTCGGCGAGCTGCTCAGGTTGAACGGCCGGGTGACCGACGCGGAGGCGATGCTGCAGCCGTTCGCCGGCCCGGCGGGCCTTGACGTCGACGTCGTGCTCCGGGCTGAGGCGCTCGCTGGCCTGGCCGCATGCTCGCTCTTCGCTGGCCGGCCCGAGGAGACAGGGCCGGTGCTCGAGGAGGCGCTGGCGACGCTCGAGGCGATGCGGGCGTGGCGCGCGCTCACCTCGGCGCTGATCACCCGGGCCGTCTACCTCGTCTACCGCGGGCGGAGGCAGGAGGGAGGGGGGGTCCTACGCCACGCGCTGCGGCTGGCCGAGGAGCATGATCTGCCGTACGAGGCGCTGCGGGCGTACTACAACCTGGCCGCGTGTTTGATTGAGGAGCACGACCTCGCCGCGGCGCTCGACGAGCTCGATCGCGGGATCGTACTCGCCCGCGAGCGCGGCGATCACTCGTGGGACGAGCGGATGCGCCAGCAGTCCGTCGTCCCGATGATGCTCCTCGGCCGCTGGCAGGACGCGCTGGCCACCGGGCTCGCGCTGATGGACTCCTACGATGAGGCCACGCGAGCGTTCACCGCCACGGCCGTGGCCCAGATCGCGGAGGCGCGGGACGACGAGGCGCTGATGTTTCGTTGTCGCACGCTCGCAGAAGAGCGGCTTGACTCGGTCCAGGCCGACATCCGATCCGCGAGCCGGACAGCCCTGGCGCGCGATGAGCTGTGGCGTGGATCCCATGAGGCGGCGCTGCGACGCGCGCGTCCGGTGCTCGATACGCCGGCGATTGCGGGCGAGCTGCGCGCCGAGGCCTATGACATCTGCGTCGAGGCGGCTCTCGGACTTCAGGACGGAGCGGCGATCGAAGAGCTGCAGGCCTGGTGCGGGGCGCTGCCTCCCGCCCACGCGCCGGCGCTGCTGCTGGCCGGCCGCGAACGGCTACGGGCTGAGCAGGCGCAAAGACGCGGCGACGCCGAGGCGGCCGTCGCGTTGGAGCAGGTGGCGATCGACCGCCTACGGGCGGTCGGCGCGCGACCGCTGCTCCGCCGCGCGCTGCTCGACCGCTACCGCCGTCGCGAGGACGCTGAGGCGCTCGCCGAGGCGCAGGAGATCACCGGCGAGCTTGAGGCCCGTCCGGTGCCTGCCCTGCGGGGCGGCGACACCGTCCGCGCCCGCTGAGCCGCGTCTACCGCTTCGCGGTCGCGTCGGTGCTTGAAACGATCGGCAGGAGACGCTCGGGGTCGCTCTGGCCAGTGTGATCGCATACGCGCCCGGGCGAGAAGGCGTTGCGCCCGCGGTGCGCGAGGAGCCGGCGGGTAGGTCCGGCACCTTGCGGTGCCGGACCCCCCTCAGAACCGGACGTTCCAGTTCCCGGCATCCGGCTCAAGCAAGCCGTCGAGGTCTGGTGGCGTGAGGCCCTACGGTCGAGTCGGCATCGAGTGGATCTTCCTCGGGTCCGTTCACTGCGGCCAGGGCCGCGGTGTCTAACTTGTCCGTCGGTTGGGGCGGCGTCGTCATCTCGTCTCCTGCTGGGCTCACCTGACCGCGTCAGCGCCCTTTCGGGCCGGACCATCAGTCCTATCCGGCCGGTTATCCAGGACCGCCAGTTCAAGGACCGCTATCTGGTCGTGGTTTCCCGTTGCCTTTCGGGCACCAGCCCGTCGAAAGCGAGAAATTCGTGACACCCCCCTTGACAAACGCCTCTCCATATCAGCTACCGGCCGAGCGAGTCAACGACCTCGTCCGCGCGGAAGGTGACGCGACCGGCGGCGGAGTGTGCGTTCAGGAGCCCGAGCCCCTCGAGCCGTCGAAGCGCATTCATGGCGGCTTGGTGGGTGACGTCGTAGCGATCGGCGACCTGGCCGGCTCGCAGGACCGGGAGGCCGATGAGATCGGCGGCAAGTCGTTCAGCGAGGCCGGCGGCGCGGGCTTGTCTCACGCGGCGGAGGGCATCCTCTTGCCAGGCGAGTAGGGCGTCGACGCGACTGTGGGTCGTCTCCGCTGCCGCCAGCACTCCCGTCGCGAAGAAGGCAGCCCACTCGTTCCAGTCGCCAGTTGTGCTGAGGGCGAGCAGCGCATCCTGATAGGCGGCGCGTCGCGCTTCGAACCAGGGGGAGACGACGAGGATCGGATAGCGCAGCACGCCCAGGCGCATGAGCTGAAGAACGACGGTCAGGCGGCCGATACGGCCGTTGCCGTCGGAGTAGGGGTGCAGCGTCTCGAACTGATAGTGAGCAAGACCGGCCTGCACGACCGGCGGCAGCTCGTGATCTAAGCGGTTGACCCAGTCGATCCACGCCTCGAACGCGGCCTTGAGCTGATCGCCGTGCGGCGCCGGCACAAAGCGTGCCTCCTCGAGAGCCAGGCCTTCGGCGCCGATGAACACCTGCCGGTCCCGAAGGCCACCGGCGTCGCTGTGCTCGCCTGCGGTCCCCGTAACAAGGGTTCGTTGGAGCCGCCCATGAGACCGGCGGTGAGCGGTCGGTCTTCGATCCATCCGAATGCCTGCTCTGCGGCGGCGACGTAGTTGAGAATCTCCAGGACCGCGAGTGAGAGCTGCCCGCGCTCTTCTACGTTGGCCGCGAGAACCGTCGCGAATGGGGCGAAGGCGCCCTCCAGCGCGCTCGTGCTCTGAGCCTCTCGACGGATGGCGGGAGCACGCAGCAGCTCCGGCGACGGGACTTGGCGCGCCGCCTGGTCAAGGCGGGCGAGGGCAGCTTCGGCGCGGGCCACGATCGTCCAGGCGCTGGATGAGAGCTCGACCGAATCCGGGAGAGGATCAGCCAGATACGCGAAGGACTCGTAGCGCTGGCCGTTACGGCCGTAGTGCCCGCGATGGGTACCAGCTGCCCGATCGACGAGGCCCCAGGGCATCGAGGTCCATGGTCCAGGTCTAGTGCCAAAAACTTGGATCTCCCCTCGCCAGGTCCAACTGGGGTTGGATCGTGCCCTGCGCTCCACAACCGTCGATCAAGCGTCACAGGCGCGGGAGGGTCCTGCCGTCGGAGTCGCGCGCTGATGAGGGCGCCTCGCCATCGGGGCGAGCCAAGGGAACACGCGCATCGCGGCCGCGGGGACCGGTCTTGGTCCTCGTACGGTGGCCGTCGCGCGCGGATGGCGGCCGTCCGGCAGCCGGTACTTCGCCTACCAGACGGGTCCGCGCGCCCGCTCTACCCGGAAGACGTGCCCCGTCGGGGCTTTCCAAGTGGGCCGTGTAGGGATCGAACCTACGACCTTGGGATTAAGATCCCCTGCTCTACCAGCTGAGCTAACGGCCCGACGCGGCGGTCAATGTTAGCCGCGGGTACCGGCCGGTCGTCAGCAGGAGCCGGTGACGATCGTCGTCGAGGTCTTGGCCTGCTCCAGTTGGGACTTGATCTGCTTGCGGGAGGTCTTGGGGAGCTTGGCGAGCGCGCGGGCCTGGGCGAGCTGGGCGACGCGGTCGTTCTTGGCCGCGTAGGCGGTGAGGGCGACGCACTCCAGGGTGTGGACGCTGGTGGGCTTCTGGACGGCGAGCACCGCCTGGTAGGTCGCGGAGGCGTTTTGCCAGTCGGAGTTCTGGGTGTAGGCCTTGGCGGCGAGCGTCGCGGGGGTGACGGCCGGCGTCTTGACCAGCGCGGCGTACCGGGTGTAGGCCTGGGTGAGCAGCTTCAGCTGCTGCTTGCCGGTGGTCGTGTAGGTGCTCGTCGCGTTGTCGTAGCCGACGGTGTTGGCGGCCGCGAAGCGGGCCTGGACGAGGCTCGCCCAGGCGGAGGCGCTGCTCGGGCTCTTCTTGGTCTGGGCGACCGCCTTCTTGACCTGCGAGGTCACGCCGTTGCCGCCGCCGGACGAGTTGGAGCCGGTGAACGCGCCGAACAGGCCGCCGCCGCCCGAACCGGTGCCGACGCCGAACAGGACCAGGCCGGCGCCGATGAGCACGGCGAGGCCGACGTAGACGACCTGGACGGTGCGCCGCCGGCCGCGGCTGCGGAGATCGAAGAGCATCGCGCGCTCAGTCTGCCACGTCGACGGATCGGCGACGCCCGTCCCCTACGTGAGACCGCCCACCGTCGGGTCGTCGCGCTCTTCCACGGCCTCGCGGCGCGCGGCGCGACGGTCGGCGATCTTGAGCAGCACGATCGAGGCGAGGAACAGGATCAGAAGCGGCGCCATCTCAAGCCCCGTCGTCACCGGATCGGCCCCGGGCATTGCGGCGCCGATGATCGCCAGGATGACGATCGCGTAGCGCCAGTGGCGGGTGAGCGTCGAGCCGTTGATCACCCCGAGCGCTCGCAGGCCGAGCAGCACGATCGGCATCTCGAACGCGAGGCCGATCGCGGCCATCACGAGCACCTCGAAGGAGTACAGCGGCCGGGCCTGGACGAACGCCTGGAAGTGGTTGCCGTTGTACCCCTGCAGGAATTTGATCGCGGCCGGCAGGACGATGACGTAGGAGAAGACGATGCCGACGAAGAACAGGATCGGGGCCGCGAGGATGATCGGCATCGCGATCTTCTTCTCCGCGGCGCTGAGCGCCGGCAGCACGAACGCGAGTAACTCGTACAGCAGGATCGGCGAGCAGATCATCAGGGCGAAGTAGAAGCAGACGGTGAGCGTCTCCGTGAACGGCTCGCCGACACCGAGCGTGACCGGGTTGTCGCCGTTGTAGGACTTCGGCAGCTTCTGGGCGGCGTGGTTGAGGTCGGAGCCGAGCCTGCCCATGTAGGAGCGACCCGATGCGGTCAGGCCGGAATGCGGCAGCGTGGAGAGCTTCTGGGAGTCGTGCGCGGCCCTGATCAGCCATGCGCGCTCGCCGGCCTCGTTGCTGGTCGCATTGGTGAGATGGCTGCTCGACTCCTTGGTGAGGGTGTGCAGGGGCTTGTTGAGCGCGTTCAGCAGATGACCGCTCTGCCAGAAGCAGATGGCGAACGCGACGATCAGCGCCGCCGCGCAGACGATCAGCCGGTTGCGCAGCTCGTCGAGGTGGTCGACGACGCTCAGACGGTCTTCGTGACCGATCGGCCGCAGGCGTTTGGGCATCGTCTACTGCGACCGGCGCGGGACTAGGCGCTGCGCTCGGAGCTGCCCTGGTTGGGGGCGGCCGACTGCGCGGGAGGGGGCTGCTCGGAGCCGGGCATCGCCTGGGCCTCGGAGAGCGTCTGCTTCTGCTCCTCCTCCTCGTCCTTGTGATCGCCCGTGATGCCCTCCTTGAACTCGCGCATGCCGACACCGAGCCCGCGACCGAGCTGTGGCAGCTTCTTGGGGCCGACGATCAGGAGAAGGATGACGACGACGACGATGCCGTCGATGACGGGACTTCGGAACATGGGTCAGGGCCTCCCTATGGGGTCCCTCAAGTGTACGAGGCCTTGGGCGAATGAAGTGTATGCGGCCTGGACGTCCAGGTGGATCAGTGGCCGGTCAAGCCCGCCGACGGGAGGACCGATAGCTCCCTTGTCAGGCCCGACCCCGCCACAGCCCGCCACCGCCACCCCCAAGCCCGCCATGAACGACAACACCGACAAGCACTCCATCCGCCGAATCCTGCTGCCGAGCGGCCGTTCGATCGAGGTCGTCCGCTTCCACACCGAGGATCCCCGCACCGGCGGCCTGCACGTCTGCCCGCGGTGCTCCTGCCCGTCTCGTCCAGCCGCTCGACTGGCGCGAGGCCCCGCAGGGCTTCTGGGAGCTGATGCTCCACTGCCCCAACTGCGACTGGTTCGACGAGGGGATCTTTGACCAGGACCGGGTCGACGCGCTCGAGGAGCGGCTCGACGAGGGCCTCACCGCGATGCTCTCCGACCTGCGCCGGCTCACTCAGTCCAACATGGCCGAGGAGATCGAGCGCTTCACCGCCGCGCTGCAGGACGACCTCGTCCTCCCCGAGGACTTCTAGTCACAGTTGGGGGGCAAGCCCCCCAGCCCCAAACAACCCCCCGCGCCCGTCGCCGTCACGCCCGGTGCACGACCTCGCCGTCGACGACGGTCATCACCACCGGGACCGAGACGAGCTCGTCGGGGTCGGCCTCGGCCGGATCGGAGGCCATCACCGTCAGATCGGCGCCGAAGCCCTCCGGATCCGCCCCAGGCGATCGCCGTCGCCGACCGTCCGCGCCGCGCCGGTCGTGTAGCCCTCGAGCGCCTGCATCCCAGTCGAGCGCCTGATCGTCGTAGGGGGCGCGCTCGCGGTGCAGCGGCGGGCGCCGCAACCGCGCGGCGGCCATCCCCTCGCGCGGGTCGTAGCGCGCCACCGGCCAGTCGGAGCCGAGCGCGATCGTCGCGCCGGACTCGAGCAGGTCCCGCGTGAGGAACGCGCGGTCGCAGCGGTCGGGGCCCAGGCGCCTTGACCAGTTGTCCGAGCGGTCGGCGCTCAGCCACATCATGTGCTGCGCCTGCATCGAGGCGACGACCCCCTCGGCGGCGAAGCGCGGCAGGTCCTCGGGCTGGATCGTCTCGATGTGCTCGACGCGGTGCGCGCCCCGCGCCGGCGCGGGAACCGACCGGTATGTGTTCAGCGCCTCCCGGACGCCGCGGTCGCCGGTGGCGTGGGTGACGCACTGAAAGCCACGGCCGGCGAAGAAGCGCACCGCGCGGCGGTAGCGGTCGACGTCGGGCCAGAACGAGGCGGTGCCGTCGCCTTCGGTGTCGGGCCCCACCAGCCAGCCGGTGCCGGAGTCGATCACCCCGTCGATGAAGAACTTCGCCACCCCCGCCCGCCAGCGCCGGCCGTGCTCGCCCCCGGCGGCGCGCGTAGCGCTCCCACATCTCCTCGGGCGTATCGGGCTCGATCGTGAACGGGGTGAGGATCCGGGTGACCAGGTCGCCGCGCGACTCGAGCTCGCGCAGCAGGTCGAGCGTCTCGAGCGTGCCGTCCATCGCATGCGTCCCGGTGATCCCGACCGCTGCCAGCGCGCGCAGGTGCGCCGCGCACAGCTCGTAGCGCCGCGCGTCGGTGAGCGGCGGCATCGCCTCCAGCAGCAGATCCATCGCGCCGCGCTCGTGCAGCTCGCCGGTCGGCCGGCCGTCGACGCACACGATCTCCGCGTGCTCGACGAACTCCCGCGGGCCGTCGATCCCCGCCAGCTGGAGCGCCTGCTCGGAGGCGAGCATCGTGTGGAAGTCCATGAACGTCAGCGCCGTCGGGGCGCCGCCGACCGCGTCCTCGATCACCCCCGAGCTGATCCCGGTCTGCCCGAACACGTTGTAGTCCAGGCCCCACCCCTGGACCCACTCGCCGGGCCGGCACTTGGCGCGCTCGGCCTGCAGCGCCCCCAGCACGTCGTCGAGCGTGTGCGCGTCGAGCAGGTCCGCGCCCTGGGCGTTGACGGCGCCCATGAACGGGTGCATGTGGCTGTCGATCAAGCCCGGCACGACCGCGGCGCCGCCGAGGTCGAGCACCTCGGTCTGCGAGCCGCAGCGCGCACGGACCTCATCGTCACCGCCGACGGACGCGATCAGCCCGTCGCGGACGCCGACGGCGGTCGCGCTCGGACGCTCGGGGTCGAGCGTGCGGACGCGGGCGCCGACGAGCGCGAGATCGAGGTCGGGGGTCATGCGGTCTCTCCTTGATCGGAAACGGCGGCGAGCGAGGCGCGCCGGGTCGGCTTCCACCCGGGCCGCGGCACGGAGGCGCGGAGCATGCGCGTGTACGGGTCCTGGGGCGAGTCGAGGATCGTCTCGGTGCGCCCGCGCTCGACGACCCGGCCGCGGTGCATGACGATCGCCTCCTCGGTGATCTGGCGCACCACCGCGAGGTCGTGGCTGATCAGGATGTAGGAGATCTTGGTCTGCTCGCGGATGTCGGCGAGCAGGTTGAGCACCTGCGCCTGGATCGAGACGTCGAGCGCGGCCACCGACTCGTCGAGGATGAGCAGCTGCGGGTCGGCGGCGAGCGCCCGCGCGATCGCGATCCGCTGGCGCTGCCCGCCCGACAGGTCGCGCGGGAATGCGCGGAGCATCCGGTCGTCGAGGCCGACGAGCTCGCCGAGCTCGGCGATCCGCGCCCTGCGGGCCTGCGCGTCGGCGCCGCGGCCGTGCAGCCGCAGCACCTCGTCGAGCGCCTTGCGCGCGCTGTGGCGCGGATCGAGGCTCGAGTACGGGTCCTGGAAGACGATCTGCACCTCCGCCCCGCGCCGGCGGCGCTCGGCGGCCGAGCGCGACGGGGTGGAGCGGTCCCGGCCGCAGGCGCGGATCGTGCCCGCGGTCGGGCGGGCCAGCCCGACGAGCATCCGCGCGATCGTCGTCTTGCCCGACCCCGACTCGCCGACGATCGCGAGCGATCCGCCGGCGGCGACCAAGAGGTCGACGTCGTCGACGGCGACCACCGAGCCGAACTCCTTGCGCAGACCGTTCGCCTCGAGCAGCGCCGGGCCCGGCTCAGACATGGTCGACCTCCCGGGCGAGCGTCCCGGACAGCTCGTCGGCGCGTACGCAGCGGACCGTGCCGCCGGTGACCGCGCGCATCTCGGGCGTGCCCTCCCGGCAGCGGTCCTGTGCGAACTCGCAGCGCGGCGCGAACGCGCATCCCTCCGGGGCCTCGAACGCCGACACAGGTCGCCCGCGGATCGCCGCCAGCCGGTGGACCGCCCCCTCGATCGCGGGGCGGGCCGCCGACAGCGCCGCGGTGTACGGATGCCGCGGGCGCTCGCCGAGCTCCGCGGAGCGCTGGGACTCGACGATCCGGCCGGCGTACATCACGCACGTGCGGTCGCACACCGCCCCGGCGAGATCGAGGTCATGGGTGATGAACAGCAGCGCCAGGCCACGCTCGCGCCGCAGCTCGTCGAGGATCGCCATCACCTCCGCCTGCGTGGTCACGTCGAGCGCCGTCGTCGGCTCGTCGGCGAGCACCAGCCGCGGCTCGGTGAGCAGCGCCGCGGCGATCATCACCCGCTGCAGCAGGCCGCCCGACAGCTCGTGCGGGTACTGCTTCAGCCTCCGCTCGCCGTCCTCGATGCCGACGTCGGCGAGCGCGCGCACCGCGCGTGCTCGCGCCTCGCCGCGCGCCGTCGCCCGGTTGGTCCGCAGCGCCTCGGTCATGAAGTCGCCGATCGAGCCGCACCGGGTTGATGTGCGCACGCGGGTCCTGGAAGATCATCGCGACCTCGCCCCGATAGTCGACGCAGCGCCCCGCCGCGCAGCGACCCGACCTCCGCGCCCTCGCAGCGGATCGCGCCCTCGGTCCGCGCGCCCGGCGGCAGCAGCCGGGCGATCGCCCGCGCGGTCATCGACTTGCCCGATCCCGACTCGCCGACGAGCCCGACCGCCTCGCCGGTGCCGATCGACAGCGAGACGTCGTGCAGCACCGGCTGCCATCCGGCCCTCGACCGGCAGCTCCACATGGAGCGCCTCGACCTCCAGCAGCGCAGGGCTCGTGCTCATCCGCTCACGCCCTGTTCGAGCGCCGGCACGGTTTCGGGCCACTGGGCCCAGGCACGGACCGCCTCGAGTGCGGCGCCGAGCCGGAAGACGGTGAGGTCGTCGTACGTCCGCCCGGCGATCTGCACGCCGGTCGGGCCGCCGCGCGCGCCGCGGCCGGAGGGCACGGCGAGCACCGGGCAGCGGCTCATCACGTTGAACATCGGGGTCGTGAACGCCTCGAGGTCGCCTGCGATCTCGGTGCCGTCGGCCATCAAAATCGGCCGGTCGACGTAGTCCTCGCCGGCGTCGAGCCCGGCGACGCGACAGGTCGGCACGACCAGCCCGTCGTAGCGCTCGAGCAGGGTTCCGACCGGCGCGTACAGCTCGCATTCGAGCTCCCAGCCCTCCATCGCGCTCGCGTCGCCCGCCTCGTCGGCGATCTGCCGGGCCGTCGCCGTACATAGGGCGAGACGAGATCGGGGTGGGCCTGCACGAGGCCGGCCAGCCAGGCGCCGAAGCCGGTCGCGAAGTGGATCGACATCGCCCGGCTCACCTTCTCCCGCGGCACGCTGGAGGTCCACCTCCTCGACGACCGCCCCGGCGTCGCGCAGCGCCTGCACGACCGCGAGCGTGTTCTCGCGCGACGTCGTGGGTCGCAGCGACCAGCCGCCGAGATCGAGCGCGTAGGCGACGCGCAGGCCCCGCACGCCCTCGAAGCCGTCGGGCAGCACCGACCGCGCTCGCGCAGGGTGTGGATATCGGTCGGCTCCGGGCCCGAGAGCACGTTCTCATACAGCGCGCAGTCGGCGACCGTGCGAGCGAGCGGCCCGCAGTGGCAGTACGTGTCGAGGTTGAACGGCGGGTCGACCGGCACCCGCCCGTACGGCGGCTTGAAGCCGACGACGCCGTTGGCACACGCGGGCATCCGGATCGAGCCGCCGATGTCCGAGCCGGAGGCGAGCGTCGAGGTCCCGGCGGCCAGCGACGCGCCCGAGCCGCCGGAGGAGCCGCCGACCGCGAGCTCGGGGTTGTGCGGATTGCGGGTCACGCCCCACAGCCGGGAGTGCGTGTAGCCGGCGCAGGAGAACTCCGGCGTCGTCGTGCGGGCGTGGACGATCGCGCCCGCCTCGAGATGCCGGCGCGCGAACACCGAGGTGCGGTCCGCGACCTGGTCCCGATAGACGAGCGAGCCCAGCGTCCACGGCTGGCCCTCGATCGGCTCCTCCTCCTTGATCGCGACCGGCAGCCCCTCGAGCGGGCGCGGGGCCTCCCCGCGCCCGGCGTAGCGGGCCTCGGCGTCGCGGGCGGCGGCGAGCGCCTGCTCGAAGTGGTCTGGG
This sequence comes from uncultured Solirubrobacteraceae bacterium, assembly GCA_963702225.1. Taxonomy (GTDB): domain Bacteria; phylum Actinomycetota; class Thermoleophilia; order Solirubrobacterales; family Solirubrobacteraceae; genus Palsa-465. The sequence continues at coordinate 297,802 of CAVPBY010000037.1, read as the reverse complement.
CGAACGCGTTGACGGTCGCCTCGACCTGCCTCGGCCCGGGCGATCACCGCCTCCATCAGCTCGACCGGCGACAGCTCACGCGCGCGGAAGCGCGGCGAGCGCCTCACGCGCCGGCAGGTAGGCGAGCTCGTCGCAACCGTTCATGCCAGCTTCCTCTCTCCGCGCTCGGCCATCCGCTCGCCGAGCAGGTTGACGGCGACGACGACGAGCACGATGCACAGACCGGCCGACAGCGACTCCAGCGAATAGCCCTGCAGCACGCCCGCCTCGCCGGTGGACACCATCACGCCCCAGTCCGCGGTCGGCGGCTGCACGCCGAGCCCGAGGAACGAGATCGCGGCCAGGTCGACCATCGCCCATGCGAACACGAGCGTCGCCTGCGCGACCACGAGCTGGCCGAGGTTGGGGATCAGGTGGCGCACGCAGATCGACCAGGTCGAAACGCCCTGGACCTCGGCGGCGGCGATGTACTCGCGGGCCCGCTCGCGCACCGCGGCCGAGCGCAGGACGCGCGCGATGTACGGCGTGTAGGCGATCGCCAGCGCGATCGTCGGCGCGATCAGCCCGGCGCCGAACACCGCCGCGGTGAGCACCGCGAGCAGGATCCCCGGGAACGCGAACAGGATGTCCATCACGGTGCCCAGGATCGAGTCGATCCACCCGCCCCACCAGGCCGCGACCACCGAGATGAGCGTCGCCCGCGCCCATCGACATGAGCGCGACCAGCAGCGGGCCGAGCATCGAGGTACGCGCGCCGACCATCAGCCGGCTGAGCAGGTCCCGGCCCTGGCTGTCGAAGCCGAGCAGGTACCCCTGGGCCTGGAACGGGCCGACGAACTGGAACTGCAACTGCGAGTAGTTCGGGTCATGGGGCCGCACGTAGCGGCCCGAAGATCGCGAAGAACACCGCGATCGCGACGATCGCCCAGCACACCCCGTAGACGACGTGGTTGGCCGCCAGCCGCCGGCGCACCCGGGGAACGACCAGGCGGCCCGTCGTGACCGCGCCCGCGCCGGTGCTCATGACGCCCGCGCTCCGATCGCGACCCGCGGATCCAGGACCGCGTACAGCAGATCGACGATCGCGTTGGCGACCACGAACGCGCCGACGAGCACCAGCGAGATCCCCTGCACCACGCCGAAGTCCTTCTCCAGCGCGGCCTGGACAGCCCCGCCCCGATCCCGTAGAGGTTGAACGCCTGTTCGACCACCGCCGACAGCGCGAACAGCGAGGTCACCGTGATCCCGACGACGGTCGTGATCGGGATCGACGCGTTGCGCAGCACGTGGCGGCGGACCACCAGCGGCCACGGGATCCCCCGGCTGATCGCGGTCTGCACATGCTCGCAGCGACAGCTCCGAGCGCACCGTCACCCGCGTCACGCGCGTGACGACCGCAAACGCCGAGGCCGCCAGCGCGATCGCGGGCAGCGTCAGGTGCTGGATCGTGCCCCCGAATCCCGACCCGGAACCGAGCGCCGGCAGCCAGTCCAGGTCGACCGCGAACACCGCGATCAGCACGATCGCCGCCACGAACGACGGCACCGCCGCCAGCAACGTCGAGAGCGCGATGATCGAACTGTCCAGCGGCCCGCGCCGCAGGCCCGCCAGCACCCCCGCGCCGACGCCGAACACGACGATCAACACGCCGCGTACGACACCAGCTCCGCGGTCACCCCGATCCGCTGGCCGATCAGCGTCGAGACCGGCTCGCGGTACGGATCGACGTTCCCAGGTTGAAGTGCAGCACGACGCCCGGTGACGTAGTCCCAGTAGCGCACCATCACCGGGTCTGAGAGGTGGTACTCGCGCGTGCAGCGCCACCACCGTCGCGGCGACAGGCTGCGGCCACCGGCCAGCGCGGACAGCGGGTCACCCGGCGCGAGGTTCAGCGAGATGAAGATGACGAAGCTCGACACGATCAGCGCGAGCACCAGCAGCGCGATCCGGCGCAGGATGAACCGCGCCAGCGGCGAGAGCCGACCGTCATCGCGCCTCCCATCATGTTCGCCCACGGACCGCCCATGTAGACGAAGGACACGGGCGCGCCGGTGAGGTAGTGGCTCTCGATCAGCACCGTGTCGGGGTCGTCGAGCGGGATCCACGGCAGCTGCGTCGCGGCATGTCGCTGACCTTCGCCACGTAGGCGGCCCGCAGGTCCGGGTTCGCGGTCGAGCGGGCGAGGTTGAGGTCCCTGACCATCGCCGGGTCGTCGAACTTGTCGTAGTTCTGGCTGCCGCCCGGCATGGCAACGGTGTTGTAGAGCGCCGACGGGTCGGCGTAGTCGCCGTAGTTGGACGTCGGGAACATGTCGATCCCCTTGCGCGCCGCGGCGCTCGTGAAGAACGCGATGTAGTCCTGCGCCGAGACCGACCTGATCGACACCTTCAGGCCGATCTCGACCGCCGCCTGGCGGACGACGTTGGCGTCGGTGGCCAGCGAGGAGATCTGCTGGGTGGTGCCGATCGTGATCGACTTGCCGGTCGCGTGGGCCGCCTTGATCAGCGCCCGCGCCTTGGCGAGGTTGACCGACATGACCGGCAGGTGGTTCCAGTTCTGCTCGAACACCGACTGCCCGTAGCCCCACTGGCCCGGGCTCTCCAGCGAGCGCGGCATCTGCGCGGCGCCGTGGTACACGGCCGCGATCAGCGCCGTGCGGTTGATCGCGTCCGACAGCGCCTGGCGGACCTTGACGTTGCCGAGGACGCCCGTGAGGTTGTCGATCACCATCGCGTCGACCGCGGCGGACGGCCCCTTGATGACGGACAGACTCCGGTTGTGCGTGAGCTGCTCGTAGGTCGAGATCCCCTGGGCGTAGGTCCCGTTGACCGCGCCGGTCTCCAGCCCCGACGTGAGCGTCGCGTCGTCGCCGATGCCCTTGAAGACGAGCTCGTGGACGCGCGGCTGCAGCGTCGAATCCCAGTAGTGCGGGTTGGCGGTGGCCACGAGCTCCACGCCCGGGATCCACTTCTTCACCTCATAGGGCCCCGAGCACATCGTCAGCCCCTGCGGCGTGCCGAACTTCTTGCCCTGCTTGAGCGCGTAGGACTTCTCGTAGACGATCCCGGCCATCTGCGAGAGCTCGCCGGTGAGCCAGTAGTCCGGCTGCTTGAGCGTGACGACGACCGTCGTCGGGTTCGTCGCGGTGATCGACCTCACGCGATCGAAGACCTGCGGGTAGAACGATCCCGTCGGTCGTGCGCGCCGCGCGCTTGAGGTCAAACGCGACGTCGGCGGAGGTGACCGGGTGGCCGTCCCAGAATCGCGGTCCGGTGCGGAGGTTGAGCACGAGCTTGGTCGGGCTCGGGTAGGTCGCGGTCGCCAGCCCGGAGACGATCGTCCCGTCGGGCTCCTGGCGCAGCAGCGAGTCGCACAGCGCCGTGTCGACGGTGTTCTCCGGGATAGTCGAACGCCTGGACGGGGTTGAGCGTGTCGACCATCGCGGTACAGTCGCCCACACGACCGGCTTGTTCCAGTTGCGGGTCGGCGGGGTCGGTCGTCGGCGACAGTGCCGCGACCGCGGCAGGCGCTCGAGCCGCCGCCGCCCCCGAGCTCCGCGGCCGTCGGCAGCGCCCGGCCGCAGCCGGCGAGCAGGGCGCCGGCGGCGAGCGCCGGCGCGATGCACGGTGAGACGGGAACGGATCATGCGCGGGCGACCTCCTCGGCGTCGGTGGCCGCGACGCGCTCGACCGCGGCGATCAGCAGATCGGTGGTGTAGGCGAAGACGTCGTCGGGCTCGGGGCAGAGGTATGGGGCCGCCTCGCGGGTGAGCGGCGCGGTGCCGACGGGCAGCATCGCGTAGAACCGCCGCATCGCCTCCAGGCTCTCGTGCGGCGGGGAGCTGTGCCAGCCCGACACCGCGAAGAACAGGCCGCAGCCGACGACGTGGTTCTCGATCACCTGGCTGAACAGCGCCGCCTGCTCGAGTGACAGGCCCGCCTCGGTGAGCAGCCCCAGCGACCGCTCACGGATCCGCACGAGGCTCGGCAGATCGTCGCTCTGGCCGGCGAGCAGCAGCCCCAGGTCGAGGTGGTTGCGATAGCGGCGCATCGCGTGCCACATCCAGGCGCGGACCCGGTCCTGCCAGGGCGCCTCGGGGTCGAGCTCGGGCTCGGTGGCGAACTGCCGGTTGGCGAGCTCGGTGAGCATCTCGCGCTTGTTGCGGAAGTGGCGGTAGACCGCCGTCGGGTCGGCGCCGAGCTCGGCCCCGATCCGGCGCATGGTGAGCGCCGGCAACCCCTCATTGCCCACGATCTCGGCAGCCGCGTCCAGGATCCGCTCACGGTCGAGCCTGACCGGCTGACCCCTCTCCTCAGGCGTCATGGCGCGGCACCGTATCGCCCCGCGCGGGCCTGTCAACAGCGTTGACACCGCTGTGTACGACCAATTGGCACACTGCGCTGTTCGCTCAGAAGCGAGCAGGGACTCCAGCGGAGGGAGCGGGGTGCCCGTCCGGGCCGGCTCGCGAGCGTTTCATCGACCGGCCGCGTCGCGCCAACAGCAAGCGGCGCCGGCCAAGGACGGGCACCCCGCTCCCGCTGGCTATGCGTACCGCTCGACGACCCCGTCGGCGACGAGGTCGAGGGCGGCCCGCTGCGGCTCGGGCAGGCCGGGGAGGAGCTGCTTTGCGCCCGGCACGAAGTCGAACGCCTCGGCGCGCGGCATCTTGCAGCGCGTCGGTCTCGGCGATGCGGGCGCACACCTCGGCGGCCTCCTGGGCGGTGCGGATCGAGCGCAGGTCGAGCCGGCGCAGCGTGCGATCCCGGTCGCGGGCGAGGATCAGCGGCAGGTTCACCGTGCCGTCGAGCAGGTCGGCGCCGCGCGGCTTGCCGGTGCGCTCCGGCGGGCCGGTGACGTCGAGCACGTCGTCGAGCAGCTGGAAGGCGAGCCCGATCCGCTCGCCGAACTCGGCCAGGCCGCGCACCGCCACGCGATCGGCGCCGGCCGCGGTCGCGCCCAGCTCGCAGGCGGCGCGGAACAGGACGGCGGTCTTCAGCCGGCAGCGCTCGAAGTAGCGCTCGGAGTCGACCGGCGTCCAGGCGTCGGCCCGCTGCATGAGCTCGCCGGCGGCGAGCTCCGAGCTCGCGCGGGACAGGATCCGGACCGCATCGGCGGAGCGCAGCGAGCGCAGCTCGGCGAACGCGCGGGAGAACAGCAGGTCGCCGGTCGCGGTCGCGGCGGCGCGGCCGCCGGTGGCGACCACCGTCGGGCGGCCGCGGCGCAGCTCGGAGCCGTCGAGCACGTCGTCGTGGACGAGCGTCGCGGCGTGCACGAGCTCGACCGCGACGCCCGCCGAGAGCAGCCCCTCGGACTCGGGCGCGGGCACCCCGGCGGCGAGGAACACGAGCAGCGGCCGCAGCCGCTTGCCGCCGGCGGACACGGTCGAGCCGGCGTAGCCCGCGAGGTCGGCCCCGTGGCCCGTGGCGAGCTCGACGAGGCGACGTTCGAGCCGCGCCATCAGGCGCGCGACCGGCGCGCCGCCCGCGGGCGTCGACCGCTGCCCAATCCGTCGTCACCTGCGTGGTCCCGTCGACGGTCATCCCGTGACCGTACCCACATGGAGCGCGATGATCCCTCCTGCGGTGAGGATGTAGCGCAATCCGCGAGGCCCGCCGAGGCCATCGCCGCCGAGCTCGTCGGGCGGCGGGAAGCGGCGCACCGAGCTGGGTAGGTACGTGTAGGCGTCCGCGTCACCCGCCAGGCGCCCGACGAGCGGCACGAGCCGGTCGAACCAGAGCGCCAGCGCGAGCGCCATCACCCCCTCGGTCGGGGTCGTGATCTCGAGCACGACGACCTTGCCGCCGGGCCGCACGACGCGCGCCATCTCGGCAGGCCCCGGCCCAGGTCGGAGAAGTTGCGCGCCCCGAAGCCGACCGTGGCCGCGTCGAACTCGCCGTCCCCGTAGGGCAGCGCGAGCGCGTTGGCCTGCTCGAAGCGGAGCTCCACCCCGGCCGGCGCGGACTGACGGCGCGCAGCGCGTCGCGCTTGGAGCGCGCGATCTGCAGCATGTTCTCCGAGAAGTCCGCCCCGACGACCAGCCCCTCGGGCGCGACCCGGTGGCCGAGCTCGAACGCGAGGTCGCCGGTCCCGGTGGCGACGTCGAGCACGCGGCCGCCCGGCTGCAGCGCGGCGAGGTCGGCGGCGCGCCGGCGCCAGCTGTGGTGCAGGCCGGCGGTCATCACGCCGTTCATGCGGTCGTAGACGCGTGCGATGCGGTCGAACATCGCGCGGACCTGGGGCTCGGGCAGCGTGCCCGGCGGCGGGGTTCTATCCCGGACGCGTCGGCGCCGTCAGCTCCCTGCGATTGCGACCCGTCGGTCGGCGAGGACACGCTCATCGGCGCCGGCGATGCGTCAGCGGGCCCGAGGGCCTACTGGAGCATGCCGAGGAAGCCCACCAGGTCGTTGAACTTCTTGGGGCTTGTCTTGGCCAGGCCGGCGAACGACGGCATCGGGGCGGTCGGGTTGCGCAGCGTGGACGCGATCCCGTTCGGCCGCAGGATCGAGCCGATCTTGTGAGGTTCGGTCCCGGACCGTTGTTGCCATTGATGCCGATCTGGTGACAGGCCTCGCAGCCGGACTCGCCGACCACCTTCTCCCCGGCGTAGAACACCTGGGTCTGGGCGGCGGTGAGGCCGGCGGGCGGCTTGAGGGTGACCTCGTTCGGCGAGCCGGTGTTGGCGCCGGTGAAGGTGAGATACGCGATCGCCAGGATCGTGGTCAGGCCGGCCGCCAGCGCGACCGGGCGGTGGGTGATCCGGCGCTCGGGGCTGCGGTCGTAGAACGGCAGCAGGAACAGCAGGATCATGCAGATCGTCGGCACCCCGATCGTCGCCATGTCGGTGAACTTCGGGATGTTCTTCATGACGCGGAGAACCTCGAACAGGAAGAAGAAGTACCAGTCCGGGCGCGGCACGTAGGTGGTCGTCGTCGGGTCGACCTTCGGCCCCAGCTCCGCGCCGAACAGCAGCGCGAGGAAGATGATCACCGCCATGACGATCACCGCCATGACCGAGTCCTTGGCGACCGCGTAGGGGAAGAACGGCTTGCCCTCGTTCTTCAGGACCGAGTACTCGCGGAGGTACCGCTCTTTCTCCAGCTGATTCACGGCGGTGGGGGGGTCGGTGTCATCAGACGTGGACTTCGCGCATCTCGGGGGCTCCTCGTCCTCGGCCTTCATCCACGGCGGGGCGGAGATGCCGAGCTTCATGATGAGGTAGAGGTGCGCGCCGATCAGGGCAGCGATCAGCCCGGGGATGAGCATCATGTGGATCGCGTAGAAGCGTGAGAGGGTCGTCGCTCCGAACTCGGGGCCGCCGCGCAGGAAGTCGGACAGGTACGGGCCGAGGAACGGGCCGGTGCCGTTGATGTTGACGCCCACGATCGTCGCCCAGTAGGACTGCTGGTTGAAGGGCAGCAGGTAGCCGGTGAAGCCCATCGCGAGCGTGAGGATCATCAGCACGACGCCGATGATCCAGGTCAGCTCGCGCGGGTACTTGTAGGCGCCGAAGAAGAACACCCTCGCCATGTGCAGGAAGATCAGGATGATCATCACCGAGGCGCCCCACTTATGCATGCCGCGCACGGATTGGCCGAGCCACACGTCGTCGGTGATGTAGCGGATCGACTCGTAGGCGCCGCTGGCGGCGTCGGGGCGGTAGTACATCGCCAAAAAGACGCCCGTCACCGCCTGGTTGAGGAAGGCGAACATCGTCGCCGACCCGAGCGTGTAGAACCAGTTGATCCCGCGAGGGACCTTGCGGAACAGCATCCACCGCACCCCGCCGGACAGCGACGTGCGCTCGTCGATCCAGTCGACCGCCGAGATCCCCGTCCTGGGCGACCTCGACCGGCGTCACCGGCCGTCCGTTGCCCGGCCGCTTGGGCTTGGGCTGCAGGATCTTCGGGGGAGCGGGAGGTTCGGGCATGGCTGGGTCATCGGTCGGGCTATAGCTCTTCCGGCGGCAGGATCGAGGTGCCGAACCGCTTCGGGTACAGGTACTGGCCGATGCCGTTGAGCGGCTGGCCGGGATCGCGCGGCGAGAAGCCCTGCAACTGGAAGTTGACCGAGTAGCGCGGGCCGATCTCGACCAGGCCGTTTGTGCACCCGGGTGTAGAACCGGTCCAGGGGACGCACCGGCGGGCCGCCGACGACCTGGCCGCTGAAGTCGTAGACGCCGCCGTGGCACGGGCAGATGAAGCGCTGGGCGGGCGGCACGTAGCGGACCGGGCAGCCGAGGTGCATGCAGCGCGAGGAGAGCGCGACGAACTGGTTGTACTGGTTCGACCTCTGGTGTCGATCGCCGGGTCGCGCCGGCGCACGTAGGCGATCGTGTTGCCGCCGTCGCCGATCCCCTGGACGATCGTGATCACCTTGGTCGCGTAGGTTCTTGGTGAAGTCGTCCGGGTAGCCGATCGGCTGCCAGTTGAACGGCTCGCGGCTGAACAGCGGGCCGATCGCGAACCCGAGCGCGGGCAGCGTGAACGCCGCCGCCGCGATCCCGCCGGCGCCATGCGTCACCGCCTCCATGAACCGGCGACGGGTGACGGTCTCGCCCTCGAACGCGCCCGGCATCTGCCGGTCCGCCGTGTACTTGGACTTGCGCCCTCTGCGTGTCGATCAGCCACTCTTGCCTTCTTCAACAGCCGGTAAAGCCTTGCGAATGCCCGCCGAAGTCTACAGTCCGGGTCCGGCGACCGGCGTCGCCACACGCGTCAGTACACGGACCCCCGGACGGCATCTACGGGGCACGGCGGCCCGATTGTAGGAGGGCCGGCGCGGCGGCGGCGTCACCGCTGCGCGCGAGTTCCTTGGCGGCCTGGTGCTCAGGGGTCGAGCCCCAGCCGATGGCGGTCGCTCCGGCCTCCCAGATCGCCCGCGCGAGTCCCTCGTCGCCGTCGAGCTGGGCCTGCGAGAGCAGCGAGATGAGGTCGGCGAGCTCGCTCACGGAGTCGAGGTCGCCGATCTCGGCCAGCCGGGCGAGCCCGAGCGCGTAGAGCTGATCGCCGAGCAGCAGCGCGAGGTCGCGATCTTCGGTGGCGACGACGCGGGGGGCGCCGTAATGCAGCAGCGACCCCTCGAGGATCATCTCGAGCAACAGCTCGTACTCGGCCCCGCGCCCGCCGTCGCGCGGGCCGCGGGCGGCCAGCTGCGGGGCGCCGATGCCCGGCTGGGGCCCGGCGCCGTCGGTCCCGGGCTCGTGGGCGGCGCCGTTGACGAGCGTCGCGACCGTCCCGCCGTGGGCGATCAGCGCCTCGCGCAGCGCGGTGACGCTCACCGCGAGATGCTCCGGAACGCCTCGGCCGCCGCGTCCACCGTGCGCGCCACGTGCTCGGGCCCGTGCGCCAGCGACGGGAACCACGCCTCGAACTGCGACGGCGGCGGGTAGACGCCGCGCGCCAGCAGCTCGCGGCACCAGGCGCCGTACGCCGCGGTGTCACAGCGCTGCGCGGCGGCGAAGTCGGTGACCGGCTCGGCGGAGAAGAACACGGTGAGCAGGCCGGGGACGGTCGGCACCTGCACCTCGACGCCGGCCCCCTCGGCCGCGTCGCGCAGGCCGGCGGCGAGCGCCTCGGTCGTCGCGGCGAGCTGTGCGTAGGCGAGTTCGTCGAGGCGGGCGAGCGACGCGAGCGCGGCGGCGACCGCGAGCGGGTTGCCCGACAGCGTGCCCGCCTGGTAGACGTCGCCGGCGGGCGCGATCCGCTCCATCAGCTCGCGCGGGCCGCCGAAGGCGGCGGCGGGCAGGCCGCCGCCGATGATCTTGCCCATGATCGTGAGGTCGGGGCTGACGCCGTAGAGCTCCTGGGCGCCGCCGCGCGCGACCCGGAAGCCGGAGATCACCTCGTCGAACACGAGCAGCGCGCCGTTCTGGTCGGCGGCCTCGCGCAGCAGCGCCAGGAACCCGGGCGCGGGCGGGACGAGGCCCATGTTCGCCGGCACGCCCTCGACCAGGATCGCCGCCAGCTCGACCTCGGTCGCCTGCCACAGCGCCTCCATGTCGTTGAACGGGACGAGCGTCGTCAGCTCGGTGGCGCTCGCCGGCACGCCCGGGCTCGACGGGATCCCCTGCGTGGCCAGCCCCGAGCCCGCCTCGGCGAGGAGCCCGTCGACGTGCCCGTGGTAGGCGCCCTTGAACTTGAGGATCCGCTCGCGGCCGGTGACCGCCCGCGCGAGCCGGATCGCCGACATCGACGCCTCGGTGCCCGAGGAGGTCATCCGCACCATCTCGACCGACGGCACGCGGTCTGCGATCTCCTGCGCGAGGCGGACCTCGCCCTCGGTCGGCGCGCCGTAGAGGTGCCGCGCCGCGCCGCCTGAACGACCGCCGCCACGACATCCGGGTCGGCGTGGCCGAGCACCAGCGGGCCCCAGGAGCAGACCCAGTCGACGTAGCGGTTGCCGTCGGCGTCGATGATCTCCGCGCCCTCGGCGGACGCGATGAACAGCGGGTCGCGGCCGATCGAGCCCATCGCGCGGACGGGCGAGTTGACCCCGCCCGGGAGGACGCGCACGGCCTCTTCGTACAGGGCCGCCGAGCGGGCGGCCGCCGTGTGCCCGAATGGGGTACGGGAGCTCCGGTGGTCATCGGGTGGCGGCTCAGCGTCCGGCGTGCTCGCGCTCCCACGCGCGATGCTCGCCGGTGAAGTACAGCAGGCGGATCTTCTTGAACTCGGTCGAGGAGTACAGCGTCGCGCGCTCGGTGATACCCGTGTCGGCCGCGATCGAGTCGAGGATCGCGTCGCACTCCTCCTTGGAGCGGCCGTGGGCCATCGTGAACACCGAGTAGGGCCAGTCGTCGTAGGTCGGGCGCTGGTAGCAGTGCGAGATCCCGCGGAATGCGGCCATACGGCCGCCGATCTCGAGCTCGCGGCCCTCCGGGACCTTCCAGACGCCCATCCCGTTGGCGGAGAAGCCCGCGCGGCGGTGGAAGAGGATCGCTGCGACCCGGCGCAGCAGCCGGCGCTCGCGCATCTCGTCGAGGTGGTCGAGCAGCTGCTGCTGGGAGATCTCGAGGGTTGCCGCCGCGGGCGCGTAGGGCTCGGAGATGACGGGCATGTCGCCCTGCAGCGCGCGGATCACATCGCGGTCGAACTCGTCGTAGGGCTGGGGCTCGGTCTCGGCGGGCGCGACCGCCTCGGCGGCCGCGACGGTGAGCGTGTCGGTGCCGCCCTCCATCTCGAGGTCCATGCGGATCTTGAACAGCTTGAGCGTCGGCAGCTGGCGGACCGATTCGGCGCCCGCCTCGGAGGCGAGGACGTCGAGCGTGCCCTGCACCCCGAGCGGCGAGTCGGGCTCGGTCGCGATCGTGAACCAGATGTTGAACTCGTGGTTGCGCAGGTAGTTGTGGCTCACGCCGGGGTGGGCGTTGATGATCGTCGCGGCCCGCCACGGGTTCTCCGGATCGACCTTGGCGGCGACGAGCATCGAGGAGTGGCCGAGCGCGCGCGTGTCGAAGATCGGGGTGACCTGGCGGATGATGCGCTCGTCGAGCAGCCGCTGCACGCGGCGCATCGTCTCCTGCTCGGTGATCCCGGCCTCCGCGCCCACGTGCTGGTAGGGCCGCGGGGCGATCGGGAACGAGCCCTGCATCAGGTTGAGCAGCCGCCGGTCGAGGTCGTCGAGGGCGATCGCGGCGCCGTCGGTGCGGCTGCGCAGCTTGGGGCCGTGGTTGCCCGCGGTGTTGGGGATGGAGGCGAGATCTGATCGATGCCGTCGTTGGTCGGGGTCCTGTCTACTGAAGCCACTGGGCGGCCTCCTTGGCGTGATACGTGATGATCATGTCGGCGCCGGCGCGGCGGATGGACGTGAGCGTCTCCAGCACCGCCGTGCGCTCCTCGAGGTAGCCCGCGGCGACCGCCGCCTTCAGCATCGCGTACTCGCCGGAGACGTGATAGGCGGCGAGCGGCAGCCGGGTCTCGTCCTTGATCCGGCGCACCAGGTCGAGATACGGCAGCGCCGGCTTGACCATCAGGATGTCGGCGCCCTCCTGCACGTCGAGACGGGCCTCGCGCAGCGCCTCCTCGCCATTGGCCGGATCCATCTGATAGCCGCGACGGTCGCCGAACGCGGGCGCCGAGTCGGCGGCGGCGCGAAACGGCCCGAAGAACGCGGAGGCGAACTTCACGCTGTAGGACATGATCGGCGTGTCGGTGAGGCCGTCCTCGTCGAGCGCCGTGCGGATCTCCCCGACGCGGCCGTCCATCATGTCGCTGGGGGCGACGATGTCGGCGCCCGCGCGCGCCTGGCTGACCGCGGTGCGAGCGAGCAGCTCGAGCGTCGCGTCGTTGTCGACGTCGGTGGACCCGTCGGCTCGCCGGCGCAGCACGCCGCAATGGCCGTGGCTCGTGTACTCGCACAAGCACACGTCGGTGATCACGATCAGCTCGGGGTGGGTCTCCTTGATCGCGCGCGTGGCCAACTGGACGATCCCCTCCTCGTCCCAGGCGCCCGAGCCCTGCTCGTCCTTGGCGGCGGGCAGTCCGAACAGCAGCACCGCGGGCACACCGAGCGCGTGCGCCTCGCCGGCCTCCTGTACCGCGTGCGCGATCGACAGCTGCGCGACGCCCGGCATCGACTCGATCGGCTGGCGCTTGTCGATCCCGTGCGCGACGAACATCGGGTACACGAAGTCGCCGGGGTCCAGCCGCGTCTCGCGCACCAGGCCGCGGAGCGCGTGGGTGGCACGGAGGCGGCGCAGGCGGGTCTGCGGGAACGCCATCAGGGTGTTCAGGGTATCGGCGGTCGGGGGGCGGTCGGGGGCGGAATTGGTGGCCATGCTGACCACGATCCGCGAGTGGGCGGTTGCCGGGGCGTGTCGGGCGCCGCTCGACTGCCGTCGCCCGCGCTGCGACGGGTGCGACAAACCCGGTGCGGGCGGGGCGGGTATGTCGCCGGCGTCGCGCCTGCTGCGACGGGTGCGACAAACCCGGTGCGGGCGGGCGGGTATGTCGCCGGCGCCGCGCCGGCTGCGACGCGTGCGACAAACCCGGGACTCGGGGGCCCGCGGACGCCCGTTCGTTCACAAACCGTCCTGGGAGAAGAGTTTTCGCTGACCCGCCCCGCTCAGCTCAGACGAGGGTCCAGGGCTCGATCCGGTAGGACCGGATGAGCCCCGCCTCCAGGTACGGATCGCCCTGGACGAACGCGTCGATCTCATCGGGGGTGGCGCCGGTCCAGGCCATCGCGCCGCCGCTGATCGGGTCGCCGAACGCGCCCGCCATGAGGATCCGGCCCGCCTCCTTCTCGACGGCGATCCGGCGCAGGTGCTCCTCGCGGTAGGGCCCGCGCCGCTCGGCGAGGTCGTCCGGGTAGACGTAGAGCAGCAGATGATGTTCGTTCATGAAGCACAACCGTATCGATCGTCGGTACGCTGAACGCGATGAGCAACCTCGACAGACGCACGCCGCGCAGCGTGCGGGAGCGGCGCGCCTACCGGCTCGTGCAGGCCGGCACGGTGAGCGGGGTCGCCGGCGTGGTGACGCTCGTGCTGGCGATCGTCGGGGTCGCGAGCGCGGCACTGCCCATCCTGCTGCTCATCATCGCCGCGATCTGCGCCTACGGGTTCATTCGCACCACCGGCACGCGCTGACCCCGGAAAGGCCTAACATCCGGGCCCGATCGGGAGAGGATGCCCCCGACGCGAGTCCCTGCGAAAGGAACGCACGATGGACCTGGGGAAGCTGGCGGACCAGGCCAGGCGGGTCGTCGACAAGCGCGGCGGACCGGGGAGCCTCAAGGAGGACGCGCAGGAATTGCGCGACATCGCCGACGGCCCGGGGTCGGCGAGTGACAAGCTCAAGGCGGCGGCGCAGGCGATCAAGCAGCCAGGCGCGGCGAAGACCGGACCCGGCGACGGCACCGACGAGGGCGGCTCGGGGTCGTGACCGACTGAGCCTGTCGGGCCGGTCATGCCGACCCGCGCCGCGCGAGCGCGAGCCGCCCGACGACGGACAGCAGCGTGTGCACGGCCGGGCTCACCGCGCTCGCCGGCACGAGCGCGCAGAAGGTGATCGGCAGCCCGATCAGGAACGCCATCAGCGAAGCGGTCGCCACCTCGCGGGCGAGCGCCCCCAACGCGGTGCCGAGCGCCGAGAACGCGACGCCGCCGCAGCCGAAGCAGAGCACCCACAGCGCGATCCGCGCCCAGTCGAGGTGCACGAACGCCGACACGCAGATCGCCATCACGAGGGTGAGGGCGGCGGCGCACGCGCCGGCGAGCACCGGCTTGGCCGCGAGCAGCGCCGACGGCGCGACCAGTCCCGCACGAGCCGCGCGTATGTGCCCTCGCTCCACTCGAGCGCGAGCGTGCCCGCCGCGAGCAGCAGCGCGACGAACATGAGTGACACGATCACGGCGATCGCCGCGGCGTAGACGCTCGCCGGGGTCGTCGCGTCCTGCAGCTGCGTCTGGGTGACGGTGAGCGGGCTGCCGATCGACCCGAGCACGGGCCGCGCGAGCCCGAGCCCGCCGATCGCCTCCGACGCGAACGACGACACCTGGCGCAGCGCCACCCGCAGCGGTGAGCGGTGCGGCAGCGACGCGATCGCGCCGTCGACGATCGCGCGGGAGTCGCGCAGGCCGAGCAGGTCCACCGACCGGCCGAGGAGCGAGATGCGCCCGCCGCCGAGCACGCGCTGCAGATCGGCGACGGCGACCCGGAGCACGCGGCGGGAGACGTCGGACTGGACGGAGGCGATCCGCGCCTGCAGCGCCTGCATCGCGTAGCGGCGCTCGAGCGGGTCGCGCGTGTTGAGGTAGAGGTGCACGGTCGGGCTGCCGACGCCCTGGGTGATGAGCGACTGCACCTGCGCCGGCAGGTCGGCGGGGATGATCACGGCGGCGAGCGCGCGGCCGCTGCGCACGTCGGCGACGGCGGCCGCCCGGGTCCGCTCGTGGATCGCGTGGACGGAGCGCAGCAGCCCGGCGGCGTAGTCGGCGACGTCGAGCCGCTGGCGACCGAGCGCGATCGTCGCGTGCCCGGGCGGGACCTCGTCGACGAACGCGACCGCCGGCTTGGACGGGGGGCCGGCGAACGCGGCGCCGATCATCAGCGCGATCACCACCGGGTAGACGACGAGCAGGCCGGCGAGCAGCGGCGAGCGCCGCAGGATCTGCAGGTCCTTGACGATCAGCCAGCGCATCCGCCGCTCAGCCCTCGCCCAGCCGGCCGGCCTGCAGCGCGAGCACGCGCCGAGCGTGGCGCTCACCTCGCCGAGCTCGTGGCTGGAGAACAGCACGGTCGTCTCACGCGCGACGAGCGTGGCCGACGAACTCCCACAGGCGCTCGCGCTGGTCGGGATCGAGCGCGGCAGTGGGCTCGTCGAGCAGCAGCACGGCCGGGTCGGCGAGCAACCCGAGGGCGACGTTCAGTCGCTGGCGGTTGCCGCCCGAAAGGCGCCCGGCCGGCTCGCCGGCGCGGTCGGACAGGCCGGTCTGCTCGAGCATCCGCTCGACCACCGCCTCGACGTCCCCGACCCGCTCCAGGCGCGCGAACAGGCGCAGGTTCTCGGCGACCGACAGCCGTGAGTAGACCGCGACCGCCTGCGGCACCCAGCCGACCGAGCCCGCCAGCGACACCGACCCCGCGTCGGGCGAGAGCACCCCCGCGAGCACCGACAGCAGCGTCGTCTTGCCGGCGCCGTTGGCTCCGACGAGCCCCACCAGCTCGCCCCGGCGCAGCGTGAAGCTCACGTCCTGCAGCGCGACGCGGTCGCCGAAGCGCTTGACCAGGCCGCGGGCCTCACATGCCGGGGCGGGCGGATCGCCGCCGGACGGCGCGCTCACGAGTCGGCCGGCTCGGGCTCCGGCAGGGTGGGCGGCTCCGGTTCGTCGGCCCGGGGCCTCCCCCACGGCTCGAGCACGGTGTGGCGATGCAGGTAGATGACCGTCACCCGCACGACGGCGATCACCGGCAGCGCGACGAGCGCACCGGCGATCCCGTACAGCTTGTCGCCGATCAACAGCGCGAGGATGATGATGATCGGGTTGATCCGCAGCGTTCGCCGGAACAGCAGCGGGGCGACGATGTGCCCCTCGAGCTGCTGCAGCGCGACGAACGCCATCAGCAGCCAGACCGCGCTGATCGGGTGCTGGAAGAGCGCGACCAGCAGCGCCGGGATCGGACCGATGATCGGGCCGATGTAGGGAATGAACTCCATCAGCCCGTAGAAGACGCCGAAGAACCACGAGTACGTCGTGCCGGCCGGGAACAGGCCGACGAGCCCGAAGATCGTGACGGTGAGCGCCACCGCGACACCCATCGTGAGGCTGAACAGCAGCTGCCCACGGACGTAGCCGGAGACCGCGCGCTGGACGAGGGTCGGGTAGTCGTCCTCGGGGCTCCCGTCGCCGCCGGGCATCAGCCGGCGGATGAGACGCCCGATGTCGGGCCCGTAGACGAGCATGTAGATCGAGAGGACGAGGATCAGGATCAGGTCGACCCCGACGCCGGCCGCTTTGGACAGCAGCCCCTGCGAGAAGGAGACGATCGCGCCCGAGCGCTTGGCGAGATCCTTCTCGAGCGTCGAGAGCGCGCTCTGGCCCTGCTTCTCGATGTGGATCTTGATCCCGTGGCGGTCGAAGAAGTGCTGGACGTTGGCGAGGTCCTTGGTCGCCTGGCGGGTGAGCTGCGGCAGGTTGTGCTCGAAGTGGACGAGCTGGGTGGCGACCGGCGCGGCGAGGCCGACCGCGATCAGCGCGACGACGACGATCACGGCCAGGTAGGCGAACAGGATCGCGAGCCCCCGCGGCAGCACGCGCGCGAGCAGGCGGACGAGCGGCGACAGCACGAGCGCCACCAGCGAGGCGACGACGAGCACCAGGAAGAGCGTCCCGATCGCGCGGGCGAGCGCCCACAGCGAGAGCAGGGCGAGGGGGAGCAGCACGAGCTGCACCCAGCGGCGGACGACCACCGGGGCCATACTGGTGCAGATATGGGATGCGCGCGTCGAGTCCTCCAATGAGCGACAAGTCCTGCACGATCCTGTTCGTGGGTGACCTCGTCGGCGGGCTCGGCAAGCGCACGCTGCTCGGGCTGCTGCCGTCGCTGCGCGAGCGCGTCGGCTACGACTTCCTGGTCGTCAACGGCGAGAACGTCGCCGGTGGCGTGGGGATCACGCCCAGGCTCGCCGACCAGCTGTTCTCGGCCGGCGTCGACGTGATCACGCTCGGCAACCACACCTACCGCCAGCGCGAGATCTACCCCTACCTCGACGAGCGCGAGGAGATCCTGCGGCCCGCCAACTTCCTGCGGCGTCAGCCCGGCCACGGCTGGTGCGTGGTGGAGCGCGACGGCGTGCGGCTCGGGGTCGTCTCGCTGTCGGGCAACCTGTTCATGGACGCCGGCCGGCCGCTGTTCGCCGAGGCCGACGCCGCCATGCACGCGCTGCGCGACCGCGCCGACCACGTGGTCGTCGACGTCCACGGCGAGGCGACCAGTGAGAAGGTGGCGATGGGCTGGCACCTCGACGGCCAGGTCACCGCGGTCGTCGGCACTCACACCCACATCCCCACCGCCGACGCGCGCGTGCTCCCGGGCGGCACCGCCTACATCACCGACGTCGGCATGACCGGCCCGCGCGGCGGTGTCATCGGGGTGCGGCGCGAGCTCGCGATCGAGGCGATGGCGACCAAGATGCCCGTCCGCTTCGAGACCTCCGACGAGGACCCGTGGCTCAACGCGGTCGCGATCGCCGCGTCGGACGCGCCTCGGCGGGCGACGTCGATCGAGCAGCTGCTGTTGCCGGCGAGCGCGAACGGCGGCCCCTGAGCCGGCACCCGGAGCGCCTTGGTCGCCAGTCGCCGCGGGAACCCGGCGCCGGCGGCCTGCGGCGCCCAGAGCGGCGGCCGGGGTGACTTGGAGCGCATCGTGGTCGCATATCGACCGCAACCCGCTCCGAGTGGCCCCGCCGCGCCCCGCAACCCGCGACTCGGAGCGTGTTCGGGTCCAAAATACGACCGCAAAGCGCTCCAAGTGGCCTGCGGCGCGGCGGCCACCCGGCCGCCCGCGTCAGCCCGACGCGCGGCGCCCGCGGTCAGCCGCCGGCCGGCTCGACCCGGAGCGGGGGCCGGCTCACCCGGCGGTCCTCCAGCTCGCGCCAGGCGGCGTCGAGGTGCTCGCCCGGGGCGGGGTGGCTGGCGAACAGGGCGGCGATCGCGGCCGGGAAGAACCAGACGATGTAGGAGTACAGCCAGTAGTTGGTGACGATCTGCAGCGCGATGAGCAGCGCCGCCGCGAACGCGGCCACCTGCACCGGGGAGCGGCGCGCGGGCAGCAGGCAGACGATCACGGCGAGCGCCACGACGGCGCCCTCCAGGGCGTGCTGCAGCCAGCCGAGCCCGCCCCACAGGCCCCAGACCGAGAACGGAGTGGTGCGGTCGGACTGGTACTTGATCGAGTCGTGCCAGAAGGGCGCGAGGTTGTGCTTGGCGAGCACCGGCAGCATCGCGAGCACCACGAACACGGCGAACGTGATCGCGAAGGCGACGATCGCGCGGCCGCGGGGGCGGTCGCCGGCGCCGCGCAGCAGCAGCGGGGTGAGGACGAACGGGGCGAACTTCGTCATCCCGGCGAGCGCCGCCATCGCCCCCCGGGCGGGCGCGGAGCCGAGCACGAGCAGCCCGAGGGTCACCATCAGCGCGACCAGGCCGTCGTTCGTGTTGGAGGACAGCGACCACATCGTGAACGGGTAGGCGGTCCACGCGTAGGCCATCACGACCCCGAGCGCGTGGTCGCGCCAGCGGCGCCCGAGCGCGTACATCGCCACCAGCGTCGCGACGTCGAAGAAGATCGCGGCCCCGTGGGCGGCCGGCAGCGAGTCCCACGCCCCGCTCCAGCCGAGGACCAGGCGGAACGGCACGTAGACGAAGTAGTTGAACGCCCCGTACGTGTCCCCGTATGCGTCGTTGGACGGCCAGTGGCCGTAGAGCGGCATGTTGTGGATCAGCTTGTCGGCGCCGATCACGCCGGAGAAGCCGACGTCGATGACGTTGGAGTCGAGCACGTTGAGCCCGATCCGGAACGCCAGCAGGAGGAGGATTCCGACGATCAGCCAGCCGGGGCCGACGATCGTGCGCAGCGGCTCGCGCGGGACCCCGACGCCGTAGCCGAGTGCGAGCAGCCGCACGAACAGGTAGATCAGCGGCACGTAGAACAGCGGCGTCGAGATCCCGATGTCGGCGTGGTTGAAGAACGCGAGCGACACCGAGAAGAACAGGAACATCGCGAGGTCGAGGTGCAGCAGCGTCGGGCGCCGGCGCCAGGGGACGAACGGCAGCGCGAACATCAGGCAGACCGGCAGCCAGATGTACCAGGCGTTGACGATCCGCCCGAACGCCCCGGCGTAGCCGCGCGCCATCGTCCACGCGACCTGGAATCCGGTCCAGGCCTGTGTCACCTTGCCGGTGTCGTCGTTGACGTAGACCTGGATGAGCTCGCGCTGGGTCTTGCCGGTCTTGGGCGGGGTGAACCAGCTCACCTGCCATTGGGGGGCGCCCTTCGTGTACTCGTAGGCGACGAGCTTCGGCGTCTTGCGCAGCTGGTCGCGCACGACCTGGCTGCGGCTGGCGATCGCGAGCGCCTGCAGCGCGGTGTGGTGGTAGCCGACCGGCGGCGTCGTCTTGTTGGAGACGAGCACCGGCGTCCCCGCCGTCGCGGTGACCGTCTGCGTCTGCGTGACCGTCCTCACCGCGCGCGTGGCCGCCGAGCTCCCCGCGGAGCTTGCCGTGATGCGTGACGTGGCGGTCGCCGCGACCGCGCCGGGGGCGAGCAGGAACGTCAGCAGCAGGGCTGCGAGCAGCGCCCGGGCGGATCGCGACCCGGTCCGCCGGGCGATCCCCACGACTACTTCTTGAAGCTCCAGAGCTTCTGGCCGAGGAAGTTGACCGGGATCACCAGGATATTGGCCAGGGCGTTGATGACGACCTTGTGCTGCGAGAACAGCTGAACCCAGTGCACGCCGGCCACGACCAGCCCGTAGTTGCAGCCGAAGGCGACGGTCGAGACGACGAGGAACTTGGCGCCCTGGACCGCGGTGTGTGACTCCCGCTCGTGGGTGAACGTCCAGCGGCTGTTCCAGGTGAAGTTGTTGACGACGCCCGACAGATATGCGATCGGCAGCGCGATCTTGTAATCGAGCCCGATCACGTGCAGGCAGAACCAGAAGCTCACCGTGTTGACGATGTAGCCGCTGACCCCGACGACCCCGAAGCGGACCAGCTGCAGCCAGTTCTCGCTGCTCGAGACGCCTGCCTTGACGCGATGGTGGAACGGGAGCTCGACGACGGCTGTCGTCAGCTCGTCAGCGGTGAACTCCTCGGCGGGCATCTCAGTCAATGTATCGGCGGGCATGCTGCTGCTCGGTGCAGACGGACGCGCGTAACCGGCTGCTAAACGGGGGCTTACCCGCATCTTAGTTGCTGTACGCGATCGAACATTCCTGCGTCACGCGGGCTCTGGCACCGCGAAGTGGCCGCGGATCATCGGCGCGATGTCGCGCAGCGACCACTGGTCCCGGGAGGCGCGGGCGGGCAGCCCCTCGCCCGTCCAGAGCAGGGTCGCGAACGAGTCGGAGCGATGCAGAGAGCCGTGCGATCCGCCGCCGACGTGGTCGGAGCCGCCCCAGTCGACGAACTCGTAGCCGGGCGCGGCCGAGAGCAGGATCTCGCCCGCGTTCTCGCAGTGCAGCGCCGACCACGCCCGCATCAGCGCGTCGGGATACTCGGTGGTGAGCAGCCGGCCATCCTGGACCTCGGCGCGCAGCACCGAGAGCGGGCCGTCGACGTCCCAGCCGTGGCCGCGCGCGTCCTGCAGGCCGGTTCCGGGCGCGAAGCGCAGCTCGCCGCGGTGCCCGCGGATCACCGCCTCCTCCCCGTCCAGCCACATCATCAGGTCGACCCCCTCCAGCTCGCGCACGGCCTCCAGCGAGCGAGCGACGATGTCGTCGCGCTCGTCGGGATCGAGCGCGTAGATCATCGCCGAGCGCTGGGCGGGACTGAGCGCGACCTCGCCGCCGGCGCCGGCGACCCGGGCGCTCGGGGTGGCGACGGTGAAGTCGGCGAACGCGTGGTCGAGGCGGATCGACGCCTCGACCGCGGCCTGCGAGTGGTCTGAGCAGATGATCACCGCGTGCTCGTCCAGGAACCGGCCGGGCCCGCCGCCGGCGTGCATCAGCCGCTCGATCTGGCGGTCGGCGGCCGCCAGCGAGGTGACCTGCGCATGGGGGCCGTTGCGGTGCGACCAGACGTCGTTGTCGGGCAGCGAGAACAGCATGAAGTCGAACAGGTCGTGCTCGACCAGGTAGGAGCCGACGCAGCCGGTGTGCTGGTCACGTGCGCCCGGCAGGCCCATCTGCCCGCGGCAGCCGGTCCGGCGGGACGCGTACAGGTCGGAGTAGAAGAGCTCGAGCGGCCCCTTGATCGTGCGGCGGAACAGCGTCGAGGTGACGAGCCGGGAGAGCGCCGACTCCTGGGCGACCTCGTGCTCGTGGCGGCCGCGGTAGATGAGGTACGTCGTCCCGGCGGTGCGGATCTCGGCGTCGTCGAGCGACTCGAACACGGTGAGCGCGTCGGGCGCGAGATGCTCGGCGTTCATCCGGTAGACGGTGTCGGTGAGCGAGCGCAGCACCCCGAACTGGCGCGAGGCGGAGAAACTCGAGCCGTACTCGATGTAGCGGCCCTCCTCGCGGTGATACCAGTTCATCGAGGGGATCCCGTGGCGGTCGGGCCCCAGGCCGGTGGTGATCGTCGCTGCGCACACGGGCGTCACCGACGGGAACGCGGCGACGCACTCCGGCGCGTACTGGCCGCGGCGCATGATCTCGGCCATCGCCGGCGCACGGCCGGCGGCGATCGCCCGCTCGAGCATCGCCGGCTTCATCGCGTCGACCACGATGAGCACGAGCTTCTGGCGCGTGGTCTCGGACACCACTTAGCGGAGGATGCGCAGGCCGGCGTACTTGCGGTCGGCGCGGCCGCGGCCGGCGATCAGCAGCCACAGCAGCCCGAGCACGACGAGCACGCCCACCGGGGGGCGACCACCGACAGAGCGGCCGCGAGCGCCGCGGCACCGTCGGAGACGACCGGCAGCACGCCGCCCGCCTCGGCGTCCAGGCGTGCCCGGACCCGCGTGAGCAGCGGCTGGGTGGCGGCCAGGCCGATCAGCGCGCAGACGACCCCGGCGCCGGCGCCGATCCACAGCAGCGCGGACTCGTGGTGGCGATAGTGGGCGAACGCGCCGCCGGCGAACAGCGCCCCGAGCACGAGCGCGCACAACCCGAGCCCGACGGCCACCGGTCGCGCGCCCCCCTCCAAGCCGGCGAGACGGCGCTCGGCAAGCGCGACCAGCAGGATCCCGACGACCATCACGAACAGGAAGATCGGCTGCTGGAGGAAGTGCACCTTGGTGTGGTCGAAGCTCAGCTCGACGTTGCCGGAGGCGAGCACCCCCGCCACGAGCGCGGGGAGGAACGGGCGCACGCCGATCGCAGCAGCGATCCCGATCCCCTGGAAGATGTCGAACACGAGGTGCATGGCGCGAGCGTCCGGCCGACCCGCGGAGCACACACTGCGGGTGCTGTACCGTGGTCAGGCGTGACGATAGAGGAGAGCGATCCGGCGCATCCCGAGCGCGGGCCGCATTCGAGCAGGCGGCCGCGAGCCGGGTCGACTCGCACCCGGGACTTCGATCGCTACAGCGGTCTGTTCGCCTCCCGCACCCGCGCGATGCAGTCCTCAGCGATGCGGGACCTGATGGCGCTCACCGAGCGCGACGACGTGATCTCGCTGTCCGGCGGCCTGCCCGACACCTCGACGTTCCCGTCGGATTCCTACGCGGCGCTGATGGGCCAGGTCGCGGCGCAGTCGTGCGCGCGGGCGCTGCAGTACGGGCCGACCGACGGCTCGGAGGTGATCGAGCACTGCATCATCGAGGTGATGGCCGCCGAGGACATGCGGATCGGACCTTCGGACCTGCTCGTCACGACCGGCGGCCAGCAGGCGATCGACCTCTTCTGCAAGTCGCTGATCGATCCCGGCGACGTGATCATCGCCGAGGCGCCGACGTACCCGGGCGCGATCCCGACGTTCTGCGCCTACGAGGCCGAGGTCGTGCAGATCGCCCTCGACGACGACGGGATGCGGATCGGTGAGCTCGAGACCGCGCTGGACGCGCTCGAGCGCGAGGGCCGGCGCCCGAAATTCCTGTACACCGTGCCGACCTTCCAGAACCCCGCCGGGGTGACGATGTCGCTGCAGCGCCGCCACGCGCTGATCCGGATCGCGCGCGAGCGCGAGCTGCTGATCATGGAGGACAACCCGTACGGGATGCTGCGCTACGAGGGCGACCCGCTGCCGACGCTCTACTCGCTCGACGACGAGTTCGTGGTCTACACCGGCACGTTCTCCAAGATCCTGTCTCCCGGGGTGCGGCTCGGCTGGGCGGTCGCGCCGGCGCCGATCCTCGACCAGATGCAGAGCGGCAAGCAGGGCACCGACCTGTGCTCCTCGCCGATCACCCAGTACTTCGTCGCCGCCTACTTCGACTCCGGCCCCTGGGGCGACTACCTCGGCTCGCTCGTCGAGATCTATCGCCGGCGGCGCGACGTGATGCTCGACGCGATGGCCGAGCATTTCCCGCGCGAGGCGGTGTGGACCCACCCCAGGGCGGCCTGTTCATCTGGGCGACGCTGCCCGACTACATCGACACCACCGACCTGCTCGCCCGCGCGCTGCGCCAGAACGTCGCGTTCGTGCCGGGCCGCGCCGCGTATCTCGACGGCCGCGGGGGCAGCGCGATGCGGCTCAACTTCTCCGGCGTCGCCGAGGACCAGATCCGCGAGGGCATCCGCCGGATCGGCGCGATCGCCACCGAGCAGGTCGCGATGTACGGGACGCTCAGCGGCGCCGCCCGGCCCAGCCGCCGGCGGACCGCGCCGCACCACGCGCCGGACGGCGAGCCGCTCGCCCCGGTGGTGCGGATGCGCCCGGGCCAGCGTCGCGCGAGCTGACGCGATCGGCGCGGCGGACCTACTCGTCGGAGGCGAAGTCCTCACAGTTGGGGGGCAAGCCCCCCGACAACCTCTCCGTTACTCGTCGGAGGCGAAGTCTTCGGGGGTGACCTGGTCGAGGAAGTCCTTGAACTTCTCGACGACCTCCTCGGTGTCCTCGACCTCGTGCTCGAACTCGATCGCGGACTCGGTGATGACCTCGTCGGCGGCGAAGATCGGGGCGCCCGAGCGGACCGCGAGCGCGAGCGCGTCGGACGGCCGCGAGTCGATCTCCAGGTCGCGTCCGTTCGCCCGCAGGCTGATCGACGCGTAGAACGTGTTC
This sequence comes from uncultured Solirubrobacteraceae bacterium, assembly GCA_963702225.1. Taxonomy (GTDB): domain Bacteria; phylum Actinomycetota; class Thermoleophilia; order Solirubrobacterales; family Solirubrobacteraceae; genus Palsa-465. The sequence continues at coordinate 273,478 of CAVPBY010000037.1, read as the reverse complement.
TCGCGCAGCTCGGTGACGGCGACGCGCGTGCATTCGACATCGAGCTCGCCGAGCATCTCGGACAGCAGGTCATGGGTCATCGGCCGCGGAGTCGAGGCGCCCTGCAGCTTCATCAGGATCGCCGCCGCCTCCGGATGCCCGATCCAGATCGGCAGGAACTTGTTGCTCTCGACGGTCTTGAGCAGCACGATCGGCTGCTTTCCGACCATGTCGAAGCTCACGCCGTAGATGACCATTTCCTGCACGGTGCGCTCCTCGTCGGGATCAGGTCAGTATAGGCGCGGCCCCCGATCCCGCAGACGCCGCGGACCTGCCCGCGCCCGCCGGCGGACGACCGTTCAGGCCGACGGCCACGGCGCCGGTCCTTAAAGTGAGAGCGCCCCGGTACCGGCGGGATATGAGGCCGGACTGGGGCGCGCTCGAGGGAGGAGAGGTACTGCGCTGCGGATGATGACACGGCGGCTTCAGAAGTCCAAGACGAGTATTTGCGAGGATCTATAAGCTCATCGTATGGATCTCCGCCAGCTGCGATACCTCGTCGCGCTCGCGGAGGAGCTCAACTTCACGCGGGCGGCGGCCGCCGAGCACGTCGCGCAGCCCGCGCTCTCCCAGCAGATCCGCCGCCTGGAGGAGGAGGTCGGCGTCGGGTTGGTCGAGCGGACGACGCGGAGGGTGGCGCTCACCGAGGCCGGCGAGCTCCTCGCCGTCCGGGCGCGGCGGATCCTCGCCGAGATCGCGATCGCGCGCGAGGAGCTCGAGGCGCTGCGCGGCGTCGACGTCGGCCACGTGACGATCGGGGCGATCCACACGATGGGCCCGATCGACCTCTCGCTTGCGCTCGCCGTCTTCCACGAGGCGCACCCGGGCGTCGCGCTCACCGTGCGCGAGCAGCACAGCGAGGAGAGCGCCGAGCTGCTGCGCACCGACGAGCTCGACCTGGCGTTCCTGTCGGTCACCGAGCGCGTCGAGTCCCGCGAGCTCGCGTTGCACCAGCTGATCTCCGAGGAGCTGATGGTGCTGCTGCCGCGCGGTCACGCGCTCGCCGGCCGCGAGCGGGTGCGGATGGCGGAGCTCGCCCAGGAGCACTTCATCAGCTTCCGGCAGGGGGCGCGGCTGCGCGAGCTGCTGTTCGCGGCCGGCCGCGACGCGCAGTTCGAGCCGCGGGTGACGCTCGAGTCCAACGAGGCGCAGCGCATCCGCGCGCTCGTCTCGCGCGGGCTCGGGGTCGCGATCCTCCCCGCTCGGACGCGATGGTCGCCGACGCCGGCGTCATCGCCTCGCCGATCGTCGACCCGGTGCTGCGGCGGGATATCACGCTCGCCTGGCGAGCCGGCCGGCGCCACTCGCCGGCGACCGCCGCCTTCCTGGAGCTGTCGCTCGAGATGTTCGGACAGGTCGGCGCGCAGACCTCCTGAGGGCCGCCTAACGCGGCGTACATACGCCGAATCGGGAGGCATCTGTACGGTTGGAGCGGTAATTCATCACACACGGGTCGGAATTACGGTCCGTCGTGTTTGATGAAGGGCATTCGGTGGCAATCACCGAAAGTACGACCTGCCGGGCACGGACGCCGGATCTCGCGGAGTGAAGCGCTTCGTAAGAGAAGTTCGACAAACGTCGAACAACGTGGTACCGTTACTGACGGAGCAAACCCATGCGTGACACGGAGACAGTCTTGAAATCTTCTGACAACGATGGCCGCGACGCCCAGCTGGCGCACGATCATCACGACGAGAGCAAGCGCCCGCGGGCGCGCGGCGAGCACGGAGCTGCCAGCGCGGCACCGTCGCCTCGCCGGCAGGCTCGCCGCCGCACCGCCGCTCGCGCCACCGAGCGGCGCGCGACGGCCGCTGACCCGCGGCTGACGCCCGGAGCCACCGGCTCCATGACCGAGAACTCGCTGGACCTCTTCCTGCGGGCGGCGCGCGCCCACGCGCTCCTCACCGCCGAGGAGGAGGTCGAGCTCGCCCAGCGCATCGAGCGCGGCGACCTGGAGGCCAAGGAGCGGATGATCAACTCCAACCTTCGCCTGGTCGTCTCGCAGGCGCGGCGCTACCAGGGCCACGGCCTCCCGATGGAGGACCTGGTCCAGGAGGGCATGCTGGGCCTGATCCGCGCGGTCGAGAAGTTCGACTGGCGGCGCGGCTTCAAGTTCTCGACCTACGGAACCCTGTGGATCCGCCAGGCGCTGCAGCGCGGCCTGCAGAACCACGGCCGGACGATCCGGCTGCCGGTGCATGTCGCCCAGCGCCAGACGAAGGTCCGCAAGGTCGAGTCCGAGCTGTCGACCAAGCTCGGCCGGGAGCCGACCGACGAGGAGATCGCGGCCGAGGCCAAGATCGACGTCGACGAGGTCGCGGAGCTGCGTGAGCTGACCCGCGGTCTCACCTCCCTGGACCAGCCGGTCGGCGAGGACGGCGAGACCGCCTTCGGCGACCTGCTCGCCTCCGAGCGGCCCGAGCCGACCGAGGAGGTCGAGGAGCGTGAGCGCCAGGAGCTCATCGGCGGCGCCGTGGCGCAGCTGCCCGAGCCTGAGCGCAACGTGATCCGGCTCCGGTTCGGACTGGCCGGCGCGGAGCCGCTCAACCTGCGCCAGACCGGGATCGAGCTCGGCATCCCGCTGAGCAAGGCCCGGGAGCTGGAGCAGCAGGGCCTGAGCCGGCTGGCGAGGAGCTCGAGCCTCGAGGACCTGCGCCGGGCCGCGTAACGCCTGCATCGGATGTGGATGTGACCGAACGCCGGTCGCGCCCTCGGGCACGACCGGCGTTCGTCGTTGTGCGGCACGCTCGGTCGACGCCCGACCCCGCGTGGTACGCTCGCGTTCCATGACCGCCGTCTCGGGCAAGGTGTGCGCCGTGACCGGCGCCGGATCGGGGATCGGCCGCGCGCTGGCGCTCGAGCTCGGCCGGCGCGGCGCCCGCGGGCTGGCGCTCGCCGACGTGGACGCGGCCGGACTGGCCGAGACCGAGGAGCAGCTGCGCCTGGGCAGCGCCGAGACCGGGCTTCGGACCCTCGACGTGAGCGACCGCGCCGCCGTGGAGGCGTGGGCGGAGGCGGTGGCCGCGCGCTTCGGCGTCGTGCACCAGATCTACAACAACGCGGGGATCGCCTCCGGCCACACCGTGCTCGAGTCCGACTACCCCGAGCTCGAGCGGGTGATCGGCATCAACCTGTGGGGCGTCATCTACGGCACCAAGGCGTTCCTGCCGCACGTGATCGCGTCCGGCGACGGGCACGTCGTCAACGTCTCGAGCCTCAACGGCTACTTCGCGCAGCCGAAGCTGTCGGCGTACGTGACGACGAAGTTCGGCGTGCGCGGCTTCACCGAGACACTGCGCGGCGAGATGCTCGCGGCGCGCGCGCCGGTCGGCGTCTCCGTCGTGCACCCGGGCGGCGTCAAGACGCAGATCGCCTCCAGCGCGATGCGCACCGCCGAGCAGCTCGGGCTGGAGGTGACCGACGAGGACCGCGCTCGCGAGCGGCTCTACAACGAGAAGCTGCTCACGATGTCGCCGGAGCGGGCCGCGACGATCATCGTCGACGGCGTCGAGCACGGCCGGCCCCGGATCCGCGTCGGCAACGACGCCAGGCTCATCGACGTGATCGTGCGCGTCGCCCCCGCGGCGGCTCCGCGGCTGGCGGTCCTGCTCGACCGTCTGACGGCGTCGCGTCTAAGGACCCGGTAGCCGCGGTTCCGAGCTCGCCGGCGGCCCCCTCACCCGGGCCGGCCTCGCCGGGGCCGGCCCCGCCGCCCGCGTCCGGGCCGGCGTCGAGCTCCTCGTCTCCGATCGCGTCGGGCCGGTCGAGCGCGGCCAGCGCCTCCTGCACGAGCGTGCTCGCCCCGGGCCGCTCCGGCGCGGGCCGCAGCCGCGCCGAGTAGATCGACGGCGCCCCCAGCCGCCGGGCGATGACCGTCGCCTCGGCCACTGCGAGCAGCGTCGGGGCGATCAGCGCGTCGAAGTTGCGCGTCAGCTCGAGCACGAGCACCACGCCCGACAGCGGCCCCTGCATCGCGGCGGCGAGGAACGCGCCGCCGCCGATCACCGCGTAGCTGCCGAGCGACGCCCCCGGCCACAGGTGGTTCCAGCGCGGTCCCGAGGATCCCGGCGAGCAGCACGCCGACCGTGAGCGTCGGCGTGAACAGGCCGCCGGGCGCGCCCGATCCGAGGCACGCCGCGGTGACGAGCGGCTTGAGCGCGAGCAGCACCGCCATCAGGCCGAGCGACAGCCCGCCGGCGGCGCCGAGCTGCACGATCCCCTTGCCGTTGCCGAGCAGCTGGGGATACCGCAGCGACAGCGCCGCGAGCGCCGTGAACGCCGCGGCGGGCGCCCGTAGCGCCCCCACCCGGTCGGGCGCATCCGCCCCGCGCGCGCGCACAGCCGCACCCAGACGACCCCGGCGACGCCCGATCAGCGGCCCGGCGACAGCGCCCAGATCATCTGCGCGGGATGCAGCGGTAGTGGGGCAGCGCGTAGGACGGCGCCCGTCCCGGGAACCCCAGGCGACCGCGGTGGCGATCACCGAGGTCGCGAGCGCCGGCAGCACGAGCGGCAGCGCGAGCGAGCCGAGCAGCACCTCGACCGCGAACACGGCGCCGCCGAGCGGCACGTTGTAGACGGCCGCGAACCCCGCCCCGGCGCCGCAGGCGACGAGCAGGCGGCGCTGCCAGCGCGGCACGCGGACCACTCCGCGAAGCGCGTCGCGAGCGCGGCGCCGAGCCGTCTGGGGAGCGCCCTCGCGCCCGAGCGAGCTGCCCAGGCCGACGGTGACGATCGACTCAAGCGCCCGTCCGACGCTCGGCACGAAGTCCAGGCGCGCGCCGCGCAGCCAGCAGCCGTTCCGAGACGTCGGTGCCGCCGCCGCGGCCGCCCAGCCGGCCGAGCACGGCGACGCCGCCCGCGACGACGAGCGCCGCGATCCCGAGCGCGACGAAATGGCGCCAGCCCGGGCGCGTGCGACGCGCGGGTCTCAGAACGGGCCGTGGTGGTAGCCGTAGGCGAGGTGCGAGACGAGCCGCAGCAGCTTCATCAGCCCCGCCGCGCCGAGGCCGGTGAGCGCCCCGAGGACCGCGATCATCGCCCAGAAACGCGCCGAGTATCCGGCCACGATCCCGCGGCCGGTGACGTTGGGCTGCTCCGAGTGCCAGCGCCGCGCGTCCACCGTGTCCGGCCCACAGACTAGAGCGGCTCGGGCCCACGGGCCGCGCGGCACGGTAGCCTTGCGGCCGGTGTCACAGCTGCGCTACCGCCGGGTCGTCGTCAAGCTGAGCGGCCGCGCCTTCGCCGGCGCGTCCGATTTTGGCCTCGACAACCACGCGCTCGGCTACGTCGCCGACCAGCTGATCGCCGCGCGGGTGATCGGGATCCAGCAGGCGGTCGTCGTCGGGGGCGGCAACTTCTTCCGCGGCAACGTCGCCGACGACTGGGCGATCGAGCGCGCCGAGGCCGACAACATCGGGATGCTCGGCACGGTGATGAACGGGATCCTGATGCGCGGCGTGCTGGCGCATCGCGGCCTGGAGGACGTGCGGCTGATGACGGCGGTGCCGATCCAGTCGGTCGCCGAGCCGTTCATCCGCCTGCGCGCGATCTCGCACCTGGAGCGCGAGCATCTGGTGCTGCTCGCCGCCGGGATCGGCCAGCCGTACGTGACCACCGACTACGCCTCGGTGCAGCGCGCGATCGAGGTCCGCGCCGAGGCGATCCTGCTCGCCAAGCACGGCGTCGACGGGATCTACGACTCAGATCCCCGCACGAACCCCAACGCGCGCCGCTACGACTCGCTCGGCTACAACGACGTGCTCGAGCGTGATCTGCGCGTGATGGACCAGACCGCGATCGTGCTCGCGCGCGACCACGGCCTGCCCCTGCACGTGTTCGACTTCGAAGAGCCCGACGCGATCACGAAGATCTGCCACGGCGAGAACCGCGGCACCTGGATCTCGCCCGAGACGACGCTCGTCACCTCGCGCGCCGCCTGATCAGACCTCGTAGCTGCCGGGGCGCCAGGTGTGCGTCGACACGCCGACCGTGTTCCACGCGTTGATCGAGATGATCAGCGAGATGAGCGCCGCCACCTCGTCCTCGGTGAACGCCGCGGCGACCCGGTCCCAGGCCGCCTGCGGGACGTGCGTGTCGCTCATGCGCACGACCGCCTCGCAGAAGGCGAGCGCCGCCCGTTCGCGGGAGTCGAAGAACGGCGTCTCGCGCCACGCGTTGAGCGCGTAGAGCCGCTGCTCGGTCTCGCCGATCGCGCGGGCGTCCTTGGAGTGCATGTCGATGCAGTAGGCGCAGCCGTTGAGCTGGGAGGCGCGCAGCCGGACGAGCTCCCGGAGCTTGGGGTCGATGTCGGCCGCGTCGAGCTGCTTGACCGCGGCGTTGTGCAGGTGCGAGATCGCGCGGGAGAACCCGGCCGCGCGGGCGTCGAAGTCCATCCGCGGGGCGGACGGATCGTCGGTGTGGGGAGGAGCGTCGGTGATGGTCATGGCACCACCGTACGGATCGAGCGGCCCACATGTAAGGGCCAATTCGATGGCAGATCAGTGGGCCACTTACGGCGTCGCGCCTGAACGCGACCGCGCGTCCTCGGATCGACCCGGACCCAGGTCCTCAGGTGAACCTACGAGCGACCTCGGACGGCCGCGCCGGGCCCCCCGTGACTTGGAGCGGATCGGTGTCACGTGACGACCACGATGCGCTCCAAGTGCTTGTGGCGTCACGGCGCCGGTTGTGACATGATCTGCGCGCGCCGTTGGGGCGTGTGGTGCTGGCCGGACTCGGCAGGGTCGGCTGGCGCTTGGACAGGGCCGAACATGGAGGTGGGAGGATGTCGCTGAGCCCCCGGAAGGGCGCTGCGGTGATCGGTGCGATCGCGGCAGGCGTCACAGTGATGACCGGTGCCGGTGCGGCAGCCGGCTCGTCGGCGCGATCGGGTAGCGCGTCGCCCAACTTTCCACAGCTGAGCCAAGGGCAGGTTCACGCCCGCGCGGCGGGCAAGCAGGAGGCCATGGTGGTCGTCTTCGGCGATCAGCTCACCAGCCTGCCGGCGAACCAGGCCGACCGGCACGCCCGGGAGGCGAAGGCCGCGTCGATGCAGGCGCCGCTCGTCGCCCAGCTCAACCAGGTCGGGGCCACGCACATCACGAACCTGTCGCTCGTCAACGCGGTCGCGGCGACGATGCCGGCCGCCGAGGCGCAGGCGCTGAGCCACACCGCGGGCATCAAGGCGGTCGTCCCGGACGGGACCATCGTCATCTCGTCGGGCGCGGACACCACGCCGACGGTGGCTCCCTCGCGGGTGCAGACGTCGTCGGCCGGCCCGGCGACGGCGACCAACGGACAGCAGATGTGCAGCACATCGCCCGACAAGCCGATGCTGGAGCCCGAAGCGCTCACCAGCATCCACGACGCCTCCCAGAATCCGAGCGACACGCAGGAGGCGTCCTCGATCGCGACCGGCAGGGGCGTCATCGTCGGCAACGTCGACGCGAACTCGCTGGCCGGGAACCCGAACATGATCCGGCCCGACGGGTCGCACGTGATCATCGACGCCCCGAACCCGAACGAGAACGTCTTCAGCGACGAGTTCAACGGAGACGTCAGCACGATCGGCGCCCAGGGGACGGTCACCTACTCCTACGGCTCTCAGCTGCCGTACTCGAACATCCCGCCGACCTGCACCTTCACCATCCAGGGTGACGCGACCGGCGCCTCGATCCTCAGCACCGGCTACTTCAGCAACACGAACTCGCTGGGACAGACCGTCGCTCCCGAGTCGCAGGTCATCGCCGGGCTGCAGAACGCGGTGAACGAGGGCGCCAACGTCGTCTCGGAGTCCTACGGCTACGGCGCGCTGCCGGGCGCCAACGACGACCTGCTCGTCCCCGCGAACGAGGCGATGGTGAAGGCGGGCGTCGTCGTGGTCGAGAGCGCTGGTGACAGCGGCTCGTCCGGCACCGTGGAGGCCCCCGCCGACAACCCCGACGTCATCGACGTCGGCGGGACCAACGACCTGAGGCTCCTCGCCCAGGCCGACGGCTACACCAACGGCTGGGAGAACGACAACATGACGACCCTGTCCTCAGGCGGCACCGCTCCCAACGGCGCCGTCGTGGACCTCGTCGCCCCCGGCTACCTGGGGCTCGCGGCCGCCGGCGTCGGCCAGCAGCCGCCGCTTCCGACCGAGGCCTTCGGCGGCACCAGCCAGTCGGCCCCGTTCGTCTCGGGCGCCGCGGCCGACGTGATCCAGGCCTACCGTGACACCCACGGCGGGGCCAGCCCGACGCCGCTGCAGGTCAAGCGGATCCTCACCAGCACGGCCACCGACATCGGGGCCGCGGCGGATCAGCAGGGCGCCGGTCTGCTCAACGTGTACGCCGCCGTCGAGGCGGCGCGTCAGATGCCGGGCGCGAAGAACGCCGGCTCCGGAGCCGCCGAGCTGGTGGGCCAGCCCACCCAGCTCGACGTGCAGGGCGCCGGCGGCTCGACCGTGAGCAGCTCGGTGTCGCTGTACAACGCCTCATCGTCCCCCGAGACGGTCACCGGCAGCTTCCGGTCGCTGGGGAGCGAGACGAGCTTCGGCAACCCCGTCACCGAGAACGTGAGCGCTCCGTCGCCGTCCGCGCCGATCCCCGCCCAGGGGGCGACCGCGGCGGCGCCGATCACCTTCACGGTGCCGAGCGGCGTCGACGTGCTCGATGCCGACATGATCTGGCCGGACCGGACCAACAACGACAACAACATCCTGACGTTCCTGCTCACCGACCCGTCCGGGAAGGTGGCCCAGATCTCGTATGACTACGGCGCGTCCAACGGGCCGCACGCGAGTCCCGACATCCAGCACAGCACGGTCGAGCATCCGATGGCCGGGACCTGGACGGCCCAGATCCTGTGGTCAAACGGCCGCGGCCACGTGCAGAGTCCGCCGGACGTGCCGGGGTCCTACACCGGAACCGTGACGTTCAAGGCCAGCGGCCAGAACTTCACCACGAGCCCGGCGTCGGCGCCCGTCACCATCCCGGCTCACAGCAAGGTGAGCGTGCCGCTCAGCATCGCCATGCCCACGGCTCCCGGCGACGCCCCTGAGTCGGTGCAGTTCTCGTCGGCCGATGGGTCTGTCCAGAGCTCCGTGCCGATCGCCCGGCGCACCCTGATCCCCTCGGCGGGCGGCTCGTTCGCGGCCACCCTGACCAGCTCGGTCTCTCGCGGGGCGGGGCAGATCCAGACGTTCTACGTACGCGTGCCCCCGGGCCAGCACAACCTCGATGTATCGTTCCAGGCGCCGGACCACGCGGCGGACGATCCGGTGTACTACTACCTGTTCTCGCCGGCCGACCTCCGACCCGCGGTCACCAAGTCGGGGAACATCGACGCGACGGCGATCGACACCACGCCGACAGCCGGCAACCCGACCGGGAGCGCGTCGCTCATCGCCACTCGTCCCCAGGCGGGCCTGTGGGAGATCGACGTGATGCAGGGCGCGACGACCGACGGGACCGAGTTCGCCCAGACCGTCACCGGCACGGTCGCGTACAACCAGCTCGCGCCGATGCCCGAGACCGGTCTGCCGAGGTCGACCGCGACCACGGTCGACTCGGGGGCGAGCGTCCCGATCAGCGTGACCGTGACGAACACCACAGACCACGTCGGGTACTTCGAGCTGCAACCGACGGGCAAGGACATCACCGGTGGCAACACGGCGACGCCGAAGAAGCTGGCTCCGGGAGCGACGAAGACGCTGACCGCGACACTGTCGCCCACCGCGCCCGCCGGCTCCATGGTGCACGGATTCCTCAGCGTCATCGACTCGACGGACTTCGGAGCGACCGAGCCCGCCGTCGGGTTCCCGGCGTCGTACTCCGATTGGCACGACTACGCGTACGCGTACACGGTCGGAGCCGGCTCGGGCGGCTAGCCCGGACCGAGCGACAGGGCCCGCGCCCCGGTGACACCGGGGGCGCGGTGCGTCCGCGCTTGACTATGTCCGGCGACGATGTATCGTCAGCCGTAGTAGATGGCGGCGGATCTCTCACAGCGCGCGACGCTCGTGCTCACCAGCCTCGCCGGCGGGCCCAAGCACGGCTACGCGCTGCTCAAGGACGTCGAGCAATTCGCGGGGGTGACGCTGGGACCGGGGACGCTGTACGGCGTGCTGGCGCGGCTGGAGGACGGCGGCCTCGTGCAGGCGCTGCCCGCCCAGGACCGCCGCCACCCCTATCGGATCACGCCGTCGGGGACGGCCGCGCTCGGCGAGCAGCTCACCCGCGACGAGGGGGTGGCGCGCGTCGGCCTGGCGCGGATCGGGGTGCAGCCGACATGAGCTCGCGATGGGCGCGCGGGCTGCTGCGGCTCTATCCCCGGCGCATCCGCGAGCGCTACGGGCAGGAGCTGCTCGATCTGCAGGACGAGCTGCGAGCGCGCGGCGAGCTGTCCCGCGCCCGCCTCGTGCGCGACACGATCGTCGGAGCGGCGCTGAGCCGCTCGACCCGACGGCGCGCGGCGCTCGGCGCCGCCCTGCTCGCCGCGGCGCTCGCGCTCGCCATCGGCATCGCGCCCTGGGGCCACACGACGCGCGCGCTGAGAGCCCTGCCGGTCGCGCAGCTCGCGGCGAGGAGCCCGGCGCCGCTGCCGCACCAGACCTGCCCGGTGGACGGAGGCGGATCGTGCTCGGCGGTGGGCTGCGCGGAGCTCGTCATCAGCAGCGCGCCGACCGCCACCACGACCGTCAGCCGCGCCACCGCCACCACCCGGCCGCGGCGCCGCGTCGCCGCGTCGCGGTGCCTCACCACCACGCCCGACCTGCATCCGCACGCACCGTCCGTCGCGACGGCGACCACCACGGCCGTCCATCCGCGACGCTGACGGCGTCGTAGATCAGCCGGGACGCGAGGGGATCTTCTCGCTCAGAGGTCCGCGAGCACCCGCCCGACGTCCGCGCGGGTGAAGTCGCCGGGCAGCTCGGTGACGCGCTCGGCGCTCGGCGGCGCGTCGATGTCCTCGGGCACCCACCAGCGGCGGTCGCCGGGCTCGGCGCGCGGCCTGGCGGCGGCGCGTCCTGCGCGGCGACCGACACGGCGGTCGAGGCGAGGTCGCGGATGCGGGCGAAGATGCTCTCGAGCACCGGCGCGGCCCCCGGGCCGTGCGAGCAGCTCGAGGCTCGTCACCAGAAACGCGAACACCTCGTGCGCGCGGTCCATGAAGCCGAACGCGGCGAGCCCCTCGGGGTCGTGGGCGACGAGCGTCTGGACGAGCGCGAGCCACTCGTCCAGACGCTCGAGATTCTCGGGCTCGATCAGCTCGTCGAGCGCCGAGCCCGGGCAGTGCTCGATCCATGTGCGGGCGAGCGCGGGCGGATGCACCGGTTGCGCGGACCAGCGCCGCAGCTCGTACCAGTGGTCGAGCAGGACGCTGGGCACGACCCGCTGATCGTGGTCCCAGCGGCGGGCGACGCGGGCCAGGACGAACGCGACGAGGCTGCGCGCCTCCGACTCCTGGGCGGAGGTCATCTTCGATTGGCCGAGGCCGCGCAGCGCGAGCATCAGCTGGGCCAGCTCCTGGTCCTCGAGCCGCGCCGCCAGCGCGTCGAACCGGTCGCCGAGCGCGTCCCAGTCGTGCGTCGTGACCAGCAGCGGCAGGACCCGTTCGCCCGCGACGCCGCCCTCGCGCGAGAGCGCGAGCATGATCCCGTCCAGCCCGCATGCGCGAGGAACCGCCGCCACGCGGCCGCGTCGTCGCGCAGCTCGTCGATCACCAGATCACGCCAGCTCGGGTGGACCCAGCCGATCCCAGCGGCGTCACCCGCAGGAAGTGATCGGTGAGCCGGTCGATCAGCTCGCCCGGCGGGCGGCTGAAGCCGCCGGCGGATGGCGACGCACGGTCGCGGCCAGCTCGCGCTCGTCGATCAGCCCGGCGGGCGCGTCGAGCAGCGCGACGAGCAGCTCCCGGTGCTCGGGCTCAAGCGCCCGGAACGAGGTGCGCATCGCATCGGTCGGCGAGGCCAGCTCCCGCTCGAGCATGCCGAGCAGCGTCGGCTCCCTCCTCGTCGGCGCCGGGCCGCAGCGCGTCGAGCCGGTCGGTGACGAGCCGCCGGATCCGCTCCGGGGTGAAGTGCGGATGCTCGACGATCGAGAGCGCCGGGGAGCGCACCAGCGCCCGGGCCGCGTCGGACAGCGCCGTGCGCCTTGGCGTGGCGGAACAGGATCAGCGTCTTCTCGGCGAGGTCCAGGTCGCCGGCGTCGACGAGCACCTCGCCGGGCGACGGGAACCGCTCGGCGTGGCGCTCGCGCTGGACCCGGCGCAGCCCCGCCTTCAGCGGTGCCGGCCGCGAGGTCCACATCAGCCAGTGATCGCGCGTCGAGCCGCGCCAGCAGCCGGCCCAGCGACCGGGCCCAGCGCTCGGCGGCGTCGGGCCGGTACTCGGTCGAGCCGAACGCGTCGTCGGCGACGAACAGCTGCCGGCGGCCTGCGTCGAAGACGCGCCACAGCTGATCGGGGGTGGTGCACTCGTGGGCCTCCCACCCGTTGGTGAGCTGAGCGAGCGCCAGCATCCGCGCGATCGCGGTCTTTCCCATCTCCGGCGGTCCGGTGAGCACGACGAAGCGATGGCGGCCAGCACCTCGCGCGTGCGCTCGTACGCGCGCGTCGGCCAGAACACGCGCGCGAGCGCCTGGGCCCCGTCGATCTGCAGCGAGGAGGCGGCGCGCACGCGCGGCGAGATCAACGAGCCGAGATCCCGCCAGCCCAGCAGCGACGGCAGCGCGGCCCGCACGGACGCGTGCCTGTCGATCGCCCCGTCGAGCTCGCGGCCGCCGAGGACGAGCATCGGGCGCCCAACGGCGAGCTGCGCGAACACGGTCGACACCGCGCCCGCGTCGTGGTTGGTCATGACGACGATCGCGTCCATCTCAGACGCCGCGATCGACGCGTCGTGCAGGGCCCTGCCGTCCACCCATCGCTCGGGCGACCCCGCGCCGCCCACCCACACGACGAGCGTGGCGATCCGGCCGCTGAGCCGCGCGCCCCAGGTCGGCAGCTCGGCCGGGCCGTCGATCACCGCGCTGCGCACGAGGTCGGCGTGACCGGACCACGGGAGCGCGCTGCGGCCGGTCTCGGCGGCGATCACCAGCGAGCACAGGCGCTCGAACTGCAGCCAACCGAGCTCGCTCAACCGATACGCCGTGCAACCGGATGACACGTCACGATCCGCCATCACGACAATCGTCCCACGGCCGCGTGCCCGTCACAGATTTTCCTCGTCGTCTCGACGGCCACCTATCTGGCCCGGGCGATCACCGACGCGATCCGCACGCCCTGAGCCCCGCGGTCACGCCGTGGCGGGCTCGGGCTTGCTGATCCACTGCTCGACCCAGCTGCCGGTGATCTGCCGGGTCGTCGCGTTGATCCGGTTCCAGGCGTTGATCGCCGCGATCATCAGCACCAGTCCCGCCAGCTGCGCCTTGTCGTAGTGGCGGGCCGCCTCCTCCCAGATCTCGTCGGAGATCGAGTCGGGGCGGTCGGCCAGCCGGGTGGCGGCCTCGGTGAGCGCCAGCGCGGCGCGCTCGGCGTCGTCGAAGTACGGCGCCTCGCGCCAGGCGGCGACCATGAAGACACGCTCGTCGGATTCGCCGGCCGCCTTCATCTCACGCGAGTGCATGTCCAGGCACACCGCGCAGCCGTTGATCTGGCTGGCGCGGGCCTCGACCAGGTACAGCGTCGTGGCGGGCACGCCGGATGCCTGGGCGGCGGCGCCCATCTTCTGCAGCGCCTCCATCGCTCCGGGCAGGAGCATCACGGGGTTCTCCATACGTGGTTGCATCGGGCTTCCTTCCATCGCGCCGCGGTCACATCTCGTCGTGTCCGCGGGTCTACATCCATGACACGTTACGAGCGAGGAATGTGACGATGACCGATCAGGAGCGGCTGGCCGAGGAGTTCGAACAGCACCGGCCTCGGCTGCGGGCGGTGGCCTACCGGATGCTCGGGTCGCTCAGCGAGGCCGACGACGCCGTGCAGGAGGCATGGCTCCGGGTGAGCCGCGCCGACGCCGACGAGGTCGAGAACCTCGGCGCCTGGCTGACCACGATCGTCGCACGGGTCGCGCTCAACGGGCTGCGCGCGCGCAACACCCGCCACGAGCAGCCGTTCGACGTGCATCTGCCCGACCCGATCATCGATCGCGAGGACGGCGACCGACCCCGAGCACGAGGCGCTGCTCGCCGACTCGGTCGGGCTGGCGCTGCTTGTGGTGCTGGAGGCGCTCGACCCCGGGCGAGCGGCTGGCGTTCGTGCTCCACGACATGTTCGCGGTGCCGTTCGACGAGATCGCGCCGATCATCGAGCGCTCCCCGGAGGCGACCCGCCAGCTGGCCAGCCGCGCCCGCCGCCGCGTTCGCGGCAGCGGTCCCCAGCCACGACGCCCGTCTCGCCGAGCAGTGGAGGGTGGTCGACGCCTTCCTGGCGGCCGCGCGCGACGGCGACTTCGACGGGCTCGTCGCGGTGCTCGACCCCGACGTGGTGCTGCGGGCGGACGGCGGCCTGTCCGGTCTCTCGCACGCGGCGCGCGGCGCCCAGGCGGTCGCCGGGCAGGCCGCGATGTGGTCCCGCGCGGTCGTCACCGTCCGGCGCGCGCTCGTCAACGGCGCCGCCGGCCTCGTCTCGATGCGCGACGAGCGGCCCTTCTCGGTCGGCGCGTTCACCGTCCGGGGCGGCCGGATCGTCGAGCTCGACTTCCTCGTCGATCCGGAACGCCTCGCCCGTCTCGACCTCCGGGTCCTCGACGGCTGACACCCCCTCGTCCGCGAGTCCCACGGTCACGATCTGGGACGCATCGCGCGGACGCTATTGCACCGGCTACTTCTTCGGGCGCCTTGGATGCCGAACCGCGGTCGTCCACGTTCCAAGGGGTAGCGCTTGGGGCGATGTGTCACAGCAGTCTGAAATGGAGTGTGCTGTGAGCGATCGTCAGGTAGGACAGGTCGCGCTGAGCCGTCGGTCAACGGCCCAGCATCTCCCTCTCGGCGAGGATGAGCCGACTCGCCGCGACCATGTAGCGCGCAGCGAGCAGACGGCGGCCGCGGACCGCCGAACGGCGGGCCACCGAACTTGATTGCCCGCCGGTCAGGCGATGGCACGGGCCTCCGATACGCAGAGGCGTGCTCCAGACGCCTTAGAAGAAGTGACGGCGACCGCCGACCTCGCGACCGAGCGCTCCCATGATCGCGAGCACTGCACCGATGACCAACACGACGATCCCGATCGTCCAGAGGATCGCAATCTTCGCGACGAAACCGATGATGAGCAGGATGATGCCCAGTAGAATCATCTAAGGTGCCTTTCTGACGAATGATGAGGCCACTTCTCTACCCGGGCACGCATATCTCTACCCAGGCGGGGGCCGGCCCCCGGCCTCGATAGGGCGCCGAGGGTCACAGCTCGGCAGTCCACAACCGGGTACAGCTGATCGTGACGCAAGCGTCCGGGGCTCCTGTGTCACGCCGTACGCCATGTCGCGGCGTGCCCAACCGTCACGGTGACCGGGTGCGTCGGATGACACCGACAGATCTCCCTCACATCGTTGACTACCCGGCCTACGCCGCTGCACGCAGAACCGCCCAGGCGGCTCTACGCGCGGGCGGTCGCGCGGTCGAGTTCGGCGCGAGCCTGCGCCTGCGCGACCGCGTCGGCCCCGACCGCGTCGAGCCCGAGCAGCGCGGCGCCGACGATCGGCTCACTCGGGGAGACGACGACCGATGCGCCCGGGGCGAGCGCATGGACGCCGCGGGCGATCGCGTCGATCACGTCGGGCGCGACCGAGCGCAGCACGCGCCCGCCGAGCACGATGTCCGGGTCGGAGCCGGCGAGCTCGAGCCGGCGCAGCGTCGCCCGCACGAACGCCACCACCTCGCCGACGAGCCGGGCCACGATCGCGGCGGCCACCGCGTCCTCCTCGCGGGCGGCGAGGACGATCGGCGTGAGCTCGCCGAGTCCCGCCTCGGCGATCTCCTGAAGGTGGACCGCGCGCGCGACCGCGAACGGGTCGCCGAGACCGAAGTGGGCCGCCACCGCGGTCTGCAGCACGGTGCGCGGTCCGCGGCCGTCGGCGCCCCGCACCGCGGCGGCGAGCGCGGCCAGGCCGATGTCGCCACCGCCGCCCCAGTCGCCCGACACCAGGCCGAAGGAGAGAAACCGCGCCTCGCGCCCGTCCGCGGCCAGCCCCAGGCAGTTGATCCCCGTGCCGCACACGACCGCGACGCCCCAGCCGCGGTCGGTGCCGGCGCGCAGCAGCGCCTCGGTGTCGTTGCCGACCACGAGCTGCTCGCTCCAGCCCAGCCGCTCCAGGCCGGCGCGCAGCGCCGACAGCTCCTCGGGGATGTCGATCCCCGCCAGCAGCAGCTGTGCCGTGGCGGCGAGCGGGCGGGCCTCGGGGTCGCGGCCCGCCCGCGCGAGCGCGGTCGTGAGCAGCCCCTGGAGCACCTCGATGCACCCGTCGACCCCGAGGTAGTGGAACTGGCTGCGGCCCCCGCGGACGTGGGCCAGGAGCGCGCCGCGCGCGTCGAGCAGCGCGAGGTCGGTCTTGACCCCACCCCCGTCGACCGCCAGGACGAGCCCGTCCCCGTCGGCCGCCACCGTCACCGCCGGGTCGCCAGGCGGCCGCTCGCCGCCCCGCCGTCGCCCGCCAGCAGGTCGTCGAGCAGCGTGTCGGCCAGCCCGTACTCGCGCACCAGCGGGTGCGCGAGCAGCGCCAGGCGCGCCCCGTCCACGTCGCCGGCGGCGGCGGCCGCGGCGGCGAGCCGCTCGTAAGCCGCGACATGCTGCACGAGGCCGAGCAGCTCCGGCGCGAGCGGTCCTGGGGGAGCGCCACCGGGCCCTCGCGCCCGACCCGCGCGGGCACCTCGACGACGTCGTCGAGGGCGAGCCCCGCGAGCGTGCGTGCCGTTGCGGATGTCGACGACCTGGACGTCCCCGGTGTCGCCGACGAGCGAGGCGACGAGCTGGATCGCGGCCTCTGAGTAGAACGCGCCGCCGCGCCGCTCGAGCAGCGCGGGCTTCTCGGTGAGCGACGGGTCGCGGTACAGGTCGAGCAGCCCGCGCTCGATCTCCATCACCGCCCGCGCGCGCGGCTCGGACGTCGCCTGCTCCCAGACGACCGCGCGCTCGGCGTAGAAGTAGCGCAGGTAATAGGACGGGATCGCGCCCAGCCGGTCGAGCAGTGCGCGGGGCAGCTCGATCTCGTCGGCGAGCGCATCGCCGAACCGCTGCAGCACCTCGCCGAGCACGTCGCGCCCGTCGATCCACACCGCCCGGATCCAGGTGAGATGGTTGAGCCCGACCTGGTCGACGTGCACGCGCTCGGCGGGCACGCCGAGATGCGCCGCGATCTGGCGCTGGAAGTTGATCGCGACGTTGCACAGCCCGACCGCGCGATGGCCGGCGTCGAGCAGCGCGCGGGTGACGATCCCCACCGGGTTGGTGAAGTCGATGATCCAGGCGTCCGGGGACGCGAGCTCCCGCGCCCGCGCGGCGATCTGGAGCACGACCGGTACGGTCCGCATCGCCTTGCCGAGGCCGCCGGCGCCGGTCGTCTCCTGGCCCACGCAGCCGCACGCCGCCGGGATGGTCTCGTCGCGCAGCCGGGCCGCCTGCCCCCCGACGCGGATCTGGACGAGAATCATGTCGGCGCCCTCGAGCGCGCGATCGAGCGTCCCGGTGATCTCCAGCTCCCCGTCGAAGCTCTGGCGCTCGAGCATGCGCCGCGCGAGTCCGCCGACGACGTCACGGCGCTCGGGGTCGATGTCGTGGAGCACGAGCTCGGTCACGTCGAGCCGCTCGCGGTCGCGGGTGAGCCCCGAGACGAGCTCGGGCGTGTACGTCGACCCCGCGCCGATCACCGACAGCTTCATCGCTCCACCCCGGTCAATCCGTGCCGGAACCGGTCGTTGGACGGTCGGGCGACGATCGTGGTCGCGAACCGCGCCGCCTGCGCGAGCGCGTCGCGCCATTCCGCCCCGCCCGCCAGCGCGTGGATGATGCCGGCGTTGAACGCGTCGCCCGCTCCCGTCGTGTCGGTGACGCTCACCGCGGGCGCCGGGGCGGCGATCTCCTCGTCGCCGGGCCCGACCGCCAGGCAGCCGGAGCGGCCGAGCTTGACGACGACCCAGCCGCCCGAGGCCGCCTGCAGCACGCGCGCCGCCTGCGCCGGGTCCCCGGGCCGGCCGGCGAGCGCGCACGCCTCGACCTCGTTGGGCAGGAACACGTCGACGGACGGGAGCAGCGCGTACACCTCGGCCCGGGTGCGGTCGGTGAAGCCGTCCGGGTCCCAGCTCGTGTCGAAGAACGTGCGCGCGCCGCGCTCCCGGGCGGTGTCGAGCAGCACGCGCGCCGGGTCCCCGCGCAGCCGCGGCGCGACGAAGTAGTCGCACAGCAGCAGGTGGTCACAGCCGAGCGCGTCGTCGGGGATCATCGCCGGCCCCCAGCGGTCGTTGACGCCGAGATGGGTGAGGAACGTGCGGTCGCGCGACGGCGACTCGAGCACGACCGTGAGCCCGGTCTGGTCGCCGTCGCCGACCGCGAGCTCGTCGGCGAGGCCGGCGGGCGCGAGCTGCTCGCGCATCAGCGTGCCGAGCTGGTCGTCGCCGATCGCGCCGATCAGGCGCACCTCGAGGCCGGCCTCGACGGCGGCCAGCGCCGCGTTGGCCCCGGCGCCCCCGACGCGGATCGCCGCCCGCTCGGTGAGCAGCGCCCCGCCCGGCGCCGGCAGGTCGGTCACCGGGCTCATCACCACGTCGGCCTGCACGCATCCGATCACCGTCACCATGGGGACGGACTGCCTCGTGCTCACGGCTGTTTCTCTCGCTTATGAAAGGACTTTGCTTATCGGCGTTACAATGCTGGCTCTCGTGCCCGATCGGGTCCATTCTATTCGTAAAGAGGTCTAACTTCAATGGGCCCGGTGATGGGAGCCGACCCCAATCGCCGGTCCGCATGGGCCGACGGCGACTCGCGTCAGAGCCTGTTGCGCGAGCTCGGCGAGCAGGCGGTGCTGGAGACGATCTTCCGCCGGGGCCCGATCACGCGCCCGGAGATCGCGGCCGCCACCAAGCTCTCCAAGCCGACCGTGTCGGCGGCGGTGAGCCGGCTGGAGCAGGGCGGGCTCGTGCGCGCCGCCGGCACGCGCGAGGGGCAGCGCGGGCGCAAGCCGGTCTCCTACGTCGTCAGCGCGCGCGCCGGGTTCGTCGTCGGCGCCGACATCGGCGGCACCAACGTGCGCGTCGCCGCGGCCGACCTGTTCGGCGAGCCGATCTGCGATCTGAAGTGGCCGACGGCCAAGGACGGCGGCCGCGCGGTCGGGGTCCAGATCCTCGAGATGGTGAGCGAGGCGATCGACCGCGCGAGCGCGGCGCACGGGCCACCGCTCGCGCTCGGGATCTCCTCGCCGGGCGTCGTCGACCAGGCGAGCGGCCGGGTCACCTCGCTCGCCTACAACGTCGTGCCGGAGGGCGGCTTCGACCCGGTCGAGGTGGTGCGCGAGCGGTTCGACCTGCCGGTGCTCGTCGAGAACAACGTCAACCTGGCGGCCGTCGGGGAGCAGTGGTTCGGCCTGGCCAGAGGCGTGTCGACGATGGTGTTCATCGCGATCGGCGCCGGGATCGGCATGGGGATCATCATGCACGACCAGGTCGTGCGCGGCGCGCACGGGGCCGCCGGCGAGATCGCCTACCTGCCGCTGGTCGGCGATCCGTTCAACCCCCGCCACCGCCTGCACGGAGGGCTCGAGGACGAGATCGGCGGCGCCGGCATCATCGCCGAGTTCAACGCGCGCCGGGCCCCGGAGGACCCCGAGCTCTCCTCGGTCGAGGAGGTGTTCGAGCTCGCCGTCGGCGGCACCGCCGCGGCGCAGGCGGTCGTCGACCACGTCGCCTCGCGCCTGGGGACGGCGATCGCGACGGTGAGCGCGATCCTCGACCCCGAGCTCGTCGTGCTCGGCGGTGGCATCGGCTCGAGCCCCTTGCTGCTGCGACCGGTCCGCGGCGCGGCGGCCGCGCTCGTCCCGATGACCGCGCGGATCGAGACGAGCCGGCTCGGCGAGCGGGCGGCGCTGCAGGGCGCGATCGCCGTCGCGCTGCACGAGGCGCGTACGGCGCTGCTCTCGCCGGTCGCGCTGCCGCGGTAACCCTGCGCGTCCCGGCACCCCGCGCCCCACGCCGCCGCCCGCCCGCCCCCCGCCGCCGTGCGCGGCGCCCCAATTTGGAAAAGGAACTCTCCATGTACCGACCCGGGTTGACCCGACAGCGGCATGGAGTTATATTCGCTTTTGTTTAGAGGTTTCCCAAACTGTTTGGTCGCTGCCGCACGCTGAGCGCCGCCGGGGGACACCCCCACAGGCGGCGCGAGCGTCCGCCGAGACGGTGTCGGCGAGCGGCCGGCCGGTGATCGCCGCATCGAGGAGAGGGTGTGTGATGAAGAGGCGTCGGATGACAGGCGTGGCGTGGCTGGTGCCGCTGGTGGCGGGATGCGTGCTCGCGACCGCGTGCGGCGGGGGCTCGCTCCAAGGGCTCCACGAAGTCGGCGACGTCGGCCGCGACGTCGGCGTCGTCGAGCGGAGGCGCCGTCGGCGGCAAGCTCGTGATCGACAACGAGAGCGGCTCGACCTGGACCTGCCAGTTCAACCCGTTCAACGCGTCGCTGCTCGGCCCCGGGATCACGTTCGGCTACGTCTACGAGCCGCTCGAGTACGTCAACATCCTGCAGAGCACGAAGCCCCCGGTGCCGATGCTCGCGATCCTCCTCGACGTGGTCGGACGGCTACAGGACCCTGACCTTCACGATCCGCAGCGGCGTGAAGTGGACCGACGGCAAGCCGCTCACCGCCAAGGACGTGCTGTACACGTTCGACGCGATCAAGAGCGACCGGGCGGCCGACCTCAACGCGCTCTGGCACAACGCCGGGGGGCCACTGACGGGCGTGTCTCGATGAAGGGCGCGAACAAGGTCGTGTTCACGTTCAATTCGCCCGCCCAGACGTACTTCTACTACGTCGCCGACCAGACCCCGATCGTGCCGCAGCACATCTGGTCGACGCTCGACCAGGCCAAGCTGTCCACGTACGCCGACTCCAAGCCGGTCGGCACCGGCCCCTACAAGGTCTCCAGCTGCTCGCCGCAGAACATCAAGTACCTGCGCAACCCGACCTACTGGCAGAGCAAGCCCGGCCATCCGGTCCCGCGGATCGCCGAGATCG
The DNA here is from genome assembly GCA_963702225.1 of uncultured Solirubrobacteraceae bacterium. Classification (GTDB taxonomy): domain Bacteria; phylum Actinomycetota; class Thermoleophilia; order Solirubrobacterales; family Solirubrobacteraceae; genus Palsa-465. The sequence continues at coordinate 252,243 of CAVPBY010000037.1, read as the reverse complement.
ACTACCCGGCGTTCCTCTCCAACACGCCGGCCAACCTGTACCTCGCCCAGGGCCAGGCGCAGTGGGGCGGGCAGTACATCCCCAACATCAAGAGCTACTACGTCGGCAAGGACCCGACGCACCGCCACATCTGGTTCCCGCCGGTCCTCAACGTGGCGCTCGTCCCCAACCTCACCAACCCGCTGCTCAAGCCAGCTGCCGGTGCGCCAGGCGATCGCCTACGCGCTCAACAAGGCCAACATCTCCAAGCTCGGCGAGGGCGGCGAGCAGCAGCCCGCCAACCAGACGGGCGTGATCACGCCGACGTTCAAGAGCTGGGCCGACACCTCGCTCTCGCAGCCGACGTACGACCCGCGCAAGGCCGAGCAGATCCTCAACTCCGCCGGCTTCAAGAAGGGCTCGAACGGGATCTACCAGTCCCCGAGCGGCCAGCCGCTGCTGTTCACGATCAAGACGATCAGCGGCTACTCCGACTGGGACGCGTCGCTGCAGATCATCACCCAGGAGCTGAAGGCGGTCGGGATCGGGGTGACGGTGCAGGACGAGAACTCCACGCCCTACACCGCCGACATCCAGTCCGGCAAGTTCCAGCTCGCCTACGCGGGCAGCGGCGGTCCCGCGGCGTGCCCCGGGCCGAGCCCGTACTACGAGCTGCGCGGCTGGCTGTTCAGCGGCAACATCGGCTCGACGAACTATCCGCGCTTCAAGTCGGCCGCCGCCGACGCCCTGTTCAACCACTACCCGGCGGCTACCTCCTCCCAGCAGGTGCACATCATCCACCAGATCCAGAAGATCATGGTGAAGACGATTCCGTTCATCCCGACCACCGAGGGCGTCGACTGGTACCAGTACGACACCACGAAGATCGGCGGTTGGCCGACCCAGGCCGACCCGTACGCGCAGCCGTCGCCGTACGCGTTCCCAGACGACGGTCAGGTCGTGACGCACCTGTATCCGACGGGTGAGCCGCGGCGTTGAGACGCGGCCGGACTCCGGCGGGTGTGAGAGGTGAGATATCTCGCCCGCCGGATGGGCCTGTTCCGAGTGACGCTCTGGGCAGCGCTGACGGTCAACTTCATCATCCCGCGCGTGATGCCGGGCAACGAGGCGCAGGCGGTGCTCGCGACGTTCCGCGGCACCGTCAACCCGGCGGCGCTGCACGCGCTGGAGATCCAGTTCGGCACCGGAGTGCACCAGGGTGTGATCGCCAGTTACTTCCAGTACCTCGGCAACTGCCTCACCGGGCCACTTCGGGGTGACCGCGCAGAATGTGCCGGTGATCAATGAGATCGCCTCGAAGCTGCCGTGGACGCTCGGGCTGGTCGGAGTGACCACCGCGCTTGCGTTCGTGATCGGAACCGCTCGCGGGCGCGGTGAGCGCCTGGCGGCGGGGTGGCCGCTTTGACGCGATCGTCCCGCCGTCGCTGTTCATCCTCTCCACGGTCCCGGTGTTCTTCGTCGGCCTGCTGCTGATCTACGTGTTCGCGGTGAAGCTCAACTGGCTGCCGCTGCAGGGCAACTACGCCATCGGGGCGACGCCGTCGCTCTCGCTGTCGTTCATCGGGGACGTGCTCAAGCACGCCGTCCTGCCGGGCCTCAGTCTGGTGGTCGTCACCGCCGGCCTGTGGGTGTACTCGATGCGCAACAACATGATCACGACGATCTCCGAGGACTACGTGAAGATGGCGCGCGCCAAGGGCCTGACGGACCGGCGGGTCATGTCCGACTACGCGGCGCGCAACGCGATGCTTCCCAACCTGACCGGGTTCGCGATGCAGATCGGCTACGTGCTCGGCGGCTCGATCGCGATCGAGTACCTGTTCTCCTATCCCGGTCTCGGCTACCTCTTCTACACGAGCACGACCGACCACGACCTCCCGCTGATGCAGGGCCTGTTCCTGTTCTACACGCTCGCGGTGCTCGTCTGCGTGCTCCTCGCCGACCTGTTCACCGCCGTGCTCGACCCGCGGATGCGGGAGGCGTGCCGATGGCCGTCACCGAAGCCGCACTCGCCGAGCCGGCCGGCGACGCACGACGACGCGTCCCGCAGGGCCGCTTCCTGCGCGCGGTGCTGCGCAACCGCAAAGCGGTGGCGGGCGCCGTGATCCTGCTCCTGATGGGGTTCGTGGCCGCGTTCCCCGGACTGGTCGCGCCGCACAGCCCCGCAGGCGGCGATCTACGCCCAGAACAGCCCGCCGTCGTCGGCGCACCTGCTCGGCACCACCCAGCTCGGACAGGACGTGTTCTCCCAGCTGGTGTGGTCCACGCGGCTGACGCTGATCGTGACCCTCGTGGTGAGCGCGATCGCGACGATCGTCTCGATGCTCGTCGGGGTGACCGCCGCGTACTTCGGCGGGGTCACCGACCGCGTGCTGACCGTCATCACCGACGTGTTCCTGATCCTGCCCGGTGCTGCCGCTGCTGATCCTGCTGGCGTCCTACCTGCCGCCCGGAGTCACCACTCTGATCATCGTGCTCTGCATCACGAGCTGGGCGTTCCAGGCCCGGCAGCTGCGCTCCCAGGGGCTGTCGGTCCGCAGCCGCGACTTCCTGGTCGCGGCCCGCGCGCGAGGGGAGCGGCCGGTCTACATCATCCTCGTCGAGATCGTGCCGACGATGACGTCGCTGCTCGTCGCGTCGTTCCTGTCGCTGGCGGTGTACGTCGTCGGATTCGCGGCCACGCTGCAGTTCCTCGGCCTGGGCAACACGAGCGAGCTGATGTGGGGGACGATGCTCTACAACGCCCAGCAGGCCTCGGCGCTGGAGGCCGGCAACGCGTGGTGGGCGCTCGCCCCCGGCGCGGCGGTGGCGCTGCTCGGCAGCGGCTTCGCGCTGCTCAACTACGCCTTCGACGAGATCGGCAACCCGGCCCTGCGGCCCGTGAGGCGAAGGAGGAGGCGGCGTGCCCGAGCCGCTGCTTGACGTCCGCGACCTGTCGGTCGACTACCTGACCGACTCGGGCGACGTCCACGCCCTCGACGGCGTGAGCTTCTCGGTCGCCGAGGCGAGTTCGTGGGGATCGTCGGCGAGTCGGGTTGCGGCAAGTCCACGCTCCTGTTCGCGATCGCGCAGCTGCTGTCGCCCCCGGGCGAGGTGGTCGGGGGCGAGGTCATGTTCGGAGGGCGCGACATGGTCGGGCTGCGCGGCGGCGAGCTGCGCCACATGCGCTGGCGCGACTACTCGATGGTGATGCAGAGCGCGATGAACGCGCTCAACCCGATGAAGAGCATCGGCGCGCAGTTCCGGACACGCTGGAGGCGCACGGCACCCGGTCGCGCGACGAGATCCGCGCCCGCTCGCGAGAGGTGCTGGCGCTGGTGGGCATCGACGCCGTCCACCTGGGCAGCTACCCGCACCAGCTCAGCGGCGGCATGCGCCAGCGGGCGATGATCGCGATGGCGCTGCTGTTCACGCCCCAGCTGGTGATCATGGACGAGCCGACGTCGGCGCTCGACGTCGTCGCCCAGCAGTCGCTGATGACCAAGATCCGGGAGCTGCAGCAGGAGCTCGGGTTCGCGGTCATCTTCGTCACCCATGACATGTCGGTGGTGAGCCGCTACTCGGACCGGGTGATCGTGATGTACGCCGGCCAGATCGCCGAGGCGGCGCCGACCGAGGCGATCTTCGAGCGCCCGCTGCACCCCTACAGCCGCGGGCTGATGAGCGCGTTCCCCTCGATCCGGGGCCCGCGACGCGAGATGACGGGCATCCCCGGGGCGCCGCCCGACCTCGCGCGGCCGCCCAGCGGCTGCCGCTTTCACCCGCGCTGCCCGGACGTGATGGAGATCTGCCCGGCGCGCGAGCCCGAGCTGTACGACCGCGACGGCGCCCGCGTCCGCTGCCTGCTGTACGCCGAGCCGGCCGAGGAGGCGAGCTGATGCCCGACGACCCGCCACGAGACCGCTGGAGCCGCTGCTGCGCACCGAGGGGCTGACCCGCCACTTCCGGTCTCGGCGGCTCTTCTCCAAGCAGGTGCTGCACGCCGTCGACGACTTCGACCTCACGATCGCACGAGCGGGAGATCGTCGCGCTCGTCGGCGAGAGCGGCAGCGGCAAGAGCACCATCGCTCGCCTGCTCGCGCGGCTCTACACGCCGACCGGGGCGAGATCCACTACCGCGGGCGGTCGCTGCAGAGCCTGCGCTCGCGCAAGGACGTGCTCTGGTACCGGGGCGAGGTCCCGATCGTGCTCCAGGACCCGTTCAGCGCGTTTCATCCGGTGTTCCGCATCTCGCACGGGATCATGCGCAACCTGCAGCTGCACCGGCCGGAGCTCGAGCCGCGACGAGCGCCGGCGCGAGGCCGAGCGCGTGTGCGAGGCGGTCGGGCTGAGCCCGCGGATGCTCACCCGCTTCCCGTATGAGATGAGCGGCGGCGAGCGTCAGCGGATCGGCTTCGCCCAGGCGCTCGCGGTGCGCCCGAAGCTGATCCTCGCCGACGAGCCGGTGTCGATGCTCGACGTGTCGATCCGCGCGGGCGTGCTCAACATGATGGCCTCGCTGCGCGACCGCGAGTCGTCTCGCTGCTCTACATCACCCACGACCTCGCGAGCGCGCGCTACGTCGCCGACCGGATCGTCGTCATGTACGCGGGCCATCAGGTCGAGTCCGGGCCGACCGAGACGGTGCTGTCGGCGCCCAAGCACCCGTACACGCAGCTGCTGCTCTCGGCGGTCGCCGACCCGCACGAGAAGGGCGGCGAGCTGTCGGCCGACACCGGCGAGCCGCCGCGCGTGATCAACCCGAGCGAAGGCTGCCGCTTCCGCGCCCGATGCCCGCTGGCGATCGAGAAGTGCGAGCAGGTCACGCCTCGCCCGAGCCGATCGGCCGAGCGCGGGTCGCCTGCCACGTCGCGGTCGCCCGGGCGGGCGGTCGCGGATCGGCGGACGCGACGTCCGTCACCAGTGTCACCGAATGAGCCAGAGATCCTGAGGGAGGAACACATGTCCCGCGCCGATCGCCGTCCGTCGTCATCGCTCGCCGTCGCGCTCACGTTCTCCGTGTCGCTCCTGATCGCCGTGCTGCTCGCCTGCGCGGGCCGCGCGTCGGCCGCCACCGACGACGGTCGGGCTCGGCGGCTGGCAGGTGCAGAGCAGCGCCCATGTGACGCCAGGCGGCGCGCGCGTCTCCATGCCCGGGTTCGGGACCGGCTCATGGCTGCACGTCACGCCCGACGACGCCGGCGCGGTCGGCACCGAGGTGGGGGCGCTCGTCCAGACCGGCCGCTGCCCGCACGTCTTCTTCGCCACGAACATGAAGCGCTGCTTCGGCTACATGGACACGATCGGCAAGGACACGATCCCGAGGTTCTCGGTGCCCTGGTGGTTCCGCACCGACTTCCACGCCGCGCCGGACCGCTCGCAGCACGTCGAGCCTGATCGTCAACGGCGTCGTCGGCGAGGCCGACGTGTGGGTCAACGGCCACCGGCTGGCGACGCACGCCAGGGTGCAGGGCGACTACACCCGCTACACCTTCGACGTCACCAGGCTGCTGCGCGCGGCGCCAACGCGCTGGCGCTCAAGGTCTATCCCAACGACCCGAACACGATGTTCACGCTCGACAACGTCGACTGGACCCAGATCCCGCCGGACAACAACACCGGGATCCAGTTCCCGATCCAGCTGCACACCTCCGGCCCGCTCGCGCTAGCCGACGCGCACGTCGTCCAGCACGACGCCCGCAACTTCTCGAGCGCGCAGCTGACGCTGACCGGTGCGGTGAGCAACGTCACCGGCTCGCGCCGCAGACCGGGGTCGTCAGCGCCCGCGTCCGCGCGCCCGGCGGCCCCACCGCCACACCTGCGATGCTGAAGCGGACGGTGACGCTCCCCGGCGCACACCACCCGCACCGTGGCGTTCGCGCTGCATGTTCGATCACCCGCGGTGTGGTGGCCCTACGAGATGGGCCCGGCCAGCCGCTGTACGGCCTGACGATGTGCGCCCGCTCGGCGAACGGCAGCGTCGGACGCGCAGTCCGAGACGTTCGGGATCCGCACGATCACCACGCGGCTGGTCGGCGCCTCGCCGCTCGCGCCCGCCGGCTCGCGCCAGTTCCTGGTCAACGGCGCGCCCGTTCATCTTCCGCGGCGGCGGTTGGTCGGAGGACATGTTCCTGCGCTACTCCCCGGCCGACACGGCGCGGCAGATCGCGATGATCAAGAACCTCGGCCTCAACGGGATCCGCACCGAGGGCAAGCAGATGCCGGCCAACTTCTACGAGCAGATGGACCGCGCCGGGATCCTGATCGACGGCGGTTTCCAGTGCTGCGACGCGTGGCAGCTGCAGAGCTCCAAGCTGACCTCTGCGCACGACTACCGGTCATCGCGCTGTCGGCCCGGACGATCGGCGAGAACCTGCGCAACCACCCGAGCGTGCTCAACTTCAGCTGGAGCGACAACACGCCGACGCCCCGCCAGGAGCGCGTCTCGGTGCACGCGTTCCGCGCCGCGGACTTCCAGGACCCGCTGATCTCCTCCGCCGAGTACGCGAGCGCCATCCATCTCGGTCCCTCGGGCGAGAAGGAAGGGCCATACGACTGGGTGCCGCCGAGCTACTGGTACGACACCACGCACTACGACCCCAAGGACTCGACGCGCACGAACGTCGGCGGCGCGTGGGCGTTCGACAGCGAGTCGAGCTCCGGCGCCACGATCCCACGCTCGACTCCCTGAAGCGCTTCATGTCGCCCGCCGAGCAGCACGCGCTGTGGACCGAAGCCCAACTACAACCAGTACCACCTCAACTACGAGAAGCAGCTGCCCAACAACGCAAGAACTACGGCTATGCGTTCGGCACCCTGCACGACCTCGACAAGGCGATCGCCGCGCGCTACGGCAAGTGGACGAGCCTGGACAGCTTCGTCGAGGAGGCCCAGGTCCAGAACTACGAGACCCAGCGGGCGCAGTTCGAGGCCTACATCGACCACTCGACCCGCGCGAAGGCGCCGTCGACCGGCGTCGTCTACTGGCAGCTGAACAAGGGCTGGCCGTCGATGCTGTGGAACCTGTACAACGCCGACTTCGACGAGGCGGGCAGCTTCTTCGGCGCGCAGGAGGCCAACCGCCCGCTGCATGCGCTGTACGCCTACGACACCGGCAACGTCGCGGTCGACAACCTCGGCGCTCGCACGCGCAGCGACCTCACGGTGCAGGCGCGCGTGCTCGACATCGCCGGCCACGTCCTCTCGAACCAGGCCTCGGCGCCGATCACCTGGGATCCCAGGGCGTCGCCGCCGACGTGCTGCATCCGTCGGTGCCGGCGCCGACCGCGCCGCCCACCCGGGCGCGCACGTACTTCGTCGAGCTCGTGCTGCGCAGCGGCGCCCGGATCGTCGACCGCAACGTCTATTGGCTCTCCACCCAGCCCGACGTCGTCAACTGGACGAAGACGATCGGCCTGCCCCAGGCGACGATGACCCGGTATGCCTCGCTGCGCCAGTTGCACAGCCTGCCCGCGGCGCAGGTGACGGTGACGGCGCGCTCGCACCCCGGCCACGGGCTCGACGGGTCCAACACGGTGAGCGACGTGACGATCACCAACGACTCGCCGAGCTCGACCGCGTCGTTCTTCCTGCGCGCCGACGTACGGCGCGGGACGGCCGCGGGCAAGCCGGCGCGCGGGGACGACGAGGTTCTCCCCGTGTACTGGAGCGCCAACGACATCACGCTGTGGCCGGGCGAGTCCGAGACGCTGCGCGCGTCCTATCACCGCTCGGCGCTGCACGGCGCCACGCCGGTGATCAGCGTGTCGGGCTGGAACGTGGCCACGATCGACGTCCCCGCACCGATCAAGCGGATCCTGCGCCTGCGACCCTGACCCGCCCACCGGCCCGGCTCACGCAGAGCCGCCCGGAGCGCGACCACCTGCTGCGGCGGGGAGGGCGAACGGCGTGAGATCGAGCGCGCTGGCCCCGTCGCAGAGCAGCTGCGCGACCGCCTCGCCGATCGCCGGCGAGTGCTTGTAGCCGTGGCCCGAGCAGGCCGCGACGACGGTCACGTGCGGCCGGTCGGGGTGCGCGCCGATCATGAACCGGCTGCCGCGAGTGTTCGTGTACAGGCACGAGACGCTGCGCAGCGGCGTCGCGTCGACCCACGGGAAATGGGGCGCGAGGTACTGCTCGTGCAGGCGCGCCGCCTCACGCGCGAGGTGCTCGGGGCTCGCCGGCGCATCGGGGTCGATCGTCCGCTCGTAGCGTTCGGTCGCGAGCTTGACCCCGCCCTGCGGGCCGTCGATCGCCGGGAACCCGTAGAAGCCGCCCGACAGGTGGGTGAAGTCGTCGCGCTCGCCCGGGATCTCCCAGATGAAGACCGGCATCGCGCGCAGCGCCTCGTATCCGCGGCGGATCGGGAACCAGTGCAGCAGCTGCGGGTGGACGGCGAAGCGGTCCGCGTACTCGGGGAGCAGCCGCGGGATCCAGGCGCCCGCGCAGAGCACGAGCTCGGAGCCGCGCACCGTTCCGGCGGCGGTCGTCACCGAGACCCCGTCGCCGTCGGACCGCCAGCCGGTGACCTCGGTGCCGAGCCGCAGCTCGGCGCCGGCGCGCCGGGCGAGTGACAGCTGCGCGGCGACGGCGGCCTCGGGGTGCAGCAGCCCGGCCTCGGCCTCGAGGTAGCCCTGGGTGCCGGCCGGCGCGGCGAACATCGGGAAGCGCGTGATGAGCGCGCGGTGGGAGAGGTTCTCGTGCGCGATCTCGTAGCGCGCGGCGTTGGCGCGCGTCTCGGCCAGGAACGGGTCGTCCTCGTCGCCGATCACCAGGCCGCCGACCTGTCGCATGAGCGTCGTCCCCGTCTCCCGCTCGAGCTCTCGCCACAGCGCGTGCGAGCGGCGCACGAGCGGGACGTACTCGGCCCCCTCGCCGATCGCCAGCCGCGTGATCCGGGTGTCGCCGTGGGTCGAGCCGCGGTCGTGCGGCGGGTGATGGCGGTCGAGCCCGACGACATGGCGCCCGCGCTCGGCCAGGCGGTGGGCGACGGCGCTGCCCATCGCGCCCAGCCCGACCACGATCGCGTCGGCGTGGCGAGAGGCGGGCGTGCTCATCGGACTGATTGTGACGGCCCCCGCGACGCCGCCGGCGCACAACCTGCGTGATCCCGACGGCGCCCCGCGGCTGGACCTGCGCGCCTATGAGGACACCTACGTGGTCGAGCAGCGGCTGCTGCGGCGCGGGCAGGAGGAGGGCTCGCTGCGCGCGTTCGACACCCGCGTGATGGCCGTCACCTACCAGGGGGCGGTCGACACGATGATCGCCTACCTCGACGCGCCCCCCGAGGTCGACGCGACCGCCTACGCGGACGCGCTCACCGAGCTGCTGCTGTCCGCGATCCGCCGGTAGCGGGCGCGCGGTCATAATCGGGGCGATGGACGCCCGCGCCCATTCCTCGCCCGGCTGAGATGTCCGGCGCCCCCGAGCAGCAGCAGATCGTCGAGGCGCCGACCGCGGCCGCGATCTTCCTCGTGCTCACCGTCGCGGCCGGGTCGGAGGCGGCGGTCCGCGAGGCGCTCGCCGCCGCGGGCGGGCTGCGGCGCGCGGTCGGCTTCCGGGCGCCCGAGGCCGGGCTCACGTGTGTGATCGGGATCGGGTCGGAGTGCTGGGACCGGCTCTACGGCGCGCCGCGGCCCGCGCGCCTGCATCCGCTCCGCGCGCTGGAGGGGCCGGTCCACACCGCGCCGAGCACTCCCGGCGACCTGCTCCTGCACATCCGGGCCGAGCGCGTCGACCTCTGCTTCGAGCTCGCGCAGCGGCTCACCGACGCGCTCGGCGACGCGGCCACCGTCGTCGACGAGGTCCACGGCTTCAAGTCGTTCGACGAGCGCGACCTGCTGGGGTTCGTCGACGGCACCGAGAACCCCGAGGGCCGGGGAGCGCTCGACGCCGTCACCGTCGGCGACGAGGACCCACCGTTCGCGGGCGGCTCCTACGTGCTCGTGCAGAAGTACCTGCACGACCTCGCCGCCTGGGACGCGCTCACCGTCGAGCAGCAGGAGCGCGCGATCGGCCGCACCAAGCTCTCCAACCTCGAGATCCCCGACGACGAGAAGGCGCCCGACGCCCACATCGCGCTCAACGTGATCGAGGACGCGGACGGCGATCAGATCGACATCATGCGCTTCAACATGCCGTTCGGCGCGGTCGGCGCGCGCGAGTTCGGCACCTACTACATCGGCTACGCGAGCGCGCCCGACGTCATGGAGGAGATGCTCTCCCGCATGTTCCTGGGGATGGGCGCGGCCGCCCACGACCGCATCCTCGACTTCTCGACCGCGGTCACCGGCTGTCTGTTCTACGCGCCGACCGTCGACTGGCTGGAGGGGCCGGGGGCGCCGGGCGGCGCCTCGGAGGAGCCCGGGGAGGACACGGCGCAGGCGGGCGCGGGCGACGGGTCGCTCGGGCTCGGCGGCCTGCGCGGCGGTCGACGGTGAGCGCGGCCGCCGAGCGCCGCTTCGCCCAGGTCGACGTGTTCGGGGACGGGCCCGAGTACGGCAACCCGGTCGCGGTCGTCGTCGACGGCGACGGTCTCGGCGGCGCCGAGATGCAGCGCTTCGCCAACTGGACGAACCTGTCGGAGACGACGTTCGTGCTGCCGCCGACCCAGCCGGGCGCCGACTACCGCGTGCGGATCTTCACCACGAGCCGCGAACTGCCGTTCGCCGGCCATCCCACGCTCGGCTCGGCCCACGCCTGGCTTGAGGCGAGCGGCGACGCCGGGCGCGAGCGCGTCGTCCAGGAGTGCGGGGTCGGCCTGGTCGAGGTGCGCCGCGGCGCCGGCGAGCGGCTCGCGTTCGCGGCGCCGCCGCTCGTGCGTTCCGGGCCGCTCGACGACGAGACGCTCGCGCTGATCGTGGCCGTGCTCGGCGTCGACCGCGGTGAGATCGTCGATCACGCCTGGACCGACAACGGCCCCGGCTGGGCCACCGTCCTGCTCGACACCGCCGAACGCGTGCTCGGCCTGACCCCGGCACCGGAGAAGTCGCTCGACATCGGCGTCGTCGGTCTGCACCCCGACGGCACGCCCGAGGTACGCGCCTTCGTGCTGGAGGACGGCGGCTGCTGGGAGGACCCGGTCACCGGCAGCCTCAACGCCGGGCTGGCGCAATGGCTGCTCGGCTCCGGTCGGCTCACCGCTCCCTACGTGGTCCGCCAGGGCACCGCGCTCGGCCGCGCCGGCCGCGTCCACGTCGATCGCGACCCGGACGGGACGATCTGGGTCGGCGGCCAGACGCGCACGGTGACGAGCGGCACCGTCGCCCCCTGACGGCGACACGCGTGTCACGAACTCGCCGCGGTGGCCGCCGCGGCCGCCCCGGCTCGCCCCCGGAGCGTCAGGCGTCCGCCAACCAGGCCAGGAACCGCCCCCGTGACCAGCACCGGCCGATGGCCTCGGCGTGCAGGGCCGACCGGTGCAGCACGGCCAGGCCGATGATGCTGTGGCCAAAGGCGCGGCGATCGCCACGTGTCGAGATCGCCGGTGCGACCCCGACCCCCTCCGCCGACACCCACGCCACCGCCCGGCCGGCCGCGGCGTCGTCGAGGCGGTGCAGGAAGCGCAAGCGGCTCTCGAGCGAGAAGCGCGACAACGCCCACGTCGTGGTGACGACGGGCAGGGCGCCGGCGGGCACGCGGGCGAACGCGTCGGGCAGCAGCACGAGTGGATCACCGTGCAGCAGCTGCGGAGGGGCCGTCGCCGCCAGGGCCAGCTCCGCGTCGAGCCTCGCCGCCCGCTCGGGCTGGTCCGGCCAGACGCAGGCGCGCAGCCAGCGGGCGTCCTCCCCGTCGGTCACGTCGAGCGGATCGAGGTCGATGCCGACCCGGGCGACGACCTCGGGCATCGCTCTCGTCGGGATGTCACGGTCTCCCGCGATCGATGACGACAGCTGCACGCCAGAGGATGGGTCACCCAGCGATTGCCCGTTGCTGTACGTGATGCCAACGCCGTCGACATTCACGTTGAGCCCGGCCGAGCAGCCCACGTCGACCAGCCCGACCGCCGCCGCCCCGACCCGGCGCGCCGCCTCGGCGATCGCCGGGTACAGCACGGCGCAGCCCGCCGTCTCGATGGTGCGCGGCCGCCGGCGCGCGGCGATGGCCGCCACCGAGTCGGTCATTCGCAGCAGCGTGTCGATCGCCGCGGCGGCGGCCCCGTCCCCGTCCGCAGCCCCGTAGGCCGCGGCAAGCGCGGGCGCGCGTCCGGCGAGCGCGAGGTCATGCAGCGCGGCGAGGATCGATGCCGGGTGCCGTCTGCGCGCCGGCGCCGCCTCGATCGCGTGCAGTGCCTCATCGGACTCACTCACGGCGACGGCGACGCGCGCGTAGAGCGGCGATGTTGCGGCGGCGTCGACCTCACCGAAGTGCCGGTACGTCCGGGCGAGCGTGCGAGTCCCGTCGACGGATACCGCGCTGTCTGCGGTCGGCCCTCGCATCCCAGACGACTCTACGCCTCGCCCCCAGCCGCCACCCGCGCTCGTGCGATCAGCCGCCGGTACACCCCTGACAGCTCCTCCGGCCTGAGCATCGCGACATCCAGAAACGCGAGCGCCACGTGCTCGTCGCTCACCGCCAGCGCGGCGGCCGGGTCGCCGGCCGACGTGAGGGAGCACAGATAGCCGGCGACGTCGACCCAGCGCTCGGGCACGACCTCGAACGCGATCGTCCCGAGCGGTCGCCCCACCCGCACCGCCAGCCCGGTCTCCTCCCACAGCTCGCGGATCAGACAGTCACGATCGGACTCGCCGGGCTCGGGGCGACCGCCCGGGAGCTCCCAGTCGCCGCGATGGTTACGGCACAGCAGCACGCGCCCGTCCGGGATCGCGCAGACGCCCTTGACGCTGACGGGTCGGCTCACCGGACGGGTGATGCCGCCGCGGACCCCACGCTACGCCGCGCCGGCCAGCGCGCAGAACGTGTCGATCCGCCCCCGGATCACGTCGAGGCTGGAGCGCCAGAACCCCGGGTCGGTGAGGTCGATCCCGAAGCGCGCGGCGAGCGGCTGGGCGTCGAGCATGCCGGTCGAGGAGAGCAGGTCGTCGTAGTCGCCGCGGAACGCGTCCGGATCGGCGACGTAGCGCGCGTACAGGCCGATCCCGAACAGCAGGCCGAAGCAGTAGGGCCAGTTGTAGAAGTGCAGGTGCACGTCGTAGTAGTGGGGCTTGACCGCCCACATCCACGGGTGGTAGGTGGCCGCGTCGACGCCGTCCCCGTACGTGGCCGCCTGCGCCGCGGTCATCGCCTCGCAGAGCTCGTCGACCGACAGCGGCCCGTCCGCCCGGCGGCGGTAGAGCTCGGACTCGAACTCGAAGCGCGAGTGGATGTCGACGACGACCTGGGTGGCGCCGGCCAGGTCGACGTTGAGCAGCGCGAGCCGCTCGCGGTCGTCGGCGGCCTCCAGGCCGCTCTGGACCATGATCGTCTCGCAGAAGATCGAGGCGGTCTCGGCGAGCGCCATCGGCGTGGGGCGCAGCAGCGTCGGGCGCGGCGCGAGGCACCGGTTGTGGTAGGCGTGGCCGAGCTCGTGGGCGAGCGTCTGGGCGCTGTCGAAGCTGCCGTCGAAGTTCATGAGGATCCGACTGGCGCCGTCGCCGATCCGCATGCAGAACCCGCCGCCGCGCTTGCCCGGCCGCGGCCCGGCGTCGATCCAGCGCTCGCGGAAGGCGCGCGCCGCCAGCGCCCGCAGCCGCGGCGTGAAGCTGCCGAACGCGTCGAGCACGGCCGCCTCGGCAGCGCCCCAGTCGTAGCCGGGCGCGCCCGGGACGGGCGCGACCAGGTCCCACCACGGCAGCGGCCCGTCGTGGCCGTGCAGCGTCGCCTTGGCGCGCAGGAAGCGGCGGAAGTCCGGAAAGCTCTCGTGCGCGGCGGTCTGCATCGCGGCGAGGATCTCGGGCGTGACCCGGTTGAGCCACAGGTTCGGGGCCAGCGCGTCCGGCCAGCCGCGGCGGCGGTCGACGATCCGCCCGTGGCCGGCGACCGCGTTCAGACAGGCCGCCATCGGGGTCGCGATCGTCTTCCAGGCGCCCAGCTCCGCGGCGTAGGCCTCGCGGCGCAGCGCGGGGTCGTCGTCGCTCGCCATCCCGCGGACCGCGCTCACCGCCAGCGACTCGCCGCGGACCTCGGCCTCGAGCGTGGAGCTCAGTTCGCCGGCGAGCGTCACGCACGCCTCGACCCCGGGCACCTGGAGCTCGGCGAGCAGGTCCTCCTCGGCCTCGGTCATCTGGTGCGCGAAGCTCTGCTCGCAGCGCACCAGCCACGGCCGGTGCTCGGCCGCGACCGCCGAGGTCGCCGCCAGCGCGTCGGCCCCGAAGCCGGCGATCCAGCCGTTCAGCCGGGTGCCGAGGGTCGTCAGCCGCGCGTCGTCGGCGGACAGCCGCGAGAGCTCGGCGGCCGCCGCCGAGTCCGTCGCGTCGGTCGACACGAGCGCGTTGACGAACGCGCCGAGGCGCGTCGCCCGCTCGTGGATCTCGCCGAGCGCGTGGATCACCTCGGCGAGCACGCGGCCGTCGTCCTCGCCCGGGCCCGAGGTGGCGACACCCGCGCTGTTCGCGCCGATCCCGTGGCGGTCGAACAGCACGGTGAGCCCCTCGATCTCGTCCGTCCACTGCGCCCGCGCCGCCCGGTACTCGTCGGACCGCAGGGACGGGAACAGCACGTCCATGTCCCAGCGCGGGAGCCCGTCGTCGACAGGGGTCTGAGCAGCGGTGTCGATCGCCATCGTCGCTCGCAGTGTGCCTGATCGGGTCAGGCGGTCGCTGCCTGGCGTGCCTGCAGCCGCTCGCGCTGGGGGACGACCGTGTACCTGGGGTCGCGCGCGGACTCCATGCCCGCCTCGAAGATCCCGAGGCGCGTGCACAGCGAGCCCGCGACGAGCGCCGCTCCCGCGAGCGCCCCTGCCGGACGCGAGCGGCCGGCCACCAGCGCGGCGCCGGCCGCCCCGAGGGCGGTGAGCGCCTTGGCGGCGCGCAGCTTGCGGCCCGCCGAGCCGGTCCGCAGCGTCTCGGAGACCATCCCGAGCGAGCGTTGCATCAGCCGCTCGGCGACGAGCTCCGCGCACGCGCCCGCCACCGCCAGGCGACGCACCGGGACGGTCTCGGTCGTCGGTGAACCGGCGAGCGCCAGGCCGGCTCCGGCCGTCGCCGCCGATCCGACGAACAGGAACGGCAGCTCGCGGAAGCCCTCGTGCCAGGCCGGCACGGCGGTGTCGGCGATGAGCGCCGCCGTGTAGGAGGCGACGCCGGCACCGAGCGCGCCCGCGCCGATCCCCGCCGCGCGGCCGACCGCCGACGGCAGCCGCTCGACGTACTCCGACGCGGTCGCCGCGAACGTGAGCGGCGCGTAGCCGACGAGGATCCAGACTCCGACCGACATCGGCGAGCTCGGCTTGAACACCCGCAGCATGTTGAGGAAGCGCCGCGGTCGCCCGAGGTCGTGGATGAGCGCGAGCAACGAGGCCGAGATCGCCGCCGAGGCGCCGGCGCGCGTCACGCGGGCCATCGCGCGGCGCCCGGTGAGGTCGGCGCCCGCGGCGATGATCGACGAGGATCCGGCCAGTCCGCCGAGGAACAGGTAGCCGCCGATGTCGAGCTCCTCCCAGATCGGCGGGTTGATGATCGGCCGCCCGTAGTAGGAGGTGAACTCCGGCTCGCCGTGGCGCGTCTTGGGCATCCGGGGCGCCGCCTACGCGTCCCGGCCGGGCCGGCCCGCACCGGCGAACGCGAGCGATCCGGCGGCCAGCAGCCCGAGCCCGGCGACCGCCACCCGGCGCCACATCGACGGAAGGTCCCGCGTGGTGACGGCCGGGTCGGGCGGCAGCCCGTAGACCTCCGGCTCGTCGAGCAGCAGGAAGAACGCGCCGTCCCCGCCGACCCCGTCGGCCGGGTCATGGCCGTACAGCCGCGCGGAGGAGACGCCCGCGTTCTGCAGCTCCTGTACGCGCTCGCCCGCCAGTTCGCGCAGCTCGGACAGCTCGCCGAAGTGGATCGAGTCGGTCGGGCAGGCCTTGGCGCAGGCCGGCTCCTGACCGACCTGCAGCCGGTCGTAGCAGAGGGTGCACTTGAAGATCCGACCGTCGTCCTCGCGGCGGTTGAGCACCCCGTACGGGCAGGCGGGCACGCAGTAGCCGCAGCCGTTGCAGATGTCGGCCTGGACGACGACCGTCCCGAACTCGGTGCGGAACAGCGACCCGGTCGGGCACACGTCGAGGCAGGCGGCGTGCGTGCAGTGCTTGCAGACGTCGGACGACATCAGCCAGCGGAACGACTCCTCGCCGCGGCGGAAGTTTCCGGGCCCGGTCTCCAGCTCGACCCCGCCCCGCCCGGACGCCCCGTCGTCACCGTCAAAGGCCGCGACGCGCTGCTCGACGAACGCGACGTGGCGCCAGGTGTCCCCGGACAGGCCGATCGAGTTGTCGTGCGAGCGGCCGGTCCAGTTCAGGCCGTCCTCGGGAATCTCGTTCCACTCCTTGCAGGCCACCTCGCACGCCTTGCAGCCGATGCACACCGACGTGTCGGTGAAGAACCCGACGCGCGGGGGATGGTCTTCATAGCCGGTGTCGGTCGCGGGGTCGCCGTCGCGCGGAACCAGCCGGACCTCCGACCACACCGAGGCGCTCACGGCCGCGCTCCGCTCACGACGACATCCCGGTCTCGGCCGCGCCGCGCGCCTCGGTGCCGGTCTCGGCGGTGATCCCGGCCCGGCGGCGGTAGTCCTCGACGAGTGCCAGGCGCGCCGGCCCGCGCGGGCGCCGACCCGGCCGGATATCGACGGACAGCGCCTTGACCTCCTGGATGTAGGAGCTCGGGTCCAGCGCCATCGACGACAGCTCGTTCATCGAGTCGCCGGTGCAGTAGCCGTTGGGCCCCCAGTGGTAGGGCATGCCGATCGTGTGGATCACCCGCTCACCGTGGCGCAGCGGCGTCATCCGATCGGTGACCATGACCCGCGCCTCGACCGCGCCGCGCGCGCTCACGAGCGTCGCCCAGCCGCCGTGCTCGAGCGCGCGCTCGGTGGCGAGCTCGGGCGAGACCTCGCAGAAGAACTCCGGCTGCAGCTCGGCCAGGTACGGGGTCCAGCGCGACATCCCGCCGGCGGTGAAGTGCTCGGTGAGGCGGTAGGTGGTGACCGCGAACGGGAACACCTCCGCGCCCGGCGCGTCGGGATCGGGGTGGAAGCGGTTGTGCTCGTGGATGTAGAGCCGGCGGGCCGGGTTGCGCTGGCGGCCGTACATCGGGTTGCGCACCGGCGAGTCCTGCGGCTCGTAGTGGGTGGGCAGCGGACCGTCGGCGACCCCCGCGGGCGCGAACAGCCAGCCGAGGCCGTCGGCCTGCATGATGAACGGGTCGTCGCCGGCGATCGCGGCCGGACCGAGTGCGCCCTCGGGCGGGCGGTACCCCGGGGGCTTGGTCGCCTCGAAGTCCGGTGTGTCGTAGCCGGTCCAGCGCTCCTGCGCCGCGTCCCACCAGACGAGCCGCTTGCGCTCGGACCACGGCTTGCCGTCCGGGTCGGCGGAGGCGCGGTTGTAGAGGATGCGGCGGTTCGCCGGCCACGCCCATGCCCAGTCCGGGCCGGTCCAGTTCTGCTCGCGGGCCGGGGTGCGTCGGGCGGTCTGGTTGACACCGTCCGCGTAGCAGCCGCAGTAGATCCAGCAACCGCAGGCAGTCGAGCCGTCGTCCTCCAGCTCGGTGTAGGAGGACAGCAGCCTCCCGCCGGCGTCGTAGCCGTTGATCTCGGCGAGCACCGCCTCGGCGAGCGGCTCGCCGTGAGGCCCGGCGACCGGATAGTCCCAGGTGAGATCGAGCAGTGGCCGGTCGCGCTCGTCGTCGGAGCCCGCCAGCCGCTCGCGGACCAATCGTCCGAGCTCATGGGCGAACCACAGCTCCGAGCGCTGCGCCGCGCGTGGCTGGACCGCCTTGTGGTGCCACTGCACCATCCGCTGGGTGTTGGTGAACGTGCCGTCCTTCTCGGTGTGGGAGGCGGCGGGCATGAAGAACACCTCGGTCGCGATGTCCTCGGTGCGCATCTCGCCGGAGTCGATCTCCGGGCCGTCCTTCCACCAGGTCGCGGACTCGATCAGCGAGAAGTCGCGCACGACCAGCCAGTCGAGCTTGGACATCCCGAGCCGCTGCATGCGGTTGTTCGCCGAGCCGACCGCCGGATTCTGCCCGAACAGGAAGTAGCCCTTCACCGTGCCGCCGATCTGCGCCATCACCGTGTCGTAGGTGCCGGCGCTGCCGGTCAAGCGCGGCAGGTAGTCGAAGCAGTAGTCGTTCTCCGCGGTCGCGGACTCGCCCCACCACGCCTTCAACAGGCTGACGACGTAGTTGCGCATGTCGCCCCAGAACCCCTTGTCCGGCGCGTTGGAGCCGACGAACGAGTCGAGGTTCTCATGGGCGTGCGCGTGCGGCGTCGGTATGTAGCCGGGCAGCGTGTCGAACAGCGTCGGGATGTCGCTGGAGCCCTGGATCGAGGCGTGCCCGCGCATCGCCATCACGCCCCCGCCGGGGCGGCCCATGTTGCCCAGCAGCAGCTGCAGGATCGAGGCGCAGCGGATGTACTGCGAGCCGATCGTGTGCTGCGTCCAGCCGACGCCGTGCACGAACGCCGCCGTGCGCTCGCGCCCCAGTTCTCCACGAACAGCCGGCAGATCTCGGCGAACGTCGCCTGATCGCAGCCCGAGACCCGCTCGACCATCTCGGGCGTGTAGGGGGCGAAGTGGCGCTTGAGGATCTGCCAGACGCAGCGGGGGTGTTCGAGCGTGAGGTCGAGCGTCGGCGTCCCTCGTTCGCCGCGAGCATCGCTGCTCGGGGGGACGCCCGGGAGGTGGCCGGCCTGATCGCGCTGGCCCGAGGCGGCCTCGACGTAGACGTTCTCGTACTGCCAGCTGTCGGGGTTGTACTCGCCCTGCTCGGGGTCGAAGCCTGAGAACAGTCCCTCGGAGTCGACGTCCCGGAACGCCTCGCCCACGATCGTCGGCGCGTTCGTGTAGTGCAGCACGTAGTCGCGGAAGTCGAGGTCGTTCTGGATCACGTGGTTGATCACGCCGCCGAGGAACGCGATGTCGCTCCCCGGGCGGACCGGCACGAACAGGTCGGCGAGCGCCGAGGTGCGGCTGTAGTGGGGGTCGACGTGCACGATCGTCGCCCCCCGCCGCTTGGCCTCGACGACCCACTGGAACGCGACCGGGTGGGCCTCGGCCATGTTCGAGCCCTGGAGCACGATCAGGTCGGAGTTCTGCAGGTCCCCCGGCAGCGTGCTGGAGGCGCCGCGCCCGAACGAGGTGCCGAGGCCGACGACCGTCGAGCTGTGGCAGATCCGCGCCTGGTTCTCCACCTGGATCACGCCGAGCCCGGTGAACAGCTTCTTGATCAGGTAGTTCTCCTCGTTGTCGAGTGTCGCGCCACCGAGCGCCGCGATCGACATGCAGCGCCGCACCTGTTTGTCCTCGGCCTCCCACTCAAAGCCCTCCGCGCGGGTCTTGACGACGCGGTCGGCGATCATCTCCATCGCCGTGTCGAGGTCGAGCCGCTCCCACTCGGTGGAGTGCGGGCGGCGGTGGAGCACGTGCTCCTCGCGGCTGGACCCGGTGACGAGCTGCTTGGTCGCCGAGCCCTTCGGGCACAGGCGGCCACGGCTGTGCGGCGCGTCGGGGTCGCCCTCGATCTGGATCACGCGCTCGTCGGAGACGAACACGTTCTGCGCGCAGCCGACGGCGCAGTACGGGCACACCGACTTGACCACCCGGTCGGCGGTCCGGGTGCGCGCGACCGTCTCCCGGCTGCCCTTGGACCTGGTGGCGGCGCCGCGCCCGAGCCGGTCGTCGCCGGTCAGCTGGCGGGCCACCGGCCACACCCCGAGCAGGTCACGCGGCGAGGTCATGACGACAGCTCGCGGGCGGCGCGCTCGCGCACCCAGGCATCGACCCTCGGATTGCGGGTCGGGTTGACGGGCGGCGGGCCGACGAGCCGCTGCGGGCTGGCCGGCAGGTCGCGCGGATCGGTGAAGTAGCGGTCGTCGCTGCCGTCGGCGGGCCGTCCGGTGGCGATCAGGTAGGCCTCCCCGGGAGCGATCCCGAGCCGGGAGGCGGCCGTCCGGTAGTCGTGGCCCTCGTCGAGCAGCCGTTGCACCTGAGCCCGGGTCGCCATCAGATCGTCACTTCCCGCCGCGCGCCGGGGCAAACCCCGCGTGCGGGAGCGCGCCGGCGACGAGGTGGAACTCGTCGATTTGCAGGGCGCGACCGGTTCGTCGACGAACGCCGAGCGCTGACCCGTCGTCGCGCCGTTTGCCGGCCCCGCGACTGGGCATGGCCTTGATGTCGGACGCATTCACCAGCAGCGGCTCGCGGCGACCAAGCGCCGCCCCACGAGGAGGTCTTCATGGCTGATCAGAACCGTGCCGTCATCTACCGCGGGACGCGTCACGTCGAGGTGGAGGACGTGGGCGACGCGGGCTTCGTGCTCGAGGACGGGCCTGGGGTCCACCCCGGCAACGTCGGCCGCGAGCTCCCGCACGCGGTCATCCTCAAGGTCGTCGCCACGAACATCTGCGGTTCCGACCAGCACATGGTCCGTGGGCGCACCGACGCCCCGGAGGGGCTGCAGCTCGGCCACGAGATCACCGGGGAGGTGATCGAGGCCGGGCCGGGCGTCGAGTTCGTCAAGCGGGGCGACCTGGTCTCGGTCCCGTTCAACATCGCCTGCGGGCGGTGCCGCAACTGCAAGGCGCGCCACACCGGCGTGTGCCTGAACGTCAACCCCGAGCAGCCGGGCTCGGCCTACGGCTACGTCGCGATGGGCGGCTGGCGCGGCGGCCAGGCCAAGTACGTGACCGTGCCCTACGCGGACTGGAACTGCCTCGTGTTCCCCGACAAGGATCATGCGATGGAGAAGATCCGCGACCTGACGATGCTCTCGGACATCTTCCCCACCGGCTATCACGGCGCGCTCACCGCGGGCGTGGGCACCGGCTCCACCGTGTACGTCGCGGGCGCCGGACCGGTGGGGCTGGCCGCCGCGGCGTCGGCGCAGCTGCTGGGCGCGGCGGTCGTGATCGTCGGCGACATGCAGGCGGAACGGCTGAAGCAGGCCAAGTCGTTCGGCTGCGAGACGATCGACCTGTCCAAGGCCGAGGGCGAGGACGCGATGGCCTCCGAGATCGAATCCATCCTCGGCGTGCCGGTCGTCGACTGCGCCGTCGACGCGGTCGGGTTCGAGGCCAAGGGGCACGGCGCCGACGGCGGGGAGGCCCCTGCCGTGGTGCTCAACACCGCGATGAGCATCACCCGCGCCGCCGGCGGGATCGGCATCCCCGGCCTGTACGTGCCGAGCGATCCCGGCGCGCAGGACGAGTCGGCCAAGCACGGCAACCTGTCGCTGCAGTTCGGGATCGGCTGGGCGAAGTCGCTGTCCTTCGCGACCGGCCAGGCGCCGGTGATGAGCTACCACCGCGAGCTGATGATGGCGATCCTCAACGACCGCGTGCACATCGCCGACGCGGTCAACGCGACCGTGATCTCGCTCGAGGACGCGCCGCGCGGCTACGAGGAGTTCGACTCCGGCGTGGCCAAGAAGTTCGTGCTCGACCCGCACGGCCTGCTGGGCGCGGCCGCCTGACACGCGCGGTGTGAATATCCAACCTTGTCTCTACCGTAGATCGGTCTTGGCTGATATCAAGTCCTTATTCGGACCTGTTCTCCATTATCGGATGACGAGCTCTGGCGCCGCCGCTCCCACGATCCGGGGGCGCGCGATGAGCTGATCCGCCGTCATCTGCCGTTCGCCCGGCGGCTGGCGGCGCGCTACCGCAACCGGCACGAGCCGCTCGACGATCTCGTCCAGGTCGCGTCGCTCGGGCTCGTCAAGGCGGTGGAGCGCTTCGAGCCCGAGCGCGGTCGCCCGTTCGTCGCGTTCGCCGCGCCGACGATCCTCGGCGAGCTCAAGCGCCACTTCCGTGACACCAGCTGGGCGGCGCACGTCAACCGCGGAGCGCTCGAGCTCGCGCTCCGCGTCCAGGCGGCGGTCGAGACGCTCTCGCTCGAGACCGGTCGCAGCCCGTCGGTCGCCGACCTCGCGGTGCATCTCGAGCTCGACGCGGAGCGGGTGCTCGAGGGGCTCGAGGCGGCGGCCGCCCACTACGCGGACTCGCTCGACGTGCCGGCCTCGGGGAGCGAGGACGACGACGGGCGCGCGGCGTCGCTGCTCGAGCGACTCGGAGCCGAGGACGGCGGCTACGAGGGCATCGAGGTGGCTGGCTCGCTCGGCCCCGCGCTCGCGCGGCTCCCGCACGGGGAGCGGCGCGCGCTCGTGCTGCGCCTCGAGTACGGGCTCAAGCAGTCCGAGATCGCCGAGCGGCTCGGCTGCTCGCAGATGCACGTGTCGCGGCTGCTGCGGCGGGCCGGCGAGCGGGTGCGAGAGGAGCTCGATCCCGAGCTGGACTGCGCCTGAGACGCGCCGCGCGGCGATCAGTCCGGTTGGAGTGCCTCGAGCTTGTGCAGGAAGCTCAGTCGCTCGCCGCCGCCGACGTATGTGCGGGGCCGCTCGCTGCCGCGGCTCACCCGGTGGCAGGGCACGAGCAGCGCCAGCGGGTTGCCGCCGAGCAGCAGGCCGCAGTCATACGGCGAGAGGGCCTCGCCGAGCCGCTCGTAGGAGAGCGACTCCGCGTACGAGATTCGCCGCACCGCCTCGCGCACCTCGCCGGTATGGGCGTCGGGCAGCTCCTCGAGCAGGTCGGCCGACGGCGTCCGGTCGCCGCCGAAGTAGCGCTCGAGCGTCCCGGCCGCGCTGCGCAGCCGCTCGCGCGCGGCGCCCGGGCCCCGGCGGCTGCGGGCCCGGGTGGCGATCGCGTCCGCGTCCGCGTGGTCTTCGAAGGCGACCCGCACGACCCCGCTCGGCGAGGCGGCCACGCCCAGTGTGCCGATCGGGCTCTTCACCGTCGTGCACGCGAGGGCGCCGATCCGCTCGTCCGCGAGCGCCGGGCGCTCGAGGATCCCGGCGGCGCCGTCGTCCAACCCCTGCAGGTAGTCGTTGCAGGCGCTGCAGATCCCCTCGGCGCGCGCCACGATCCGCTCGATCGTGAAGCCGTCCAGCGGGCGGCCGCGCAGCGAGGTGCTGCCGAGCTCGATGTCGAACAGACGCATGCACAGCCGGCATTGGAAGTGGTCATGGACCGCGAGGTTGGTCTCGTAGCGCACCGGATCGCTGCTGCCGACCGACGCGAGCAGCCCGAGCTCGGCGAGCTCGGCGAGCGTCGCGTACACCGTGCCGCGCCCGATCTCCGGGACGCTGCTCGCGGCGCGGGACAGCACCTCCTCGGCGGACAGGTGCTCCGTGGGCGTCCCATGGAAGGCGGCGAGGATCGCCCGTCGCTGAGGCGTGGAGCGGAGGTTGTGGCGGCGCAGCAGGTGCCCGGCATCATCCTGGGCCATACCCTGAGACTACCTCCGGCGGCGTCTCCGAATCGCCGGTGTCTAGGCTTGCGTCCGCGATGCGGATCGCCACCCACGACGGCTCCTTTCACGCGGACGAGGTGTTCGCGATCGCCACGCTGCAGCTGCTCGCCGCCGAACCGGACGACGGCGCCGGGTCGCTGGAGGTGGTGCGCACCCGCGAGCGCGACCTGATCGCGGGCGCGGACCTGCGCGTCGACGTCGGCTTCCGGGACGACCCCGCGAGCGGCGACTTCGACCACCATCAGCGCAGCTTCGACCGCGCCCGCCCCAACGGCGTGCGCTACGCGTCGTTCGGCCTGGTGTGGCGCGAGTTCGGGACGCGGGTGTGCGACGGGGACGCGCAGGTGGCCGCCGCGGTCGACGCGACGCTCGTGCAGTCGGTCGACGCGGCCGACAGCGGGCAGCGGCTCGCCGAGCTCGTGGTCGACGACGTGCACCCGATCACGGTCGGCGGGGTGATCGGCGGGCTCAACGGACGCTGGGACGAGACGCTCACCGCCGCGCAGGAGCAAGCCCGCTTCGACGCGGCGCTGGAGCTCGCGCGGGGGGTGCTCGCCCGCGAGATCGCCGCCGCCGCCTCGGCACGGCGCGCGGTGCGGATCGTCGAGAAGGCGATCGAGGGCGCGGCGGACCCGCGGCTCGTCGAGCTGCCGGTGAACGCTCCGTGGAAGCGCGCGCTCGTGCCCGCCGCCCCGGAGGCGTTGTTCGTCATCTACCCCAAGCGCCAGGGCTTCGGGCTTGAGGGGGTGCCGGTCGAGCTCGGCACATTCGAGCTGCGACGCGAGCTGCCGGCCGAGTGGGCGGGCCTGGAGGACGAGGAGCTCGTCGCCGTCACCGGCGTCCAGGACGCCGTCTTCTGCCACGCCAAGCGGTTCCTCGCGGTGGCTCGTTCCCGTGAGGGGGTGGGGCGCCTCGCCGCGCTCGCGCTGGGCGCGGCCTGAGCATCCGAGCCGGCGTCGGAGCCTGCTCAGATGCCCGGCGCGCTCTGGGGACCAGGCGTCAGAAGCGGAAGATCGCGCGGCTGCCGCGGTCCAGGTCCGCGAACACGCGGCGGACGGACGCGAAGGTGCGATGGAGCGTGGAGGTCGGGGTCATGGCCACTCCTTTCGGGACGTTGGTTGGGCCTGACTTCACTATCGGATACCTTCTTGTATAAGTCAAAGAGCACTTTTCGAAGTTGAGCATCGCCAGAACAGATACATGGACTTCCGCCACCTTCGCTATTTCGTCGCCGTCGTGGAGGAGGGCCAGTTCGTCCGCGCGGCGGCCGAGCTGCATGTCGCGCAGTCCGCGCTCTCCCAGCAGATCCGGGACCTGGAGCGCGAGCTCGGCGCCGAGCTCGTGCACCGCGACCGCCGGGGCGTCACGCCGACGGGCGCGGGGGAGGTGTTGCTGGGGCACGCGCGGGCGCTGATCGAGCGCGCGGAGGTCGCCCGCGCGGAGGTCGCCCAGCTCACCGGCGTGATCACCGGCACGCTGCGGATCGCGAGCGGCAGCCCGAGCGGGCCGGTGCCGCTCCCCGCGACGCTCGCCGAGTTCCGGCGCCGCCATCCCGCGGTCGAGATCGTGATCCGCGACGCCCCCTCGGAGGAGCTCATCCGCTGGCTCCAGGACGGCACCGCCGACGTCGCGGTGATCACGTTCGCGGCCGACCGGCTGCCGGGCCGCCTGCAGGGCACCCTGATCGCGCGTGAGCGGCTGCTCGCGCTCGTCCCCTACACCCATGCGCTCGCCTCCCGGCGCGAGGTGTCGCTCGCCGAGCTCTCGGCCGAGCAGCTCATCACGTTCCCGCACGGCTCCGGCGTGCGGCAGACGATCGACGACGGGTTCCGAGCGGCCGGCGCGCGGCGCCCGGCGGTCACCGCCGAGACGATCGATCCGCTCGCGATGATCGAGCTCGTCGGCGTCGGGCTCGGGGTGGCGATCGTGCCGCCGAGCTTCGCCGACCTGGCGACCCCGGCCGTCCGGGCTGTCGATCTGACGTCGCCCGCACTGCTTCGAGAACGTGACCCTCGCCTGGCCGCGGGAGCGCCGCGTGCTGCCGGCGCTCGACGCATTCCTCGAGCTCGCCGCCGACTGGCTGCCGCGCGGTTCATGAGGGCGCCCTTATTTTACGATGATCGCAATCTTGATCGATTTGCGATAAGATCTGCTGCCATGAGCGCACTCTCCGACCTTCGCAGCGTGGACGAGCGCACGTTCGTCCTGCGCTACGTCCAGCCGGGGCTCGTCGGCCTGATCGACGGCACGCTGTCGACGCTCGCGCCGATCTTCGCCGCGGCGCTGCTCGCGGGCTCGCACGCCGCGCTGTTCGTCGGCCTCGCGACCGCGGTCGGCGCTGGCATCTCGATGGGGTTCTCGGAGGCGCTGTCGGACGACGGCACCGAGACCGGCCGTGGCTCGGCGATGGCCCGGGGCCTGGTCACCGGGCTGATGACGGCGTTCGGCGGCGTGTTCCACTCGCTGCCGTTCCTCATTCATCGCGTCCATCCGGCGCTCGTCGTGGCCGGGATCGTCGTCGCGATCGAGCTGATCACGATCTCGCTCATCCGCCGCCGCTTCCTGTCTGTCTCGCTCCGGGTCAGCCTGCTGCAGGTCGCGCTCGGCGGCGTGCTGATCGTCGCCGCCGGCGTGTTGCTCGGCAGCGCCTGAGCCGCCGGAGCCGCCGGAGCCGCGGCCCGGTGCGGCCGCGGCACGCGAAACGGACTCAGGGCAGCGAGAGCCCGAAGCCGAACGGGTACAGCACCTGCGTCGAGGGCGGCGGCGCGGTGATCGTCACCGGCAGCTTCCCGGCCGGCGCCAGCTTGCCGACCATCACCGCAGCGAGCGCCCTCAGCGATGGGGGCTGGTAGCCGTAGCTCGTGAGGAGCGTCTGGGCGGCGGGCAGGTAGGCGACGTCGTACGGGGTTCCGACCGCGGCGACGACGACCGGCTTGCCGGTCGCGATCAGGTCGTTGACGAGCGTGAACTGGGCGGGCGCCTCCCAGCCGTTGAACGTGTCGACGACCACGAGCGCGTTCCGGCCGGCGGCGCTCACCGCCTGGGCGATCTGGGCGGAGCTCGGGTCGAAGCCGGTGTCGATCACCTGCGGCACGAGGCCGTGCGCGGCGAGGTCGTGCCCGAGCGTCGCGGTGGTGGAGACGCCGTAGCCCGCGACGAGCACCTTCTCGCCCCGCGTGTGCGTGAGCGGCAGCACTCCGGACTGGTTGCGCAGCAGCGTGATCGAGTCGTCGGCGACCCGCTGGGCGACCGCGAGATGGGCTGGGGTCCCGACGACGGCCCGCGTCCGGCCCGGCGGGGTGATCGGGTGCTGGATGACGCCGAGCCGCCACTTGAGCGCGAGGATCCGCGCGACCGACTCGTCGAGCCGCAGCTCGGAGATCGTCCCCGACCGCACGGCGTTCATCACCGCCGGATACGCGGACACGAGGTCGGCCGGCGCCGCGTCCGACGGCGTCTGGGCGACCTCGAGCAGCTCGTCGTCGCCGGCCGCGATCGCGCGCACCGCCACGTCGGCGGGCGTGAACCCGTTGAGCGCGGCGGCGTCGAGCGCGTCGGTGACCACCGGCCCCTGGTAGTGCAGCGAGCCGCGCAGCAGCCCGTCGATCCAGAACGGGCTGAGGCTCGTCGGGATCGTCGACCCGGTGATCTTCGGGAACAGGATGTGGGTCACCATGATCCGGTCGACGCCGGCCCGGATCGCCGCCTCGAACGAGGGCAGGTTCGTGCTCTGTACCTGGGCGAGCGTCTGCTCGGAGACGGCCACGCCGGTGTCGCTGTTCACGGGCGCGGCGCCGAACCCCGGCCAGTGCTTGGCGGTCGCGCCGACCCCGCTCGTCGACTGGCGGGTCTGCATCCCGGTGATCTGCGCGGCGCCGAGCTGCGAGACGAGCCCGGGCTGGTCCCCGTACGCGCGGATGCCGTCGGCCTGGTTGAGCGGGTCGACGTTGACGTCGACGACCGGGGCGTTGTCGACGTTGACGCCCATCGCCCGCAGCTCGACGCCGGTGACGTGCCCCGCCCCGAGCGCGTCCGTGGCGCTCATCGTCGCGCCGAGCGGCATGTTGCCGGGGAAGACCGTCGCGGGCGGGCCGAAGCGCACGACCTCGCCGCCCTCCTGGTCGGCGCTGATCACCATCGGCAGCCGGTCGCCCTCCGACGTCGCGGTGCGCTGGATCCCGTTGGACAGGCCGCGCACCTGGCCCGGCGAGCTGAGGCCGTTGGACCAGTCGAAGTAGATGATCCCGCCCGGGTGGTAGCGGCGGATCAGCTGCGCGATCGTGCTCACCCCGTAGTACTTCTCATTGAGCGCGACCATCGCCGGCGTCCTGTCGTGCGCCGAGGTGCCGTAGCCGTTGACCTCGAACAGCTGGCCGACCCGTTCGGGCAGCGTCATCCCGGCGATCCGCCGCGCGATCCACTGCTGCTCGGCGGCGCCGAGGCCCATGGGACCCCCGACCGCGGCCGTGGCCTGCGACGCCGCCGCCTCGGCGGAGGTCGCGGTCGCGTGCCCGGGCGCGGGCGAAAAGGTGAGCGTCGCGGCGGCAAGGGCCACCGCGGTCGCGGCGAGCCACGTCCGGTTCTGAGCAGGCACCCTGCGCATCCTCGTTCCTCCCTTCGGGACCGCTGACCCGTATACCCCTGAACCCGCGCGCTTATGCGCTCGGCGGTCGAACGCGAGCGCCGCTCGCGGCGCCCGCGGCCACGTCGGCCGCGAGCGGCGGCTCAGCCGGGCTGGTCGGGCCCCGGCGCCGGGGCCGTGCCCGGACCGGGCGGCTCGGCGGCGGCGGGCGCTGCGCCGGCAGACTCGGCGCCGGCGGGCGAGACGCGCTCCCGGGCGGCGCCGGTCTTCGCGGTCCCGGACCAGCGCAGCAGCGCCTCGCGGCCGACGAGCGTGACCGTTCCGTCGGCGGTGATCCAGTCACGCGCGCGCAGCTCGTCCGCGAGGTCGGCGTGGTCGGGCGCCGGCGGGCCGACGGCCGGCTCGGCACTCGACAGGCGCCCCGACCCGGGGCGCACCGTCCAGCGGCCGGACGCGAGCGCGCTCAGCGCCCGGCCCTGGAGATCGGTCGGCAGGTCGAGCGGGTGCGGCCCGGCGGTGCGCGCCGGGGGCCGGTCGCTCGTCCGGCCGAGCTCGCTCGCGGCGGACTCGTACTCGTGCGGCTCCCCGGGCCCGGAGGAGAACAGCGGCTCGCTCGCGCTCGCGCGGTCGTTCAGCCAGTCCTCGACGGCGCCGGCGGCGCCGCGGACCCGGTCTGGATCGACCCCCAGCCGGTCGGCGACCTCGTCGAGGTCGACGTCGGAGATCGAACGGGACAGCTGCTGGGCGAGCGCGCGCAGGCGCGCCTCGAAACGGTCATCGGGCATGTGTGCAATGGTGACACCGCGCCGCGCTGTCCGCAAAGCGTCTTTGTCTGTCGTTCATCTGACGCCCGCCATACTGGGTAGAGCATCTCTGCGAGGATCGGAGGGCTTGCCCCGGAACCCCCCTGGCTGGGACCTCGCTGCTTCCATGGAGACCGCACATCCCCACATCCCGGTGCTCGCCCATGAGTGAGTCGACCGTCACCGTCAACGGCGGCTCGGTCGCGCTCGGGCGCTCGGCCGCGCTCCCACGCCCGGACGAGTCGTCCTCGCAACTGGTCACCCCGCGGCGCCTGGTCTGGGCCTCGTACGTCGGGCTGATCGTCTGCGGCCTGCTGGCCGTGCTGTGCACCGCCCACACCCCGCAGCTCGAGCCCGACTCGTGGAAGGCCGCGTTCCCGCGGACCGGCGCGGGGCCGATCGCGTGGCTCGGGCCCGACCTCGCCCTCGGCGGCGTGATCGCCCTGTTCACGGTCATGTGCGTCTGCTACGCGACGCTCGTCCGGCATGGCGCGCTGCTGTCCGCGCGGGTGATCGTCGCCGCGGTCCTCGTCCTCCACGTGCTGATGGCGCTCGCACCGCCGCTGATGACGACCGACGTGTTCAGCTACCTGATGTACGGGCGGATGGACGCGATCTACAAGATCAACCCCTACATCCACGGGCCGTACGCGATCCGGTACGACTCCTATTTCCCGCTCGTCGGCGCGAAGTGGTCGTACACGCCAACCGCATACGGTCCGCTCTTCACCGGGCTGAGCGCGCTCATGGGGCATCTCCACCTCGCGGCGGCGACGCTCACCTACAAGCTGCTCACCGTCGTCTGCAGCCTGGTCGCGATCGCCGGGGTGGCCAGGGCGGCGCAGCGACTCGGCCGCGACGTCGCGCAGGCGGTGCTGTTCGTCGGGCTCAACCCGGTGCTCGTCGTGTTCGCGGTCGGCGGCTCGCACAACGACATGCTGATGATGGCGGCGCTGTGCTGGTCGATCGCGGCGCTCACCGCCCACCGCGCGCGCACCGCGGGCGGGCTGCTCGTGACAGCGGTCGCGGTGAAGCTCACCGCCGGCATCCTGCTGCCGTTCGCGCTCGCCGCCCGCCGCGGTCCCGCCGGCCGCACCCGTCTCGGCGGCCACCAGTGGCGCATGCTCGGAGGCGCGGTGCTGGTGCTGATGGTCGTCAGCATCCTCTCGACGATCCTGTTCGGCTCCGGGCCGCTCCAACTGCTGCGCACGCTCGAGCTCATCCAGTCCAACGGCGGCCGGCAGAGCGTGCCCGGCTTCATCGCCTGGGGCCTCGGCCTCGGCAGGCTCAGCCACGGCGTCGTGATCTCCCTCCAGGCGATCGACGTGATCGTGTTCGTCTGGCTGATCGTCGCGGTCCGCCGCCACCGCATCGACTGGATCGCCGCGACCGGCTGGGCGGTCGTCGCCCTGCTGGTCACCAGCACGTTCCTGCTGCCCTGGTACGTCGTCTGGCTGCTCCCGTTCGCCGCCCTCAGCGACAGCCGCGCGCTACGGCTCGCCTGCATCGCGCTGACGGCCATCGGGATGACCACCCTGTAGTCCTCGGGCGTTCGCGAGGCGCCGCGTCGCGTCGCGTCGCCGGCCGTCAGGCGGCGCCGGCAGCCTGCGGCCCTTCCGCACCGGATCTGGCGCAACCGTCGCAGCGGGAGCGACGCCGGCGACAAACCCCGACTGCCGCATCCGATTTGTCGCAAGGCGCTGCGGTGGGCGCGACGCCGGCCACACCCCCGCCCCGCCTGCCACAACCCCGCCCGGCACGCGCCCGGCACACGCGCGCACGCGCCCCGTGCGACCCGCGGCGGTCAGGCGGCGATGCGGTACCCGACCCCCGCACCGTCTGCAGGGACTCGCGCTCGAACGGCCGGTCGATCTTCTCGCGCAGGTAGCGGATGTAGACCTCGACGACGTTGGAGCGGTTCTCGTAGTGGTAGCCCCAGGCCTGCTCGAGCAGTTCGAAGCGCGACAGCACCCGCCCGGGCTCGCGCATCAGGGCCTCGAGCACGGCGAACTCCTTGCGTGAGAGCTCGATCGGGGTCTCGCCGCGGGTGACCTGGTGGCGGGCGGCGTCGAGCTGGAGATCGCCGACCTGGAGCACGACGCCGCGGGCGATGGAGCCGCGGCGGCTCATGGCGCGCAGACGGGCGAGCAGCTCACGGAACGCGAAGGGCTTGCCGAGGTAGTCGTCGGCGCCGCAGTCGAGGCCGTGGACGCGGTCCTCGACCGAGTCGCGGGTGGAGAGGATGAGGATCGGGGCGTCGACGTGCTCGTCGCGGATGCGGCGGCACACCTGGAAGCCGTCGAGGTCGGGCAGGGTGATCTCGGTGACGATCACGGCGTAGTCGGTGGCGGTGGCCCGGACGATCGCCTCGGCGCCGCTGGCGACGAGGTCGGCGCTGATCGAATCGGAGGCCATGCCTCGGACCAGCACGTGCCCGAGGCGCTGGTCGTCATCGGCGATCAGAACTCTCATGTCCGCAACTTTCGCCCGCGCGCGGCCGCAGGGGAAGGGCCCGCGGCCCAAGATCAATCTCCAGGTCGATCGAAATCCGACCTGAGAATGACATGAGAGGAGATGAAAATCCGCCGAAGGGTCGTTGTGGCGAGAGTCGACAAAACCTACCGTCCCGATCATGCTCCAGACCGACGCCACCGCTCGCACGGACGCCCCGCGCCGCCTGCTCACGAAGGTCCCCCAGATCACCCTCATCTTCTGGAGTATCGCGCGCCGTACTACTGGTTCGGGGTGATGATGGTCGCGATCTTCGGCACGATGGCCGCCGACGGCATCCGCGACGGCGCCGGCATCCCCTACACGGTGACGACGCCCGTGTTCGCGCTCGTCCTCGCGGTCGTCTTCGCGTGGTGGTACCGCAGCGAGGGCACGCTCTCGATCCACTCGATCACCACGCGCCGGCGCGAGCGCTTCTACTGGGCGGCGGTGCTCGCCACGTTCGCGCTCGGGACCGCGGCCGGCGACCTCACCGCCCACCAGATGCACCTCGGCGACCCGCTGGTCAGCGTGGTCGAGCTCGTTTTCTTCATCGGCCTGGTCGCGTGGGTCACGATCTCCCGGCGCGACGTCCAGGCCGGGCACCACCACACGGCGACGCTCCATCTGGCCCATCACCTCGCCGGGCACCACGACGCCGAGGCGCATCACCACGGGCTGGCCGCGCCCGTGCGCCTGGCCGCCGAGCTCGAGTAGCCATGCTCGGTCGATCCACCCGTCACACTTGGTGGATGGACCGCTCATCCGACGAGGTCATCGCGGACTGGCTGCATCGCCGGGTGACGCCGGTGACCCGCTGGGCCGAGCGCCATCCGGTCGCGCTCGACGTGCTCAGCGCGGTGGTGCTCACGGTCGCGAGCTTCGTCGGGATCGCGATCCAGGAGAGGCTGCGGCACGCAGACGTCGTCGCCTTCTGCTTCGCGCTGCCCGCGCCGCTGCTCGTGCGCCATCGCGCGCCGCGGCTGTCGTTCGGGCTGATCGCGCTGATCGCGCTCGCGCAGTGGGCGATCTCCACGCCGCAGCTCGCCGACGGGGCGGTGCTGATCTCGATGTTCTGGCTGATGCTCGACGGCGAGCTCACCGAGATGGCGGTCGCGGGCGCGATCATCGAGGTCGGCGCGGTGCTCGCGGCGACGCGCTGGTCGCCGCGCCAGCCGGAGAAGGTGTGGGTCGGCATCACCGGGCTCGGCGTCGCGGCGGGGGTGCTCGGCGTCGCGATCCGCCAGCGCCGCGCGCTCGTCGCGACGCTGGACGAACGGGCCGCGCGGCTCGAGTTCGAGCGCGACCAGGAGGGCCGGCTGGCGGCCGCCGCCGAGCGCGCCCGGATCGCGCGGGAGATGCACGACATCGTCTCCCACAACCTCACGGTGATGATCGGCCTCGCCGACGGGGCCAGCTACGCGCTGCCGGGCTCGCCCGACACCTCGCTGTCGGCGATGGCGCGGGTGTCGCAGACCGGCCGGCAGGCGCTCGGCGAGATGCGCCGGCTGCTCGGCGTGCTCCGCGACGAGCCCGAGGCCGGTCCGTACGAGCCGCAGCCCGGCCTCGACCGGCTCGACGAGCTGCTCGCCCGGGTGGAGGCGGCCGGCATCCCGGTCGCGATCGAGGTCTACGGCGACCCGCACGCGCTCCCGGGCGGCGTGCAGCTCACCGTCTTCCGCGTCGCCCAGGAGGCGCTCGACGAACACGCTCAAGCACGCGGGCCGGCCGGCGACCGCGAGCCTGGTCCTGCGCTGCGCGGCCGACCGGGTGTCGCTCGAGGTGACCGACACCGGCGGCCCGGTCGTCGCGAGCTTGCCGCCGGTGCTCCCGGCGCCGTTCGGGCTGCCCGCCGGCGGGCGCGGGCTGCGCGGGATGCGCGAGCGCGCCGCCGCCTACGGCGGCACGTTGCAGGCCGGTCCGCAGCCGGGCGGCTGGCGGGTGGCGCTCACGCATCGCCCCGGACCTCGCGGTGGTCGCCGGCACCCCGGAGGTGCGATGACGACGAGCGTGCTGCTCGCCGACGACCAGGAGCTCATGCGCATGGGGTTCCGGATGGTGATCGACAGCCAGCCCGACCTGACGGTGGTCGCGCGAGGCGGGCGACGGGGCGGAGGCGATCGCCGCGGTCGCCCGGCACGAGCCGGCGGTCGTGCTGATGGACGTGCGGATGCCGGTGATGGACGGCGTCGAGGCGACCGCGCCGGATCGTGGACTCGGGCGCGACGACCGCGGATCATCATCCTCACCACGTTCGACCTCGACGAGTACGTGTACGCGGCGCTGCGGGCCGGCGCGAGCGGCTTCCTGCTCAAGGACGCGCAGCCGGGCGACCTGCTGTCCGCGGTCCGCGCGGTCGCCGCCGGCGAGGCGGTCGTCGCCCCCGGGTGACGCGCCGGCTGCTGGAGAGCTACGCCCACCGCCTGCCCGCCTCCGGCGCGGCCGACCCGCCGCCGCGCGAGCGGCTGGCGCAGCTCACCGCCCGGGAGCTCGAGGTGCTGGAGCTCGTCGCCCGCGGCCTGTCCAACGCCGAGATCGCCGAGCGGTTCGTGCTCTCCGAGGCGACGGTGAAGACGCACGTCGGGCGGATCCTCGCCAAGCTCGAGCTGCGCGACCGCGTGCAGATCGTCGTCTTCGCCTACGAGAACGGCCTGGATCAGCCCGTCGCGCGGCTGAGCGGCCGCCCCCGGCCCGGCCTGCTCTCATACGCGTCCGTGTCGGTCGCGATCTCGCTGCTCGTGCTGGTGGCCGCGCTCGCCGCGGCGGTCGCCCGACGGCCGCGGATGCCAGGCCCCGCGGTCGCCGCCGCGGGCGCGCTCGTGCTGCTCGCCGCCGGGCTCGTCGGTGCCCATCAGGCGGGGCACGCGATCCGCGAGCTCGCCCCGACGATCGGCTTCCTGGCGGCGCTGCTGGTGCTCGCCGACGGCTGCCGGCGCGAGGGGTTGTTCGACGCGCTCGGAGCGGTCCTCGCGCATCGCTCGCGCGGCGACCAGCGGCGGCTGCTCGCGCTCGTGTTCGCGGCCGCCTCGGCGGTGACGATCCTGCTCGGGCTCGACGCGACGGTCGTGCTGCTCACCCCGGTCGTGCTCGTCTGCGCCCACCGGCTCCGGGCGCAGCCGCGCGCGCCGAGCTACGCGTGCGTGCACCTGGCGAACTCCGCGTCGCTGCTGCTGCCGGTCTCCAATCTCACCAACCTGCTCGCGTTCCGGGCCAGCGGCCTGTCGTTCGCGCGGTTCGGGGCGCTGATGCTGCTGCCGACGATCTGGGCGGTCGCCGTCGACTGGGTGGCGCTGCGCCGGCTCGCGCCCCGGGGCGACCCCGCACCGGCGACCGCCGCCACCGGGCCGGACGCCGGCCACCCGAAGGGCGTGCCGGGCTTTGCGCTGGCCGTGCTCGCGCTCACGCTCGCGGGGTTCCTCGCGAGCTCGCTGCTCGACGTCGCGCCGGTGTGGATCGCGACCGGGGGTGCGGTGCTGATCACGCTGCCGGCGCTGCGGGCGCCGGGCCGGACGGCGCGCGAGCTCGCCGGAGCCGTGCAACCCGGTTCATCGTGTTCGTGCTCGGCCTGGCGGTGATCGTCGCCGCGGTCGGCGCGCACGGCCTGCAGAGCGCGATCCGCCACCTGTTGCCGGCGACGAGCGCCGTTCACCCCTCGCTCGCCGCACTGCTGGCGATCGCGGCGGTGGCGGCGGCCGTGGCCAACCTCGTCAACAACCTTCCGGCGACGCTGCTGCTCATCCCGGTGGCGGCGGCGCACGGCGCCGGGCCGGTGCTCGCGGTGCTCGTCGGCGTCAACATCGGGCCGAACCTCACCGAGGTCGGCTCGCTCGCGACGCTGCTGTGGCGCCGAGCGCTCGCCGCCGACGGCGTGACCCTGCCGCGCCGGGAGTTCGCGGTGCTCGGCGCGCTCACCGTCCCGCCCGCGCTCGCGGGCGCGACCGCGCTGCTGTGGCTGGCGCTGAGGGTCGTCGGCGGCTGAGCGCCGCCGGCGACCCTCGCCGCTCAGGACGCGAGCGACGCGTCGAGCGTGATCTCGCCCACGCCGGCGAGCGCCTGGGTCACCGGGCACCCCGCCTTGGCGTCGGTCGGCGGCCCTCGGAATGCCGCGTCGTCCATGCCGGGGACGCGGCCGACGGTCCTCAGCGCGATCGTCGTGATCGTGGGCGCGCCGTCGACGATCCGCAGCGTCACGGTCGCGTCGGTCCTGACCGAGTCGACCGGCGTGCCGGCCTCGGCGAGGATGTTGGACAGCGCCATCGAGAAGCACGACGCGTGCGCGGCCGCGATCAGTTGCTCGGGGTTGGCGCCGGGGCCGTCCTCGAAGCGCGACTTGAACGAGTACTCGCCGCTGATCGTGTCGCCGGCGGTGAACGTGCCGCCGCCGCTCCTCAGATCGCCCTTCCACTCTGCGTTGCCCTTGGCCGGCATCGATGCTCCTTGGGTTTGGGTCGGATGTGCCGAGATTCTCTCCCTCCGCGGCGCGATCAAACCCCGATGCGCAGCGACAGCTGCTCGGGCGGCTGTGCGACGCTCTCGCCGTCCTCGCCGGTCCGGCGCCGCCCGGTGCGCCGCCAGTGGCCGACGACCTGGGCGGCGGTCGCGTGGCGCCAGCCCGCGGCGCGGGAGATCGGGTTGAAGTGGACGGTGCCCTCGCGCACGTCGAGCACCTCGCCGTAGACGACGCGGCCGCCGATCGACGCCTTGACGATGTCACCGACGACGACGCGGTCGAGCCTCACGGTCGTGAACCCTACGGCAACCGAGACTGGGCATCTGGGGTCGCGTGGGGCGACCGCGATGCCCAGCCCACTCGGGTCGGTCAGTCCGAGGGGCCGGTGAACTCCAGCGGGTTGGGGCCGGTGCGCCCGGCCTCCCCGCGATCGAGCGCCGCCGATCGCCTCCATGCTCCGCGTCGGTCAGCTCGAAGTCGAACAGCTCGAAGTTCTCCCGCACGCGCCCGGGGGTCACCGACTTGGGGAACACGATCGAGCCGCGCTGCACGTGCCAGCGGAGCACGACCTGCGCCGCGGTGCGGTCGAGGCGCTCGGCGATCGCGGTGATCACCGGGTCGGAGAGCACGCCTCCCTGGGCGATCGGCGACCACGCCTCGGTGGCGATCCCGTGGCGCTCGCCGTAGTCGCGCACCTCCTCGTTGAGGAAGTAGGGATGGAGCTCGATCTGGTTGACCGCCGGAACGACGTCGCACTCGGCCGCCAGCCGCTCCAGATGCTCGACCTGGAAGTTCGAGACGCCGATCGAGCGCGCCCGGCCGTCGGCGTGGAGCTCCTCAAGCGCCTTCCAGCGGGTGACGAAGTCGCTGCCCGGGCGCCCCGGCAGCGGCCAGTGGATGAGGAACAGGTCGACGTGGTCGGAGCCGAGCTGGTCGAGCGTCTCGGCGAACGCCGCGCGGATCTCGTCGGGCTGGTGCATGTGGTTGGAGAGCTTGGAGGTGATCCAGACCTCGTCGCGGTCCAGCCCGGAGTCGCGCACCGCGTCGCCCACGCCCCGCTCGTTGCCGTACATCTCGGCGGTGTCGATGTGGCGGTAGCCGACCTCGAGCGCGAGAGCGGTCGCCTCGGCGGTGTCCTGCGGCGGGATCTGGAAGACCCCGAAGCCGAGCTGCGGGATCGCGCGGTCGTCGTTGAGCGTGATCGTGGGAACGTGAGTCGTCTCGGTCATATCTGTCCTTTCCGGGGTGCTCGTCAGCAGCTACCCGGATGCGCGTGCTCGACGCGTCCGGGTCTCACCCACGAACCTAGTGCAGCACCCGCGAGCGCGGGCTCGGGCCGCGGCGGATGATCGCCTCGCTGCGCTCGGGCCGGTGACCGGGCTCGGTCACCGAGAAGATGACCCGCGCGCCGACGCGGAACCGCCGGCCCACGAGGTGGCGCATCATCGCCCGCACGTGCCTGCCGGTCGCGCTCAAGCGCTCGCGGCGTCTGATCCGGCGGCCGTGGCGCTTGATCGTCCGGGTCGGGCAGCCGTGCGCGCCGGAGCGTGCCATTCTCTGGTGCAACGGCTACCGCGACGAGGAGGCAGACATGCCACTGCAGGGCGAGTACGCGCCGAGCTCGGCGGAATGGGTCCGCGATCAGGTCGCGGAGATCGAGGAGTCGGGGGGGACCCGGGGCACCGTGATGCGCGGCGTGCCCGTGGTCGTGATCACGTCGGTCGGCGCCGGCTCGGGCAAGCTGCGCAAGAACCCGGTGATGCGCGTCGAGCACGACGGCTCCTACGCCGCGGTCGCGTCCAAGGGCGGCGCGCCGGTGAACCCCGTGTGGTACCGCAACCTGGTCGAGCATCCGCTCGTCGAGGTCCAGGACGCGACCCACAGGGGCGACTACACCGCCCGCGAGCTGAGCGGCGCCGAGCGCGAGCAGTGGTGGGAGCGCGCGGTCGCCGTGTGGCCCGACTACGCCGAGTACCAGACGAAGACCGACCGCCAGATCCCGGTCTTCCTGCTCGAGCCGGCCGGGTAGGCCGCCGGCCGGCCGACGGGCGTCAGAACGTCACCCGCGAGCCCATCATCACGGTCCGCTCGATCGGCAGCCGGAACTGGTCGAGCGGGCTCGTCGAGTTGCGGGCCATGAACACGAACAGCGCCTTGCGCCAGCGCGCCATGCCCGGCGCCGAGGTCGGGGTGATCGACATCCGCGAGACGTAGTAGGAGGCGTGCTCGAGGTCGAGGTTGCGCGCGAGCAGCCCGCGCTTGCGCGCCGCGGCGAGCGCGGCCGGGATGTCGACCGCGTCGCGGTAGCCGACCCGCAGCGTGACGTGGGCGGCCTTGAACGTGCCGCGCCCGACCCAGACGACCGCGAACCGGTCTCCCGGCTCGACGTGTGCGATCCCGATCGGCGCCACCGACACGATCAGCATCTCCCGCTGCAGCGCGTGGCCGTGCTGCACCTCGGCGCGGAGCGCGAGCGGCGTCGTCTCGCGGCTCGGCGACAGGAACACGACCGTGCCCGGGACCCGCTTGGGCGGGTCCCCGGATTCGCACAGCCGCACCAGGAACGTCTCCAGGTCGCCCTCCTCGGCGATCCGATTGCGGGTGAGGATCTCCCGGCCCCGTCGCCAGGTGACCATCACGAACGCGACGAGCAGTCCGACCCCGAGCGACACCCACGCGCCGTGGGCGATCTTGGCGATGTTCGCCGAGAAGAACGCCACCTCGACGATCAGGAACATCGCGCTCAGGGGGGCGAGCCGCCACCAGGGGGTCTTCCACATCGCGCGCGCGAGCGCGGTGAACAGGATCGTGTTGAGGACGAACGTCCCGGTCACCGCGACGCCGTAGATGTCGGTGAGGCGCGCCGAGGTCCGGAACACGAGCACGAGCGCTGATCACGCCCGCGCACAGGAACCAGTTGATGATCGGAACGTAGATCTGCCCCTCGAGGTTGGACGTGTGGACGACCTTCAGCCGCGGTAGCAAGCCGAGCCCGATCGCCTGCTTGGCGACCGAGTAGGAGCCGGTGATCGCCGCCTGGGAGGCGATGATCGTGGCCAGCGTGGAGAGGATGACGAGCGGCAGCTGCAGCGAATGCGGCGCGAGCAGGAAGAACGGGTTGACGACGTCGTGTGGATGGCGAAGGACGAGCGCGGCTTGCCCGAGGTAGGAGATCAGCACGGCGGGGAGCACGACCGAGAACCAGGTGAGCCGGATCGGTCCGGCGCCGAAGTGGCCGCGGTCGGCGTACAGCGCCTCGGCACCGGTGACGCAGAGCACGACGCCTCCGAGCGTGAGCCACCCAGCAACGCCGTGCTCGATCATGAAGCGCGCGCCCCAGACCGGAGAGAGCGCCTGGACGACTTCGGGATGCGCAACCACCTGCGTGAGACCGAGCCCGCCGATCACCGCGAAGAAGAGGAGGATGACCGGTCCGAAGGTCCAGCCCACCGCGCCGGTGCCGAATCGCTGGACGGCGAACAGGCCGGCGAGGATGACGAGGGAGATCGGGATGACGAGGTGCACTGAGGCTCGGCGTGGCGACGTTGAGTCCCTCGATCGCCGAGGTCACCGACAGCGCCGGAGTGATCATGCCGTCGCCGAAGAACAGGCCCGCGCCGAAGATCCCGAGCGTGATCAGCACAGCGGCGGGGGGTGTTGCGCCGCTTGACCAGCGCGGTGAGCGCCATGATGCCGCCGTCACCGCGGTTGTGGGCGCGCATGATGAACCCCGCGTACTTGAACGAGACCTCGATCATCAGGGCCCAGAAGATGAGCGAGGCGACTCCGTAACAGCCGGCGGCTGTCGTGTGGGCGGCATCCCGGTGAGCGGTGAAGATCGTCTGCACCGTGTAGAGCGGGCTCGTTCCGATGTCGCCGTAGACGATCCCGAGCGCGCCGAGCGCCGAGCACCGCCTTGGACGCATGCGCGACGACGTCGCGGTCGTCGTCGGCGGCGGCGGCCACCGCGGCCGACGGCTCGCCGCCGTTCGGTCGGCGGGGGGCGAGGGCGACCGGCCAGTACCCGAGCTTGTGCGCCGCCTCGTTGAAGCTGCGTCGCAGCTGCGTCGCGCCGGCCGGCGGCCGCTCGGCGCGCTTGGGAGGCTCGGTGGCGGGATGCGACGGGGGCACGTCCTGATGGTGCCGTCGCGGCTGTCCGGAAAACCGGATAAAACCGGCTCCGGGCATACAGATCGTGTGAAGACGGGGTGACGCCGCTGCCGCTGTTCGGTCGAATAGCCTCTATCGCGCGATGGTCGACATCACGTTCCGGCTCAACGCGCCGAACCACTTCCTCGACGTCCGTGGGCAGCGCACCGGCTTCGTGCTGCTCGCGGCGTTCCTGATCGCGTTCGTCGTCATCCGCACCAGCGCGCGGATGAGCCGCTCCGAGCGCTTCCCCTGGTGGCCGGGCAGCGTGAAGACCGGCAGCGGCGTCCACCTGCACCACCTCGTGTGGGGGATCGTGCTGATGATGGTCTCGGGCTTCGTCAACTTCGCCTGGGATCCCGCGAGTCCGCTCAACGAGGGGCTCGCCGCGCTGTTCGGGATCGGCGTCGGCTTCACGCTCGACGAGTTCGCGCTGTGGATCCACCTGCGCGACGTGTATTGGGCGGAGGAGGGGCGCGCGTCGTTCGACGCGGTGGTGATAGCGACCGTGTTCGCCGGGCTGATCCTGGTCGGCGTCGCGCCGTTCGACGTGAGCGGCGCCGGGACGACGATCGGGTCGCTGTCGATCGTGCTCGTGCTCGACGTGCTGCTCTCGGTCGTCGTCATCTACAAGGGCAAGCCGCTGATCGGGGTGATCGGGATCTTCGTCCCGCTCGTGTCCCTCGCGGGGGCGCTGCGCCTGGCGGCGCCGGACTCGCGCTGGGCCCGGCGGCGCTACGGCCCGTCGGACGGCGGGTCGGGCAAGCTCGTGCGGTCGCGGGAGCGCTGGGAGCGGATCGAGGAGCGCCGGCGGCGTATCGCCGACGTGGTCGCGGGGGCGCCGCACGTCTCCAGCGGCTCGGGGGCGGGCGGCGGGTCGGCCTGACCGATGGCCGGGCGCCGCATCTCCGCGGTCGTGTTCGACATCGGCGGTGTGCTGCTGGAGTGGGATCCCCGGCATGTCTATCGTGACGTGTTCGGCGACGAGGCCGAGATGGAGCGCTTCCTGTCGGACGTCTGCTCGCGCGAATGGCACGAGGACAACGATCGCGGCCTGCGCTACGCGGAGTCGTGCGCGGCGCTGGCGGCGCGCTTCCCGCAGTACGCGACCGAGATCCACCTGTGGGGCGAGCGCACCGAGGACATGATCGCCGGGCCGATCGACGGCACCGTCGCGGTGCTCGCGGAGCTGCAGGCGGCGGACGTCCCCTGCTTCGGCTTGACCAACATGGAGGCCGAGACCTATCCGCTGCGCTACGCGCGCTACCCGTTCCTGCGCTCGCTGCGGGGCACGGTCGTCTCCTCGGAGGAGGGGGTGATCAAGCCCGAGCCCGAGATCTTCCGGCGGCTGTTCGCGCGGTTCGGCCTGCAGCCCGCCGAGACCGCGTTCGTCGACGATGCCGAGCGCAACATCGAGGCGGCGCGGGCGCTCGGGATGGCGGCGGTGAGGTTCCGCTCGCCCGCTCAGCTGCGCGAGGAGCTCGTCGCGCTTGGACTGCCG
Source organism: uncultured Solirubrobacteraceae bacterium (assembly GCA_963702225.1). Classification (GTDB taxonomy): domain Bacteria; phylum Actinomycetota; class Thermoleophilia; order Solirubrobacterales; family Solirubrobacteraceae; genus Palsa-465. The sequence goes on along the minus strand of CAVPBY010000037.1, from coordinate 210,843 downwards.
CTGGCGGCCGCGCGCTGACGGTGTATGCGGGCGGGGACGGTTCAGGCCGCCGCCCGCCCAGCGTCGGGCCGGTTGTGAGGCCCGAGCGGGGTCGGGCGGCGGCCCGGGGTGCGAAGATCAGGCAGCGACCGGGCCGCCGAGCGGCTCGGCGCCATCGATCGGCACGAGGTCGAAGCTGCCGCAGTTGGAGCAGCTTCCGGTCAGGCGGAAGGTCTGCACGGCGTTCGTATGGGTGCCGCAGTCGACGCACGCGCAGCGGACGAGCTGTGGGTCGGTCGGGCGACCGGGACGGATGTGTCGTTGACGGACGGTGGATCGGCGAGCGCCACGTGGACTCCTTGGCCTGAGTGCTGATGCGGGGAGGCGGTGCGGGTCCTACGGACCTGTTGTCGGCCGCTCGCGCCGCAGATACAGGGTCGAGGCCCGATTCCCAACAGGTGTACGAGTTTGCGCACGTGCCCGGGGCGCCGGCGCAGGGCCCGACGCGGTGCCGGGTCAGCTCCGGGTGCGGCCGGCGCGGATCATCTCCAGCGCCTGGGCGACCCGCCGATCGCCCGTCTCCTCGCGCTTTGCCTCCGCGACCCAGCGCGCGAACTCGCGGCGGTGGGTGTAGGCGAGCGCGTCGAACGCCCGGCGCGCCTCCGCGTCGCGCTGCAGCCCCGCCTCGAGCGCCGGCGGCACCTCGACCTCCCGCGGCGCCCGGTCGAGCTCGAGCGTGAACGTCACCGTCTGGCCGATCTGCACCGAGGCGGCCTCGCGCGCGGCCCTGCCGAGGCCGAACAGGAACTCGCCCCGCATCCGCACGACCGTCGTGCGCAGCACGTGGCCGTTGATCGTCGCCGCCACCGGAAACCGCTTGGCGCCCTCGCCGACCGCCGCCACCTGCTCGTCGCTGAGTACGAACGCGCTCCCCGGACCGCGCGCTTGGAGCTCCGCGGCGATCTCGAGCGACCCCATCGCCCGTGATCCTGACGGCCGCGCGCCGCGCGCGCAACCGCCCACCGGGCTGGGATGGTGTCCTCCGGGCCTACAATGGCGCCCGACCCGCCCCCATGGTCTAGCGGTCCAGGACGCCTGCCTTTCACGCAGGAGATCACGGGTTCGAATCCCGTTGGGGGTATCGTCGCCTGTGAGATCAGCCGCGCCGGCGGGCGGTTCGGCGACCGTGCGGGCTACGCCGTCGTCGCTGAGCGCGCTGATGGACGCCAGATGGGAGCGTGCTCTCAGAGCTCGTCTTGTCAACGGTGGATCTGTCTGTGGGAGCCTGGTCCCGTTCGGGGTTTCCACGCTTGGGATTGCGTGCCGGGGTCGGACGCCCGGGGCGAAGTCCCAGGTGCCGCGACCGAGCGCGTCGGCGGAGCGCTCGCGGTCATCGCGGACGGTCACTCGCCGGATCACAGAATGTCAGGTTGCGATGCCACCGGCCGAGTGGGATGATCGGCGGTGCGAGGGGGTGGCCGTCCAATCGAGGAGGCGGAGCATGGGCCGAGTGATGGCGGATTGTCGCCGTTGGCCGAGTGAGACGAACTGCTCGCTCACGATCATCGGCGAGGAGGACGAGGTCGTCCGCGCGGCGGCCGAGCATGCGGCGTCTGTCCACGGTCACGAGGACTCCCCGGAGCTGCGCGAGCAGCTCCGCGGGGTTCTTGGAGCCGGCCGAGGACTATTCAAACACGCCGCGGACACAGGAGCCACTGCCGAACTGAGCAGGCTGCGCAGCCGATGAGCGCGGCCGATCGCGGCGCTCTTGCCGGTGGCGAGAGCGCCGCTCGGCGGGCCGTGAGACTGCGACGGCTGCGCGTCCTCGACCGCGTCCGATACCGGTGCGGAAGCTGCACCGCCGTCGATCTGCTTCGAGATCACCGAGACCGCGGTCTGCGAAGACCTCGATGCCGCGCAACGCTTCGCCACGCGGATGCGCGGCCTGGGCTGCGGGATCGCCCTCGATGACTTCGGGGTGGGACACGGCTCATTCACCTACCTACGCCATCCCAGTCGACTACCTGAAGATCAACAACCAGTTCATCCGGGCGCTCTCCACCAACGCGGAAGACCAGCAGATAGTGACGGCGATCGTCAGCGTCGCCCACCAAGGAACGCTCGATGAGCTAGTCCGGCTCGGCGTCGACCACGCCCAAGGCTATTTCACCGGACCCCCGATGCCGCTGCTCGATCGCTGGAAGCTCATGGACATCATCGCTGAGGAACCGCGCATGTCTGATCAATCTGACCAGGCTCTCCGCACAGAGGAACTAGCCAAAGAACAAAGCCTGGCGGAACTTGAACAGGAAATCTCGGCGACCGTGAGCAATTGGCCGGCGACCGAGACCAGGCCCGCATCGATCACGAACAACTTGGACACGATCAGCAGTGACAGCTGTCATCCTCACCAGGAATCGCTCGACCACGCCCAAGAAGGCCGCGACCACCAACAAGACGCGCTCGATAACGCCCGAGCGATTCACCAGCTCCCGGCCCACCAGCAACCCGACGTCGCCGACAGCGACGTGATCCGCCAGGGCGCGATGCAACGAGCGGTCGCTGCACGGGAACGAGCCGAAGCAGCCCTGATCCGCGGGCAGGCCGGCATCGTCCGGGCCCAGGCCGCCGGAAACCCGCGCCCAGCCCCTCGCCCGTCCCGAATCCAGCTGACCATTCACCGGTCGGCTGCCACCACCATGACGGAAGGCCTTTTCACTATGCCTGGCCCTCTAGAGCAACCCGACCCGCCGCAGGCACGCCCGCTCACGGCTGCACAGAAATCAGCGATCACCCTTAAGCGCCGCAGGGACGAGACTCGCGCCGGCAAGCTTCGTCATATCCGCGCTCAGACCGCGGACGGAACGCTCACCATCCGTCACCTGACCGGCCAGGAACACGCCAGCGCAGTAGTTGAAGCCGGCCGCCAAACGCGCGCGCAAGGACTCCCGCCCGCGGCGCGCTACACACCGCCCGACGAATGATGGTCGAGGGATCAGCACCGCGGCGCGATCCTGGCGCGCCGCGGCAAGGCGGCAAACGCCGCAAGGTCAGGACCTCGCGATCACCTCGGTCTATCTACGCGGGACCGACGACACCGAGATCGTCCACGCCGTCCACGAACGCCCGGCCCCATGATCCATGCCACCCACGGCTCGTAGCCTCGCCGAGCGGGTCAAGGAGGGCGGCCGAGGAACGCCTCGAGCGCCAGCCAGGCCGCCGCGGCAGAGGTCCCGCGCCACTGCGAGCAGACGATCTGTTTGCTCGCAAAGGACTGTCCCGCCTCGGTTGTCGCGTCGTCCGCGCTGGGGTAGTGTCGGCCCGTCAACCCAATGGATCGGGGGAGCCATGCCCAAGTATCTGATCACCGGTAGCTACACATCCGAGGGCGCCGAGGGGGTGATCGCCAAGGGTGGCTCAGACCGGCGCGCAGCGGTCGAGAAGCTGGCCGAGAGCGTCGGGGGGACCGTCGAGACGCTCTATTTCGCGTTTGGCGATGACGACATCGTCGTGATCATCGACGCTCCCGACAACGAGTCGATCGCCGCGGTCGCCATGACGGTCGGCGCTGCGGGGATGGTCGACATCCGCACGACCGTCCTGCTGACGGCGGAGGAGGTCGACGCCGCGGCCGACAAGTCAGTGTCCTACCGCAGTCCAGGCCGGTAACCCATCTGTCCGGCGCAGCCGCGTTGCTCGGACGCACGCCGGTTGTGCCGCTGCCGATCCGCTGGAGCCTATTGCCGCGGTGGATGGCGTCGCGACGCTCATTCCGGGATGTGCGCAGTCCCCCGACGGCGAAGAGATCATTCGCGAGGACCCAGAGCGGCTGGATCCGGGAGCCGAGATGACACGCCGGTGGCGCACGATGTGTGACGGCGAGTGCTTGAGCTGCTCACCACGCCAGCGCTGGTCGGGACCGACCAGCGGATCGCTGCGCTCTGATCCGTGGTGGCGGAGCACTCGCCGGCTCCGCTCGTGACTGACGAGCAAGATCGCGGCAACGCGATCACGAACTGCGGCGCGATCCGACGAGCGCTTTGCTTGGCGAAAGGGCTCGCTCCCCTCCAGCGAGCCGAGGATGATCGCTGGAGTCGTGAGCGAGGGGCGCCCAGGAGAGCGAGCGACCCGGTGTCGGGCCGTGAGCGACTCGGGGTCAGGCCGTGAAATACTCGGGCGCACTCGGACTGGCTGGTTTGAGATCCGGGCAGACCCTGTCCACTGTCTTGGAAGGAACGCGATGACAGCTGACGCATCGCCAGTCGCTCTGGTGACCGGTGCCGGAACTGGGATCGGTCGCGCCACCGCGCTGCGGCTCGCTCAGGACGGCTATGCGCTGACGCTGGCAGGACGGCGCTCGGCGCCGTTGGAGGCGGTCGCCGACGAGGTCGGATCGTGCGGCGCAGCCGCGACGGCGATTGCTGGTGATGTGTCGACGTCTGAGGGCGCCGAGCAAGCGGTCAGCGCGACGCTGGCCGCCCATCGCCGTCTTGATGTGCTGGTGTGCAACCACGGCGTGGGTGATTCAGAGCCGGTCGGTGACGAGACGCCGGAGGGCTGGGAGCGGACGATGCGCATCAACCTCACCGGCCCGTTTCTGCTTGCCCGAGCGGCGCTGTCGCATCTGCTTGCGCAGCGAGGGTCGGTGGTGACGGTGGCCTCAACCAACGGTTGGCTTGCCGGCCCCGGGTGGGCGTCTTACTGCACCTCCAAGGCGGGGCTGATCATGCTCACAAGGTGCTTGGCCAACGACTACGGCCCGAGAGGCCTGCGCGCCAACTGTGTCTGCCCGGGCTGGGTGCGAACGCCGATGGGCGAGCATGACATGGCAAAGGTCCGCGCGGCGTGGGATGTCTCGACAGAGGACGCCTATTGGCTGTGCAGCCGCGATACGCCGTTGCGCCGCCCGGCTGCGCCTGAGGAGATCGCCGAGGTCATCGCCTTCCTCGCGTCCCCTCGCGCGACCTATGTATCGGGCGCAGTCATACCGGTCGATGGTGGCGCCAGCGCGGTGGACACCTCCTCGGCGTCGTTTCACGGGCCACAGGAGCACCTGCGCGATCTGTTACGCGAAACATGACCACACCCGAGCCCAGGTCGCTAGCTGTAGTTCCTGAGCACGTTGTTCATCCGGGCCTCCTTGGAGGCTGGTGGTTCTCGAAGCCCCAGTCCCAAGGAGAACCCGGATGCGTTTGCACGCTAACGCGGCACTCAGTCTGAAAGCACGCGCCAGGATGGTCGATGCTGTGGCGCGGGATCGGTCGATCGCGCTGGCCGCCGAGGCGGCCGGTGTGAGCGAGCGAACCTGCGCCAAGTGGGTGTCGCGCTACCGCCAGGCCGGCCCTGCCGGTCTGCAGGACCGCTCCAGCGCCCCCCGGGCGGGTGCATGACCGCACCGACCCCCACTTGGTCAAGCTGCTGATGTCGTTGCGCCGGTTGCGCTTCACCGCCCCCGAGCTCGCTGACCTGCTCGGGATGCCGATCTCGACGATCTCCGGGATCCTCAAGCGTGAGGGGATGGGCCGTCTGGGACGCCTCGGCATGGAGCCTGCGCAGCGATATCAACGCGAGCGTCCCGGCGAGCTTGTCCACATCGACGTCAAGAAGCTCGGGCGCATCAGCGCGGCTGGCGCCGGGCATCGGGTGACCGGGCGTCTGTCCAGTCGCCGAGCAGCAACCAAGACCGACGCTGCCGGGGTGCGCCGCGGCACCGCTGGCTGGGACGCCGTGCACGTCGCGGTCGATGACGCGACCCGCCTGGCGTACGTTGAAGTCCTGCCCGACGAGAAAGCCACCACCGCCGTCGCGTTCCTACGCCGCGCGATCGCGTTCTACGCCCGCCCCGGCATCACCGTCGAGCGAGTGATCATCGACAACGGCTCCCCCTATGTCTCGACCGTGCACGCGATCGCCTGCCACGCGTTCAGGATCCGACATCTCCGCACCCGCCCCTACCGCCCCCAGACCAACGGCAAAGCCGAACGCTTCATCCGCACCATGCTCGCCGGCTGGGCCTACGGCGCGATCTACGGCTCAACCGCAGAACGCACCGCTGCCCTTGACGGCTGGCAGCATCACGACAACCATCACCGCCCACACTCAGCCATCGGCCGAGAACCACCCATCACCCGCCTGAACAACCTGCTCGGGACTTACAGCTAGCACGGCCCCTTATCGGCGATAGTATTATAGATGGCGTATATATGTCAAGACTGATACTATCGGCCTGTGGAAGCGTTCGACATCCTCGGCGATCCCGTCCGGCGGCGAATCATCCAACTACTGGCCACGGGCGAGCAGAGCGCCGGTGAGCTCGTCGAGATCATCCGGGCCGAGTTCGGGCTCACGCAGCCCGCTGTGTCGCGCCAGTTGCGCGTGCTGCGCGAGAGCGGCTTCGCCGCTGTTCGCGCTGACGGCACTCGCCGGCTCTATGCCCTGAATGGCGAAGCCCTCGAGGGCGTCGAGGGTTGGCTCGCGGACCTGCGCCGACAGTGGAGTCAGCGCCTGGATGCGCTCGAAACCGAGCTGGCGCGCGGCCGTCGCCTCACCGACCAACGATCAAGGAGCAACCGACGTGCATGACCTCATCGCCGAGCTCGACCAGGCCAGGCGCGCTGTCGCCGACGGAGAGCTCCGCGGCGCCTCCGCGCATGTCGTCGAGCTCCGTCGGCAACTTCGCGCTCCCGTTGCAGACGTCTGGAACGCCTGCACCGACCCCGAACGCGTCCGCCGCTGGTTCCTGCCGCTCAGCGGCGAGCTGCGACCCGGCGGTCGCTTCCAGCTCGAGGGCAACGCCGGCGGCACGATCACCACCTGCGAGCCTCCGCACCGGCTGCAGGTCACCTGGGGGTTCGCGAAGGCGGCGCCCAGCTCTGTCGCGCTCGAGCTGACATCCCTTGGCGATGACGCCACCGCGCTGGTCTTGCGCCACACCGTTGCAGACGATGATCAGTGGGCGCGGTACGGCCCTGGCGCGGTCGGCGTGGGCTGGGATCTCCCCATCGCCGCCCTTGCCACCTTCGTCGTCGGCGACGGGCTCCCCACAGGCGACGAGCTCATGGGCGACCCCCGGACGACGGACTTCATGCGCCAGAGCGCGATCGTCTGGGGCGCTGCGCACATCGCGGCCGGCGCGGGCCCGGAAACGGCGGAGGATGCCGCGGCTCAGACGAGCTCCTTCTACGCACCCGCATAACAGTCGAGCCTCAGCGGCGCGCCCGTGCGGGCCTCGCCGACGTACTGTGTCGACCCTCTGACTATGCCGATCGTCGATGGTGAGGTCGTGCATCTGCCTCGGTCCTTGTGGCACTCATCGCGCCGCTCGGGTTTCGGAGCGGCCGAGACTCGCCGCGTCTGGGTCGTTCAGAGGTCTCGGGGTCGCGGGCCGCGGTGGTGGTGTCCGCGGTCCGCGACCGTTTCTCTGGGAGGAGCCCTTTGGTGGCTTGTCGGTCAGGCTGGGACTGGGTCGTGGCTGTTTGTCTGCGAAGCGGCGCGGTCGGTGTTCTCGATCGTGTCGGAGTTCGGGCGGGCGCCGAGGGAGATCTGGACCTGTCGAGGCTTTTTCTGCTCGGGTTTGGGGATCGTGATCTCAAGCACGCCGCGGTCGAAGTGAGCCTCCACGGCGCCCGGGTTGACGCCGTCGGGGAGGGTGAGCGACCGGGCGAAGCTGCCGAAGGCACGCTCGATCCGGTAATAGCCCTGCGCATCGTGTTCGTGCTGCGCGGTGCGCTCGCCGGAAATGGTGAGCACGTTGTCCTCAAGCTGGACGTTGACGTCCTCATCTGACAGGCCAGGAAGGTCGGCGCGCAGGACGTAGTGGTCTGCGGTCTCGACGAGGTCCATCGCCGGCATCCATCGCCTGCTCGAGGCAGTGTCGCGGCCTGCGCTGGGCTGGTCGAAGAAGTTGTTGAAGAGTCGGTTCATCTCGTTCTGGATGGTGTTGAGCTCAGCAGCGGGCTCCCAGCGAATCAGTGCCATTGAAACCTCCCTTGAGAGAATCGGAGATGGTGTCCACTGTTCTCAGTAGATCTCAGTCGGTGTCTGTCAAGTCTGTTTTTGGACCTTGATGGTTACGATGACGCGGTCGCCGTCACGGAGCAGGGTGATCGCGTCGCCGTGGCCTGCGCCTGCGGGGATCACGATCGCACGGCGCTGGGCGTCCACGAGGGTGAGCGGGTAACGCGCGAGGTGCCGGGCCTCGCTTGAGGAGAGCTCCAGGATCCCGCGCCGGACGGTCTGCTGACCCTTGCGTGCCGGCGGCGTGATCGGTCGGCGGGCTGACGGGGCTCGGCGGCGGAGGATCTGGTCATAGTGGGCGCGTTGGGCGGGGTCGTTGAGGATCTCGTAGGCGCGAGCGAGCGCCACGAACCGCTCGGCGCCGTTGGAGGCCGGGTTGTGGTCGGGGTGGTGCCGGCGCGCCAAGCGTCGGTACGCGCGGCGGATCTCGTGCGTGCTGGCGTTCGGCGCCACCCCCAACACCCGGTAGTGGTCGACCTCCACGTCCTGGCCCATCGCCTGGCTGACCAGACATCCGCCAGAAGGTCAGCGAGCTGTCGGCGCGAAAGGGCCCGCCGAGGCCCAGGGCAGGTGGATCGGCGCTCCCAACGGGCCCGTCAGCGGATTGCCGGTCAACAGATTTGACGTGTGGGTCGTGCGCGCCTCAGAGCGCTGCAGCGCGGTGCTCGTGCGGCTGGCAGCCGATGCAGCGCCGGAGTTCACGCCGCTCAGGCTCGTCGCCAGCACGAGGGAGACGATGATCGTCAGCGCGGCGGCGAGCGCCGTGACCAGCAGGACGGACCGGCGATCAGGATGATGAAGTGCGTGCATAACGTTCACCTCCAGCCAAATGCGTTCGTTCACCTATCTCTGTCAATAGGCCCGTGCACAGCGCCGTCAACCCGGGCGGCTTCCCCGGCGGCTGGCGTACGTGTCGAGCGCGGTGTGAGTCAGGGGCGCTCGCCGCGGTCGGCGGCGGCTCGTAGCTTGGCCAGTGCGCGGTTTTCGATCTGGCGCACGCGTTCGCCGCTGAGCCCGACCCGCTCGCCGACGTCACGCAGCGAGTGCTCGGGACCATCCAAGCCATAGCGAGCGCGAAGGATCATCCGCTCACGATCATTCAGGCTTGAGAGCAGCGCCCGGACCTGCTCGATCTCTGACTGGTCAAGCAACTGCTGGTAGGCGTCAGCGGCCAATGGGTCGGCGAGCAGCTCACCAAACGCGCCCAGCTCACCCTCTGCACCCTGGACCGGTTCGTCCATCGCTCGCGGCGCGCGCTCGAGCGCCAGCATTTCCCCGACCTGGGTGTGGGTCAAGCCGGTGCTGGCAGCCAGTTCGTTGCCACTCGGTTCCCGGCCATGCTCGGCCAGATAGTCGCCATGGGCGCGCTTGAGCTGTGACAGCTGGCGCAGCGCGCGGTCAGAGAGGACCAGTGGCCGGGTCAGCTCGGCAATCAGCTGCTGCATCGCCTGGCGCACCCACCAGCCGGCATAGCCCCAGAACGGCACCCCCAGTGTCGGGTCAAACCGCTCCAACGCCCGCAGCAGCCCGACGACACCCTCCTGCATCAGCTCAAGCCGGGTGATCGTCTCAGAGCCGCGATAGACGCGGGCGACCCCGGCGATCAGCGGCAAGAACGCCTCGACGAGCTGCTCGCGGGCGCGGCGATCGCCGGCCTGGGCAGCCTCGATCAGGCGTCGCTCCACCGCGGCCGGCAGCCGAGCCCGGTCGCTGACCTCCCGCAGATAGCCGGCGGAGCTCGTCTCGCCTCCGAGCCGGCGGCGTCGCAGCCCATCCGCCAGACTCTGGTCCAGGCCACGCGCAGCGAGCGACTCGGACTGCAGCCGCTCGCTCTCCTCATGGGTGATGTGATCAGCTCCGGCGGTCATCTCATCAAAATCCCCAAAGTCCCGCGTGTGTAGCGCAGCAACGGTCTCGCTGCGGGCAAGCAGCGCCGCTACGCGCTCACGGCCCAGCGGCTGCGCCGGCCTGGCGTCGGCCAGCGCAGTTCTGTCGGCGGGCATCGGTCAGCCGGCCGGCCGGACACGGGGCAACACGATCGCGCGGTAGGCCGGCGACCCAAGTCCCCGCCGGACCAAGCCGATCCGCCAACGACGACGAACAGACATACGAACGCTTCACCTCCCCTCCGGAAGAGCGACGCGGCCCAGAGAGGCAAGACGAGCGGTGGAGGCCCGAGACCACCAACAGAGCCTTGATCAAGGCGGTAGATGCCTAAACCGTCAGGCAAACCCTCATAGCCTGGGTCCCGGACCTCCACTCGTCAGATGAGCCGCTGCTTCTATGTCAAACCTCTCTGGTTGGGCCAATAGGCCGCCAAGCAAAGCTGTCAACCCCCTGACGCAACGATTGCGCGGAGGGTCGCCCGGACGCGGCGCTGCGCCACGACGTCGGCGGCTGCCTGCATCATCTCGACGCTCACACCGCCAGCACGGGGATCGCGATCGCCGCGGGCATCGGCGCCGTCATCGTCGGCCTGCTGTTGCTGGCCCGGAACGTTGATCCCCGGCGTCAGCGACTGGTTCGCCTGGTGTCTGACGCGGCGGGGCGGATCGCCGCGCCGCGCCGTGCGCTGGCTCAGGCGGTGCGCAGGCTTGCCGAGCGGCCCGATGAGGTGGCCGATGCGCGGGCGATCGTTCGACCCTACCGACGCCGGAAGGGCGCCTCGATCCGGGTGCGCGCGACCCGCATCCGTCCCGCGCAGCGCAACCGTCGAAGCCGAGGTCAGCCGACTGCTGACCCCGCTGACTGCCCCCTTCGCGCTGAAGCGCAGGGTTCGCGCCCGCCGGTCGCCGACCCGGAGGAGATTGTCTAGATGCGCCCGCGTCAGCGCCTGCGGGCCCGTACGTCGAACATCGCCGGCCTGCTCGCGCTCACTGCCCGCCTCGGGCAACCCACCAGCCGGTGTCGACCACAACGCAGCGGTCCAGCTCCGCGCGACCGCGCTCCGGTCCGCGCGTCCGTTGACCTCAACGACCGGGAGATCCGTTGCCGATCTCGACGCTCTCCCAGGGCGGCCTGGTACACGGCGGGACCGTGGACACCGGCCGCCAGGCCTGGAGGCTGACCGTCAAAGGACGCCGGCACATCGAAAGCGAGAAGCGAGACGCCGGGCCACCCCGGTGCGCCTGTCTGAGGCGTGAGACGATCCCGCTGCCGGCGACCACGCGGACTTGGGGGAATGTTCAGTCACCGCCGGCCTCGGCTGCTGCGCGGCGCCGCATCTCGTCGGGCGACACGTCTTCGATGTGCGTCTGGATGCTCCACACATGACCGAACGGATCCTCGATCTGGCCGACGCGATCGCCGTAGAAACGATTCTCGACCGGTCGCGCGATCGTGGCCCCCGCTTCTTCGCCTTGGCGGCGGTCGCGTCGACATCTTCGACGTAGCTGGACAGCACCACCGGCGTGCCACCCGATGGTCTTGGGACTCTTTACCCCCATGTCTGGGGTGGGAGGGCGAGAGTCTGCCTGACGCTGCCCCGGCAGGCCAGCCCGCAGGCCAAACCCGCCGCTTCGCGACGCCGTTCAGTCCCGCTGACCGATCCCGTTATGAGACGGCATCGCGCGGGAGCGCTGTGCGAAGTGATGTTCAGCGCTTTTTGCCGTTGACGGCCTGCCGGAGCGTGGCCCCGGGCGAGAACTTCGGGGTCTTTGACGCTTTGATCTTGATCTGCTCTCCGGTGGCGGGGTTGCGCCCGGTCCGCGCGCCGCGACGGGTGACCGAGAACTTCCCGAACCCAGTGATGGATACGTCGTCGCCTTTCTTCAGGCTCTTCTGCACGGTGCTGACGAGCGCATCGACGGCGCTTGAGGCATCTGTCTTGCTCAGCCGCGCCTCCTTGGCGACCGCCTCGACGAGCTCGGTCTTGTTCATGATCCTCCCTCGGGTTGGGTGGCGCCAGCTTACCCGCGACATCGGCGCCTGGGCGGCTGCCTCGTGACCGAAGCGTCTGAGAGGCACGTTCTCGGCCGTACCGGCGACGCTGCCGCTCTCCGCAACGACCCAGCATCGGACATCTGGCCAATAATGCGCGCGCCGTGCTGAGAGGAGGGCTGAGCGCGACCGGCCTTCAGCCAACCACCCGCCGGCCGACTGGCTCAGCCGGCATCGACGATGATGATGTCTCCGACGTTGCTCTCCAGTCGCATCTGCTTGAGCGGCGCGTATTCGGGAGATTCGTACCAGCGCATCAGAGCTTCGCGGTCATTGAATCTCAAGATCGTGACCGACTGGGGATGCCAGTCGCCCTCGAGCGTGTCCACCGCTCCGCGGGCCGCCAGCAGCTCGCCCCCGAAGTCGTGGATCTGGGGTATCACCTGCCGGCTGTAGCGCTTGGAGACCGCCTCGTCGGTGATCTCCCTCCGCGCGTAGATGAAGTATGCGGCCATGAGTGCTCCTCTCAAGTCTCCCAGGGGTCTGGTCAGCGGCGAGCACGGGCCCGACGAACGATCGCCCTTAACCTGACCCTGCCACGCCAAGCCCATGAGGGCCGGCACCAGCCGGGCGGCGAGCAGGCCCCTGATCGGCCAGGAGCTGCTCGACTTCACTCTCGGGCCGGTTGGTCTAGTCCTTGGGCCGGTCGGTCACCGTGATTCCGGTCTGGATCTCGAACAGCCGCCGTTGGGCGTAATCCATGTCCGCCCACACACGGGCGAGGCGGCGGACCGCACGGGGACCGATTGACTGGCGGGTCATGATTGCCTCCTGGTGGGTCGTTGACGACATGACCGCAGTGTGGGCTGCGAAGGCTCCTCGCACATCGGCAATTCGCCATCGATCCGCGCCGCCGACCCCTTAGCCCGCGGCGATGGAGACTTAGTGCATATCCCACTGCTTGCGCGCTGGGCGATCGCCCGTCCGTCGGCGTCGGACAGGATGATTCGGGTGCCCGACTTCGACAGCGGGTTGCGCTTCTACCGCGACTGGTGCAACGCCGAGACCACGCGCGCTCCTCCCCGTGGAAGCGCAGGGCCGGCAGCTCGGCGCGGTGGGTCGAGTCGTCTGACGACGCGGCGGGCGATGACTCCGTAGGGTGGACGGGCGCGATGCCCTCGCCTCGAAAACGCCATGCCGTGCAGTTGTTCAGTGGGCTTCCTGGCCGGTATGACCGAGTCGGGGCCGCGATGAGTTTTGGACAGGATGCGCGGTGGCGCCAGGCCTTGGTCGACGAGATCGACCCGCGGCCGGGGATGCGGATTCTTGACGTGGCGACCGGCACCGGCATGGTCGCGTTTGCGCTGGCGGCGCGGGGCGCTGACGTGGTCGGCCTGGATCAGAGCGAGGCGATGCTCGCCGCGGCGCGTGCGCGGCTGGCGCGAACCCCGGCGCTCGCGCCGAGGATCGCCTTTCTGCCGGGGGAGGCGGAGGCGCTGCCGTTCGCGGACGGCGAGTTTGACGCGCTGTCGTTCACCTATCTGCTGCGTTACGTCGATGACCGCGCGGCCACGATGCGTGAGCTGGTCCGTGTGGTGGCGCCGGGCGGACGGATCGGGATGCTCGAATTCGGGGTGCCCGGCCATGGTGCGCTGCGTGGTCTGTGGCGCGCGTACACCCGGGTCGGGCTGCCGTTGATCGGGCGCGCGGTCTCGCGCCCTTGGTATGACGTGGGTCGGTTCCTCGGCCCGAGCATCGAGCAATTGCATGAGGCCGAGCCCGACCTGCCCGCCTTGTGGCGCGATGCCGGCATCGCCCAGGTCACGCTGCAGAACATGAGCTTCGGTGCCGGAGTGGTGATCGCGGGGGTGAGCGATGGCGGCCGAGACCGATAACCCCGAAGGGCCACGCCCCGCCTTCTATGCCTTGGAGCCGGGTGGATGGCGCGACGTGGTGACGCTGTTGCACCCGCCCTACACCGCCTGGCACCTCAGCTATGTGGCGATCGGCGCCGCGGTCGCGCCGGTGTTTGTGCTGTGGCGGCTGGGGGTCACGGTGGGCGCGTTCTTTCTGGCGCTCGGCGTTGCCTGCCACGCGCTGGATGAGCTGGCCGGGCGGCCGCTGGGAACCCGGCTGTCGTCCAGGGCGCTGGTGTTCCTGGCGGCGGCGGGACTATCGGGAGCGGTCGCGATCGGGATCGTCGGCGCGGTGGTGCTGTCGGTGTGGCTCATCCCGTTCGTGGCGCTCGGCACGTTTCTGGCGCTGGCCTACAACCTCGAGCTGTTCGGTGGTCGCTTCCACACCGACGTGTGGTTCGCGGTGGCCTGGGGAGGCTTTCCAGCGTTCACCGGCTGGTTCGTCGAGGCCCTGAGCCTGCGGGCGGCGGGGCTGCTGGTGGCGCTTGCGTCCTGCCTCCTGTCGCTCGCGCAGCGGCGACTGTCGACACCGGTGCGGGAGCTGCGCCGGCGTACGGAATCGGTGACGGGCGTGCAGACGATGCGCGATGGCCGTCTCATCGAGCTCGATGCCGCCCGGCTGGCCGCACCCCTGGAGGGCGCGCTGTCAGCGCTGTGGATGGCGATGGTCGTGCTCGCAGCGGCGTTGGTCCTGCGCCGCGTGACCCAGTAGCGGATCGAGCGCCGCGTAGCGCGACGGCGCGCGCTGTTCCTCTCCGCCGAGGTCGTCATCGCGGCCGGGGCCGATCTGCCCGTAGCACAGCCCTACGGTCATCCCCCGGCTGGATGTGTCAGACCAGACCTCGGGCCGTCGCCCGGTGCCACCAAGCCGCTCTGGTAGGCGATCACCACCAACTGCGCGCGGTCGCGAGCGCCGAGCTTGAGCATTGCGCGCTGACGTGCGTCTTGACGGTCAGCGGGCTGAGGAACAGTTGGGCGGTGCCGCACCCCGACCCGGTGCGGGCATGACCCAAGGGCCGAGCCCCGCCCGCTGAGCGGGGTCGTCGTCTGTCCGTCCAACCGGCCACCGCCCGGCACCCGTACGAGGCGGAAAGATCGTCGTCTCCCTGCCCGCCTGACGCCCGCGACGCTGCGCGGGCGCCGGAGGGCTCACTGCACCGTCTTGCCCCTGTTAGGAGGCACGAGCACTCCCGCAGCGCGCAGGCCGTCCGGACGACCCGCCCTTAGGTGAGCGCCGGCGCCTCCGGCAGCGCCGCCAGCGCCGTGTCGCGGTCCGCCTCTGAGAACTCGGGGTCCTCGAGCTGGCCGGCGAGGTAGGCGTCATAGGCGCTCAGGTCGAAGTGGCCGTGGCCGCACAGGCCGAACAGGATCACCCGCTCCTCGCCGGCTTCGCGCGCGGCCTCGGCCTCCTCGACCACCGCGCGGATGGCGTGGGCGGGCTCCGGCGCGGGGATGATGCCCTCGGTGCGCGCGAAGCGCACAGCGGCCTCGAAGGTCTCGTTCTGGCGGTAGGCGCGGGGCTGGACCATCCCGGCCCTGACCAGTGCGCACACCAGTGGCGAGTCGCCGTGGTAGCGCAGGCCGCCGGCGTGGACCGGGGCGGCACGAAGTCGTGGCCGAGCGTGTACATCGGCATCAGCGGCGTCAAGCCCGCGGTGTCGCCGAAGTCATAGGCGTACACGCCGCGGGTGAGAGTCGGGCAGGCGGCCGGCTCGGCGGCGATGAACGTCGTCCCGGCCCGGTCGCGGATGTTGCGCCGGAGGAACGGGAAGGCGAGGCCGCCGAAGTTCGATCCGCCGCCGACGCAGGCCACCACGGTGTCCGGATACTCGCCGGCCATCTCCATCTGCGCGAGCGCCTCCTGGCCGATCACCGTCTGGTGCAGCAGCACGTGATTGAGCACCGACCCGAGCGAGTAGTTCGTGTCCGGGTTCTGTGCCGCCACCTCGACCGCCTCGGAGATGGCGATGCCCAGCGAGCCGGTGGTGTGCTCGGCGTTGGCGCGGCCTGACTGCGTGAGGTCCGAGGGCGAGCGGTGGACGGTCGCGCCCCACGTCTGCATCATCGATCGCCGGTAGGGCTTCTGGTCATAGCTCGAGCCCACCATCCACACCTCGCACTCGAGCCCGAACAGGCGGCAGGCGAACGCCAGCGAGGAGCCCCACTGCCCGGCGCCGGTCTCGGTGGTGAGCTTCGTGACCCCGGCCGCCGCGTTCTCGTACGCCTGGGCGACCGCGGTGTTCGGCTTGTGCGATCCCGCGGCGGAGACGCCCTCGTACTTGTAGTAGATGTGGGCGGGCGTATCGAGCTCGCGCTCGAGCCGGCGCGCTCGGAACAGCGGGGTCGGGCGCCACAGCTTGTAGGCCTCGCGCACCGGCTCGGGGATCTCCACCTCCGGCTCGCCGGAGACCTCCTGGAGGATCAGCGCCATCGGGAAGATCGGCGACAGGTCGTCCGGCCCTGCGGGCTGCTTGGTGCCCGGATGCAGCGGAGGAGGCGCGTCGCCGGGAAGGTCGGCCATCAGGTTGACCCAGTGCGTCGGGATGTCCCGCTCGCCAAGCGTGAACTTGACCTGCGCGTCGCCCATCTCCCTCTCCTTTGGCTGGCTCGCCGTGCGGCCGCGATTCTATGAGAGCCGGATCGGGCGAGGAGCAGCGGGAGGCCGCCCGGCGATGAGTTCCGCGCCGGCGGGCCGTCTGAACCCTCGAACCCGAACTCGAGGAGAGCCTTGATGCCCGCCACCTACACCTTCGACGTCTTCTCCAGCCTCGATGGATTCGGCTCCCACAGCGGCGGCGATTGGGGCGGCTACTGGGGCAAGCAGGGCCCGAGCTGCTCGACCACCGCCTCGCCCTGTACGGCGAGGAGCAACGGATGGTCTTCGGGGCCACGACCTATCGGGCCTTCGTGAAGATGCTGGCCGAGAGCGCCGAGGAGAACGATGTGCACGACCCGTGGGTCACCAGGATGCGGGCCATGCCGGCGACGGTTGTGTCGAGCACGATGAAAGGACCGCTCGACTGGGAGGACGCGACGGTTGAGAACGGGGACGCGGTCGACGTCGTCGCCCGGTTCAAGCAGGAGTCCGGGGTGCCTTTGCGCTCGCACGGCAGCTTGTCGATGAACCGGGCTCTGATGGCCGCCGGGCTGGTCGACCGCGTCCAGGTGACGATTTCCCTGTGATCTCCGGTCAGACCGGAGCGGAGCCGATCTTCGGCGATGCTGCCGACTTCGACCTCGAGCTGATCGAGAGCCGGACGCTTGATGGCAGACATTCAAGAGCTTCTCTACCTGCCGACTCTGCACGGGTGAGCGCCGCCCGGGCGGACCTGATCGCCGGCCCGCTCGGTCCGGGCGCTACGCCGCGCCGGGTCCCAGCAGGTCCCAGCGGTTGCCCGCGACGTCGAGGAAGACCGCGACCTGTCCGTAGGGCTCGGCTCGGGGCTCGGTGACGAACTCGATGCCGCGCCGGCGCATGCGGTCATACGCGGCCGGGAAGTCGTCGACGCGCAGGAACAGGCCGACGCGACCCGCGAACTGGTCGCCGACCGCCTGCGCCTGCCGATCGCCGTCGGCACGGGCGAGCAGGAGTGCCGTCCGTGCGTTCGGCGGCCGGACGACGACCCAGCGCTTCGCCGGCCGTCGCCGGTGAGCGCCGGCGAGTCCTCGACGAGCTGAAGCCGAGCGTGTCCACGAAGAACCGGATGGCGTCGTCGTAGTCGTCGACGATGATCGCGATCTGCTGAAGGTGCATCGGAGCGGCCCAGAAAAGCAGCCGCCCGGGACGTCCCGCGCGGCCGCCGTCACGGCGTCGCTGCCAGGTGGCGCTCAACCTGGTCGCCGTCGGGGACGATGTATGAGCCATGACACGTCGTGAAGCGGTCCGGGTCCTGCTGTTCGAGCGCGCCGCCCTGGTGGGGGAGGACGGTGCAGTGCGCTGCGCGGTCGTCGATCTGTCCGCGCTGGGCGCCCTGCTCACCCTCGTCGGGCGCGTGCCGCAACCGCCGCTGTGGCTGGAGTTCGAACTCGGCGGGGAGCTGCTGGACCTCGCGGTCGAGATCCAGCGCGCGACGCCGGGCGAGCGCGTCGCGGTCGAGTTCGTCGAACCGCCCGTCGACCAGCTGCACCGGCTGATCGCCGTCGAGCAGCGGATGGCGCTCTCGGTCGGCCGGGTGAACGTGCGCGAGCGCCGGTCGCCGTCGAGCCGGCCCGACCCCGACGCCGGCCGCGCCGACTCCGACCGCACCGACGCCGACCGCGCCGACGCCGACCGCGCCGACGCCGGCGTACCGGCCCGACGCCGACCAGGCCGACCCCGGCGTCAGCGGGCGATGACCGAGAAGAAGTCCCGGCTGTAGGGGACGAGGAAGTGGCCGTAGACCCCGTACTGGCCGGGATCGCCTGCACCCACTGCGGCGGCGCGTGGCGCGGGTGGTGGTAGAAGTAGGCGGCCACCCAGTCGGGGTTGATGTCGATTCGCCGCCCGGCGCGCGCCGCCGTCGATCAGGCCCTGGGCGAGCGTCGCCGGCTCGGCCGACGCGATCGCCGCGTAGATGAGCCGCCCCTGCGCGTCGATCCCGAGCGCGGAGGCGCCACCGAGAGCACGCCGCCGACGGTCACGCCCCAGCAGGTCTCGATGCAGCTCGAGACCGACGACGCCGCGACTCGTGATCGACGAGCAGGTACAGGTTCTGGCGGACCGACACGGTCGGCTGGCGTGACGGCACCCCCTGCCCCCAGGTGCCGATGTCGGTGACGCCGTTGCGGTAGGTGACGATCGAGGCGCGGCCGGGCGTGAGCGGGACCGCGGTGTGCCCATTCGCCCGCCAGCCGCCCGAGCCGGTGTCGAGCTTGAACCCGGAGTTGAACGCCGCGATGAGCCGGCCGCGCTCGGCGCCCCGGATCGCGTTGCCTGTAGCGCCGACGGGCCGGCGCCGGGGTCGACCGAGCCGGCGTGCAGCACGAGCCGCGCGACCCGCTGATCGAAGCGGAGCAGGGTGACGCCGTCGCGCTGGGCCACCAGGCCGCCGCCCGGCCGCGCACGGTGACGACAGCGCGCCATCGGGGGCCGAGCGTGCCCAGCCCCGAGAACACCGGGTGGGACGGGTAGCGGCGCGCCGGCCTGGCCGCGCTCGTCGCGGTGCTCGTCGAGCCGGTCGTCGTCGTGGGCCGGGTGGACGGCGAGGACCGCGTGGACGAGGACGAGGACGCCGACGGCCCCGACCGAGGAGGCGGCCGGCCGCGCCGCGGCCCCGCATCCGACGAGCACGGTGAGCGCCAGGCCGACCGCGAGGCCGCGGCTCATCGTGCCCGGACGGCTCACGTCGCCGCGGTCGCGCTCGGCCCGCGCCGTCGTGGACGTCGGTCCGCCGGACGTCGATCCGCCCGACGTCGATCCGCCCGGCGGCTCGTCGCCGGGCCGGGATGCGCCGGCGCGGGCGGCCAGCAGCAGCGACGCCTCGGCGCGGACCGGCACGGTGCGCACCTCGTTGAATCCGGCCGCGCGGGCGAGAGCCTCCCAGCGCGAGCGCGACAGCGGCTTCTCGCGCAGGCGCACACCGAACCGCCACAGGTTCTTGACGATCCGCCACCAGCCGCCGGGTCCGCGCCCGACGAGGCTGCGCAGCTTGCCGGCGACGATCCGGCGGTCTTCGGCGGCGGCGCCACGCCCGAACATCATGTCGCCGACGACGAGCCGGCCGCCGGGGCGCAGCCACTCGATCGCGCGGGCCAGCAGCCGTGCCTTCTCGGCGTCGTGAAGATGGTGCAGCGCGTAGTTGGAGACGATCAGGTCGACGCTGCCGGGCGGCAGCTCGAGCGCCTCGATCGGCGCCGCGAGCGCCTCGAGGTTCGTGATGCCGGCGGCGACGCACTTGGCCCGCAGCCGCTGAATCGAGCGGGCGGGCCGACCGCTCGACCCCGAGCACGTGCCCGCAGCGGCCGGCGAGCGGGATCGTGACCTGACCGGACCCGCAGCCGAGGTCGACCGCGACCGGGCCGGGCGACGGCCCGCAGGCGTCGAGCACCGCCTCGACCACCTTCACCAGGCCGGCGGAGCCCTCATCGTCCCAGCTGTCGGCGCGCCGGTCCCACAACCGCCGTTCCAGGGCGGCGGCGATCGTCTGCATGAACTTTGAGGCGGCCACGGCTGACGGACAGGCGCACAGGGGGCGAGGGCCGGCTCACGATTGCAGCGTCCAGCGACGGACTCAAAGGTCGCTCAACTGCAGGTGAAACCTTCGGCTTACCTGGCCGCGGGCCGCCGAACGCCCGTGTCCTCGGGAGAATGTGAGCCGGTGACGACCCCCCGACGCCCCAGCCGACCCAGCCCCGCGGTCGTCCTCCGCCGGCGCGTGGCCGCGGTGGGCGGCCTGGCCGTGGTGCTCGCGGCGGTCGGGCTCGCGATCGCGGGCGCGCTCGGGTCCGGCGCGGCGGGCCACCACGACGGACATCGCGGCTCCGGCCCGGGCGCCTCGTCAGCGGGCCACGGCGGCACGACGGCCGGCACCCGCGCGCGCCGGCGCCGACCGCGCCCGTCCCACGCTCCGTTCCCGGTGGCCCGGACGACGCTCGCGCTGGTCGAGCCCCCGTCCGACAGCACCGCTCCGGCCGGCGGCCCGCGGCAGCTGCCGACCGTCGTCCGCTACCCGATCGTCCACCACGGCCACCCGG
Source organism: uncultured Solirubrobacteraceae bacterium (assembly GCA_963702225.1). GTDB lineage: Bacteria > Actinomycetota > Thermoleophilia > Solirubrobacterales > Solirubrobacteraceae > Palsa-465. The sequence goes on along the minus strand of CAVPBY010000037.1, from coordinate 190,381 downwards.
GGCCTCCCGCTGATCGTCTTCTCGCAGGGGTTCGACGAGTCCGCCGAGGCCTACGCCGGCCTGCTCCACGCCTGGGCGGCGGCGGGGTTCGTCGTCGCCGATCCCACGTACCCGAGCACCGATCCCGCCGCTCCCGGCGGTCCCGACGAGAACGACATCGTCAACCACCCGGCCGACCTTCGCTTCGTGATCGGCGCGCTCGTCGGCGCCGCCGCGCGGCCGTCGAGCCGGTTGCACGGCCGGCTCGACCCCAAGCAGGTCGCGATCGCCGGCCAGTCCGACGGCGGGGACGTGTCGCTCGCGGTGGCGGCCAACAGCTGCTGCGGGGACGCGTCCGTGCGCGCCGCGGTGATCCTCTCCGGAGCGGAGCTCGGCTCGTTCGGCGGGCAGTACTTCGCCGGGCGCCGGGTGCCGCTGCTCGTCGTCCAGGGGTCGGCCGACACGATCAACGTGCCTCCGTGCAGCGCGCTCATCTACGACCAGGCCCCGCGACCGAAGTACTACCTCGACATCCTCGGCGCCGAGCACCTGCCCCCGTACGTCGATCCCGGGGCGACGCGGCGCGGCATCGCCCGGGTCGTGGTCGCGTTCCTCGACGCCTACCTGCGGCGACGGCACTCCGCGCTGCGCCGGCTCAACGCGCGCGGTGCGCTCGCCGGCGGGCTGCGGCTGAGCTCCGGGCCGACCGCCCCGGAGCCCGAGGGCGTCTGCCCGGGCGCCCCCTGACCGCCAACCGCCACCGATCGGAGCGCCGATGACCCCGCACGCCACCTCCCCCGACGCGAACGTGGCGCTCGTGCGCGCCGGCTTCGACGCGCTCAACCGGGGCGACCTCGAAGGCTGCGCCGCGCTCGCGGCCCCCGATCTCGTGATGAACCTCGCCGGGGCGCCCGAGCCGCTGCATGGCCGCGAGCTCTGGCGCCAGAGCGCCGAGCTGATGACGCGAGCCTTCCCGGACCTGGAGGCGCACGTGGAGGACATCTTCGGGGCGGGCGATCGGGTCGCGGTGCGGCTCACCTTCCGCGGGACGCACCGGGGCGCGTTCCTGGGCACGCCAGCGACCGGCCGGCGGATCGAGTACGCCAGCCACGAGCTCTACCGCGTCGCCGGCGGCCTGATCGCCGAGGAGTGGATCTGCTCGGACGTCGCCGGCCTGATGCGCCAGCTCAGCTGACCGCGCGTCCGGTCCCGAGGTTGCGCAGCGCGAGCCCGACCGCGCCGCTCGTCCGCGGCCGGTCGCCGGTGGCGAGCAGGTCGAGCAGCGCGCCGCGCAGGATCGCGAGCGCGAGCGTTCGCTCGGCCGCGCCGTCGGGCGTGTCGCGGACCCGTGGGGGCTGGGCCCGGGCGAGCAGGGCGAGCCAGTCGTGCACCGTGGCGCTCGCAAAGCCGCCCCACGCGCCCTCGGGCTCGATCAGCGAGCGGGTGTAGCTCTCGGCCCAGAGGACGAGCAGGCCGCGGCGCTCGGGCGCGGCCAGCCACTCCCAGATGAGCTGCGCGACCCTCCCCAGGCCCGCCTCCTCGGCGGCGCCAAGGTCCTCAAGCAGCCGGTGCTCGTCGCGCCGCGCCCGTGCGAGCAGCGCCTGGACGAGGCCGTCCTTGCTGTCGAACAGGTAGAGCAGCACGCGCGGGCTGGAGCCGATCGCCTTCGAAAGCGGGCGCAGCGAGAGATCGGTGAGGCCGTGGTCGAGCACGTAGCCGTATGCCGACTCGAGCAACTCCTCGCGCCGGGGCGACGGTGGCCGGCCGGTTGACATGCGGCCAGTCTACTGAAACACTCGTTTCAGTCAATCGGAGGTGAGCATGGCAGACGACGAACCACGCATCCGAGAGCTCGGCGAGCCCGGCGACCTCGGCTGGGTGATCATGGCCCACGGGGAGATCTACGCGCGTGAGTTCGGGTGGAACGCCGAGTTCGAGGCGCTCGTGCTGCAGATCGTCGCCGAGTTCGCCGGTGACCGGCCCGGTCCCCCGAGCCGGGCGTGGATCGCCGAGCACGCCGGGCGCCGCGTCGGCTGCGTGTTCTGTGTCGCGGACTCCGAGCCCGCGGTCGCCAAGCTGCGGATCCTGCTCGTCGACCCCGCCGCGCGCGGCCACCGGCTCGGGCGCCGCCTGGTCGCGACCGCGCTGGAGTTCGCGCGGGAGACGGGATATGAGCGCGTGCGCCTGTGGACCAATCACCCGCTCGTCGCGGCGCGGCGGATCTACCTCGACGCGGGGTTCGCGCTCGTCGCCGAGGAGGCGCACCACAGCTTCGGGGTCGCGCTCACCGGGCAGGTCTACGAGCTCGACCTCCGTCAGCGGGCGCCGCAGCGGGTGGCGACTGCCGGCTGACCGCGCCGGACGCTCGCCGCGCGCTCAGGCGCCCGAGCTCGACGTCCCCTGCCAGCGCCGGCGGAGCAGGTGAGCGGCCGCCTTGGGGCGGCGGTCGCGCGTGAACACGCCCTTGCGGTTGCCGTCGACCCGCTTGACGCCGGCCGGCGTGGCGAAGTCCGCGAACGCCCAGACGTGCTCGCCGACGACCGCGTCGACGCGGTCGAACACGCGGTGGTACATGGCGAGCAGCTCGGCCTGGTACTCCTCGGTCCACGGGACCGGCACCGTGTCGTGCAGGCCGGCGACGGCGTCCGCCCCGTACTCGGTGACGATGATCGGCTTGCCGTGCATGGCCGCCCAGGCGCGCAGCTCGGCCTCGAGCGCGGGCTCGGCGGCGGCCAGCTCACCGGTGTCGACGTACCAGCCGTAGTAGCGGTTGACCATCACCACGTCGAACAGGTCCGTGACGACGTCGACGTCCGGGGGCGCGGGCGCCGCGTTGGCGAACCCGACCGGCCGCGTCGGGTCCAGCCGCCGCGCCTGCGCGACGAGCGGCTCGAAGTACGCGCGTGAGGCGGCCGTCTCGGACTCGGGCTCGTTGGCGATGCTCCACGCCACCACGCAGGGGTGGTTGCGGTCGCGCGCGATCAGCTCGCCCAGGGCGCGCGCGTGCGCCGCCTGCGCGCGGTCACCGATCGTCTGCGGCGAGAACGTCACCAACCCGTCGCCCCACGAGTCCTCCCCGCCGAGTCCCAGGTTGAGCCCGACCGCCGGCGTCTCGGCGATGACGACGATGCCGTGACGGTCGGCGTACTCCATGACCTCCTCGGCGTAGGGGTAGTGCGAGGTGCGCAGCGAGTTGGCGCCCACCCAGCGCAGGAGCGCGAAGTCGTGGACCATGACGACGTCGTCGTGGCCCCGGCCGCGCACGGCGCTGTCCTCGTGCATGCCGAACCCCTTGAAGTGAAACGGCTCGCCGTTGACGAGGAAGCGGTCGCCGTCGACGGCGACGGTGCGCACGCCGACGGGCTGCGGGTAGCTGTCGACGACGGTTCCGTCGCGGTGCAGCTCGACGAGCAGCTCGTACAGGTGCCCGTCGCCGGGTCGCCACAACCGCACGTCCTCGACGGCCAGCTCGCCGGTCGCGCCCGCCGCCTCGGCCACCCGGGCACCGTCCGCGTCGCGCAGCGTCGCCCGCACCGCCAGGCCGTCGGCGAAAAGCGCGTGCGCCCGATAGCGCACCCGGCCCCGCCGGCCCGACACGTCGCTCACCACGGTGAGGTCGTCCAGGTGGGCGCGCGGCGTCGTGTAGAGCCACACCGAGCGGTGCAGCCCGGCGTAGTTGAAGAAGTCGTGGAAGTAGCGCTGACGGCGCCCGCCCGGGGTGTCGGCGACGTAGCCGGGCGGGATCGAGTCCCAGCTGAGCGTGTTGTCCACCACGACGATCACCCGGTTGTCGGCGCCGGGCCGCACCGCCTCGGTGACGTCCGCCTCGAACGGCGTGTAGCCCCCGTCGTGGGCCACCACCGGGATCGAGTTGACCCACACCTCGGCGCGATGGGTCGCCGCCCCGAAGTGCAGCACGATCCGCTGCCCGTCCCAGCCGCGCGGGCAGCGGAACGCGCGCTCGTACCACGCCTCGCCGACGTGGTCGCGCAGCGCGGGGTCGGCGAGGACGTCGTTGTAGCTGGCGGGGACCGGCATCTCGACCGCGCCCGTGGGCAGACCGTCCCACCATCGGCACGAGCGTCCGGCGCCGTCCGGGTCGAGCGCGAACCTCCACAGGCCGTCGAGCGCCCGGCGCTCCCGGGTGAGGGTGTCGCGGGGGGCAGCACGGGCGCGCTCAGGCCGCGACCCTCAGCCGACGGGCACGGAGCGGCCCGCGGCGACCAGCTCCCTGAACCACGAGTAGCTCTTCTTGGGGATGCGCTTCCCGGTCGGATAGTCGACCCACACCAGCCCGAAGCGCTTGCTGTAGCCGCGCGCCCACTCGAAGTTGTCCAGCAGGCTCCAGCAGAAGTAGCCGCGCACGTCGACGCCGTCCTCGATCGCCTCCGAGACGGCGGCGAGGTGGGTGTCGAGGTAGGCGATCCGCTCGTCGTCGACGACGCGACCCTCGGGATCGACGTAGTCGTTGAACGCCACCCCGTTCTCGGTGATGTACACCGGGGGGATGTCGTAGTCGCGGTCGATGCGGCGCAGCAGCTCGGTGAAGCCCCCCGGCTCGATCTCCCAGCCCATCGCGGTCCGCTCGGTCCCGGCGTGCCCGAGCCGGACGACCTTCAGCTCCTCGACCGCCGGCTCGCTCTCGACGCCGTGCACGACGAGCCCCTCCGACCCGGGCCCGTTCGACGTTCGACGGGTCGGCGACGAGCGCGGGGGCGTAGTAGTTGACGCCGAGGAAGTCCAGCGGGGCGCCGATCGCCTCGAGGTCGCCGTCCTGGATGACCGAGAAGCCGGGCCGCGCGCCCGCGTACTGGTCGAGCATGTCCTGCGGATAGCGGCCCGCGAAGATCGGGTCGAGGAACAGGCGGTTGGCGTATCCGTCGAGCCGCCGCGCGGCCTCGACGTCCCGCGGGTCCTCGCTGGCGGCGCGCACCGGCGTCAGGTTGAGCGTGATGCCGACGGCGGTCGCCGCCGCGCTCCGCAGCGCCGCGACGGCGCGCCCGTGGCCGAGCAGCAGGTGATGGTTGGCGGCCGCGGCGGCGCCGAGTCCGCCCTCCCGGGCGCGTGCAGGCCGTTGCCGTATCCGTGCCAGGCCGAGCACCACGGCTCGTTGAGGGTGATCCAGCGCTCGACGCCGTCACCGAGCGCCTCGGCGACGATCGCCGCGTATTCGGCGAAGCGCTCGGCGGTGTCGCGGCCGTCCAGCCGCCCGCGTCCTCCAGCGCCTGGGGCAGGTCCCAGTGGTAGAGCGTCGCCGTCGCGGTCACCCCACGCGCCCGCAGCCCGTCGACGAGCCGGCGATAGAAGTCGAGCCCCGCCTGGTGGACCGGCCCGCGGCCGTCGGGCTGGATGCGCGGCCACGCGATCGAGAAGCGATAGGTGGCGGCGCCCAGCGCGGCCACCAGGTCGAGATCCTCGTCGAGCCGGTGGTAGTGGTCGCAGGCGACGTCACCGGTGTCACCGTTGTGGACACGGCCCGGCGTGTGGCTGAACGTGTCCCAGATCGACGTGCCGCGGCCGTCGGTGTCCACGGCCCCCTCGATCTGGTAGGAGGCGGTCGACACACCCCAGACGAAGCCCTGGGGGAACACGGACGGGGCGGCGGTGATGGACACGAGCTCGGTGACCTCCTCTGGGATGGTGAAGCGAGCCGTGCGTGCGACTCCCTTGTGGCGGGAGCACCCTACCGACTCCGGTAAGCGCTTTCAAGAATTCGGGCGCGCCCTTGACCTGGACCGAGCGACGTGTCTATGCTCCGGCCCGTAACCGCTTACATGCGGCTCTGCGGGAGAGGAGCGAGGGAGTGGAATCGCGAGGCGAGCTGTCGCCGGTGACGATCTATGACGTGGCTGCGCGGGCGGGTGTGTCGATCGCCACGGTGTCGCGCGTCGTCAACGGCCGCGGGTCGATCCGGCCCGACACCCAGGAGCGCGTGCTGCGCGCGATCCGGGACCTCGGCTTCGTGCCCAACAGCGCCGCGCGCGGACTCTCCAGCGGTTCCAAGCAGGTGATCGGGCTCGTGTTCGCGCGGGTGCCGACCGAGGACGACCTGCTCGAGCTCGAGGAGGAGACGCTGCTCTTCACCGACTCCGTCATCCGCGGCGCCGAGTACGCGGCGCAGAGCAACGGCTACTCGCTGCTGCTGCACGGCACCCGGCGCGCGACCGCGGCGTCCGCGATCGCCGCGCTCACGAGCGCGACCGACGGCCTGATCCTCGCCGACCAGGTGCTCGCCGAGCGGCGGGTCGCCCCGATCGCCCGCCGGGTTCCCGTCGTCCTGCTCACCGGCTCGGGCCGCTCGCGGACGGCGCTCACCGTGCGGGTGGACAACCGCACGAGCATGCGCCAGATGGCCGAGCACCTGGTGATCACGCACGGCAAGCGGCGCCTCGCGTTCCTGGCGGGCGCGGCCGGCAGCCCCGACAGTGAGGCGCGCGCCTCGGCGTTCCGCGAGACCGCGGAGTCCTTGGGCGCGACGGTCGAACCCGACGAGTGGTGGCCCGGCGACTGGTCGTCGGCCGGCGCGGTCGAGGCCGTCCGCCGCCGGCTGAGCCGGGGCCGGCCGCTGCCCGACGCGATCGCCTGCGCGAGCGACTCGACCGCGATCGGGGTGCAGCACGCGCTCTCGGCGGAGGGAATCCAGGTCCCCGCCGACGTCGCCGTCACCGGCTTCGACGACATCCCGCTCGCGCGACACCTCACACCCGCGCTGACGACCGTCAACCAGCCGATCCAGCGGCTCGGCCGGGTCGCGGTGGAGGCGCTGCTGGCCAGGGTCAAGGGGATCCCCTGCGCCCGGGACATCGTGCTCCCGACGCGGCTGGTCGTGCGCGCCAGCTGCGGGTGCGAGCCCGACGCGCTGCAGGCGCTCACCAGCTGGCGGCCCGCCGGCGACCCGGTCGTGGAGCCGGTCCGGTGAGCCCGCGGCTGCCGGACGCGCCGGCCCCGCGACCGCTCCCCGCCCAGCCGTGGGTCGGTGTCAACTTCTGGTCGCGGAGCGGCGGCCCGCGCATGTGGGGCGAGCGCTACTCGCCTGAGATCGTGCGCTCCGAGCTCGACGTGCTGTCGGAGCACGGCTGCAACGTCACGCGCTCGTTCTGCTACTGGCCGGACTTCATGCCCGCCCCCGAACGGCTCGAGCCGGCGACGCTCGAGCGGTTCGCCGACTTCCTGGACGCGCACCGGGAGCGTGGGATGACGACGATTCCCACGTTCATCGTCGGGCACATGTCCGGTGAGAACTGGGACCCGGTGTGGCGCGGCGACCGCGACCTGTACCGCGACGTGTGGCTGGTCGGCCAGCAGGCCTGGTTCGTCGAGCAGGTCGCCCGCCGGTTCGCGTCCGACCCGGCGGTGAGCGGGTGGCTGCTCACCAACGAGATGCCGATCTACGGCGGCTCGGCGCCCGCCGAGGACGTCACCACATGGGCGCGCCTGCTCATGCAGGCACTGCGCGCCGCCGGCGCCCGGCAGCCGGGGTCGGTCGGCGACGGCGCCTGGGGGATCGAGGTGACCGGCCGCGACAACGGCTTCTCGTTGCGGCGCCTGGCCCCGCTCGTCGACTTCCTCGGCCCGCACGTGTACCCGATGTCCGACGACCCGGTCCGCCACCACAGCACCGCGGCGCTCGCCTGCCGGCTGGCCGGTGACTACGAGCGGCCGGTCGTGCTGGAGGAGTTCGGCGTGTCGTCGGACTTCGTCTCTGACGAGAACGCCGCCCACTACTACCGCCAGGTCCTGCACTCGACGCTGCTCGCCGGCGCCGAGGGGTGGCTCGCCTGGAACAACTGCGACTTCGACGATCTCGCCGGCCAGGACCCGTACCGCCACCACCCGTTCGAGCTGCACTTCGGGCTCACCGATCGCACCGGCGCGCCCAAGCCGGCGCTCGGTGAGCTCCAGCGGTTCTCGGCGATGGTGGCCGAGCTGCCGCGGGCGGCGCTCGACGCCTGCGCGCGGCCCACTCAGGCCTGCATCGTCGCGCCCGAGCACTTCGAACGCGCTCTCCCGTTCGCCTCCGAGGCCGACCGCGAGGACATCCGCGACGTGATGCTCCAGTCCTACGCGGTCGGCCGCGAGGCGGATCTGCGCCTGTCGATCGCCCGCGAGCGCGACGGCCTGCCCGAGCGGTCACGCCTGTTCCTGGCGCCCAGCACCAAGGCGCTCACCGCCCCCGGCATGGAGGCGCTGCGCGAGCGCGTGGCCGCCGGCGCCACGCTGTACCTCTCCTACTTCCCGGGCAGCACCGCCGGCCAGCGCGGGCCGTGGCTGTTCGGTCTGCAGGAGACGTTCGGGGTCCGTCACTCGCTGCGCTACGGGCTCACCGACCCGATCGAGGACAACGTTGTCCGGGTGCGCTTCCTGCGGCCGTTCGGCTCGATCGCGGAGGGAGAGGAGCTCAGCTTCGCCGTCGGCGGCACCGCGCACGGACGCAGCTACCTGCCCGTCGAGCCCGCCGGCGCCGAGGTGGTCGCGGTCGACCGCCACGACCGCCCGGTGCTGCTGACGTGCGCCCGCGGCGCCGGGACCGCGGTGCTGTGCACGTACCCGCTCGAGTACATGGCGGCGCGCACCCCCCGGGTCAACCCGGAGCCGACGTGGCGGCTGTACGACGCGCTCGCCGACCTGGCGGGCGTGGAGCGGCCGCTGCGCTGCGCCGACCCGCGGGTCAGCTGCGCGGTCGCCGAGGGCGACGGCGTGTCGCTGGCCAGCGTCACCAACCTCGGCGCCGAGCCCGTCGACGCCGTCCTGGACGGCGCCGGCGGTGAGCGCACGCTCGCGCTCGGCCCCTACGACGTCCACACCTTCACCCAACCCTAGATGTTCACCCCACCCTCCGAGGAGGAACCATGGTCCCCACGCAGGTCACGGCGAAAGCGACGCGACGTCGTCTCTCCGCCGGCGTCGCCGTTGCGCTCGCCGCAACCACTCTCGCCGCGTGCGGGAGCTCGTCGCATCACTCCGGCACAACCTCTCAGGGGGCGGGGTCGAGCGGCTCCGCTTCCTCCGGGGGTTCGCTGAAGGGCCAGACGATCAACTACTGGGCGAGCGTCGAGGGCGCCGGCCCGTCGGACACGACGAAGACGCTCACCGCCCAGTTCAAGAAGTTCACCGCCCAGACCGGGGTGAAGGTGAACATGCAGGTCATCCCGTGGGCGACGCTGCTGCAGAAGATCCTCACCTCGGTCACCTCCGGCACCGGCCCCGACGTGATGGAGATCGGCAACACCTGGGCGCCGTCGCTGTCGGCGAGCAAGGGCTTTCTGCCGTTCGACTCGTCGAACATGAACGCCGTCGGCGGCGCCTCGAAGTTCGCCTCCTCGTCGCTGAAGGTGTCCGGCCTGCCCGGCAAGGCGCCCGTGTCGGTCCCGGTGTACTCCGAGGCGTACGCCCTGTTCTACAACAAGGCCGACTTCAAGGCCGCTCACATCTCAAAGCCGCCGTCGACCTGGGCGCAGTTGGTCGCGGACGGCAAGAAGCTCACCACCGGTGGCCGCTACGGCATCGCGATCGAGGGTGGCAGCACGAGTGAGGCGGCGCACTGGGCCTACCTGCTCGGCATGCAGTCCGGCAACCCGCTGTACTCCGGCGGCAAGTGGGACTTCGCCACCGCCAAGGAGGCGCAGGCCATCTCCACGTATGTGAACATGGTCGGCTCGGAGAAGATCGCCAACCCGTCGGATGCCCAGAACAACTCCAACACCTCGGAGTCGGACTTCGCCAACAACAAGGCGGCGATGCTCGTCTGGCAGAACCCGATGTCGACGCTCGCCCAGCTGGGCATGAAGCCCTCGCAGTACGGCAGCGCGGCGATGCCGTCGTTCACGGCGGGCGCGTCGGGCACCGCGGACCTCCAGACGTTCCCGGCCGGCATCAACCTCGCGATCCCGGCGTCGACCAAGCACAAGGCGGCGGCGCTGGCGCTCGTGAAGTTCCTCACCAGCCAGGGCGTCCAGGTGGCGATCAACCATCACTACGGGACGTTCCCGCCGGTGCTCGCCGCACAGCACACCCCGACGTTCTCCACCGCGGTCTACAAGACGCTGGAGACCGAGTACAACAACCACGCGGCGCCGCTGCCGCAGGTTGCGTCGGAGAGCACCATGGAGACCGATCTGGGTGGCGCGATCACCCATCTGATCTCGCAGGCGGCGACCGGGACCTCGCTGACCACGAGCCAGATCCAGTCGGCGCTGTCCTCGGCTCAGAGCCAGCTCAACGCGTCGAGCGGCCAGTAGGCAGGCCGCCGGACCAGGGCGCGCGTGATGTCGGTGCTCAAACCGGGCAAGCCGGTCCCGGCCGCGGGGGAGGAGATCTCCCCCGCCGCCGCGCCGCGCCGTGCCACCTGGTGGCAGCGGGAGGGGGTGATCCCGTACCTGCTGATCGCCCCCGCGCTGCTGTTCGAGCTGCTCGTCCACTTCATCCCGATGGTGGCGGGCGTGGTCATGAGCCTGTACGGCCTGACCCTGTTCACGCTGCACCACTGGTCGACGGCGCCGTTCGTGGGGCTGGCCAACTACAACCTGGCGGTGAGCATCCACGGGCCGATCGGCAAGGCGCTGCTCGCCTCGTTCGAGACGACGGTCCCGTTCACCGTGCTCGCGGTTGGCCTCTCCTGGCTGCTCGGCATCGTCGCCGCCACCGGCCTGAACGTCGAGTTCCGCGGTCGCGGCGTGCTGCGCTCCGCGCTGCTCGTGCCCTACGCGCTGCCCGTCTACGTGGCGATCATCATCTGGAGCTTCATGCTCCAGCGCGACAACGGCGTCATCAACACCGTGCTCGTCCACGAGCTGCACCTCGCGCACACACCGCCGTTCTGGCTGCTGGGCTCCAACGCGTTCTGGTCGATGGTCGCGGCGGCCGTGTGGCGATGGTTCCCGTTCGCGTTCCTCATCCTGCTCGCGGCGCTGCAGAACATCCCGACCGAGCTCTACGAGGCGGCCGCGGTCGACGGCGCCTCGAGCTGGCGCCAGTTCCGGTCGATCACGCTGCCGTCACTGCGGCCGGCCAACCTGGTGCTCATCCTCGTCCTGTTCCTGTGGAACTTCAACGACTTCAACACGCCATTCGTCCTGTTCGGCAACTCGCCGCCGTCGCCCGCCGACCTCGTCAGCCTCCACATCTACGTCGTCTCGTTCGACAGCTGGAACTTCGGCCTGGGCTCCGCGATGTCGGTGATGCTGATGGTGTTCCTGATCGTCGTCTCGGCGATCTACCTGCGGGTACTGCGGCGCGGAGGTGAATTCGATGTATGAGTCACCCGCCGCGCGGCTGTTCCGGCGCGTGTCGCTGGGGCTGATCACTCTGTTCGCGCTGTTCCCCGTGTTCATCATCCTGGAGACGACGATCAAGCCGCTCAAGGACGTGCAGAACACGTTCCAGTGGATCCCGAGCCACATCACGTTCTCGCCCTATGCGGAGATCTGGTCGACGGTGCCGCTGCTGCACTACTTCCTCAACAGCCTGCTCGTCTCGACGGTGTCGACGGTGGTGGCGGTCACCCTGGCGGTGTTCGCGGGCTATGCGATCAGCCGCTTCCAGTTCCGCGGGCGGCGCGCGTTCTCGTTCGCCGTCCTGTCGACCCAGATGTTCCCCGGGATCCTGTTCCTGCTGCCGCTGTACCTGATCTACGTGAACATCGGGCACACGATCGGAATCAACCTGTACGGGTCCTACCTGGGCCTGATCATCACCTACCTCACGTTCGCGCTGCCGTTCTCGGTGTGGATGCTCGCCGGGTTCTTCGCGTCGATCCCGCGCGAGCTGGAGGAGGCGGCGATGGTCGACGGCACCTCGCCGTGGGGAGCGCTGTTCCGCATCGTGCTCCCGGTGGCGCGGCCGGGGATCATCGCCGTCGCGGTGTTCGCCTTCATGACCGCGTGGGGGGAGGTCCTGTTCGCGTCGGTGCTCACCACCGAGTCGACGCGGACGCTCGCGATCGGCCTCCAGGAGTACGCCACCCAGGGCAACACCGCCTGGAACCAGCTGATGGCCGCCGCGGTCGTGGTCAGCCTCCCGGTGGTGATCGTGTTCCTCGCCCTCCAGCGCCACCTGATCCGCGGCCTGACGTCCGGGTCGGTCAAGGGCTGACCCTCACTCTGCAGATGTCGAGCAACCGGAAGGGAGCGCCATGGCGACGGTCACCCTGGAGCAGCTGACGAAGGTCTATCCGAACGGCACGACCGCCGTCTCCGGGCTCGACCTGGAGGTCGCCGACGGCGAGTTCATGGTGCTCGTCGGGCCCTCGGGGTGCGGCAAGACGACCGCGCTGCGGATGGTCGCCGGGCTGGAGAAGATCACCGACGGCCGGCTGCGGATAGAGAACCGCGTGGTCAACGACCTGCCGCCCAAGGACCGCGACATCGCGATGGTGTTCCAGAACTACGCGCTCTACCCGCACATGACCGTCGCGGAGAACATCGGCTTCGCGCTGGGGCTGCGGCGGATGCCCAAGCAGGCGATCAAGGAGAAGGTCGAGGCCGCGGCCGGGATGCTCGGGCTGCGCGAGCATCTCGAACGCAAGCCGGCGCAGCTGTCGGGCGGTCAGCGCCAGCGGGTCGCGATGGGCCGCGCGATCGTCCGTGAGCCGGCGGCGTTCCTGATGGACGAGCCGCTCTCCAACCTCGACGCCAAGCTCCGCGTGCAGATGCGCGCCGAGATCGCGGAGGTGCAGCGTCGGGTGGGCGTCGCGACCCTCTACGTCACCCACGATCAGACCGAGGCGATGACGATGGGCCACCGCGTCGCGGTCATGCGCTCGGGCGTCCTGCAGCAGTGCGACAAGCCCCAGACGCTCTATGACGAGCCTGACAATCTGTTCGTGGCGGCGTTCATCGGCTCCCCCTCGATGAACCTGTACGAAGGGGTGGTCTCGCCCGACGGCGACGCGGTGCGGCTCGGGCGCCAGAGCCTGCGCATCCCGGCGGCGGTGCGACAGGCGCGCCCGCGGCTCGGCGAGTTCCGCGACCGCGCGGTCGTCGTCGGGATCCGTCCTGACCACCTGTCCGACGCCGCGTTGCAGGACCGCGATCTCGACGGCGCCACGCTCGAGGGCGATGTCCAGCTCGTCGAGGCGCTCGGCTCGGAGCTGATGGTCCACTTCCTGGTGGATGCGGCGCGCGTGCAGTCCGAGGACGCCGCGGCCGCCGGCGAGGACGTCGAGGAGCGCTCGGACCTCGCCTCCGGTGAGGCGGGGCTGGCCAGCCACGCGGCCGGCATCGCCCGGATCGAGTCGGGCTCACAGATCCGAGCCGGCACGACCGCGCGGCTGGCGGTGGACACCGCCAAGCTCTACTTCTTCGATCCTGCGGACGGCGTCGCGATCCGGGGCTGAGGCCCGCGGGCCGCCGGTCCGGATCCGCCCGGCTCTGCGGCCGAGTGTCCGGATTCGGACAGCTGAGGGGACGCGCACTCATACTTTGGGTGCCGCTGCCGATCGAGGGGCCACACCCCTGCCCGTCGATCGAGGAACGCCTTGAGAATCCCGCTTCGCTTCAACCGCTCGACGCCGCGCCGCGCGTCGATCGGCGCCGCCGTCTCGACCGTCGCCCTCGGCGCGTGCCTGTGCTCCGGTCCCGCTCAGGCGCGCCCGCTCGCGCTCACCCCCGCGGGCTCGATCGCCCACGCGGCGAGGGCCGTTCACTACTCGTTCGCCAACACCGATGGCTATCAGGCCGGCGAGTCCGTCGGCAACTACCCGATCGTCATCAACCGAGACGACGCCACCCTGCCCGGAACGATCTGCTGGGGTGTCACCAACAAGAGCGACGAGGCCGGCTCCAACTTCACCAAGGTTCCCAACACGCACGTCGACTTCGCCGCCGGGCAGTCGAGCGTCACGGTGTACGTGCCGATCCACGACCAGGGGATCAACGGGCCGTCGAAGTACGCCCGTGCCTACATGTACGGCTGCGGCGAGAACGGCGTGGCCGCCACCCCCAACCAGACGATCACGCTGCTGCAGAACGACCCGCTGCAGGCGCGCGTTCCCGCCAACGTGCTCGGCTATGCGCAGCCGACCGACGGCGATCCGCTCCAGAACCTCAACTGGTACGTGTTCGGCGCCCAGTCGGTGGCCGGCCAGGCGGCGGCGCGCTACGCGTCGTCCAATCCGGCGTGGTCCAAGGCGTTCGACGTCCTGGCCAACACCCCGGGCTCCGGCTCGATGCGGTTCTGGATGTGGAACCAGCCGGCCCCGGTGATCGCGGCGAACGTCGAGAAGTGGTTTGCCGACGCCCAGCTGAGCCAGCCAGGGACGACGGTCCAGTTGAGCATGTACAACCTGGTGCACGGCAACATCGCGCCGAGCAGGATCAAGCACCGCTACGAGCAGTGGATCACGCAGTTCGCTCAGGGCCTCGGCAACTTCCGGGCCGTCATCTACCTCGAGGAGGACGCGCTCATCACCATGCCGCGCGTCGCTCCCAGGCAGCGCAAGGTGCGTGAGGCCGAGATCGCCTACGCGGTCAAGGCGCTGGAACGCGACCCCCATGTCGTCGTGTACCTCGACGCGGGCGCGTCGGACACGCTCGTCACCCCTCGGCAGTACGCGCGGATGCTCAAGGCCTCCGACGTCGCCCAGGCGCAGGGCTTCTTCGTCAACAGCACCCACCACGAGTGGGTCACCACCGAGATGCGCTTCGGACAGCAGATCTCGCGCTACCTGGGCGGCGCGCACTTCGTCGTGCAGAGCGGAACGGCCGGCCGCGGGCCCGTCCTCAACCGGCACCCCACGACGCAGGGGATCGAGAACCTCTGCGACCCACCCGGGCTGGGGCTCGGCCCGATGACCTTGACCACCGGCTACAAGGGCGTCGACGGACTCCTGTGGTTTGCGAACGTCGGCTTCACCGCCAACATTCCCTGCCACGACGGCGCGCCGGGGCTGGCCACGTTCTGGCCCGCCTACGCCTACCGGATCATCGAGCGCCGGGTGAACACGATCACGGGCCCGAAGGTCCGGCTGATCAAGTCCACGACCGACATGTAGCCGCCACGCGCGTCACGGCCGGGCCGCGGGGCCGGCCGTGGCGCGACCGCACCCCCCGCCCCGGGTGGATGTCGACGCCTTCGTGATCCTGTCCTGATCGACCCGTGCCGGGCCGCTGCCAGGGCGGTCCGAGGCGCCGTCCCGGCCGAGGCGGCGCTTGCGTGGCTCGCGGGAAAGTGATATCAAATTGGTATCAGTTTCAACGCGTGTCCCTTGGAGGGGTCATGAACGGTGATCCAGCGGTCAACCCACAGCCGTCCGCAGCCGCCGCTCCGGTCGCGGCCGCCGGGCGTCGGATGGACATCAACGAGCGTCGAGCCTGGGCGATCAGCGGCTGGTTCGGCGTGGCGCTGATCGCCGCGTGCATCGGCGTCTGCTTCCCGATCGCCAGCAGCTCGGTCTCCGGCCTGCTCGCCGTCCCGATCGCGGTCGCGGTCGTCGTCGCGAGCTCGCTGGTGATCGTGCAGCCCGGGCATACGAAGGTCATCCGGTTCTTCGGCACCTATGTCGGCACCGTCCGCCGGACCGGCCTGTGGTCCGTGGTGCCGCTCGCCGACCGGCGCAGCGTGAGCATCCGGGTGCGCAACTTCGAGACCAACCGGCTGAAGGTCAACGACGCCGACGGCAACCCGGTGGAGATCGCCGCGATCGTGGTCTGGCAGGTCGCCGACACCGCCCAGGCCGTGTACGCCGTGGAGGATTTCGTCAACTTCGTGACGGTGCAGGCCGAGTCGGCGCTGCGCCATGTCGCGACCACCCGTCCCTACGACGACGCGGCCGGCGACGGCTCGTCCCTGCGCGGTTCCACCGACGTGGTCGCCGGCGAGCTCGCCCAGGAGATGGCCGAGCGGGTGGGGATCGCCGGCGTGGAGATCGTGGAGGTGCGCATCAGCCACCTCGCCTACGCGCCCGAGATCGCCCAGGCGATGCTTCGCCGCCAGCAGGCCAACGCGGTGGTCGCGGCCCGCGCGCGGATCGTCGAGGGCGCGGTCGGGATGGTCGACATGGCGCTCGCGCGCCTCGACGAGCGCGGGATCGTCCAGCTCGACGAGGAGCGCAAGGCGGCGATGGTCAGCAACCTGATGGTGGTGCTCTGCGGGGACCAGCCGCCGACGCCGATCGTCAACACGGGCACGCTCTATACGTGAGCCGGGAGCGCAAGCAGGTCCTGCTGCGTCTCGACCCCGCCGTCCACGATGCCCTGGCCCGCTGGGCGGCCGACGACCTGCGCAGCCTCAACGCGCAGGTCGAGGTGCTGTTGCGACGAGCGCTCGACGACGCGGGCCGCCTGCCCCGGCAGGCCGGCGCGATCCCCCGTCGTGGGCGGCCGCCCAAGCCTCGCGGGTGACCCCGGCGGGGCCCCGGTGTGCCCCCGGTCACCGCGAGGTCGTCGCGAGCTTGACGCCCAGGCCGACGAACGACGCGGCGAACAGCCGGCGCATCCGCCGCACGACCTTCGGCCGCTCGATCAGGTGATGGCGCAGGGCCGAGGCGGCGACGCCGTACAGCGCGAACACGACGAACGTCATCGCCATGAACACCCCGCTGAGCAGCAGCAGCCGCCGGAGCTCGTGCGGGGCGTGCGGCCCGACGAACTGCGGCAGGAACGCGAAGAAGAAGACGGTGAGCTTGGGGTTGAGCAGGTTGGCGAGCATCGCCGAGCCGATCACGCGCGCCGTCGACCGCTGCGGCTGCTCGTCCTGCACGACGAGCGCGCTCTGGTCGCGCCAGGTGAGGACCGCCATGCACAGCAGGTAGGCGCCGCCGGCGATCCGCAGCGCCTCGAACGCGACGCCGCTCGCGCGCAGCAGCGCGGCCGTGCCGGTGACCGCGGCGATCAGGTGCGGGACGATCCCGAGCGTGCAGCCGACCGCGGCCACCACCCCCGCACGGGCGCCGCGTGACAGGCCCGCGGAGAGCGTGATCAGCGCGCCGGTTCCGGGCATCGCGACGATGATCAGCGACGTGACCAGGAACGCGAGGCTCACGGCTGCTCAGCATACGCCCGCAGCGCGGCGCTCCGGTAAGCGCCCGGTGTCTGTCCCATCGCCCGGCGGAACGCGTCGATGAAGCTGCTCGCGGTCCTCCAGCCGCATCGGTGCGCGGTCTCGGTGACCGGGCTGCCGCCGGCGAGCAGCACGGCGGCGTGAAGCAGTCGCAGGTTCGTTCGCCACTGGGGATAGCTCAGCCCGAGCTCGGTGCGGAACAGCCGCGACAGAGTGCTCTCGCTGGCGCCGGCCCGCGCCGCCAGGCGGCTCAGGCGGACCTGCTCGTCCAGCCGCTCCGCGGCGAGCGCGCACGCGCGCACCAGGCGAGGGTCGCGTGGCGCCGGCAGCAGCATCGGCCGCTGGGGCGATCGCCGCAACTGGTCGCCGATGACCGCCCGCAGGCGGCGGATCTCGCCCGGCGTGAGCCCGGGGTCGGCGCACGCGATCAGCAGCTCGCGCAGCAGCGGGGAGACCGCGACGAGGGTCGCGTCCGGCTCGTCCCACGGCGACTCCTCGACGGAGAAGCCGACGGTGTGGAACCGGCTCGAGCCGAAGAACCGGTGCTCGTGCCACGTCCCGGCCGGCAACCACACCGCCCGGTCGGCGGCCGCCACCCAGCTCCCGGCGGCGGTGTGGACCTGCAGCACGCCCGCGCTCACGTAGACGAGCTGGTGATCGTCGTGGCGATGGCGGTCGATCGTGTCGCCGCCGGCCAGCCGCCAGGTCACCGTGCGCGCCACCGGCTCGTGACGGATTGTCGACACTTCTCGGCAGAATATCGGTAGTCAGGCGTGGCGCCGGCCCGTAGCGTGCCCTCGATGCACGACCGACGGCGCGTGGCGGAGTGGAGGCGCATGCGCGTGTGGTTCGGCGCCCACGCCGTCGACGACCTGTACCAGGGCCTCGTTCCGGCCGCGATCCCGTTCTTCGTGCTCGAGCGCCACTACAGCTACGCGGCGGCCTCCGGCCTCGCGCTGGCGGCGACAGTCGGCAGCGCCGTGCCGCAGCTGCTCATCGGCCTGATCGCCGATCGCCGGCCGGTGCGCTGGATGGCGCCGCTGGGCGTCGCCTGCGCGGGGCTCGGCGCCGGGCTGGCCGGCCTGGTGACGTCCTACCCCGCGGTGTTCGCCCTGCTGCTGGTGTCCGGCCTCGGGGTCGCGATGTTCCATCCTCCGGCCGGTCGTGACGCACGGCGGGCCGCCGAGCACAGCGCGACGGCGATGAGCTACTTCGCCGCCGGCGGCAGCACCGGCTTCTTCCTGGCGCCCGCGCTGGCGACGCCCGCGCTCGACGCCTGGGGGCTGCAGGCGATGGCCTTCTTCATCGCGCCCGCGGTGCTGATGGCCGCGGTGCTCGCCGGCCACCAGCGCCGCCGCGTCGGCGAGGCGGTCGCCGCCGCCCACCGCTCCGGCACCGACCGCCCGCGCATGTTCGCGCTGCTCACCGCCGTCGAGGTCACGCGCTCCTGCATCTCGTTCGGGGTCAACACGTTCGTCGCGCTCTACTGGATCCGGCATCTCGGCGCCTCGAGCGGCCTCGGTGGCGCGGCGCTGACCCTCGAGCTGGGCGGAGGGATCCTCGGCACGCTGATCGGCGGCCGGGTCAGCGACCGGTACGGGCCGACGCGGACGATCCAGCTCGGCAACTGCCTGCTGATCCCCGCGTTCGCGGCCCTGCTGCTCTGCGACAACCGGTATGCCGCGCTGCCGCTGGTCGCGCTCGTCGGCCTGATCACGAACGTCCCGTTCGCGGTGCTGATCAAGCTCGGTCAGGACTACCTGCCCAGCCGGCCCGGCACCGCCGCCGGCGTCACCCTCGGCCTGGCCGTGAGCGCGGGAGGTCTCTTTCAGCCCGTGCTCGGCGTCGTCGCCGACCACCACGGGCCGCGTGGCGCGCTGCTCGTGATCGCCGCCATCCCGCTCGTCGCGATCGCGCTCGCGTTCCGCCTGAGAGAGCCCCATGCTCTGGTGCATCCCGGCGGCTGACGCGTCGGGCTCAGTAGGTCGTGTGCATGGTGGCGGTGACCTGGTCGAGCGTCTCCCGCGCGATCTCCCGCGCCGCCAGGCTGCCGTCGCGCAGGACGGCGCGCAGGTAGGCGCGATCGTGGATGAGCTCGGCGCGGCGCTCGCGGATCGGGCGCAGGCGCTCGTTGACCGAGTCGATCGCGCGGCGCTTGAGCTCGGCCGCGCCGCGGTCGCCGATCTGCGCGGCGACGAGCTCGGGGCCGACGCCTTCGCACAGCGCCGTGAGCAGCAGCAGGTTGGCGAGCTCGGGGCGTCGCCGCGGCTCGTAGGTGATCCGCCGGTCGCCGTCGGTCCTCGCGCCGCGCAGCCGGCGCGCCGTCTCCTCGGGGCTCGCGCCGAGTGCGATCGCGTTGCGCCGGCTCTTGCCCATCTTGCGACCGTCGGTCCCCAGCAGCACCGGCGCGGCGCTGAGCAGCGCCTGTGGCTCGGGGAAGACGGGGCACTCGGGCGCGTAGCGGCGGTTGAAGCGCCGGGCGATCTCACGGGTCTGCTCGACGTGCGGGAGCTGGTCGGCGCCGACCGGCACCGTCGTCGCCTTGCAGAACAGGATGTCGGCCGCCTGGTGGACCGGGTAGGTGAGCATCAGCCCGCTGAGCGCGGTCATCCCCGCATGGGCCGCCTCCTCCTTGACCGTCGGGTTGCGCAGCAGCTCCGGGAGGGTGACGAGGCTGAGGAAGGGGAGCAGCAGCTGGTTGAGCTCGGGGACGAGCGAGTGGGCGAAGATGATCGCCCTCGCCGGGTCGATCCCGACGGCGAGGTAGTCGGCGATCAGCTCCTCGACGTCGCCGGGCAGCGAGGCCGGGCTGTCGCGGTCGGTGATCGTCTGATAGTCGGCGACCAGCACGAACAGCTCGGCGCCCTCGTCCTGCAGCCGCACGCGGTTGTCGAGCGTGCCGAACAGGTGGCCGAGGTGCAGCGGACCGGTCGGCCGGTCGCCGGTCAGCACGCGCGGCGCGAACCGCGGCACGGGCTCGGCGTGGGGGTCGGTGTTGGGGAGGTGACACATCGGAAGGGGCCTTTCACGAAGGGGCCCTCCCGAGCGCACATCTCGCCTGCCTCGCAGCGGGCCGCTCAGGAGCGGCCCGGGACACAGATCAGCGGAGCCGCGACAGAGGCGGCCGCCACCAGCACGGGCGAGAGATCAGGTGCGGCATGGGGAACAGGATACGGCCGCGCCCAGGGCCGGCGCCCGTAGAGTCCCCCGCCATGGCTCCCGGCGCCGCCGAGCTCGTGCTCGCCGACCGTTTCGACGTCACGCTCGACGCCGTCCTGCGCGTGGCCTGGCGGGGCGAGCGGGCCGCGCTCGACGAGCCGGCGCGGCGGCGGATGGACGAGTGCGCCGCGGCGTTCGAGGCGCTCGTGCGCGAGCGGGTGCGCGCGGACCCGCGCGCGCTCATCTACGGGGTCACGTCGGCGCCCGGCGACGCGGCCGGCTCGGCGCTCGACGCCGACGCGCAGGCGCGCCGGCCCACCCGCCTGTGGACCGCGGTGTCGTTCGGGGAGCCGCTGCCCGAGCGCGTCACCCGGGCGATCGCGCTGGCGCGCCTGGCGAACTTCCTCGGCGGCCACGCGGCGGTCCGCGCCCGGGTCGCGGACGCGGTCGTGTCGATGCTCAACGACGGGCCGCTCCCCGCCGTCCCCTCGCAGTCCAACGGCGGCTCGGGCGAGATCCTGCCGCTCGGCACGCTCTTCCACGACCTGAGCGGCCGCCTCGAGCTGTCGCCGAAGGAGCGCATGGCGCTCATCAACGGATCCCCGTGCGCGGCGGCGCTGATCGCCGACGTGGCGCTCGCCGGGCGGGCGCGGCTCGCCGTCGCCGAGCGGGTGTTCGCGCTCGTGGCGGCGATCACCGGGGCGCCGCGCGAGCACTACGCGCCCGACCTCGAGCGGCTGTGGGGCGACGAGCACGAGACGGCGGCGCTGCGCTCGCTGCGGGCGCTGCTCGACGGGCCCGCCCCGGCCGAGCAGGACCACCAGGCGGCGGTGAGCCTGCGCATCCTTCCCCGGGTGCTCGGCGCCGTCCGCCGCGCCCAGGCGCAGGCGGAGCGCGCCGCCGAAGTCTCGCTGTCGTCGGTGACCGACAACCCGGTCTTCCTGCCGCCGGACGGGGGGCGTCCGGGGCGTCCGGGTGGTCCGGGACGTCCGGGGCGCTCGGGAGGTCCGGGGCGTTCGGGGCGTCCGGGCGGCGAGGTCCACTCGACCGGCGGCTACCACAATGCGCAGGCGGCGCCGGCGCTCGACGGCCTCGCCGTCGCCCACGCCGACCTCTGCCAGCTCGCCGAGCGGCTCGGCGACCACCTCTTCGTCCACCCGGCAACGGCCGCCCTCGTCGGCGGCGACGAGTGGTCGGTCAAGCCGCTGCACATGGCGGTCAACGGCTGGGCCGAGGAGGCCCGCGCGACGGTCGGGCCGACCCTGCTGTCGCTGGGCGCGTTCGGCCAGAACGACGTGCCGGAGCTCGCCTTCCTCGCCTGGAGCAAGGCGACGGCCGTGGCGCGCTGCCTCGACGGGGCACTCGCCGGCCTCGCCGTGCTCGCCTCACAGGCCCTGCACCGCGGCGGCGGCGCGGCCCCCGGGCCGCTGCGGGCGCTCGTCGACGACGTGCGCGCGATCGTGCCCCCGGTCGACGAGCCGCGGCCGCTGGGCGCCGACTGCCAGCGGCTCTATGAGCGGCTCACCCGCGGGGCGACCGGGGGCGCCCCGCCGTTCGCCTGAGCGCCCCGCCGGTCGCCCGGGGGCCTCGTTGTTCGCCCGGGGGCCTCGATGTTGGCCCGGCGCTTTGATGTTGGCCCGGCGCCTCGCTGTTCTCCCGGGCGACACCCCGTTGACGCATTGCTCAAGGAGTCTTGTGCGGACTTGGTGCGAACTGTGCGACACAACTGCTCATAAGGAGTCCTGAGCAATGCGACCGGACCGGCCTGGGCAATGCGACCCGACCGAGGTCACAGGCGCGCGCGGAGCTCGTCCACGTCGACGTCGGCGAGCGCGAGCGCGCGCGGGACCCGGCCGTGCTCGGCTCCGAGCACGCCCAGCAGGATCGCCTGCGGGGTCATCCGGCGCTCGCCACGGGAAGCCGTGACCCTCGCCGCCCGCTCGATCGCGAGCTTCGCGGACGTGGCGAGCCGCGGGTTGCCGACGCGCGGAGCGCGGGCGGGCTCCAGGTCGCCGGCGCTGACGCCGACCGACGCCAGGCTCTGCTCCTGCTCGCGGACGAGCGCGTCCGCGATCGCCTCGTGATCGAGCCCTGCCTGCCGGATCGCCGGGTCGTCGGCGAGCGCAAGCAGCAGGTGCTCGGCCTCGACGACCCCGCGGCCGTCGGTCGCCGCCTCCTCGCGGACGGCGGCGTCGACGACGGCGCGGGTCTGCTTGGCGAAATGCTGGAAGGGCATGGCTATCTCCTGCGTGAGTGGGCGAGGCGCCGCGAGTGCTTCTTCTGCACGGCCTGGCGGGTAACGCCGAGCGCCTCGGCGATCTGGGCGAACGACCAGCCGTCGCCGGCGGCCCGCTCGACCGCGACGTCCTCGACGCGGTCCGCGAGCCGGCGCAGCGCGCCGACCGCGGCGAGCGCGTCGGCGGGGTCGTCCGGAATGGTGAGCTGTGTGTCGATCATCGTGACAACCTTGGTTGACGAACGATGACAACTCTAGTTGACGGCAGGGGTCCATGTCAACCCGTGTTGTCACGCCGCGCAATGCCGCGCCCCGGCCGTCCACCGGGACCTCCCCGGTCTGATCTCGTAGGTGGTCACACCCATTAAGCGGGCGTCACCGCCCCGGCGAACTACGGGCTCAGGACTGTTGCCTGATCCAGGCCAGGATCGCGCGCGAGTGCTCCAGCACGGTCCCGTCGGGCAGGCGCATCGCGGGCAGCTTGGTGTCACCGGTCACCTCGCGCACGGACTCGCGCGAGCCCTTGCGCAGGAACGGGATCGGGCTGCCGTGGGCGGCGATCCGCTTGTCGTAGTCGATGCCCGCCGCGCGCAACGCCTCCTGCACGCGGCGGCAGGGGTGCATCCGCGCCCCACCGTCGTCGCCATGGCATACGAGCAGGAGCGGCTTCTCGCTCCGGGAGGGCTCTTCTTGCACTGACATCATCTCTCCTCTCGATCCTCTAACCCGACCGCCCGCGCCCGCCCCGCTCCGTCTACTGCCAGTAGCCCTCGACCGTCTCGCCCGAGCGCTCCTGCGCCTCGTCCGGGTCGCGCCCGGCGTCGCGGAGCGCCCGCCGCTGGCGCTGCAGGTCCCACAGCCGGTCCAGCTCGACCCGGATCTCCTCCAGGCGCTGCGCATCGCCGGCGACCGACCCATGGGTCGTCCCCTCATCGCGGCGCAGCAGCTCCTGCTCCTCCTCGAGCTGCTCGATCTTGGCGCTGATCTGCTCATCGCTCGGCATACGTGACCCTCCTGGATCCGCGGACGTGCCCGAACTCTACGGGCACGCGCCAGCCCGGCGGGAGGTCGTCATAGCATCGCCCGGCGAGATGATCGAGCGACTGTTCCCGGCGCGGCTGGGGTCCGGGTTCCGGTGGCTGGTGGGGTCCTCGTGGGCATCCAACCTGGGGGACGGGTTCGCCGTGTCCGCCGGTCCGCTGCTCATCGCCTCGCAAACGCACGACGCGAGCCTGGTGGCGCTCGCGCTGCTGCTGCAGCGGCTGCCGTGGCTGCTGTTCGGCCTCGTCGCCGGGGTGGTCGCCGACCGCCTCGACCGGGCCCGGCTGACCGCCGGCCTGGAGCTCCTGCGGGTCGCGGTCCTGGCCGCCCTCGTGATCGCGATCGCCGGGCACCGGGTGAGCATCGCCGTGGTGCTCACGGCGCTGTTCCTGCTCGGGACCGCCGAGGTGTTCAGCAACATCGCCTCGGGCTCGATCCTGCCCTCGCTCGTCGGCCGCGACGACCTGATCCTCGGCAACTCCCGGATCCTCACCGGCGTGGTGACGCTCAACCAGCTGGCCGGCCCGGCGCTCGGCGCGCTCATGTTCGCGATCGGGATGGCGTGGCCGTTCGTCGGGCAGGCGGTGCTCGTCACGGCGGGGGCGGTGATGATCACGCGGATCGCGCTCCCGGCGCGCCCGCCGGTGACCCTCCCGACGCGCCTGCGGGCCGAGGTGATCGAGGGGTGCCGCTGGGCGTTTCACCATGCCGGCGTGCGCACGCTCGTACTCACCATCTTCGTCTTCAACATCACGTTCGGCGCCGCCTGGTCGGTGCTCGTCCTGTACGCCGAGGAGCGGCTGCACCTGGGCGCCGTCGGCTTCGGCCTGCTCACCACCGCGATGGCGGTCGGCGGGATCGCGGGCAACCTCGGCTACGGGTGGCTGATCCGCCGCGTCAGCCTCGGCAACATCATGCGCGTCGGTCTGATCATCGAGACCGCCACCCATCTGTCGCTCGCGCTCACCACCGTCCCGGTGATCGCGATGGGGATCATGGTCGTGTTCGGCGCGCACGCGTTCATCTGGGGATCGACCTCGGTCACCGTTCGCCAGCAGGCGGTGCCCGACGCGCTGCAGGGGCGGGTGTCGAGCGTCAACAGCATCGGCGTCTACGGCGGCCTGGTGATCGGGGCGGCGATGGGCGGCCCGATCGCCAGCCACTTCGGCGTGACCGGCCCGTTCTGGTTCGCCTTCGCCGGATCGGGCGTGTTCCTGGTGGCGATGTGGCGCCAGCTGCGCCACATCGCCCACGAGGACACGCGGCCGCTCACCGCCCCCACCGCCTGACCAGCGGTTTCGCCCACGCGCGGGGCCCACGCCGGCCGCGTGGGCGATCGTGCGCTCCAGATCACGGCTTTCGCCCGCGCGGCGCCCCGCGGCGCACCGCCTGGGCGAAAGTGGTCGGTCGGCCGACTAGCTCCCCGGGCGCCACACGTCGAACGCGACGTCACGGAGCCGCTCGCAGAAGCGGCCGTCGTCGGCGGCCGCCTCCAGCAGCGCGCGCAGTTCCCCCTCGAACCGCTCCCGCCGGTCGCCGAACAGTGCCGGGGTGGAGGACGACAGCGAGAACGTCGCGTCGACGATCTCCTGCACGGACCGCTGCACCACCTCGCCGCGCGGCACCTCGACGCGCTCGGGCCCGACGAAGCGGGCGGCGCGGTACACGGCGCTCTCGCCGCTGCGCGGGGTCGCCAGCAGCGATCGGCCCGCCCGCGGCACCGGCCCGAGGTAGGCGGCGACGAGCGCGCGGATCTCGTCGTAGGGCGGCCGGGGCCAGGGGAGGGGGTCGGTGCTCGAGTCGCCCCAGCCCGTCGTCGCGTGCACGTGCACGAGGGCGCCGCGCGCGCGGAGCATCCCGCGCACCGCCGCCGCCACCCGCTCGCGCTCCATCCAGTGAAACGACTGTGCGAACGTGACGAGGTCGACCGCGCCGAGGTTGGCGGGCAGCTGCTCGGCGCGCATCCGCCGCCAGGTCACGTTGGTCACCCCGGCGCGCTCGGCGGCGATCCGCGCCTGGGCCAGCATCCCGGGGTCGGCGTCGATCCCGACGACCTCGGCGATGCAGCCGGCGAGCAGCAGCGTGAGCGACCCCGGGCCGCAGCCGACGTCGAGCGCCCGGGCGACGCCGCCCCCACGCCCGCCGACCCCGCCCGCGCCCACCGCCTCGACGATCCGGGCGCCGAGCTCGCGCGGGTACCCCATCCGCCCCGCCACGTAGTGCGCCGCGCTCCCGGCATACAGCGTCTCGTCCCAGGTCCACCCGTCGCCCACCCGCCCATTATCGGCGGCCGCCTACGCTCACCGCATGGCCGATCGCGACGACGGCGCCGAGCCGTACCGCGGGTTCGCCGGCTCCGCCGACGAGTACGACCTGATCGGGGAGGCGAGCTGGCGCGGGGACGCCGGACCTCCGCGCGGCTAGAGGTGAGCCCGCGCGCCCTCGGCCCGGATCGCCCCCACCACGGCGAGCGTGGTGGCGAGCGCCATCAGCACGGCCGCGACCACGAGCATCGGCACGACCGGCGAGGGATGGGCGAGCGTCGAGCCGCCGGTGAGCGCGCCGGGCGCGCTCGCGGCCAACACCGCCCACCAGACGAGCGTCGCGACCGTCATCGCGAGCATGCCGGTCGCCACCGCCGGCGCGAGCCGGCTGTGGGCGCGCAGGACGAGGCGGTCGCAGCGGACGTCGGCCGCGATCCGGCCGGCCACCGACGTCCAGGCGAGCAGGCAGGCGGCGACGAGCGCGCCCCAGCCGACGAACGCCGCCGCGTAGAGGTGATCGTGGCCGTTGCGATCGACGAGGCTGAGCCCGTGCGCCCACGTGGTGACCCCGGCGGTCGCCGCGACCGCGGCCACGGTGAGGGCCGCGGCCACCAGCGTGCGGGCCCGGATCCGCGCCCAGCCGCGCTCGCGCAGCAGCCGCCACGCGGCGGGCAGCGCCATCGCGATGCCCGCGGCGACCACCGCCGTGGCGGCGAACGCGACCACCTGGAGCACCGAGAACGCCGCGTGCGCGGCCGCGTCGCCCGGCAGCGCCTGCTGCCAGTGCTCGCTCGTCTTGGCGACGACGACCCCCGCGATCGCGAACAGCGACCACGCCCACAGCACGAGCGCCGAACCACCGCGCACGCGCCGGCTCGGGTCGCCGCCGCCGTGCAGTCGCTCGCGCGCCGCCGAGCGCAGCAGATCGATCCGGAGTGGAGTCCCGGTGTCGCGGCCGTCGGCGTGCATGTCGAGGATCAGCGCGTCGAGCTCGTCGCCGTAGCGCCGGCGCCAGGCCGGCGGGTAGAGCGCGAGCAGCGTCGTCGGCCCGGGGGTGAACCGGCGCCGCGTGCGCCTGCCGTACCCGGCGCTCACGCGAGCGCTCCGGCGAGCGTGGCGCGGGCGGCCAGCCGCCGGCCGCCCTCGTCGGTGATCGTCCGCAGCTCGGCGAGCGCGTCCTGGAGCTCCCGCGCGCCGGCCGCCGTCAACCGGTACGGCCGCCGCCGGCCGGACTCGGCGACCGGCTCGATCAGCCCTCGCTCCTCCAGCCGCGCGATCGCGCCGTAGAGCGTCCCCGGGCCGAGCGTCACGCTCGCGAACTGCTCGATGTCCTGCAGGAGTGCGTACCCGTGCTTCTCGCCGGAGGCGAGGCTGGTGAGGATCAACAGCGGCGGGTCGCTGGAACGAGTCGATGGCATGTGTCCATGATACTCCGCCCAACGTAATAACGCAATGCGTAGTAGCAGTGTGTGTCACTCGTTGCGATGGGGTGAGGGGCCAGTGAGAGGCGTGAGGGATGTGAGGCCCCGGACCACGCCACGGTCTACCGTTTCGTGCCGTGATCGAGGTCCGCGATCCCGCCAAGCGGCGTGATGGGTGAGGCGGTGGCGCCACCGGCGCGCGCTGCGGCGCGTGATGGCGGGCCTGCTGCTGCTCGGAGTCGCGATCCTCGCCGCGGCGGCCGGCGGGTTCGCGTCGCTGCCCTCCGTCGGTGACGCCCCGCGGCGCGCGCGGGCGATCCTGCGCGTCCACCACGAGCGCGGCCCGATGGTGGTGCCCGCCCGGCTCGCCACGGCGGTGATCGCAACCGAGGACGAGCACTTCGACGAGGACGTCGTGCTCAACGTCGCGACCGGCATCGGCCGTGCGGGAGTGGCCGTGCTCCAGGGCCAGGCGAACCCCGGCGGCGCGACGATCGACCAGCAGCTGGCCAAGGCGCTGTACGGGCAGCGCGGAGGGGTGCTCGGCATGCTGCGCCAGATCGGGCTCGGGGTCAAGCTCGGGGCGAGCTACTCGCACCACGAGATCCTCGCGATGTACCTCAACGTCAACTACTACGGCAACGGCTTCTGGGGGGTGCGTCAGGCGGCCGAGGGCTACTTTGACACCGCGCCCGGGCGGCTGAGCTGGGCGGAGGCGGCGATGCTCGCCGGGCTGCTGCAGGCGCCGTCGGCCTACGATCCGCTCACGCACCCGGCTGGCGGCGCGGGCGCGCCAGCGCCACGTGCTCTCCCAGCTGGTCGCCAACCGCGACCTGACCGCGGGCGAGGCGGCCTCGGCCGCGCGGGCCCGTCTGCCGCTGGGCTGACGGTCAGGCGTTGTAGACGATCATCGACGCCCCGAACAGCAGGCAGTAGATCCCGAACGGCCAGAGCGTCCCCTTGCGGAAGTAGCGCGTGAGGAAGTGGACCGTGAACACGGCGGTGATCGCCGCGGCGATCGCGGCGATGAGCGCGGCCAGGCGCACGCCGTGACCGCCGTTGGGCCCGAGCAGGTCGCTGAGCTTGAAGATGCCGGCGGCGAGGATGATCGGCGTGGCGAGCAGGAAGCCGTAGCGGGCGGCGTCGGCGTTGTCCAGGCCGCGGGCGAGCCCCGTCGCCATGACGACGCCGTCGCGGCTGATGCCGGCGATGAGCGCGGTCGACTCGCCGAGCCCGATCCAGGCCGCCTCGCGGTACTCGAGCGTCTCCAGCCGGCGGCTGGTGCCCGGCTCCCGTCCCCTCGCGTTCGGCGAGCTCGCGCACGTGGGCGCGCCGGCGCAGCCGCTCGGCGCCGATCAGCATGAACCCGTTGACGGTGAGGAAGATGGCGGCGATCAGCGGCTTGGCGGTGAGCGTGCGCAGCGGGTGCTCGAAGGCGAGGCCGAGGATCCCGACCGGGATGCTCGCGACCACGATCAGCCAGGCCAGGCGCTCGGTCGGGGTCTCCGCGCGGCGCTTGCGCAGGCTCACGAAGAACGCCTTGACGAGCTGGATCCAGTCGCGCCAGAAGTAGATGAGCAGGCCGATCGCCGAGCCGACGTGGAGCATCACGATGAACGCGAGCCACGGCGACTCGGTGGAGCTGTGACTGCCAGGCGACGATGTTGTTCCAGCCGAACAGGTGCGGGAACAGGACGTGTGCCCGAGGCTGGAGATCGGGAACAGCTCGGAGACCCCCTGGAGCACTCCCAGGACGATCGCCTGGAAGGTCGTGATCAGCGCGCCGAAGATCAACACCGGAACGCGCTCCGGGTGTCGGAGGGCAGGTAGGTCACAGGATTCGGTCCATTGTCAGGGGGTGGTCGGGGGAGGGCAATCGGGCAAGAGGCTGAACTTCCAGGGTGTGCGGTCGTCCCACGGTCGCATCGCGAATCATCCCCAGGTTGCAGCCGCGGTCGGCGGCGACGGAAACCGGTGCCCCCTCATCAAGCTCTCATCGACCTGGTTCACGGTGGGCGCGTGCCCGGCCGCCCTGCATCCGCCCGTGTCCTGATCCTCACCGTCGACGTGCTCGTGCACGGGACCGGCGGGATGACCTCGCACGAGGCGCTCGCGTGCGGCTGCCCGCTGATCGGCTCGGGGCTGCCCCACGTGCACGAACACTACCGCGTGCTCGCGCGGCTCGGGCTCTGCGGGCGGCGGACGCCGAGGCGGGCGCCGCGGCGGCGGTCGCTTCAGTCGCTCTTCTTCCCCCTGCCCGGCCCGTCGGCCGGCTCGGCCGGCCGCTCCTCGATCACCGTCCGGATGGCGCCGGAGGACTCCAGCAGCATCACCGCGCTCGCCGTCACCACCGCGGCGGCGACGAGCGTGACGAGCACCCCCACGGTGCCCCTGCCGATCGGCCCGGCGCCGATCACCGGGCTCAGCAGCACCGGCAGGACGATCTGGACGGCGAGCTCGACGGGCGCCACGCGGGAGGCGGAGAAGCGCTGCAGCGCGCTCATCTCGGCGACCAGCCCGACGCCGCCGCCGACGGCGGTCACCAGGATCCAGCCGACGATCGCATCGGTGTCGCCGCGGTGCAGTGCCCTGCGGCGAGCGCGGTGCTCATCCCCGAGGACGCGAAGCACAATCCGCCCATCCCCGCGCTGATGCGCACGTCGAGCCGGCGCCGACGGGACAGCAGCGCGGCCGTCGCGGCCGCGACGGCGAACAGCGCGAACGCGACGAACGCCCACGCCGACGGGCCCTTGCCGAAGTGGGGGAGGGGGCGATCGCCGCGAGCACCCCGACGCCGGCCACGAGCGCGGCCACGGCGGCCCAGTCCCGCACCAAGATGCGCTCGCCGAGCCTCGCCCCGACGACGAGCAGCAGCACGAGCCCGAGCGCGAGCGCCGGCTGGACGACCGCGAGCGGCGCGAGCAGCAACGACACCGCGTGCAGCGGCCAGCCGAGCAGCCCGATCACCGAGCCCAGGATCCAGCGCCGCCTGCGCAGGAGCCTGGAGATGAGCGTCGGGCGCCACGCCCAGTGCGCCGGGGTGTCGCGTGCCTCCAGCGACTGAAGCGCGACGCCGCCGTTGTAGAGCAGTCCCGCGCACACCGCCAGCGCGGTGCCGAGCGCGACCGAGCTCATGAACGGTCGGACGGCGCTCGGCGGGCCGCTGAGCGCGGCCGGAGCGGTGCAGTGCGCGCCGGCGATCGCGAGCCATGCGCCCGCGGTGTGCGACCTGCTCTCACTGCGCCGCCGCCTGGCGCCCGGGCCGGCTGTGGCGCTGACGTTCGACGACGGACCGCATCCGGCAGCGACCCCGCGCGTCCTCGCCCTGCTCGACGAGCAGGCGCGCGGGCGACGTTCTTCCTCGTGGGCGAGCAGGTCCGGCGTCATGCGGGCGCTCGCCCGGGAGATCGCCGACGCCGGCCACGGGATCGGGCTGCACGGCGAGACGCACCGCTGCGAGCTGAGGCTCACGCCGCGCGCGCTCGCCGACGACCGGGCGCGCGGGCTGGAGGCGATCCATGCGGCCACCGGCGTGCTGCCGGCGATCCACCGCCCCCCGTACGGCGCCGGGAGCGGCCCCGGGATCGCGCTCGCGCGGCGCGCCGGCCTGGAGACGGTGCTGTGGAGCCGCTGGGGCCGCGACTGGCGAGCGGCCGCCACCGCCGACAGCGTCGTCCGCGACGTGACCCGCAACGGCCCGCTCGCACGGGCGATCGTGCTGCTGCACGACGCCGACCACTACGCGGCCCAGGGCAGCTTTCGGTCGACGGTGGCGGCCTTGCCGCGGCTGCTGGCGCGCTGCGCCGAGCAGGGGCTCGCCACGGTCACGCTCTGAGGCCGATCTTTCCCGGCGGTGGCGTCCATCGCGCCCACGATCCTCGCCGATCAAGTTGAGTTCATCGTGAGATCCGCACCGGGTTCTCGCCCACTAGGGGCGGAGCGCCGCGGGTCCGTCCGTCCCGCAGCGCCCCAGCCGCGCGATCAGATCGTCGATCGTTCCCAGCCACGCGTTGTCGGCGCCCCAGCTCCTCGTCCCACAGCTCGCGCAGTTCGCTCTCGGCTCGCACCCGCTCCACTGCCTCCGCCGCCTGCTCGGTCTCGGCGGTGTGGGGCTCGTGCGGGTGCTCGCCGACCCACCGTCGAATCTGGTCGGGCAGGTCGTCCGCCGGTGCGCCCGCACACGCGGCCGACAGCTCGGCGGCGGCGATCGCCGCGGACGCGGGATCCAGCTCAAGCTCACCGGCCTCTCCGAGCGCGTCATCGAGCGCGGACGCGATCACGTCACCGGTTCGACCGCCTCCTCCACGCGGTAGAACCAATCGCGCGCGGAGTCATTCTCGAAGGCCCCGGTGCCCCATTGGCTCACCGGATCGACGATAGCCCGGCCGGCGACGGCGATTCGCGCCGTCCGGCCCCCGGGATCAGGGCGGCGCGCCTGTGGAGCGGCCGTCGGGCGAGATCACCGTGCGGTCCAGGCACGCAGGCGCTCGAGCGGGCCGGTGTTCAGCACGTCCGCGGCGCTTGCCCAGCCCCGCCGGGCGGTGGCGACCGAGAAGGCCATGTTCGCCAGCCCGGCGACCGAGTGCGCATCGGTCGAGCAGACGATCCGGGCGCCGGCCCGCAGCGCGTCGCGGACGTGCTCACCGCTGAGGTCCAGGCGCGGCGGCAGCCCGTTGACCTCGAGCGCGACCCCCTGCTCGACCGCGACCGCATAGACCCGTTCGAGGTCGACGGCGCTCTCGGGCCGGCGCGTGAGCAGCCGTCCCGTCGGGTGGCTGAGGCAGCTCACGTGCGGGCTCTGCAGCGCGTGGCAGACGCGGGCGGTCATCTCCCGGGCGGCCATCCGCTGGCCGCCGTGGACGCTGATCTGCACCCAGTCGAGCTCGGCGAGCACGTCGTCGGGGAGGTCGAGTCGGCCGTCGGGCAGGATGTCGCACTCGATCCCCCGCAGCACGACAAACGGCGCGAGCGCCGGTTGGCGGCCGCGATCTCCTCGGCCTGGCGGCGCACCGCGTCCGCGTCGAGGCCCTGGACGGCGCCGACCGCCGGGGTGTGGTCGCAGATCGCCAGGTACTCGTAGCCTCGCTCGCGCGCCGCGCGGCCCATCTCCTCGATCGACGCCCGCCCGTCCGACCAGGTCGAGTGGCAGTGCAGGTCGCCGCGGATCTCCCCGAGCTCCACGAGGGCCGGCGGCTCGCCTCGGAAGGCCCGCTCACGCAGCTCCGGAGGGCACCAGGGGACACCGAGCGCCGCGTACACGTCCACCTCCTCGCGCCGCTCCGGCAATCGCCCGAGCGCGTGCACGTACGCGCCCGTCCCGGTGGCCCGCAGCATCGCCGTGCCGGCCCGCTCGGGCCGGGCGACGCGGAGCTCGACGCCCACCCCCTCGACGGTGACCCCGAGCGCGCGGTCCGCCTCGCGCTCGACGAGCGCGACGATCTGCGGCAGGGCGGCGAAGCGATCGAGCTCCGGCCCGCCGTCGGGCGCCTCGCAGACGACGCACAGCTCCTCGCACAGGTCTCGCCGGCGGCGGACGTCGCCCGCCGCCCGCCCGCCGAGCGCGGTGGCGATCCCCTCGACGAGCTCGATCGCGCGGTGCAGCAGCAGGCCGGTCGGGGCGGGGGGCGCCGCGTCGCGGTCGAGCGCCCCGCGCAGCCGCGCCTCGGTCTTTGGGCCGACCCCGGGCACGTCGCGCAGGCGGCCCGCGGCGGCGGCCTCGCGCAGCTGCTCGGGCGTGTGGACGTCGAGCGCCCGGGCCAGCTCGAGCGCCCGGTTGGCGCCGATCCCGAGGTAGCGCATGAGCCCGACGAGGCCGGGCGAGAGCTCGCGCTCCAGCTCGGCCAGCTCCGCGATCTCGCCGGTCGCGAGCAGCTCGCGCAGGCGCGACTCGATCCCCGAGCCGACGCCCCGCAGCTCGCGCGCCCGCCCGGTGTGCACGAGCTCGGCGACCGGGACCGCCATCCCGCGGATGCCCTCGGCGGCGCGGTGGTAGGCCCGCGCCGAGTACGGGTTGGCGTCGCTCAGCTCGAGCAGCATCGCGAACGCGTCCAGCCGGTCGGCGATCTGGCCGTTGTCCACGCCACAAGTGTTCCGCACGGTCAGCCGGTACGGGGCGACGCGTTCGATCCCGTCCTCCGGGTGACGCGGCAGATCTTAGCCAAGGTGCATTAGGTTAGCTAAGGCCGCATGACTCACCTGCGGTATGCTCGCGCGGTGGCGGTCCAGCCCGCGCCCGTCCCACCGCAGACCGCCGCCGAGCGCGTCGCCCGGCACAACGCGCGCTGGTACTTCACGGGCCTGGCGGCGTCGCTGGTCGGCAACAGCGCGATGTCGCTCGTCGCCGGTGTGTGGGTCAAGTCGCTCACTCAGAGCAGCGCGCAGGCCGGTCTGGTGGGGGCGTGCGCGTACGCGGGGACGGTCGTCGCGCCGCTCGCCGGGCTCGTCGCCGACCGGCTGGCGCGCCGGCGACTGCTGTTGCGCCTCAACCTGCTCGCCGCGGCCACGGTCCTGCCGCTGCTGCTCGTCCGCTCGGGCGCCGACACGTGGCTCCTGTTCGCGGTGATGGCCGCCTACGGCGTCGAGGCGACGCTGATGGACCCCGCCGAGGACGCGCTGTTCGCACAGATGTTCAGCGACGCGTTCCGCCGGCGCATCAACGGTTGGCGGCTGACCATCCAGGAGACGGGACGGCTCGCCTCGCCGCTGCTCGGCGCCGGCCTGTTCGTGGCGCTCGGCGGCGGCGCGGTCGCCGCGCTCGACGCGGCCACGTTCCTGGTCGCGGCGCTCGTGATCACGCGCCTGCGGGTCGATGATGCGCCGCCCGCGCCGGCTGCGGAACCCGAGCCGTTCGCCCGCGCGCTGCGCGCCGGCGCGGCACACATCCGGGCCACGCCCGGCCTGCGTCAGGTCGCGATCGCGGCCACGCTCGTGATGGCGCTGTCCGGCGCCGGCGTCGCCTCCCAGTACAGCCTGGTCCACGGCCTCGGCGAGCGGCCGGCCTTCCTCGGCGTGCTGTCCGCGCTGCTCGGCGCCGGCTCGATCGTCGCCGCGCTCTCCGCCGGGCGGTTGATCGACCGCTACGGCGAGTCACGCCTGGCGATCGTCGGCCTCATCGACTACGCGGCCGGCGACCTTCTGCGCGCGAGCGGCTGGCTGCCGGCGGCCGTGGCCGGGTCGCTCGTCCTCGGGTTCGCGCTGCCCTACGTGTTCCTGGCGACGCTCAACCTCGCCCAGCGGCTCACTCCGCAGCACCTGCAGGGACGGGTCTCGGCGGCGCTCACGCTGTCGCTGTTCGGTCCCGCCGCCCCGATGCAGGCGCTCGGCGCGCTGCTGATCGCACACGCGACGTACCCGGCGATCCTGGTCGGCTCGGCCGTGGTCAGCCTCGCCATCGGCGGCTGGCTCGGCCTCCAGAGCGCACACCGCTCCGAGCGGTCGGGCCCCTCCGTTCGAGGAAGGCCGGGCGGCTGACCGCGTCAGTCGGCGTCGGCGACGATCGAGCCGACCCGCTCGCCCAGCGTCCGGTCGCGCGCGTAGGCGATCGCGCCCCAGATCAGCGCGGCGACCACGACGCCGGCCGCGATGATGGGGTAGCGGTCATACGGCGCCGGCTGCCCCGGCTTGATCAGCTCATACAGCGGATAGGCGATCGCCGCGGCGCCCACCAGCGGCAGCACCAGGTGCTTGACGACCGAGAAGCTCTGCCGCTCGTGGCGGTGGTAGTAGACCGGCAGCGCGAGGTTGGCGGCGAGGTAGGTGAGCGCGATCAGGATCGTTCCCAGCGTGGCGATCTCGCCGAAGAACGTCACCGGCGGCGTGTTCCAGCCGAACACGTACGACAGCCCGAGCGCGAGCGCGAGATAGACCGAGAAGGCCACCCACGGCGTCCGGCGCTTGGGGGTCAGCCGCGCGAGCACCGACGGCAACAGCCCCTCACGGCCGGAGTTGAAGATGATCCTCGCCTGGGAGTTGGTGGCCGAGATCAGGCAGGAGCAGATCGAGGTGAAGCCCGCGATGTAGGCGATGAACATCAGCCCGCTGGCCACCCCACCGGCCGCCGTGATGAACGGGACCGAGGCGGCGGTCAGCGCCTTTGCGTTGTCGTCGAAGCCGACCACGGTCGCGTAGGAGAGGAAGACGTACACCGCGCCGACCACCGCCACGCTGGAGAACACGGCGCGGGTGACCCCCCTGCGAGGGTCGCGATGCTCCTCGGCGAGCGCCGCGGAGTTCTCCCAGCCGACGAACAGGTAGATCGCGAGCGGGAAGCCCAGCGACAGGCCCGAGAAGCCGCGGTGCAGGTGGGAGGGATCGAACGGCAGTCCGTTGATGTGGCCCGAGTGCTGGATCAGCAGGGCGATCGCGACCACCACCAGCAGCACGATCTGGAACACGAACAGGCCGGCCGCGACCTTCGTCGAGGGCTTGGCCCCGATCACGATCAGCGTGAGCGCGCCGAGCGACAGCACCGCGCTGATCGCCTGCCACGGGATCGTGATGCTCAGGTAGTGCTGCAGGATCATCTCGGCCAGGCCGCCGGAGATCGTCACCACCGAGGCGACGGCGATGATGTAGCCCACGCCCAGGACGACCGCCGTCACCACCGCGCTGTAGCCGCCGAACGCGCTGCCCACGAACGTCACGAACGAGCCGGTCGACGGCCGCGAGCGTGAGAACTGGCTCAGCGTGTTGCCGAGCAGCGCGATCGCGATCGTCGCGGCGATCACCGTCAGCGGCGCGGCGATCCCGGCGGTGGTCACGATCGTCGCAAAGGCGAAGAAGAAGCTCATCGCCGGCGCCATGTCGGCCAGCGTCGCGGCCGCGATGTCGGCGTCGCCCAGGACCCCGCGCGCCAGTCGCCCGTCCCCTGCCGCGCCGGGACCCCTCCCCTGCGATGCACGAGCTCCGGTCGTCGCCATTCTGTGATCCCTCCTCCGAACCGACCGTCTGACGGCGAGCATATACCGCCGCGCCGGCCGGTGCGGGCGGCATCCGCCGGGCGGTACCATCGCCGCCGCATGAGCTCGCGGTCCCGCACAGCCCGACGGCGCCGGGCAGCCGGCGCTCGCGCCCGATGACGGCGCCGACGGTCGAGATCGAGGACGCCAGGCTCGCGCCGCTGGTCGACCCCGGCGCGCGGCTGCGGCGGCTGTGGACCGGCGGCGAATGGGCCGAGGGCCCGGTCTACGTCCCGGCCGAGGACTGCGTGTACTTCAGCGACATCCCGAATGACCGGGTGCTGCGCTTCAGCGAGACCGACGGCGCGTCGGTGGCGCTCGCGCCGGCCGGGTTCGCCAACGGCCACACGCTCGACCGCGAGGGCCGCGTCGTGCGCTGCGAGCACGGCGGCCGGCGGGTGAGCCGCGTCGAGCACGACGGCACCCTGTCCACGATCGCCGACCGCTACGCCGGCGGGCGGTTGAACTCCCCCAACGACGTCGTGGTCAAGTCCGACGGGACGATCTGGTTCAGCGACCCGCCGTACGGGATCGTGTCCGACCGCGAGGGACACAAGGCCGACTCCGAGCAGGCGGGCTGCTTCGTGTTCCGCTGCGACCCGGCCGACGGCTCGCTCACCGTCGTCTCAGACGCGCTCGAGGATCCCAACGGGCTCGCGTTCTCCCCCGACGAGTCGATCCTGTACGTGTCCGACACGTCACGGGCGCGCCGCGACACCGGGCGCCACCACCTGTTTGCGTTCGACGTCGTCGACGCCGGCACGCGCCTGGACGGTCCGCGCGTGTTCGCGGTCTGCGAGCCCGGCGTGTTCGACGGATTTCGCGTCGACGTCGCCGGCAACGTCTGGACGTCGGCGGGCGAGAGCGTCACCGTCTACGCGCCCGACGGCGTCCGCCTGGGCCGCATCCCGCTGCCCGAGGTCGCCGCCAACTGCACGTTCGGCGGACCGGCCGGGACGACGCTCTACATCGCCGCGACGAGCTCGCTCTATGCGCTCGCGGTCGCCACCACCGGCGCGCGATCGACGGCGGCGGCCGGCTCGCCCAGGTAGAACCCCTGGCCGTAGCCACAGCCGAGCGCGCGCAGCAGCTGCATCTGCCGGCGGTCCTCGATCTCCTCGGCGACGACGCGCACCCCGAGGCTCGCGGCCAGCGCGATGATCATGCGCACGAACGGCCGGCTCGACCCGTGGGGCTCGATGTCCTCGACGAACGGACGGCCGAGCTTGAGCCAGTCGAGCGGCAGCCCGCGCAGCTGGCTGAGCGACGAGTACCCGGTGCCGAAGTCGTCGAGTGCGATCTGCACGCCGAGCCCGCGCAGCTGCTGCAGGATCGCCACGCAGCGGGCCGGGTCCGAGAGCAGCACGCTCTCGGTGATCTCGAGCACCAGCCGGTGCGGGTCCAGTCCGCTCTGCTCAAGCGCCGAGTGCACCCCGGGCAGGAAGCCGTCGTCGCGCAGCTCGATCGGGGAGACGTTGACGTGCACCGCGGGCGCCGGGTCGCCGTCGCCGGCCCACGTCTGCGCCTCGCGGCAGGCTCGGTGCAGGACGCGCCGGCCGATCGGGACGATCACGCCGAGCTCCTCGGCGACGGGGATGAACGACGTGGGCCCGACGGTGCCGCGCGGCCCGTCGATCCAGCGCACGAGCGCCTCCTGGGCGGTGGTCGCGCCGCTCGAGAGGTCGACGATCGGCTGGTAGTGCACCGCGAACGCGTCGCGCTGCGTGGCCTCGCGCAGCCGCCGGCGCAGGCCGTGCTGGTGGAGCACCGAGACCTCCATCCCGGACTCGAACAGCTCATAGCCGGCGCGCTTGGCCTGCTTGGCGCGATACATCGCCAGGTCGGCGTTGCGGATCAGCTCCTCGGAGGTCATGCCGTCGGTCTCCCCGAGCGCGATCCCGATCGAGACCCGCACCAGGTGCAGCTCTCCGGCGATCGAGAAGCGGTCCTCGGTGCGGCGGTCGATCCGCTCGGCGATCTCGATCGCCTGCGTCTGGGTCGCGCCGTCCTGGAGCAGGATCGCGAACTCGTCGCCGCCCAGGCGGGCGAGCGTGTCTGTCGGGCGCACGCAGTCGCTCAGCCGCCCGGCGATCGCGACCAGCAGCTCGTCGCCCGCCGCGTGGCCGAGCGTGTCGTTGACCATCTTGAAGTCGTTGACGTCGATGAAGAGCACCGCGGTCCCGTCGACGGTGCGCGACAGGGCGCCGTCCAGGCGCTCGGCGAACAGCGCGCGGTTGGCCAGACCGGTGAGCGGGTCGTGCGACGCCTGGTGCTCGAGCTCGGACTGGAGCATCCGCAGCTGCCACACCGTGTGGCCGAGGCGGTCGTTCTCCAGCGCCACGCTCGTGTTGGTGGCGAGCGTCTCGCACAGCTTCACGTCGTCGGCGCCGAAGCGGGTGAAGCCCGACGGGTCGCCGAGCGCGATCGCGCCGATGCAGGCGTGCTCGCCCTGCAGCGTCGCGAACAGACCGTTGCCCAGGCCGCGCGAGCTCAGGTAGCCGCCCAGGAACCGATCGTCGACGTCACGGGCGGCGCACGCCGCCGGCGCGCGGCTCATCGCGTCGCGCAGTGGACCGGCCAGCTCGACCCCGAGCGGCTCGAGCAGCACCGCCTCGCCGTCTGCGCTGACCGCGGTGCGCAGCGCCTCGCCCCCGTCGGGCGAGAAGAAGACGATCTCGGCGGCCTCGGTGCGGAACGCCTCCAGCGAGCGGGTGAGCATGTTGGCGAGCGCGTCGCCGGTGGTGGCCGAGCCCGACAGCGCCCTGGCGGCGTCGTAGAGGAACTCGAGGCGGCCGTGCCGCGCCCGCTCGGCGGCGTAGGCGCGCATCGTGAGGAACATGCCCGCGACCGGCACGACGAGCAGCACGGCGGTGCGCCAGTCCTGTTGGACCAGCCCGGCGGCGCACAGCCCGAGCGACGTGTTGGCGAGCGTGACCGTCAGGTCGGTCCGCAGCGAGGCGACGACCCGGTCGAGGCTCAGGCGTCCCTCGGAGAAGGAGACCGCGGCGGTGATCATCAGCACCGCGCACGCGGAGGCGACCGTCGCCGCGAGCGCCGCCGCCAGCCAGACGCGGGGGTTCCCGGTTCCGGCCCCCGCGCTCACGGCGTGGAAGGTGATCTCGGCGAGGGCCCCGCCGAGCGCGAACTGGGCGGCGTTGAACGCGAGCCGGATCGCCGGCAGCCGCAGGATGAGCAGCGCGCACGCGCGCCCGACGGTGTAGGCGACGACGACCGTCCAGCCGCCCGCGTACAGCAGTGCGAACACGAGCGGGATCTCGCCGAGCGCCATCGAGTGCGAGCTGCGGCGGAAGTGGACGTGGACGACGAGGTGCTCGGCGAGCGCGAAGCCGATCACGAGCGCCCACAACGGTAGGTGCATCGAGGAGGGCACGGGCTGCAGCGAGCCGGCGCCGCCCACGGTGAGCAGCACGGCCGCGCACGCGACCATCGCCGCGCTGAGCAGCCAGACCGGCAGCTCGCCGCGACCGAGGGCGCGCCGGACCATGCGGTGTCGCGACGCGACCCGCGGGCCGCCACCCTCGATCGCGGTCATGACCTACCGCCAGCTGGCGGAATCCGGCTGCGCGAGCGCTCCGCCGCCCGTGCTCATCGCCGTTGCAGGCGCGCCCGCGGCCGGCGCGGCGATCATCGACGTGGTCGCCGCGGCGCTCTGCGAGCTGTCGTCCGCGCGTGCCATCGACGGGAGCGCGAGCACGACGGCGGCGGCGAACGCAGCGATGACGGGGACGATCCAGCCGTGGATGCGAGGCAGAGAGGTCATGGCAATCCGTTCCTTGCGACGAGGGCCTGGATGCGCGATCGGTCGCGCTCCATCTACCGGTGCATCTCGGCAGCCGTGCGGAGAACTTGAGAGTCGCGGCGGCGGTTCCGTAGTCGCTACGGAGCGCGTGT
Source organism: uncultured Solirubrobacteraceae bacterium (assembly GCA_963702225.1). Taxonomy (GTDB): domain Bacteria; phylum Actinomycetota; class Thermoleophilia; order Solirubrobacterales; family Solirubrobacteraceae; genus Palsa-465. Next base: position 150,417 of record CAVPBY010000037.1, on the reverse strand, counting down.
GGTGAGCTTCGGGAGGGGTGACGAGCTTCAGTGAGCCTTGGGCACGCCGAAGGTGGAGGGCGATCCGTCGACTCCCGGAGCCGCGCGCAGGCCGGCGGCCGCGACCGCAGGCGCGGAGCGCACCCGCCGCGCGATCGGCAGCCCGCACAGCGTGACCCCGGCCAGCAGCAGGAACGCGGCGACCGGGATCCCGCTCACCACGCCGACGGCGACCGCGACGAGCAGGCCGCCGAGGTTGCCCATCAGCAGCAGGATCCCGGTGGCCACGCCGCCGCCACGGCCCATCCGGCGCTCGGTGAGCTCCAGGATCACGGGCAGCGCGGCGAGCAGCAGGAACCCGACCACGGCGATCACCACGAAGTCCAGGGCGGTGACGGCGTGCGTGACCGACAGCAGCGCCATCGCGATCGCGACGCCCACCACGGCGGTCGTCAGGTAGCCGCGCTGGGCGCCGCGCCGGGCGACGATCGGCGGGGTGATCGCGCATCCGGCGACGCCCGCGAGCAGCATCCCGGCGAGCATCAGTCCGGCGGCGGTCGAGGAGATCCGGTCGTGGTGCAGGATCGGCTGCAGGTAGGTGCTCACCGCGACGAACACCCCGACGCCGACGAACATCATCCCCGACAGCCAGCGGACCGTCGAGTCGCTCCAGGCCGCGCGCAGCTGCGCCCTGCCCGCCCCGGCCGCCGGGCCGGACACGGTGGGGGGCCGGCGCAGGCCGGCCGCGAGCGTGGCCAGCGCCGCACAGCCGATCCCGGCCTCGACCGCGAGCAGCAGCGTGACGTCGTGGCGTCCCTCGAGCAACGGACCGAGGACGAGCGCGACGATCGCGCCCAGGAACTGCGCGGCGGAGCCGATCGCGATGCCGACCGCGCGCTGGGCGGGCGGCAGGTAACCGGTCGCGACCTTCGTGATCGCGTTGAGCACGAGCGGCTGGGCGCAGGCGGCGATCAGCTGCCCGGCCATCGCCCAGCCGAACGTCGGGGCCACGAGCCGCACCAGCCCGCCGAGCGCGGCGAGCGCCGCCCCGAGCAGCAGCGTCGAGCGGAACCACCGGTCGAGCGCCAGCCCGGCCGGGAGCGCGACGAGCACGTAGACGAGCGGGAAGACGTTCGCCAGCCAGCCGATCGCGTTCTTGGAGACGTGAAAGTCCCGCGCCACGTCGGTGTCGATCGGCGCGAACGAGAGCCACAGCAGCTGGGTGACGAGGACGACGAGCGCGAACGCGATCACCACCGCCCACTGGGCCGGCTGCGACTCCTGCGCCGCCGCCGCCGGCGCGGTCGCCGTCGGGCGGCCGGACATCCACAGAGCGTCGTCCCCGACGCGACGAGCTCCTCGACGTCGCGCAGCGTGAACGTCCCGTGGTCGGAGCCGAGGCCGCCGGCGACGAGCGCCGCGGCGCCACAGCCGAGCGCCGCCGCGTCCCGGCCGGGAAGGCCGAGCGACAGGCCGCGCAGGAAGCCGGCGGAGAACGCGTCGCCGCAGCCCGTGGTGTCGACCACCTCGACCGCGAACGCGGGCACCCGCTCCACGCCGGAGCCGTCCACGACGATCGCCCCCCGCGCGCCGTCGGTGGCGGCCACACAGCCGACGCCGCGGTCGAGCAGCGCTCGGCAGCCGCCGGCGAGGTCGGTGCGCCCGGACAGCCCGAGCACCTGCTCGGCATTGGGCAGCAGGTAGTCGAGCTCGGGGAGTGCGGCGCCGATCCAGTCGACGATCTGCGCGGCCTGGTCGCCGGGCGCGAGCAGGTCGGCGGAGGTGACCGTCCCGTGAGCGCGCGCGTGGCGCAGGATGGTGGCGGCCTCCTCGCCGCCCATGAACTCGGGCGCCCCCAGGTGCAGGTGGTCGGCCGCGGCGATCTCCTCCCACGGCGCGTCGCTCGAGCTGTAGGTGGCGTTGGCGCCGATCACATGGAACGCCGGGCGCGATCCGTCGGGCCGGATCGGCAGCACGCTCGCCGACGTCTGCACGTCTGAGCGGCGCACGAGCAGCCCGGTGTCGACGCCGGCCCGCTCGAGCATCGCGACGAGCACGTCGCCGAGCGCGTCGGAGCCGATCGCGCCCGCGGTGCGGACCTCCGCCCCGAGCTTGGCGAGCGTCACCGCGGTGCCGCCGGCGGTGCCCGCCGGGGTGAGCCGGATCTCCTCGACGAGCCGGCCGCCCTGGCCCTCGGGGATCGACTCGATCGGCCGCGCGAGCGTGTCGACGACGTGGACGCCGAGCGTGATCACGCGCATCCGGTCAGTCCTCCTCATGAGGGCGGGTCGTGCCGTAGCCGCTGCGCACGACGGTCTCGATCACCGCCGACAGGTCGTCCTCGGTGAGCGCGCGCGGCTCGCCGATCGCGGCGGCACGCCAGTAGATCGTGCACGCCCACTCGAGCAGGTGGGCGTTCTCGACGGCGGCGACGAGGTCGTGGCCGGTGGTGATCGCGCCGTGGTTGGCCATCAGCGCGGCCTGGCGGCCGTCGAGCCGGGCGACCGTCGCCTCGGCCAGCTCGGGCGAGCCGAACGTGAAGTACGGGATCACCGGCACCGCGCCGCCGAGCGCGAGCATCTGGTAGTGGACGCAGGGCAGCTCGTCGATCACGCACCCGAGCGCGGTGGCGAGCGGCGCGTGGGTGTGCACGACGGCCCCGGCGGGATGGTGCGCGTAGACGCCGAGGTGCAGCCCGGCCTCGCTCGTGGGGGCGAGCGGGCCGTCGACGACCGCGCCGTCGAGGTCGACGACCGTCACGTGCGCCGCGGTGAGCTCGCCGAGCCGCGCGCCGGTGGGCGTGATCGCGACCAGCTCGCCGACCCGCTCGGAGACATTGCCGGCGGTGCCGCGCACGAGGCCGCCGGCGGCGAGCTCGCGCGAGGCGGCGGCGACGCGCTCGCGCGCGGCGGTGAGCTCCGGGCCGGCGCCGGCGGTCACGCGGCCTCCGAGCCGGGCTCGGCCGCCGCGATCTCGGCCAGGCGGGTCATCGAGCGGCGCATCATCGCACGCAGCTCGCCCTGCTGGAGCGCGTCGATCCGCCGTCCCAGCGGCCCGAGCGCCGGGCGGTAGCGGTTGCGCCAGGTGAAGCGCGTGGTGGCGTGCTCGCCCTCGGGCTCCAGCTCGAAGATCGACTCCAGGCCGCTCACCAGCGGCATGCCGGTGCCGGTGTCCCGCCGATACCGGGGCGCGTCGATCTCGGCCACCCGCCAGGTCGTGTGCGCCGGCAGCGGTCCGAGGCCGTGCCCGACCTCCTTGTAGATGCCGCCGAGCGCGGCCTCGCCGTGGTGGTAGGTGACCTCCAGGCAGCTCTCGACCCACTCGGCGTAGCGGCCGGTGTCGGCGAGCAGCGCCCACAGGCGCTGCACCGGCGCCGCGATCACGAGGGTCTCGGCGACGTCGGTGGGCCCGGCGGGGGATCCGCGACCCCTCACAGGACCCGCTCCACCTCGTCGGCGGCGCGGCGCCCGGAGCTCACCGCGCCGTCCATGAACCCGTTCCAGTGGCGGGCGGTCTCGGTCCCCGCCCAGTGCACCCGCTCGTGGGGCACCCCGCGGCTGGCGCCGAAGTCGACGAGCGTCCCGGGACCGGGGATCGAGGTCGGCCCGCCCCGGCTCCAGCGCTCGGACACCCAATCGGTCTCGAAGTAGTCGCGCGCGTCCGCGGCGCGCGGCCCGAACGCCCGCGTGAAGCACTGCAGCACCGCCCGCCGCCGCGCATCGGCGGACACCGGCGCCCACAGCCGCCAGTCCTCACCGCCGAGGAATCCCATCAGCACGCCCGGCGAGCCCTCGGGCGGCGTCTTGTCGAAGATCGAGCGGATCGGCGTGCCGTCTCGCAGCGCCGCCATCCCGCACAGCCCCTCCTCGCGCCAGAACGGCGTGTCGTAGACGGCGTCGCACTTCATCAGCGTGCCGAACGGCAGCCGTCGCAGCAGCGCGTCCTGGGCCGGCGGCAGCGCCGGGTCCCACGCGATCTCGGCGGCGAGCTGCGGCGGCACGGCGACGATCACGCGCTCCGCGCTCCACGTGCCCGCGTCGGAGTGCACCCGCGCGGCGCCATCCTGCTCGATCCGCCGCACCGGCGCGTCGAGCACCACCCGCTCGCCGAGCTCCTCGGCGAGGCGCAACGAGAGCAGCTGGCTGCCGCCGACCAGGCGCGACTCCTGGGCGCCGCCCTCCATCGCGATGCCGCGGTCGAGCGTCCCCGGGTGGGTCGGGTCGCCCATCATCCCGATGTACCAGAGGCTGAACAGCAGCGACACGTCGCGGGCCTCGGCGCCGAACGCCGAGCTGACGAAGACGTTGAACCACTGAAGCGCACCCGGTCCGAGCCCCGTCGTCGTGCGCCGCAGCCAGCTGTCGAGCGTGATCGAGTCCCAGGCGTGCGCCTTCGGGTGCTCCCAGGGCGCGTGCAGCGGGATCTCGCGGCAGAGCCGGTTGACGCGGGCCATCGCGATCCCCAGTCCCGGCAGCGCGAGCAGGTCGGGCGGGACGTCGCCGCGGTAGCGCTTGACCCGGCGGCCGTGGACGAACACCTGGTCGCCGGGGACGCCGGATGGGAAGGTCTCGACGCCGAGCTCGCGGGCGAGCGCGAGCACGTGCACCTGGGTCGGCCCGACGTACGCGCCGCCGGCCTCGACCACGCCGCCGACCGCCGAGCTCGTGGTTGAGCGTCCGCCCGCCGACCCGCGAACGCGCCTCGAGCACGACCACCGACCGCCCGGCGCGTGCCAGTTGTCGCGCGGCGGTCAGGCCGGCGAGCCCGGCGCCGACGATCGCGACCTGCGACCCGGCGCGGCGGCGCGGAGCGGGTGGAGGGACCGGCGGCAGGATCCATGGAGGCGGAATCACAGCACTCACCGAACCTGAGTTCAACTATGGGTTCCGTGGATCGCCGGACCGCTCGTGGGCTCGGAGCGGGGCGGCAGCTCCGGCGGCGCGGTGTCGTCGCTGACGACCCGGTTGCGGCCCGCGCGCTTGGCGCGGTAGAGCAGCTCGTCGGAGCGGGCGAGCAGCGTGGCGCGGGTGTCGCCGCCGCCGGGGCCCGACGTGGCCAGGCCGATGCTGATCGTCGGCGCGACCGTCGAGGGCACCCCGTTCCAGCGATGGGTCGCGACGTGGCGGCGCAGCTGGGTGAGCGACGCGACCGCCTGGGTCGCGCTGATGTCCGGGGCGACGATCACGAACTCCTCGCCGCCGAGACGGACCGCGAACCCGTCGGGCGACATCCGCCGCGCGTGATCGGCGAGTATCGCCGCGAGCTGGCGCAGGATCGAATCTCCGGTGTCGTGCGAGTGCTCGTCGTTGACGCGCTTGAAGTGATCGATGTCGATCATCGCCAGCGCCAGCTCGCCGGCGCCGACGAGCTCGGCCAGCCGGTCCTCGAGGTGGCGACGGTTGTACATCCCGGTGAGCGGGTCGCGCACCGACAGCTCCTGGTAGTAGCGGCGCTGCTCGCGCTCGCTCTGGGTGGCGTGGATCGACTGCAGGACCGCGGCGCGCCGCTCGCTGTCGGCGCGCTCGAAGCGCGCCCGCTCCTCCAGCAGCCGGCGCAGGCGCCGGTAGGCGCGGCGGTGGTGGCCGCGCTCGGCGTCGATCTCGGCGAGCGCGTCGAGCGCGTCGATCGCGTACTCGGGCGTCTTGATGGCCAGCGCCATCGCGCGGCCGCGCTCGAGCAGCCGGGCGGCTTCGTCCAGCCGGCCCTGGCGCCGGCGGACGGCGGCGAGATGGATGCGCAGCCCGGCGACGCTGTCGGGCTCGACGTGATCGGTGTGCGTGAGCCCGATCTGCAGCAGCCGCTCGGCCTCCTGCACCTCGCCGTTGGCCAGCCGCAGCCATGCGATCGTGTCGAGGTCCGCGGGCGACGGGGTCGCGCGGCCCTCCGCCACGAGCGCGGTCATCTCCTCCATCAGCTCGTAGGCGCGGGGCCGGCCCGCCTCGCTCTGGTGCGCGGTCCACGCGAAGTTGTTGAGCACGAGCAGCAGGATGTCGGGGTCGCCGAACGCCCGGGCCCGGCGCAGGCTCTCCTCCAGCAGCTCCAGGTCGTTGCCGCCGGCGCGGTCGTAGTTGGTGAGCATCGCGAGCACCATGTGGTGCTCGACGTGCCAGTGCGCGGGGCAGCTGGGATCGAGCAGCCGGACCCCGTCGTTGGCCGCCTCCAGGCTCTCGGTGCGCAGCCCGATCCGGTCCCAGTTGGCGGCCAGGTAGAACTGCGTGCGCGCCTCGATCGTCGCCCGGCCCTCGCTCCGGGCGCGGTGCAGGATCGCGCGCTGGTGCTCGATCGCCGTGTCGATGTCGCCGCCGCGCGCGTGCCGGTCGGCGATCAGCAGCTCGGCGCGGGCGAGCGTGTGCGCGTCCTCCTCCGCGCGGGCCCGGGCCAGCAGCGCCTCGGCGCGCTCGAGGAGCCCCTCGAGGCGCACGTTGACGAGGATCTCCAGCGCCGTCGCCTCCGCAGCGCCCGATCGCTGGGCAGCGAATGTGTCGAGTGCGGACACATCCTTGGCCATCGGTCCCGTCCGCGGGCCTCTTGACCGCATGGACAAAAACTCGACAGGGGTTCGGAGATCGCCTCAGCGCTGGTGGTTGAGGTGGCTCAGGCGGGCATGGCTGCGATCGGGCGCCACCGCCTGGTCGTAGGGCGCGTAGATCCCGTCGCGGCGCACCGGCTCCCGCGGGCCGGTGATGTGGAAGTCGGCGTGGCGCACGAGGCTCACCGCCCGCGCGGGCCAGAACACCGCGGTGGGCGGCGCGTCGCGGCCGCAGCCCCGCCCGTCGCCGGCCGAGCCGCCGGGGTTGGTGAACCACAGGAAGCCGTCGACGCCGGTGTCGCCGGTCTGCACCGACAGCGGGCCGAGGCCGCGGCCGGGCGGGTTGCACAGCTTCTCGTTGCCGTACAGCCTGCGTGAGGCGGGGGCGAGCGGGCCCTGGCCGTTCTCGCCGGTGTTGACGACGAAGTGGATGCCGCCCAGTCGCCGGGAGATCGCCTGGCCGTAGGCGACCTCCTTCGTCGTCCAGTCGAAGTGGGTGGAGTTGACGAAGAACCCCTGCGCCCCGGCCACGCCCGACTCGCGCAGCAGCCGGACCGTGCGGTCGACCGAGACCGCGTCGGCGGCGCCGGCGTCGAGGTAGACGGCGGTGTGGGGGAGCGTTTCGAGCGTCTGCACGGCGTCGCGCAACTCGAGCAGCCGGTCCTGCAGCCTGATCCGCCTGTGGAGCAGGCACTGCGTCGTGATCAGCGAGTCGAGCTCCAGGAACACGACGACGTGGAAGTTGCCGATGCCCCGCGCCAGCCCCCGGATCCAGCGCTGGTATCGCTTCACGAAGCCCGGGCTGCTCGTGTCCCGGCCGCAGTGGCCGTGGACGAGCGAGTAGGTCGACAGCTGCACGACCGTGTGCGGCTGGCGCGCCTCGGCGGTCTCCAGGAAGCGGGCGACCGTGTGGGCCGGATACCCGGGCGTGTTCCAGAAGTAGAAGCGGTGCACGCCTGGCTGGTCGGCCAGGAACCGCAGCGCGTTGTACCAGCCGCGGTTGCGGTGCCGGTAGCGCCGCGCCGACGTCCCGGCGGGCGAGCGCCGCCCCTCGATCCAGAACGGCGCCTCGGCGAACGGATCGGTGGTCGTGGAGGCGTCCGGGACGACCGGCGCGACGCCGGGGAAGCCGAGCAGGTCGGCCGGGTCGCGGGGATCGAGTGGGTCGTCGCGGCGGATCGTGATCCGCGAGTCGACCGGGCCGTGGCGGTACCTCCGGCCGCTCGCGTCGCACAGCGTGTCGGGGTTCGAGCCGTAGATGTAGGCGATTGCGTACACCGGTGTCGCGGTCATCCCTCGATCGATGATCTTCACGTCGAACGTGTAGCTCGCCTGGCCCGGCTGCATGACCACGTACGTGTTGGGAACGGTGGCGAGGTCCCGGTGGGGCTGCGCGTCGAGGTGGCGCACGCCGTAGCGGATCTGCTCCGGGGCCGACGTGTCGGTGCGCTCGATCGTGATCCGCAGCATGCCCTGGTTCTCGTGGGCGATGTACGAGGTCCGGTTCAGGAACACGCATGCCGGGCCGGCGGCCCGGGCGGGCGCGCTTGGTGCGGCGCCCAGGGCGACCACCGCGGCGAGCACGGCGAGGGCGGTGCGGAGCGCGCGGGCCATCGCCCCATTGATCACCGCGGCGGCCCGTTGATCGCACCGGTGAGGCGTGGATGGGGGAACCGGCGCGCGAGCCCGTGCAAAACCTCTCGGCGCTCGGCGGCGCGGCGTCAGCAGGGCGACACGCGGGCCTCGGTGCCGACGAGGTCCTGCACCGACTCGGCGCCGACCGCGCGCAGTCGCTCGGACAGGCCGCGATTGATCGCCGACGGCCAGCCGGGCCCGCCGTAGACGAAGCCCGTGTACGCCTGCACGAGCGTCGCCCCGGCGCGGATCCGCGCGAGCGCGTCGTCGGCGGACTCCACGCCGCCGACGGACACGAGCACGAGCCGGTCGCCGGTCCGGGCGCGCACCCGCCGCAGCACCTCGAGCGAGCGGCGTTTGAGCGGCGCGCCGGACACGCCCCCCGGCAGCGCGGTGAGCTCCGCCGGGGAGGCCAGGCCGTCGCGGGAGATCGTCGTGTTCGTGCACACCAGCCCGTCGAGCGAGAGCGCCAGCGCGGCGTCGGCGAGCGCGTCGACGGCCGCGTCGTCGAGATCGGGCGCGATCTTGACCAGCAGCGGGGGGCTCGCGCCGCAGTCGGCCATCCCGGCACGGACCGCCGTGACCAGCCCGCTGAGCACCTCCACCGTCTGCAGGTCGCGCAGCCCCGGGCGTGTTCGGCGAGCTCACGTTGAGCACGAGCAGGTCCGCGTGCGGAGCGAGCGTCGCGACCGAGCGGCGGTAGTCGGCCTCGGCGTCGGTGGCGGCCTTCGAGCGGCCGATGTTGACCGCGACGAGCGTCCGTCGCGGCCGCTTCAGTCGTCGCGCCGCCGCGTCGGCGCCGTCGTTCGGGAAGCCCATGCTGTTGAGCAGCGCCCGGTCGGCGGGGAGGCGGCGGATGCGCGGGCGCGGGTTGCCCGGTTGCGGCTGGGCGGTCACGGTGCCGATCTCGACGTAGCCGAAGCCGAGCGCTCCCAGCTCCTCGAACCATTCGACGTTCTTGTCCAGGCCCGCGGCGACGCCGAGCGGGCTCGGGAACTCGAGGCCGAGCGCGCGGCACGCGCAGCGGCGGGTCGGTGGGCGCCGCCGGCGAGCAGCGCGCAGCAGCCCCCGCAGCGGTCCCGGGGCGACCCGGCCGAGCCCGCCGAGCGTCCGGGCGGTCAGCACGTGGACCGTCTCGGGATCCAGGCGCGCGAGCAGCCGGGCGTAGAGCAGCCGGTACAGCATCGCGTCGGAGTTCTATCCCTGAGTCCCGCGCCCGCCAGGACCGAACTTTAGCTGCCACGATGAGGCGATGCCATCGTCCCGCCCCTCGCCGCGCTGCTGCTCGCCTGCGCGCTGGCGATCGCCGGCTGCGGCTCGACCACGGTCCGCCACATCACGAGGACGATCACCCGCTGCGTCCTCCAGCACGACGACCACGGCCCACGTCGAGGGCGAGACGACCGCCCCGCACCAGCCCGAGCGGCGGGGCGCCGCTCACCCGGCGACGCCACCACCATCGACATCACCACCGGGCCACCGCGATCGCCGCGCGATCGCCCCGCTCGATCCTCCGCGCCGCCGCGCACGCGCTGCGCCGGGTCGGCAACTACTCGATGCGCGCCGACCTACGCCAGAACGGCACGCACACGGTCGTCGACCTGTCGGCGGTGTCGCGGCGCCGCTACGAGGCGTCGACCACGGTCGGGCGCACTCGCTTCGAGCTGATCGTGCTGTCGCACACCGTCTACCTGCGTGCGAATGAGCCGTTCTGGCGCGGCCGGGCGGGCGGCTCGGCGGCGGCGCGGTCGCGTGCCCGGCGGCTCGCCAACCGCTGGCTGATCCTGCCGGCGCGGGACGGGCGCTCGGTGACCCGGTCGCTCGGGACGCTCGCGCCCGGCACGCTCGCCCGCTGCCTGACGGAGGACCACGGCCGGCTCATGGTCGAGCGCCGCCCGGGGATCGTCAACCATCGCCGCGTGCTCGTCGTCCGCGACGCGGGCAACGCCCCCGGCGCCACTCCGAGCACGATCACGGTCTCCGCGGCGGGCCCGCCGTACCCGCTGCGCTACGTGGCGACCGGGCGAACCCGGCGCGGCGGCCGCGTCGACGCCTGCAACGACGGCAAGGGGGTGGGCGCGACGGGCACGATCACGCTCGGGCGCTTCGGCGCGACGCCCTCGATCTCGGCGCCCGCGGGCGCCCGCAGCGGGCCGGGCGTCAGCGCCTGATCGTGAACGGCTCGCGGCCGCGCTAATCGATCAGCCGCTTCTCCAGGCGCCACACCGCCAGGCGCCACGTGAGCGAGCGCCCACACGAGCAGCACGCCGACGTGGGACGAGGTCAGGGCCGCCGTGGAACGTGTTGAGCGACACGTCGCGCACGAGGCTACGCAGTGGTAGAGCGGGTTGAACTGGGCGATCGTGCGCAGCCCCGGGCAGCGGAGATCGGGAAGAACGTCCCGGCGACGAGGAACATCGGCGTGAGCACGGCGCTCGTCACGTAGTTGAAGTTGTCGATCGTCTTGGCGACCGCGGCGATCAGCACGCCGAAGCCGGCGAAGCCGAAGCCGGTGACGAACCCGATCAGCGGGACGAGCAGCATGCCGGGCTCGGGTGAGAGTGGAACGCGAAGCGACCACCAGCGGCGCCAGCCCGTAGACCCCGGCCCGGATCGAGATCCACAGGATCTCGGCCGTGACCAGCTCCTCGACGTCCACCGGCGCCGCGAGTAGGGCGTCGTAGGTGCGCTGGAACTGCCAGCGGATGAACGTGTTGAACATCCCCGGGAAGGCGGAGGAGAACAGCACCGCGGTCGCCACCACGCCGGTCGCGACGTACTCGACGTAGCCGCACGTGGCCGACATGGGAGACCAGCGAGCCGAAGCCCGAGGCCGAACGCGAGCAGGTAGATCGTCGGCTGCACGATCGACGAGAACGTCGTCGCCTTCCAGTAGCGCTTGAAGATGACGACGTCGCGACTCATCACCCCCGCGAGCGCTGCCGGCTCGAGCCGGTGGATGCGGCGCGGCCGCGCGCCGGGAGATTGGTGGTGCTCACTCGATCATCTCCCCGGTGAGCGCCACGAACGCGTCCTCCAGGTTGGCCGGCCGGCGCACGCCCTCCGGCGCCTCGCCGTCGAGGGTCTCGGCGCCGAGCAGCGCCACCGCCGGGCCGCTGCGCCGGTGCGCCCAGCCGCTGTCGGCCGCCCGGCGCTCGACGCTCGCCAGGTGGTCCGGCGGGCCGTAGACCTCGATCACCTCGCGACCGGCGTGGGCGCGACGAGCTCACCCGGCGTGCCGCGGGCGATGATCTGCCCCTGCGACATGACCGCGACGGTGTCGGCCAGCCGCTCGGCCTCCTCGATGTAGTGCGTCGACATCAGCACCGTCGTGCCGTCGGCGCGCAGCGAGTCGATCAGCGACCACAGCTCCTGGCGTATCTGCGGGTCCAAGCCGACCGTCGGCTCGTCGAGCAGCACCAGCCGCGGCCGGTGGATCAGCCCGCGCGCGACGAGCAGCCGCCGCCGCATCCCGCCCGACAGCTCCTTGACGATCGTGTCGGCGCGGTTGCTCAGGTTGGCGATCTTCAGAGCCCGGTCGATCGCGTCGTCGCGCTCGGGCTTCGGCACCCGGTACAGGCGCGCGAACACGGCCAGGATCTGCCGGCAGGTGAGCTCGACGTCGAGGTTGTCCTGCTGAGGGACGACGCCCATCGCCATCCGCGCCAGCTTGGACTCGCGCGGCAGCTCGAACCCGAGGATCGAGATCGATCCCTCGTCCGCGATCGCCTGGGCGGTGAGCATCCGCATCGTCGTCGACTTGCCCGCCCCGTTGGGCCCGAGCAGCCCCAGGCAGATTCCCGCGGGGACGGTGAGGTCGATCCCGTCGACCGCCGTCAGCGCGCCGAAGCGCTTGACGACTCCGCGCAGCTCGATCGCCGCGGGTTGGTCGGGCCCTGCCTCCTCCATGAGGTCGAGGATAGATGTGCGTCGCGGGTTCGTCAGCCGGGGCGCGCGCGGCCGGTCAGGCGGGCCCGGGACCGGTGCCCTGCCCGTTGCCGGACCCGGGGTCCGGCGCCCCGGGCATGCGGAACATCTGGGCCAGCTTGGCCGCGACCATGATGTCGCCGCTCAGCTTGATCCGGCCGGTGAAGTACGCCTGCATCGGGTCGGAGTTGCCGCTCGCCAGCTTGAGGAACTCGACCCCGTCGAGCGTCACCGTGAGCCGCGCCTCGACCGTCTCGCCGCGATCGGTCCGCGCCCGCCCGTTCTCGATCACGAGCTGGTAGACGTCGCTGCCGCCGTCCGGGCGGCCCGTGACCACCCACTTGATCGCGGTCGTCGTGCGCCCGCGGCGGTCGGGTCGACCTGCTTGGGCATCTGCCAGAAGATCCCGTCGAGCAACGGCCGCCGCGCCGGCGAGCGCATCAGCTGCTCCAGCCGCTCCGGCGGCGACTCGCGCACCAGCCGCTCGAACCCGCCCTGCAGGTGCGCGGGCGCGTCGGCCGCCATCCGTCTGATCTGGTCGACCGCGCGCTGCGGGTCGAACCCTCCGAAGCCATTGCTCACCCAGACGATGGTAGGGGCGTGAGCCGCTCACCGCTCGCGCCCCGGACGCCGGGGGGCGCGCTGGGCGGAGGCGATCGAGTGCGCGGTCTGGCGTGCCGCCGCGTCACGGACCGCCACGATGTCCAGCGGGCCCGACGATCCGAACCCGCGCTGCTGGCGCAGGTACCGCTCGACGCCGCGCCGGGGCTGGAAGAACGTCGAGCGGTGCTCCTTGTGCGGGGCGATCCAGGCGATCTGGTTGCGGCCCGGGTTCGCGAGCAGATACGAGCGCCGCCCGTTCGGATCGGTGCTGACCACGCCGACCGGCGCGCTCTCCAGATGGGCACGGACGCGCGCCTGGTACATCGCCGGCGCCGGCGACCCGAGCTCACGGCCGTGCTTGTGGCGCGCGTGGCCGTCCGCCATCGCGGCCAGCAGCCGCCGCTGCGCCGGACCGTCGCGCAGGTAGCGTCCCAGTTCCTCGCTCATCGCTCGACGACGGACAGGAGCGCGTCGAGCAACGTGTCCGCCCTGTCGGGCGGCTGCCCGATCAGCTCCTCCCAGACGTCCCCCGGTATCGCGTACCCGCCGTTGAGGGCCTCGTTCATCGTGGCCCCGATCAGCCGCAGCTCGTCGAGCGACAGGCTCACCACCACCTGCTCGCCCTCCCGCCGGATCTCCTCCATCGCATCCTCCAGTCGATTCGGGTGAACGCCTCGTGGTTAAGAGTCTCGGGCGGGCCGGAAATCACCCCCCACCGGCGCGGCTCGGGGGCGGGGTGGCGCTCGGGCGCGTGCGAGGCGGATCTGCCGCCAGCGTCGCGTCCCCCACGCCGCTCGCGCCACATCCGGTGGGGCGGAACGTGGGCTGTGGGCTGCGGTCGGGATCTTGGTCCTGTCAGGACAACTTTGCCGACCGGCGCTCCCTCGCCCGCCCGCGCCGGCCCGTGGGTAGGATCGACGACCGCGGGCGGTTAGCTCAGTTGGTAGAGCGCCTCCCTTACAAGGAGGAAGTCGGCGGTTCGAGCCCGTCACCGCCCACTCGCCAGATCGTCAGAAGTGGCGGGGAATTTGCCGCCACCGCGGTCGCCCTCCCTTCCCTTGTAATACGCGGTATCTTGCGACGTATGACGATGCTGAGTTTCGGCGTCCGCGCCGACGCAGACGTAGCCGACGTACTCTCCGTCGAGATGGATCGAGTGGTAATGGTTTGCCGGGTCGAGCATGTCCGTGATCGCGGCCGTCGTGCCCTCGTAGATCGCTAGCTCCGGCGCGTAGCGCCAGCGCGAGGCAACTCGGCTTCCTCCCGGGTGAGCGGCGCAAGCCGCAGCTGTGGGGCCGGATCGTTCTTCGCCACGGTTCGCGACGCTGCCCGCCTCGAGAAGGCTTGTCGCGCTGCCGGCTTGACGACGATGCGACTGTCCCGTCGCGCCTCTCGGATAGAGTCTCGCTCGCCAGCTCTCCGGGAGGCGAAGGTCGGGTTCGATCCGCGGCCGATGCTGTGCGGGGACAGCGGCCGCCGTCGTTCGCGCTCGGTTGCGGCTACCACGCAGTCTGCAAAGGAGTACAGCCGTGACTTCACAGAGTCTCGTCGATGGTGAGCCTGCAGCCGAGGGACCGCGTGTGGTGGTGATCGGAGCGGGGCCGGCCGGCCTGACCGCGGCCTACGTGCTGGCGACTCGCTACGGGATTCGCGCGACGGTGCTGGAGGCCGACGACATGGTCGGGGGGATCAGCCGCAGTGTGGAGCGCGACGGCTATCGCTTTGATCTCGGCGGGCATCGGTTCTTCACCAAAGTCGCCGAGGTCGAGGCGCTGTGGCACGAGATCCTGCCCGACGAGGACTTCATGTTGCGCCCCCGGATGAGTCGGATCTTCTACCGCGGCAAGTACTACGACTATCCGCTGCGGGCGACCAATGCGTTGCGCAACCTCGGTCCGGTCGAGACCGTCCGCGCTCTGGCCTCCTATGCGTGGGCGCGCATCCGTCCTCCGAAGCACCAGGACACGCTGGAGGATTGGGTGGTTGCGCGGTTCGGCTGGCGGCTGTACAGCCACTTCTTCAAGACGTACAACGAGAAGCTGTGGGGCGTGCCGGTCTCAAAGCTACCGGCCGACTTCGCGGCGCAGCGGATCAAGAACCTCTCGCTGATGAACGCGGCGCTCAACGCGGTGCTGCCACGTCGCGGCCAGACGGACATCACGTCGCTGATCGAGCAGTTCCAATATCCGAAGTACGGGCCGGGGATGATGTGGGAGCGCTGTCGCGACCTCATCGAGGCCCAAGGCGGCGAGGTGGTGATGAACACGAAGGTCATCGGCATCGAAAAAGCCGATGGTCCTGGCTACACGGTGGTGACCAGCGGATCCGACGGAGAGCAACGTCGCTATTCCTGCGATCACGTCATCTCTTCGATGCCGCTCTCAGGGCTCGCCCGCGCGATGAACCCGCCAGCAGCAGTACAGGCGGCCGCAGACGATCTGCGCTACCGGGACTATCTCACCGTCGCGCTCGTCGTCCCCGAGTCGGTCGGCTTTCCTGATAACTGGATCTACATCCACGCGCTTGAAGTCAAGGTCGGACGAATCCAGAACTACGGCGTGTGGTCGCCGTACCTGGTCAAGGAGGGCCGCACCTGCCTGGGCATGGAGTACTTCGTCTTCGAGGGCGACGAAACCTGGAACACGCCCGACGATCAGCTCATCGCCCAGGCCACCCGCGAGCTGGAATTCCTTGGACTCGCGGCCCCTGGCCAAGTAGAGGCCGGCTACGTCGTACGCGTTCCGAAGGCCTACCCGTTCTATGACCAGCACTACAAGGACAACGTCGCAACGATCATCGACTGGCTCAACCAAGCCGCACCCAACATTCATCCCGTCGGCCGCAACGGGATGCACCGCTACAACAACCAGGATCACTCGATGTACACCGCGATGCTGACCGCGGAGAACATCGCGACCGGCACCACGCATGACGTCTGGAACGTCAACGTCGAAGAGGAATATCACGAGACGGCTACCTCCACGAGGCCGTCGACCGGCGGAGCGCTCGGAACCGGACGAGACGCTCCAGTCATTGCACGCGAGCACTACGGCAAAGACCACCCCCTGAACCAAGCTCAACAGGTCGGCGCGAGTGCGGTCGCCGCAGAAGACGAGCGCCGGCCAACACTTGACGAGACCGGTTGAGACTCCCTCTTCGAGATGCGTCAGTGAGCAGCAAATCAGACCGCGTCGTGCGCGATCAGCCCCACGACATCCTCGCCGCCGAGGAGTTCGGCGTACCGGCGCCGTATCCGGACCTGCACCCCGACGAACCACACGATGTGCTGGCCGCCGAGGAGTTCGAGATGGGCGCCGCCGACCCGGCGCTGCACCACGGCCCGCTGCAGGTTCCCGACGATCCCAGCGGGAGCACCGAACCCCATGACGTCCTCGCCGCTGAGGAATTTCCGGTACCAGCCGGCCACCGCGGCCACCGGCCCGACAAGCGTGATCGCGTCGCCATGCCCGGACCCGGCGCGCGGCTTGCGGTGATCCTCGCAGGACTCAGTGTGACCGCGGCAATCGTGCTGCGCCGCCGCCCCATCCACAAGTAAGGAGCAGCGGGAACGCTTGCTTTCGATCATCCGGCGGCGCTGCCCCGGACGGCCGGAACGCGACGGGACCGCTTGCCTCGAGGGCCGAGGCTCGTGCGCCGCATGGCCTGAGGACTTGGCCGTTTCGAGATTCGCTGCAGCTGAAGGCTCTGTTGGGTGTTTCGTCGCTTGAAGCGTCCGATGCCATCCGTCAAGTGTTCGCGCCCGCTGGGCGGGTGCTGTTGGTCTGAGTCCGGTGGGGGAGAAGCGCTCGGTACTTACCTCTGATCGCTTGGCGGGCAGGTGCTCGTGCGGATGACGAGTTCCGGCGGGATTGATTCGTGCGCATTCGGGGAGGCGCCATCGCTGAGTTGGCTGAGGAGCAACCGGACAGCCCGGCGGCCGACTTCACCAAAGTCCTGTCGGACCGTTGTGAGCGGCGGGTCGAAGTACGGCGCTTCTGGGATATCGTCGAAACCGACGATGCTGACGTCCTCCGGAACGCGTCGGCCGGCGTCCTTGAGTGCTCGCAGCAGGCCCAGGGTCATCTGATCGTTGGCGCAGAAGACCGCGGTGGGGGTGTGCTGCGCGAGTAGCTGTTTTCCGGCGGTGAATCCCGACCGCGGGGTCCAGGCGCCGACGACAGGCGTGGGGATGGGAGCGTCGGCGGCTTCCAGTGCTTCACGCCAACCGCTTTGACGTTGATCGGCTTCGAGAAAGCCGTCGGGGCCGGCCACGTGGTGGACGGTCCGGTGGCCGAGGCTCAGGAGGTGCTCGGTGGCGAGCGTCGCGCCTGCGCGCTGGTCGATCGCGACGACAGGAATGCCTTGATCAGGTCCGGTCTCGACGGCAACGAGAGGAACTGACGTGATGAGGTACGGGAGCGTGTTGACGGCGGTGGTGAGAGGGGCGACGACGAGGATCCCGTCTGCCCGCTGTTGTTGGAGTCGCTCAAGGGCCGAGGCGAGTGATTCGCGATCGAGAGACGGCAGTGTGGTGATGCTTGTGAAGTAGTCGGCGGTGTGTGCGGCGCGCTCGATTGCCGCCAGGGTGGAGGCGGGTCCGTACAGGGTCGTGTCGTAGGTTGCGACCCCGATCATGCGGGAGCGTCCCGTCTTGAGCGTCCGCGCCGCTGTGTTGGGTCGGTAACCCAGCATGGCGATTGCCTTGACGACCCGCTCTCGCGTCGGCGCGGCGACGTAGTCATCGTCGTTCAGAACGCGCGAGACGGTCTGGATCGAAACGCCGGCCAGCTTCGCAACATCGGCCATCACCGGCTGACGGTGGACCTTGGACAGGCGGCGGTCGGTGTGGACCCCCGCGGGGCGTTCAGATGGTGCCATGCGCGACTCATCGTATGCCTGATCCATCGCGAAGACGATCCGGCACAGCTGCGCCGCAAGACCCGCTCTCACAGTGACTGCTTCTGTTTACGTTCCCATAACGAATCAACGCTGCCAATACTGCAGGAAGGAGGCTCTTGCGCTGAGGATTGTGATCGTTATCGTACCGTCATGCGGCTAGGCCATAGCCGCGTTTGAGAGGCGAATAGGTGGAGGAGCGAGCCGTGAGGGATCAAGAGGCAGGTGCCCGTCCGTCGGGCAGCGCCGGCCGGAATTCCGGGTGGCGTCTGAGAGTTTCGGGTGTTCGCGGCGGCCGGCGGGTGGCGCTGCCCGGGGAACAGGGGACGCAGCGTCTCGGAACTCCTGGGGGCCGTCGGGCGGCTATGGGAATCGTTGCCGCGGTGTTCCTCGCGCTCATCCTCTTCCTTGCGGGCCCGCTCGCGCGTGGCGCACACGCGAGCTCCCGCCGCCCAGCGGCGAAGAAAGCGACCGCGGATTCGACCATCGTTGTCGACGACGCCATCCAGGGATCTGGCTTGGACGAGTTTGATTACGTCGGCTCTGATTGGGGTCACGCGGGTGGAGAGGGCGCGCCGGCCAACCCATATGACGGGACCAACAGTTGGGCCAACAGCGCAGGCGACAAGGTGACGTTCACGTTCGTCGGCACCAAGATAACGTTCTACGGGATCACCGATCCGGGGCATGGCATCGGCGACATCTCGATCGACGGCGGCACGCCGACCGCGATCGACTTCTACAGCGCCAACCGCACCGGGAACGTCTCGTTGTGGACCAGTCCGACGCTGCCCGAGGGCCAGCATACCTTGACGCTGACGTGGACGGGACAGAAGAACCCGGCCTCAACCGGAACGTTCATCACGGTTGACCGTGTCAGTTACGTCGGTCAGCCGCCCCCGCCGGTGCACACCGCTATCCCGGTCAACCTGGCCGGCTCGGGCCGGACGTTCGACGGGATCGGTGCGATCAGCGGCGGAGGGGGAAACAGTCGGCTGCTGATCGACTACCCGCCGAAGCAGCGCCAGCAGATCCTCGACTACCTGTTCAAGCCCGGCTATGGCGCCGATCTGCAGATGCTCAAGATTGAGATCGGGGGGGACGCGAACTCCACCGACGGGGCAGAGCCGAGCATCGAGCACACCAAGGGAACGATCAACTGCAATGCCGGCTATGAGTTCTGGCTGGCCGAGCAGGCCAAGAAGCTCAATCCAAACATCAAACTCTACGGCTTGGCCTGGGCCGCGCCGGGGTGGATCGGCAACGGCACCACCTTCTGGTCTCCGGACAGCATCAAGTACCTGATGTCGTGGCTGGGCTGCGCCAAGCAGCATGGCCTGAACATCGACTACCTCGGAGGTTGGAACGAACGCGGATACAACGCGACGTGGTACGAGGAGCTGCACGCCGCCCTGGCTGCCAACGGCTACTCCCACACCAAGGTCGTGGCCGATGACTCGGGCTGGGACGAGGCCGATGCGATGGCCGCCGATCCGAAATTCGCGAACTCGGTCGACATCCTGGCGGCGCACTACTCGTGTGAGGGTGGAGACGGCGGCAACGCCGACTCATGCTCCTCGACGCAGAACGCGCTGAACACCGGCAAGCCGCTGTGGGACAGTGAGCAGGGATCCCAGGACGACAACACCGGTGCGGGCCCGCTGATCCGGGCGATCACTCGCGGATACATCGACGCGAAGATGACGGCGCTGCTCAACTGGCCGCTGATCGCGGCGATGACGCCCAACCTGCCCTATCCGACCGACGGGCTGGCAGTGGCCAACTCGCCGTGGTCGGGGGCCTACAGCATCGGCGACAACACGTGGGCGATCGCGCAAGTGACCCAGTTCACCCAGCCCGGATGGCAGTTCCTCGACGGCGCAAGCGGCTATCTGGGCGGCGATCGCACCAACGGCAGCTATGTGACGTTGAAGTCCCCGGGCGCGGGTGACTACAGCGTAATCGCCGAGACCACGACCGCGACCGCACCCTCCACGGTGTCGTTCACGGTCAGCGGCGGGTCTGCGGCGACCAAGCCTGTCCAGGTCTGGGCCACGAACCTGAGCTCGGCCCTCAATGCCCAGCACTTCGTCCACGTCACGAACCTCACGCCGAACAGCGCAGGAGAGATCAACTACACGCTGCAGCCCGACTACATCTACACGTTCAGCACCGTCCAAGGTGCGGGCCGCGGTCACGCCGTCGGTCCGAGCGCGCACCATCTTGCGCTCCCCTACAAGGACAACTTCAACAGCTACCAGCCCGGGCAGGAAGCGCGCTATGCGGAGGACATGCAGGGCGCATTCGTGGCCCAGTCATGCGCCGCCGGCCGCACTGGGATGTGTCTGGAGCAGATGGCGCCGGTCAAGCCGATCGAGTGGCAGCAGGACAGCGACGCGTTCACGCTCGTCGGCGATCCGGCGTGGACGAACTACACGGTGAAGACCGATGTCGAACTGGCCAAGCCCGGTACGGTCGAGCTGATCGGACGCGCGGGCACCCAGAACCGACCGCAGTCAGACCAGCAGGGCTACTACTTCCAGATCAGCAACACCGGGGCCTGGACGCTGCTCAAGAGCGATGACCACGGCAACCGGACCACGCTGGCCAACGCCTCGGTACCCGCCCTGGGGATCGGCAAATGGCACCAGCTAGCCCTCTCGTTCGCCGGATCGACCATCACCGCGTCGGTCGACGGCACGGCCGTGGTCGTGGTCACTGACAGCTCCTACACGGCCGGACAGGTGGGCCTGGGAGTCGCCGCTCCCGGCCAGTACGTGCACGACCAGTTCGACAACCTGCGGATCACCCCGACGCGCCCGGCGGCACCGACCGCAGCGCTGGCCGTGACGCCGTCGACCAAGACGGTGCAGATGGGCGCCGACGTCAAGGTCACCGCGACCTTCTCGGTGCCCAAGGACGCCAGCACAGCGCAGGGGATCAACCTGTCGCTGACTGTGCCGAACGGGTTCTATCTGGACCCCAACGGGCAGGGACAGAACCAGCTGGACGGACTGGCGCTGGCGCAGGTGCCCCCTCCACCGCAGGTCTACGGAGCGGTCAAGCCCGGCCAACACGTCTCGGCCAGCTGGGTGCTGAGCGCCCCGGTCACCGGAGCCTCCACGGCGGCGATCACCGCCACCGCGACCTTCGCCCAGCACGAGGTGGCACACGTTCTGACCGGGTCCGGTCCGCTGCAGGTGACCAATCCGCCGGCGCCGACCGGTACGGTCGACGCCAGTTCTCTGCCGTTCCTGTCCTCGACCAACGGGTTGCCCAACGGATGGGGTCCGGTGGAGCGCAACGAATCGGTGGGAGGCTCAAACGCGGACGACGGCAATCCGCTGACGATCGACGGCACCGTCTACCCGAAGGGCCTGGGCACCAATTCGATCAGCGACGTCAAGCTGTATCTGGGCGGCAACTGCTCGACCTTCACCTCGACCGTGGGGATGGATGACGAGGTCGGCAGCAGCGGAACGGTCACCTTCAGCGTCCTGGGCGACGGAAAAACGCTCGCGTCGACCCCCACGATCAACGGAGGCGACCCCGCGCAGCAGATCACCGCGAACGTCAGCGGCGTGCAGATCCTCGACCTGGTCGTCGGCGACGCCGGTGATGGGAACGCCTACGATCACGGCGACTGGGCCACCCCACAGCTGACCTGCTCCGGCTAGGCGGGCCCCGTCAGACCGCCAGGCTCCAAGCATCGGAGCCTGGCCGCGCCCGTCGCTGCGCTACGCGGCCGCCGCTGAGCGCTCGACGAACCTGCCGTCCAGGTAAGCCCCGATCCACGACGCAATCCACTCCCGGTTGAGCGGGAGACGGTTCGCTCCCCTACTTGACGGCCGTCAGCCGACCTCTCTGAAAAGCAGCAGGCGCGCGCAGGAAGGCGTCTCCCGCTACTGGATTTTCGAATCTTCCAGGTGTCTCGCGGCCCCCGAACCGGTCCTCGCGGGCTCCTGCTTTGCATGATCCGAAACGCCTCGCTCGGACGCTCGCTCAGCGACGAACGGAGGTCTCGGCTGACGCGGGCCACGGCGCTGTACTCGTCGACATCGCGTCCCGCGCAAGTCCTTTTCGCGCGTCGCGATCGCTGGCACCGCGGACTTTCGAGGGGCTGCCGGAACGCGGCTGCTTGTGCACGCGCGGCGGCGCGATGGCCCAACCGTCACCCTCTTCTGACGAAATGCGGGGCGCGAGATGGGCGGGGCGGCCTGCACGTGCTCGGTGTGCTGTGTGATCGATGAGTTTGGCTCGGGATCGCAGTCTCAGCTTGTGCAGCCGTAGCTGCATCGTGATGACGAGCGATTGGAGTAAAGATGGACATGGTGGATCGATGCTGACTGAGGTGGCCGACGGCGTTTGGGTCCGGCAGAGCGCGTGGGTTTGGACCAATACCATCGTGCTGCGCGGGGACGGCGGGTTGATCGTGGTCGATCCTGGCATCGCTGGTTCTGAACTGAACCAACTCGCCGACGACCTCGACCAGCTCGGCGATCGGGTGGTCGCCGGGTTCTGCACACATCCTCACTGGGACCACCTGCTCTGGCATCCCCGGTTCGGTGAGGTGGCGCGCTACGCAACGGCGGCCGGCGCCCACGCTGCCAGTCAAGCCCGCGAGCGGGCGCAGGCGATGGCGGCGGAGAGCGCGTCGGGTATCCCTGTCGAACTGATCGGCCTTGTCACCCCACTGCCCGAGCACGGCGGACCCGTGCCGGGTGAGATCGTCGAGCATCAGGCACACGCCATCGGCCACGCCGCGATCCTCCTCGCGGACCGTGGCGTCATGCTCGCCGGCGACATGCTCTCAGACGTGCTGATCCCGCTTCTGGACCGTCGCCAGACCGATCAGGTGGGCGCCTACGAGACGGCGCTCGACCGGCTGCAGGACGCCGCCAGGCATGTCGATGTCGTGGTCCCCGGCCACGGCGCCGTTGCCGAGGGTCCCGAGGTGGCCGCCCGCCTCGCCGCCGATCATGCCTACATCGACGCGCTGCGGCGTGGACAGGAGCCGGTCGACGCGCGCCTGGGGCCGGATGCGGACTGGCTCGCCGGTCCCCACCAGTCAAACCTCGAGCAGGCTCGAGGGCGGTAGGGGTCTCTTGGCTGGAGAACAGGATTGCGTGAGCGATGAGTTTCGCGCCCTACGGCGGTCTCAGCCACCAAAGGACGAGTATCACGTATCACGATCAACCCGTCGCGAAATTCTAGGAGGCTAGGCACATGGCTGGACCCCTCGACACGGCGCATGCCGTCACCAAAATCCCCGCCCAGGATCTCGGCCGGGCACGCTGCTTCTACCGCGACCGACTCGGACTAGAGGCGGTCGAAGAACGTGACGGCGGACTTCGATACCTCTGTGGCGGGACAGAATTTCACCTCTTCCAGTCATCAGGAGCGGCGTCGGGGGAGTCGACACAGATCGGCTTCGAGGTAACCGAGATCGATCGCGTCGTGGCCGATCTGCGGTCGCGCGGAGTCACGTTCGAGGCGTTTGATTTCGTTGGCTTCAAGGTCGAAGACGACATCGTCGTCGTGCCCAACAACTACCCCAGCAAGGGCAGCGGCGAGCGCGGAGCTTTCTTCCGCGACAGTGAAGGCAACTTGCTTGCAGTCGGACAGGCAACTCACTGACGTGCCACGATCCGTCGTGCCCTAGCCCGGATCGTTCGTGAAACAGGAGCGGCCCCGGTGGTCGGGGCCGCTTGACTGTCCGCCTGAGCAGGGATTGTGGGGTTGCTGAAGCTCGCATGGCCAACTCGGGAGGATCACCTTGAAGGTGACGCACGCTGGGCGCAGATCACGGTAAATGTGATGGCGGACGGAGACGGGTTGGTGTCGCACGCGGGTAGCGCTTTGCTGGCGCAGGTGGCCGACAAGATTGGGGCTGACGCCGGCGTTGGGTATCGCGGTCGGGGAGCCCGAGCTGCGGGCGGGCAGCCATGACCGTGGCCGGGTGGTTCGTGATCTGGCGGTGATGCTCGCCGATGGCGGTGACTGCCTGGCTGATCTTGCGAGCGGTTTCAGATCAGGCTGCGCTGTTCGGGTCAGACGGCGTCGGTCGTCGACCGCGTTTCGGGTGATCGATCAGATCGCCAGCACACCGGGCCGGCTCGACGGGCTGCGTGACGCTCACGCCCGCGCGCGGGCGCATGTTTGGGAAGCTGGCTGGCGCGCCGGCGCGGTTGACGATCGACCTGGACGCCACGCTGATCACCGCGCATTCTGAGAAGGACCGGGCGGCGGGCACGTATAAGGGTGGCTATGGGTTCTCGCCGATGCTGGCCTATGGCGATGAGACCGGCGAGGCGCTCGCCGGCGAGTTGCGTCCCGGCAACGCCGGCGCCAACAACGCGACCGATCAGATCCAGGTTGCCGAGCAGGCGATCGCGCAGATCCCCGCGGCGTACATCGAAGCGATCGAGATCGTGCTGCGCGTCGACAGCGCCGGCGCCAGCCACGAACTCTTGGAATGGTGCCGCGAGGGCCAGATCGAGTACTCGGTCGGCTATGACCTGACCGAAACCGTCCGCGCTGCGATCCTCCAGATCCCCGAAGAGGACTGGGTCTGCTCACTCGGCCAGGACGGACACGCCCGCCCCAACGGGCAGGTCTGCGAGATCACCGGGCACCTCGACCTGACCAGCTGGCCGCAGGACACACGGGTGATCATCCGACGCGAGCGCGCGCACCCCGGCGCGCAACTGTCCTTCACCGACCACGACGGGCACCGCTTCCAAGCGATCCTCACCGACCAGACCGGCCCGATCGCCGAACTGGAACGCGACCACCGCGCCCGCGCGCGTGTCGAGGACCACATCCGCAACGACAAAGACACCGGCCTGCGCAACCTCCCCTTCCGCGACTTCGCCCACAACCAGGTCTGGCTGCAGATCGTGCGCCTCGCGCACGACCTCGTTGTCTGGACCCAACGGCTGCTCTTGACCGGCGAGCTGACCAAAGTCGAACCCAAACGGTTGCGCTACCGGCTGCTGCACATCGCCGGCCGCCTCGCCTTCCACGCCCGCACCGCGACGCTGCATCTCCCCGCCGCCTGGCCCTGGGCCGAGCAGCTCGCCGCCGCGTTCCAGCGCCTGGACGCGCTTCCCGCGCCAGCCTGACGCCGGCCCGCCCGGCACCCACAACAACAGCACACCACCAGCCGCCAGGCCAGCGAAGTGTGCCGAAAACCGCCGCCACGACCCACCAAAACAGTGCCGCCAGGTCGTGATGTCCTCAACCCGCCCCGCAGACCTCCAGCCACCACCCCGTTACCAACACCGCGCCCCGAAACACTCACCCCAAGCCGGCTCGTGCACGATCCGGGCTAAGCAGATCGCGCAGCCCGAGACACTCGGTCGACGAGAACTGGTCTATGGCGTAACGACCGCTCCCGCGTGAAGCAACCACCCAGTCACCGCGACGCCTTCAAGGGGCGGCCCGGTGCCAGCCGGCCCGGGACGGACGCTCGCATTCACGCGCCCGGAGGCCGCCGACGGACGCCCGCTTGGCGACGCTTCCGCTAGCGCGAGCGCGGGCCGAGCGGCGTGAGGCGCCGGTATAAGACTGCGTGCGATTTGGGTGTTGAACAACCAACTTGCTACCGTGGTGGTCCGTCATGAAGACGATCCAGATCCGCAACGTGCCCGACCCCGTTCACGCGACGTTGCGGGCGCGCGCGGCCGGGGCTGGTGTCTCGCTGTCGGATTACGCGCTCGCTGAGCTTGAACGAGTCGCGCAACGACCGCCCGTCAGCGACGTACTGCGACGGGCGGGAGGCCGAGCGGGCGGCGCAGCAGCCACCGAGATCGTCGCCGCAGTGCGCGCCGGTCGCGATCGCGACTGACCCGGCATGCTGGTGGTCGACACCTCGGCCGTGCTCGCCGCACTGGCCCAGCGACCGCCGGATCCAGAGCTCGCGAGCCGCCTGGCCGACGACGGAGACCTGCACGCACCGCATCTGATCGACGTCGAGATTCTCAATGCTCTACGCGGCCTGGTGCGCGGCGGCGCACTGGCCGCTGACCGCGCCGAGGACGTGCGCACCGACATCGCCGACCTGGCCATCACACGCTACGGACACGAGCCGCTGGCCGATCGCATCTGGGCGTTCCGCGACAACCTCACCGCCTACGACGCCGCGTTCGTCGCGCTGGCCGAGGCTCTTGACGTGCCGCTCATCACTTGCGACGCACGACTGGCCAACGCCCCGGGGATTAGCGCCGAACTCTTCCCCCGCGAGTAGGTCCCAGCCGCCCCACGAGGACTGCTGGACGTGCGCTTTGACACCTTCCGAACGGGCCCGCTGGACGCTCGCATCGCGACTGAGGCGAGCGTGACCTCGATCAGCGCCAGCACGCTTGAGACCCGCTGCGGGCCCCGCGCAAGCCGGCGCGCAGGGCGTGTGCTGCCGCATGTGCGTCATTGTCGTCACATCGTCGCACTTTCATCACTGGGCGGCATTGGGGCCGGCGGGGAGGGTTCGGATGTCGCGTACGGTGAGAAGTGAGGCGGTCAGTGCGAGTTCGAGTGACCCGCAGAGGTACAGCGTCGCCGACGTGCTGATCCCGGCGGCCAGCGGTCCGACCAGGGCGTAGCCCACGGGCGCCAGCGCCAGCGCGCCGAACCAGTCGTAGGAGCTGACACGCGAGCGAGCGTGCTCGGGAACGTGGTGCTGCAACGTCGTGTCCCAGAGGGTGTTGAACACGGTCGGTCCGATGCCGGCCAGCAGTGAGACCGGCACCAGCACGGCCAGGGGCGCGGGGATGCCCAGCAGCACGGTGGGCACGGCAGTGGTCGCGCAGGCCAGGCACGCGGCCACCAGGGGGCGGCGGGGGGAGAATCGCAGCAGCGCCGTGGCTCCGAGCAGGCCTCCGGCGGCGCGCGCGACCAGGATCGCGGCCCACGCCCCCGCCCCGCCGAGCTGCTGCTTGGCCACCAGCGCGCCGAGCACGGGGAACGCCGAGGCGACCATGTTGATCAGCGAGAGCACGAGCAGGCCTGCCCACACCCAGGTGCGGGAGCGGACTACGGTGAAGCCGTCGCGCAGGTCGCGCAGGAACTGCCGGGGCGCCGTCGCTGAGCCGGGAGTGGGGGCCACGCGGTTGACGAACGCGAGCAATAGCGCGCTGGCGCCGTAGCTGGCGGCGTCGACGAGCAGGGCCGTTCCGGGACCGACGGTCACGACCAGCACCCCTGCGATCGCCGGGCCGCCGATGTTGCCGGCGGCCAGGGTCATGCCCTGAAGCGCGTTGGCCTGGCGCAGGTACGGGCCGGCCACCGCCGGCATCAACCCGCTCGACGCCGGGTTGAAGAACCCCATCGCGGCGCCGAGCAGCGCCTGGGAGATCGCCACCTCGGCCACGGTGGCGTCACCTATGACGAGCAGAAGCCCGATACCACCTTGGGTTGCGAGTCGAACCAGATCGGCGCTCACCATCACCGTTCGGCGCCCGATGCGGTCGGCGAGCACTCCACCCGCCAGCAGCGCGGCGAGGAGCGCGACCGTGCGGCAGGCCAGCACCACCCCGAGGTCGGTGGCCGAGCCGGTGAGGCCGAGCACCGCGAAGGCGAGCGCCACCGGCACCACCCCGTCGCCCAGCTGTGACACCAGCCCCGCGCCGAACACGAGCCTGAAGTCGCGCAGGCGCAGCACCTCCAGTCCGCCGGCGAGCCGCATGGCCGCATTGTCCTCAGTCGCTGACGCGGTGCTCGCGGGTCAAGCGCGGCAGTACGCCGCGAGGTGCTCGCCGGTGAGCGTGGACCGGGCGGCGACGAGCTCGGCGGGCGTGCCGGTGAAGACGACCCGTCCGCCGTCGTGGCCGGCGCCCGGGCCGAGGTCGATGATCCAGTCCGCATGCGCCATGACGGCCTGGTGGTGCTCGATCACGATCACCGACCTGCCGGCGTCGACGAGCCGGTCGAGCAGGCCGAGCAACTGCTCGACGTCGGCGAGGTGCAGGCCCGTGGTCGGCTCGTCGAGGACGTAGACGCCAGGCGACCCGGATGTCGCTCCCATCTGGGTGGCCAGCTTGATGCGCTGGCGCTCGCCGCCCGACAGCGTCGTGAGCGGCTGTCCGATCGTGAGGTAGCCGAGCCCGACGTCGGCAAGCCGGGCGAGGACCTTGTGCGCGGCCGGGGTGCGCGCCTCGCCGTCGCCGAAGAACGTCGTCGCCTCGGTGACCGACATCGCGAGCACCCCCGAGATGTCGTGGCCGCCGAGGTGGTAGTCGAGCACCGACGCCTCGAACCGCTTCCCCTGGCACTCCTCGCAGGTGGAGGCGACGGTGGCCATGAAGCCCAGCTCGGTGTAGACGACGCCGGCGCCGTTGCAGTTCGGGCAGGCGCCCTCGGAGTTCGCGCTGAACAGCGAAGGCTTCACGCCGTTGGCCTTGGCGAACGCCTTGCGGATCGGGTCCAGCAGTCCCGTGTAGGTCGCGGGATTGCTCCGCCGCGAGCCACGGATCGCGCCCTGGTCGACCACCACCACCCCGTCGCGGCCGGCCACCGAGCCGTCGATCAGCGAGCTCTTCCCCGACCCGGCCACGCCGGTGAGGACGACGAGCATGCCGAGCGGGATGTCGACGTCGACGCCCTGCAGGTTGTTGGTGTCGGCGCCGCGCACCTCCAGCACTCCCGAGCGCTCGCGCGTCGACGGTTTGAGGGAGGCGCGATCGTCCACGTGCCGTCCGGTGATCGTGTCGCTGGCCCGCAGCTGCGCGACGGTGCCCTCGAACACCACCTCGCCGCCGGCGGCGCCGGCGCCGGGGCCGAGGTCGACGACGTGGTCGCCGATCGCGATCATCTCCGGCTTGTGCTCGACGACGAGCACCGTGTTGCCCTTGTCGCGCAACCGCAGCAGCAACTCGTTCATCCGCTGGATGTCGTGCGGGTGCAGGCCGATGCTCGGCTCGTCGAACACATAGGTGACGTCGGTGAGGCTCGAGCCGAGGTGGCGGATCATCCTGGTGCGCTGCGCCTCGCCGCCCGAGAGCGTCCCGGCGGGCCGGTTGAGTGAGAGATAGCCCAGCCCGATCTCCACGAACGAGTCGAGCGTCTCTCCGAGCGCGGCGAGCAGCGGGGCCACCGACGGCTCGTCGAGGCAGCGGACCCACTCGGCAAGGCCCGAGATCTGCATCGCCGAGACCTCGGCGATGCTGACGCCGTTGATCTTCGACGATCGCGCCGCCTCGCTGAGCCGAGTGCCGTCGCAGTCGGGGCAGGTCGTGAACGCGACCGCTCGCTCGACGAAGGCGCGGACGTGCGGCTGCATGGCGTCCACGTCCTTGGACAGCATCGACTTCTGGATCCTCGGGATCAGGCCCTCGTAGGTCAGGTTGATCGCATCGACCTTGATCTTGGTCGGCTCCTTGTAGAGCAGATCGTGGCGCTCACGCTTGTTGAACTTCGCGATCGGCTTGTCGGGGTCGAAGAAGCCGCTGCCGCGGAAGATCCGGCCATACCAGCCGTCCATGCTGTAGCCGGGGATCGTGAGCGCGCCCTCGTTGAGCGACTTCTCCTCGTCGTAGAGCGCGGTCAGGTCGAAGTCACTGATCGAGCCGCGTCCCTCGCAGCGCGGGCACATGCCGCCGGTGCGGCTGAAGCTCGCGCTCTCGGTGACCGTCCTGTCGCCGCGCTCCAGCGTGATTCCGCCGCTGCCGTGGACGGAGGCGACGTTGAAGGAGTACGCGCCCGGCGAGCCGATGTGCGGCTTCGCGATCCGGCTGAACAGAATGCGAAGCATCGCGTCGGCGTCGGTCGCGGTGCCGACCGTCGAGCGGGGGTTGGACCCCATCCGCTCCTGGCCGACGCTGATCGCGGTCGTCAGCCCTTCCAGCACGTCGACCTCGGGCCGGGCGAGCGTCGGCATGAAGCCCTGCACGAACGTGCTGTAGGTCTCGTTGATCAGCCGCTGTGACTCCGCGCCGATCGTGTCGAACACCAGCGAGCTCTTGCCCGAGCCCGAGACGCCCGTGAACACCGTCAGCCTGCGTTTCGGGAGCTCGACGCTGACGTCCTTGAGGTTGTTCACGCGCGCGCCGTGCACACGGATCAGGCCGTGGCTGTCGGCGACGTGCGGTGAGTGCGAGCGTGTGTCGGTCATCGGTGAGGTGCAGGCGCGCGTCAGGACATCCGGCAGAAGCATGATGACCTGATCGTCACGTCCGCCGCGGTGAGCGCTCGGGTCAGGCGCGGCGCGAGCGCCTCGGCCTCGGCCCGGCGGCCGAG
This sequence comes from uncultured Solirubrobacteraceae bacterium, assembly GCA_963702225.1. GTDB lineage: Bacteria > Actinomycetota > Thermoleophilia > Solirubrobacterales > Solirubrobacteraceae > Palsa-465. The sequence continues at coordinate 120,617 of CAVPBY010000037.1, read as the reverse complement.
GCGTGTCAGACACTCGTGGTAGCCGTGCAGGCTCCACACGTTGCCGGGATGCCGGCAGGCGCGCGGGAGCGTGTCGTCGAGGCCGAGGTCGGCGGCGTAGACGGCCGCTGCCCGCTCCACCTCGTCCTGCTCCAGGAGGAGCGCGCCGTAGGCGTGACGCGTGGGCTGCATCCATCCCCACGGTTCGTCGTAGGGCAACGTGTCGTCGAGCGTGATCGCGCGGCGCAACTGGGTCCACGCGTCGTCGAGATCGCCCCTGCGGTAGGCGATCTCACCGTCGAGCATCGCCGCGGCGATCGCGAGGATGTCGCTCGCCCGGTTGTTGAACAGGTAGCGGGTGTCGGGGACCCGCTCGATCGCCGCGGCGAGCTCGTCGCGCCGGGTCTCGGCCTCGGCGACCCGTGAGGAGGCGGCGAGGGCGACGCCGGTGGCGTAGTGGGTCAGGGCCGTGGTCACGCTGTAGAGCTCGGGGTCGGCCGGCAACGGCGTGGCGATCAGCTGCTCCCACATGCCGAAGCGGACGAGCACGTGCAGGCGCATCGGCACGAAGCTCTCCAGCCAGTCGGCCATCGGCGGCGCCTCGACGCGCAGCAGCTGCTCGGTCAGCACCGCGCGCAGATCGGCGGCCGCGCGCAGCGCGCTCTCGCGCTGCCCGGCGAACATCGCGCCGTAGATCCGGAAGTGGTGGTTGTGGGCGCGATACAGCGTGTAGAAGTTCACCGCGCCCGCGACCGCGGCATATCGCTCGTCGGCGACAACCGCCCGGTCGTTGTCGGCGACCACGCGTTCATAGTCGCCCACGAGGACATCGATGTGCGTCGGCATGTGGACGAGGTGGCCGGCGTCGGGGACGAGGTCGCGCAGGGCGCCGGCGGCCTCGAGCGCCGCGTCCGGCTCGGGCGACATCTCCATGAGATGGATGTAGAAGTGCAGCAGCCCGGGGTGCTCCAGGCCGCCGGGTCGCCCGATCGCGCGCTCGAGCACGGCCCGGGCTTCGAGCGTTCGCGCGCCGGCCGCCGGCCGGCCGGCGGCGATGTCCCACAGCTGCCACGCGGTCAGATTGAGCAGCGCGTCGGCATACAGCGCAGCGACATCGAGGTCATCGGAGTGGGCGGCGTAGACCTCTGCCATGGCGTCGGCGTAGTCGCTGTTGCGGCGGGCCAGGTCACCGTTCGCCTCCACCGGGTAGCGTGCCGCGAGCGCCGCGATGAGCGCGCGTTCGACCGCCGTCGCACCGTCCCCGAGGTCGATCGCCCGGGTGGTCGCGGCGCGCGTCCTTCGCAGGGCCGCGCGCAGCTCCTCGCTCTCGAAGGCGTCCCACTGCTTGTTGTAGTTGGGTCCGGCCGCGTAGGCCACGCCCCAGTGGGCCAACGCGAACGCCGGGTCGTGCGCGATCGCCCGCTCGAAGCAGACGATGGCCTCCTCGTGGTTGAACGCGTAGCTCCAGACCAGCCCGCGGTCGAACCAGCGCCGGGCGGGCTCGGAGCCGCTCGACGTCGCCCGGCGGTATCCGCCGAGATCGAACGCGTATCCGTCGTCGAGCAGCAGCGTCATCGGCCGATTGCAGCCGGTTGCGCTCCGCGTCCTCGGGGACGGCCCGGCCGACCGCAGCGTAGCGCCCGGAGGCCCCGGATCACGGTCGCGTCGCGCCCCGGTCGACAAGTCCTCCTAAAAATTCTCCAAAACTTCACAAAACTCCGGTACCGTGCACGCCAGGAGATACTTCATAAGTTTGTAGGGGGCGATATATGTGCGGTTCGGATGAAGCACAGGTGCAGGGCGCGCCGGCGATGGATCGAAACGGTGCGGGGCGCTCACCGCGACACGATGGGGTGTCGTTGGGGGTCAACGGGATCGCGCGGCCTCGGGCCGCGGGGCGGATGAACGGCGCCGCGCCCGCGGCGCCGGCCGACAGGGTCGTGCGGACGCCGCCGGGGGTCAGCCCGATCGTCGTCGAGCCGGGACCGGGCGCGGCCGGGCCGGGACCGATCCTCGTCGAACCGGGACCGGTCGTCGTCGAGCCGGCGCCGAGGGCGCCGTTCGCCGGTCCGGAGGTCACGGTCAGCGTCGTCCTGCCGACGCTCAACGAGGCGCAGAACCTGCCCTACGTCATGCCCCGCATCCCGGCCTGGGTCGACGAGGTGCTGCTCGTCGACGGCGGCTCCGTCGACGGAACCGTCGAGGTCGCGCTGCGGCTGCGGCCGTCGATCATCGTCCTCGGCCAGGATCGCCCCGGCAAGGGCGCGGCGCTGCGCGCCGGCTTCGCCGCGGCGCGCGGCGACATCATCGTCACCCTCGACGCCGACGGGTCGACCGACCCTGCCGAGATGCCCGCGTTCATCGGCTGCCTGCTCTCCGGAGCCGACTTCGTCAAGGGGTCGCGGTTCCTGCAGGGCGGCGGCACGCACGACATGGGCGTCGTGCGCCGGGCCGGCAACTGGGCGCTGCGCAGCGCGGTCCGCACCGCGTTCGGCGGTCGCTACTCCGACCTGTGCTACGGCTACAACGCGTTCTGGCGCCGCATCCTGCCCGTGCTCGAGGGCGACGCCGACGGGTTCGAGATCGAGACGCTGCTCAACGTCCGCGCGCTCGCGGCCGGGATGCGGGTGGCCGAGGTCCCCAGCTACGAGGCCCCACGGATCTACGGGATGAGCAACCTCAACACCTGGCGCGATGGGTACCGCGTGCTGCGCACCATCACGCGTGAGCGACGGTCGTTGCGCGACGAGCGCCGCGGCGCGCCGCGCCGCGCGAGCTGGGCCACTCTGGACCCGGTCGCGTTGCCGGTCGCCCCCGTGTCGGAGCTCGAGGTGCTTCCGGTGGCCGTCGAGCCGGCCCCGGCACACGCCGAGATCGCGAACGCGACGGTCGCGTTCCGTTCCCGCGGCGACGCGGTCGCCGCGGCCGGCAGGCCGCCCGACGCGCTCAGCCTGAACGGGACCATTCCCGTCGCCACCGCTCAGTCGCTCTGACGGTGCGACATATGCTCGGTTCCGCAGAGCGGCCCAGCCGCCCCGCGTCGGAGATCGCGGTGATCGTCGCCACCTGCAACCGTCCCGACGACCTCGACGCCTGCCTGCGCTCGCTGCTGCGCCAGACGAAGGCGCCGGCGCAGATCGTCGTCGTCGACGACGCGCCCGGCGGCGAGCGCACCCCCGCGGTGGTCGCGGCGCTGGCGGCCGACGCCCCGATCCGCTACGTCGAGGGTCCGCGCGGCGGCCTGGGCGCGGCGCACAACCACGGGCGCCCGTTCGTCGACACGCCGCTGGTGGCGTTCACCGACGACGACGTGATCGCGGACGCCCGCTGGGTGGAGCGGATCGCGGCCCCGTTTCGCTCCGACGAGCGCGTCGGGTGCGTCACCGGGATGATCCGGCCCTGGGAGCTGCGCACCGACGTCCAGATCCTGCTCGAGGGCTATGCGGGGTTCAACAAGGGCGACGAGCGGCGCGTCTACGACCTCGCCGAGAACCGGCCCGACGATCCCCTGTACCCGTTCGCCGCGGGCAAGCTCGGGTCCGGCGCCAACATGGCGTTCCGGCGGTCGGTGCTCGACGAGATGGGCTGGTTCGACCCGGCGCTCGGAGCGGGCACGCGGGCGCGGGCGGGCGACGATCTGCTGGCGTTCTTCGAGGTCATCCAGAACGGCCACCGGCTCGTGTACGAGCCCGAGGCGGTCGTCCTGCACCGCCACGCCGAGACGATGGAGGCGCTCGAGCGTCAGGTGTACGGCTACGGGGTCGGGCTGACGGCATACCTCACGCGCTGCCTCGTCGGCCGCCCGCGACTGGTGGGGACGGTGCTCCGCCGGCTGCCCAAGGCGGTCGCCTACGTCCTCGACCCCCGGTCGGGCAAGAACGCGCGGCTGCCGCCCGGCTACCCGACCGCGCTCACCCGCAGCGAGCGCCTCGGCATGCTCCTGGGCCCGTTCGCCTACGCGGCGAGCCGGGTGGAGGTGGCGCGCCGGCGATGAGCATCCCGGTCCTGCTCTACCACAGCGTCGGCGAGCCCGCCGACGCGCGCTTCGCCCGCTGGGTGGTGAGCCCGCAGCGGTTCGCCGAGCAGATGGAGGTGCTCGCCGCGGGCGGATACCGCACGCTCACCGCCTCCGCGGCCGCCCACGCCCTGCGGGAGGGTCGCGACCGGCCGGGCGACAGGGCCGTCGCGATCACGTTCGATGACGGGTTCGCGGACGTGCACGCCGAGGCATGGCCACAACTGCGCCGACACGGCCTGAGCGCCACCGTCTACGTCACCACCCGGTACGTCGGAGCGACCAGCCGCTGGCTGGACGGCGAGGGGGAGGGGGCGCGGCCGATGCTCGACTGGGAGCAGATCGTCGACCTCACCCAGGCCGGGATCGAGATCGGGGCTCACACGGAGACGCATGTCCAGCTCGACACGGTGCCCCGGGGGCGGGCCGCCAGGGAGATCGAGGGCTCGCGCGACGCGCTCGCTGCGGTCGTCGGCCCGCTCGCCTCGTTCGCCTACCCCTACGGCTACAACCGGGCGTCCGTGCGCCGTCAGGTCCGCGAGGCGGGCTTCACCAACGCCTACACGGTGGGCGACGGCATCGCGTCCGCCGCCGACGACCGGTTCGCGATCACGCGCGCGATCGTCGCCGCCGACACGAGCATCGATCGCTTCGTCGAGATCGTCGAGGCGCGGACCGGCCCGGCACGCCGCCGGCCGCTGCGCCGGGCGGCCTGGCGGGCGGTGCGGCGGGCCGGCGCGCAACCGCTCGCCGACCGCGTGCGCGGGACCCTGGCGGCGAGGCCGGTGGGGTGAGGCGCGCGGGCGCGGCGGCGAAGGCGCTCGCGAAGTCCGACGGGCAGCGGTTCACGCGATGAGCATCCAAACGCCGCCTCGCCGCCGTCCGCCCGTCGCGCCGGGCGCCCGCCCGGGCGGTGGCCGCGCGGCGCTGCAGGCCACGCGCCGGCGCTTCGACGCGCCGCTGTATCGCAACGGCTACTCGCTGGTCGCCAACTCGGCGCTCACCTCCGGGATCGGCCTCGCGTACTGGCTGATCGCCGCCCGCGCGTACTCGACGGCGGCGGTCGGCATCGGCTCGGCGCTCATCTCGGCCTCGGCCACGATCTCCAACCTCGGCCACCTCAACCTCAAGAGCGCGCTCAACCGCTTCCTGCCCCGCGCGGGCCGCTCCACCACGCGCCTGGTCACCCGGTCCTACGTGATCGCGGCCGCCGTCTCAGGGGTGGCGAGCCTCGGGTTCGTCGCCGGCATCGGGGCGTGGGCGCCCGCCCTGCGCATCGTCTCCAGCCCGCTGGTCGCCATCGGGTTCGTGCTGGCGACGATGGCGGGGACGATCTTCGTCCTGGAGGACAGCGTCCTCACCGGGATCCGCAAGGCCCACTGGGTCCCGCTGGAGAACCTCGTCTACTCGATCCTCAAGCTCGCGGCGCTGCCGGCGCTCGTGCTCGTGATACCGCGCCTGGGGACGTTCGTGTCGTGGGTGGCGACGATGCCGCCGCTCATCCTGGCGGTCAACTGGCTGCTGTTCCGGCGCCTGCTGCCCGCGCATGAGCGTGCGACCCGGAAGGACGAGGAGCGGATCGACACCGGCGTGATCGCGCGCTACGTCGCCGCGGACTTCTCGGCGTACGTGATCATGACCGCGACGATGGGCCTGCTTCCGGTCGTCGTCCTGTCGACCCTCGGTGCGCGGGCGAGCGCCTACTACTTCATCGCGTGGTCGATCGGCTACGGCCTGTACCTGATCCCGAGCGGCATGGGCATGTCGATGATCTCCGAGGCGGCCAGCGACCCCGCGGGCCTGGCCGGCTACGACCGCCAGACGCTGCTGGAGGGCGCCAGGCTGCTGGTCCCGTGCGTCGCGATCACGCTCGTCGTCGCGCCCTGGCTGCTCGGGCTGCTCGGCGCCGGCTACGCCCACGGCGCGACCACGCTGCTGCGGCTGCTGGCGCTGTCGGCGCTGCCCTGGATGGTGTTCGTCAGCTACACCAACTCGGCTCGGGTGCGCCGGCGCATGCGCAACGTCGTCCGCGCCGCCGTCGCGCTGTTCGGCCTGGTGGTCGCGATCGGGGTGCCGCTGATGCGGCCGCTCGGGGTCGACGGCCTGGGGATCGGCTGGCTCGCCGGCCAGACGATCGTCGCCGTGGCGATCCTCCTGGCGCCGCGCCTGCGGCGGCTCGGTGCCCGACAGCCCACGGCCCGACAGCCCGCGGCCCCGGCTCCGTCCCCGGCTGATCCGCCGGCCCCGGCCCCGGCCCCGACCGTCCCCGCGCGCCGTGTCTCCCTCGCCGATCGCGCGCTGCGGGCGCTCTCCTCGGTCCGCACCCGCTGGCGCCATCTGCGGCGAGGGCGGCTCGACGGCGCGTTGCGGGCGCTGCTCTCCGAGCTCTCGGAGCCCGATCGCCCGTGGGTGGTCCAGCGCAGCATCCCCGCGCTCAACGACGTGGCGATCAGCGTCGTCGGTCCGGCCGGGTCCGATCCGACGGCGGTCGTCAAGCGCGCCCGCGCGGCCGCCGGCCAGGACTCGCTGTGGCCCCACGCCCGCGCGTTGCGCGAGCTCGGGCAGACGGAGGAGCTCGGCGAGTGGCGCGCGCTCATCCCCCGCGAGATCGCGGGCGGCGTCGTCGGACAGGGCGCCTACCTGGTGGAGAGCTGCCTGCCGGGGGCGACGATGCACGCGCTGCTGGGCGCCGGCGCCGCGCCCGGCCAGCTGCTCGACGCCGCGGCGGATGCGATCGCGCGGCTGCACGGGCCGACCAGCCGCCAGGACCGCTGCGACCCCGCGCTGATGGCGGAGCTCATCGACGCTCCGTTGGACCGGCTGCGCTCCGTCGTGGGGCGCGGCGCCCGCGAGCGCCTGGAGCTCCTCGGGCAGGAGCTGCGTGCGTCGGCCGGGCGGGAGCTGGCCACCGCGTGGGTGCACGGCGACCTCTCCCCGGGCAACATCCTGATCGCGCCCGACGGCGCGGTGAGCGGGATCGTCGACTGGGAGCGAGCCGGCCCGCGCGGGCTGGCGCAACTCGACCTGCTCCAGCTGCTGATCTCGACCCGGGCGACCGTCGAGGCCAAGGACTTCGGCCGGGTGGTCGTCGAGCTGCGCAGCGATCGCGAGTGGCACCGGCACGAGCGGCGCGTCGCCGCCGCCATGCAGGACTGCCCGGTGCCGACCGACGCGCTCGTGCTGCTGGCGTGGCTGAACCACATCGCTGCCAACCTTGAGAAGTCCGCGCGCTACCGGCACAACCCGCTGTTCCTGCGCCGCAACGTCGAACCCGTGCTGAGGTCCCTGACAGCCCCCGTGAGCTCCGGCCGCCCCGCCGCGCCGCCCCGCGCACGCGGCCCGAGACCCGGCCGCGCACGCGGCCCGTTCTCGGCCGCCCGCGCCTGGCTGGCCGGCCACGCGTCCGCGACGGCGATCGGCGGGCTGTGCGCGGCGGTGGCGCTGTGGGTGGCGTCGCTGTCGCAGATCGACCCTCGCGCGATGAACGACTTCGGCCTGCTCTCGGTGATGCCGGCGACGTTCGTGGTGGCGCTCGGCGTCCTGTCGCTCAGCTTCGTGACGATCGTCTGTCGCCCCCGGACGCGACCGTGGCTGCTCGTCGCCCACCTGCTCGTGTTCATCCTGATCATCCACGGGACGCCGGAGATCGTCTACCGGACACTGCGCTACACCTGGTCCTACAAGCACGTCGGCGTCGTCGACTACATCCTGCGCCACGGCGGCGTCAACCCGTCGATCGCGCCGCTGTTCCAGCCCGTCTACCACGACTGGCCGGGGTTCTTCGCAGCCGTCGCGCTGCTGTGCAGGCTCGCGGGCCTGCACAACGCGCTCTCCCTCGCCGGGTGGGGACCGGTGTTCAACAACGTCATGTACCTCCCGGCGCTGCGTGTTCCTGTTCGGCGCCGTGACGCGCGACCGGCGGGCGGTGTGGCTGGCGTGCTGGGTGTTCTACATCGCCGACTGGGTCGGACAGGACTACTTCTTCCGCCAGGGGTTCGCGTACCTGCTGTACATGGTGCTGCTCGGCATCGTGCTGCGGTGGCTGCGGACCGGCTCGCGGGACCAGCCGCGCCCCGGCGCCACGGCGGCCAGGTGGCTGGCGATCGGGTTGATCGCCGCGATCATCGTCAGCCACGCGCTCACCGCGGTCATGACCTACGTCGCGCTGGCGGCGATGGCGCTGGTGGGCGTGCGCGGCGCCCGGCGCCTGGTGGTGATCGCCGTGGCGATGACCGCCACCTGGGATCTGACGTTCGCGCGGCCGTTCACCGGGCGCAACCTCGCGGCGACGCTCGCCACCGTCCATCCCCCCTGGGAGACGACGACCGCGAACCTGGCCAGCCGGCCGTCGCTCGACGCCCAACAGCTGCTCGTCGCCAACGTCTCGCGGCTGCTCACGGTCGCGGTGATCGCCCTCGCCGTGGCCGGCGCGGTGCGCCTGTGGCGGACCGGCCGGCTGGACCGCGCCGTCGCGGTCCTGGCGTGCGCGCCGGTGCTGCTCTTCGCCGCCGGCAACTACGACGGCGAGATGCTGTTCCGGATCGACCTGTTCGCGGTGCCGTTCCTGTCGCTGCTCGCCGCGCACGCGTTGCTTGGCGTCCCCGGCCGGGCCCGGGTGCCGGTGACGACGGCGGTGGTGCTCGTCCTGCTCGCGCTGTTCCTCTACCCCTACTACGGCGACGAGCGCACGAACTACATCTCCCCTCAGGAGGTGACCGCCGCGCGGTGGCTCGACGACCACGTCGCCCCGGGCTCGCTCGTCGTCGACGTCACGAGCTGCGACGAGCTCGACTCGGCGAACTACGAGCACTTCGTGTGCTTGCCGATCGCGGTGCAGCCTCCGAGCTCGTCGTCGAAGATCCTCGCCGACCCGGCCGGGGTCCTGTCCGGCTGGCTCAGCGGTCCCGCCTACCGCGGCGGCTACGTGTTCCTCAGCCGCAACCAGCGCATCACGCTGCGGGAGGTCGGGGGACTGCCTCGCGGGAGCTTCGCCAAGCTGGAGCGCCGGCTGCTCGCATCGCCGCTGTTCCGGGTCGCGTACCGCAACCGTGACGCGACGGTGTTCGAGCTCGCCGGCGCGGGCCCCGGGGGGACGAGATGAGCCGGCGCCGGGCATGGCCGCTGGCGGCGTGCCTCAGCGGCGCCGTGCTCACGACGTTCGTGCTCGCCGGCGGCAGCGGCCCGATCCGCGTCGTGCTCGCGATCTGGTTCCTGTTCACGGGCGCGGGGATGGCGCTGGTGCCCGCGCTCGGGATCCCGGCGGCGCGGACCGAGCTGCTGGTCGGAGCGGCGATCAACATCGTGATCGACACGCTGGTCGCCACCGGGCTGGCGGCGGCCGGCGCGCTGACGACCGCGAACGCGCTCGTCGCGCTGCTGATCGTCTGCCTGATCGGCGCCGGCCTCAGCCTCTCACGCGCACCCCTGGAGCCCAGATGGCGGCACTGAGCGACCCGACGCGCCCCCGGGCCGAGCGTGCCGGCCGGCCGCCGCCCTTCCCCGGGCTGGTCATGGACTTTCAGACGATCGCCGACCGCCTGCAGGACGAGCTGCGCCGCGGGCCGACGCTCGACGCCTTCCTGCTCGCCGCCGGCCTGGCGCAGATCGCCGACGACCATCTGCACGAGCCGACGTATCCGCTCGGCAGCGCGGCCCGGTACCTGTCCGGGCATGACGCGCCGGCGCTCCGGCTGGCGGGCGCCGCCGCGGCCGCGATCGACGGGGCCGCCTCGGCGGGCCGCTCCCGGCGCGCGTCCACCCGGGCGGTGGCGCGGTGGCGCAGCGGGCTCGGGACGCTGCTCGATGCGCTGGCGCTCGCGCAGGTCGCAGGATCCGGAGCTGCCGGCGTGCTCGTGTCGCCGCATGGGTGGACGCCGGCGGTGGGTCGTCTCCCGCTCGCGCTGCGCGAGGCGGTCATCAGGGTCCCGACGTGCTTCGCCCACTTCGACCAGCGTCCGGCCGACATCGTCTCGCTCGCCGCCAGGTTCGCCGACCGGTGGCCGGACCGCGCTCGGCCGCTGCTCGTCGCCGGGGTCCGGACGTCGGGCGGCTATCTCGGGCCGCTGTGCGCGGCGCGTCTGCGGGCGCTCGGCTACCGGCGCGTCTACACCGTCACGGTCCGGCCGGGCCATCGTCTGGCGGCTCCGGAGCGAGCCCCGCGTCCGCGATGTCGCCTCCGATCACGGGCTCGTGCTGCTGGTCGACGATCCACCCGTCACCGGCGGCTCGGTGCGTGACACCGCGGCGACGCTCACCCGAGCGGGCGTCGCCGCGGACTCGATCGTGCTGGTGCTGGCGATGTTCGGGTCCGGTGAGCTGCCGCCCGCGCTGGCGCCGTTCGCGTCGGTGCGGCTGGCGGGCGATGAGTGGGCCGTCGAGGCCGACCTGTCGCCGGTCGCCGTCACGCGCGCGCTGCAGTCGATGGAGGGCCGCGACGTTCTCTCCGTGGAACCGGTCGCGCCGTCCTACCCCCAGCCGGCGCGTGGCCATCGCCGGGCCCTGTATCGCGTTGCCTACGACGACGCCCGCGAGCCCGCCGAGCGGACGGTGCTCGTCGAGGGGGTCGGTCTCGGCTACCTGGGGGCGCACCGGCTCGCCTCCCCGGCGCTCGTGCAGCGCTTCTCCCCGCCCGTGCTCGGCATGCGCGACGGACTGCTGTACCGCGAGTGGCTCCCCGACGACCAGCGGATTCGCCCTACCGCCCCGGGCGACGAGCACGCGCTGGCCGTCGCGCTCGCGGAGTACGTCGCGCGCAGCGCCGAGAGACTCTCGCCTGCCCAAGCGATCTGAGCCTGCGCATGGCCGGAGAACAGCCGGCGTGGCTGATCGCCTCGCAGATCCTCGCCGCCGGGTTCGGCCGCGGCTGGCCGGCGGCGCGGCTGCTGGTGACCGACCGGGCGGTGCGGCGCCTGTTGCGGGTCTCCAGCCCGTCGGTCGTCGACGGCAACACCGATCTCGCCCAGTGGTTCGGGCGAGGGGCCGCGCCGGCGTCGCTGCGCAAGGCCGACGTCGGCGAGGACCAGTTCTCGAACCTGACGGCGCAGTGCTTCGACGCCGTCTACGACCTGGCGGGAGTCGCCGCCCGGGCCGACTCCCCGACCCTGGCCGGCGCGCTTCGCCGAGCGTTGACCGAGCTTCACCGGCGAGGAGGTCGGCGAGGAGCGCTGGCTGCTGTACGAGCTCGTCCACCTGTGGGGCCGCGAGCGGACCCAGCCCGGCGAGGCCCACGAGCTCGGGCGCGCCCGCGCCCGGGCGATGCAGCGCTATTTCGCCGGCGCCTTCTTGAGCGATGTCACGGCCGCCGACGACGGTCCGCTGTGCGCGCTGGACATCGACGGCGTCCTGGAATCGCACGCGCTCGGGTTCCCGGCGATGACGCCCGCGGCGGCGCTGGCGCTGCGCACGCTGCTCGCGCACGGCTACCGCCCCGTGCCGGCGACCGGCCGCAGTCTCGACGAGGTCGCCGAGCGCTGCCGCGCCTACGGGCTGCCGGGCGCCGTCGCGGAGTACGGCTCGGTCACCTTCCGCGCGCGCGACGGGCACGTGCGGTCGCTCGTCTCAGAGCCCGAGGCCGCCGCGCTGGATCGGCTCCGCGAGACGCTGGCCGCGCTCGACGGCGTCGTCGTCGACCCCGACTACCGCCACTGCGTTCGCGCCTTCACGATCCGCGGCGGAGCGCGTGCGCCGGTGCCCGAGCGCCAGCTGGCGAGCGCGCTCGCCGCCGCCGCCGCGGAGCGGTCGGTGAGGGTGATCGGCGGGGAGGCGCAGACCGACTTCGTCGCCGGCGCGGTCGACAAGGGCGTCGGCCTGCGGGCGCTCGCCCGTGAGCTGGGGTGCGAGGCGATGCGACCGTACGCGCTGGCGATCGGCGACACGGCGTCCGATCTGCCGCTCGCCGGGGTGGCGGCCCGCGCCTGCGCGCCCGGGCACGCCGATCCGGTGCTGCGCCGCGCGGGCTTCGAGATCATGTCCCGCCCGTACCAGGCCGGCCTGGCCCAGGCGGTCGGGCGGGTCGTCGGACACCGTCCGGGCGGCTGTCCGCTCTGCCGCCCGCCCGGCGACACGCCGGAGCGGGCGATCGCGTGCGCGCTGCTCGGCGTCGCCGAGCGCGGTCGCCTGGGGATCGTCGGTCGTGCGCTGGAGCTACGGTGGCGGGCGCGGTGAACATGCATCTCCTACCGGGCCGCTCACGCGCCGTGACCCGCGCGCACGAGCGCGGCTCAGGGCCGCCGGCCGTGACCTCACCCGCCTCGCGCGATGTCTGGGAGGCCGTCGGCCTCCACGATCCCGAGGCGCTCGTCACGCAGTCGCCGGCATGGACCGACGCCATGGTGCGCCTCGGCTACGAGGACGTGAGCCGCTGCTACGAATGGCCGAGCGGGCGGCGCGCCGTGGTCCCGATGGTCCGCCGCGCCGGCCTGCCCACGGCCTCGCTGGCCCCCCGCTACTCGCTGCCGCCGGCCTGGGGCATCGGCGGCTCGATCTCCGACGGCCCGCTCACCGCGGACGAGCTGACCTGGATCGTGACCGATCTTCGCTCGCAGCCCGCGGTCAGCCTCCGGATCCGCCCCAACCCCGTGCAGGCGGACGTGTGGTCGGTCGCCCGCTTGCACGGCGCGGTCGCCGTCCCGCGGCTGGCCCACGTCATCGACCTCGAGGACAGCTCGGCGGCGGCGTGGCGGCGGCTGAGCAAGAACGCGCGGTGGGGCGTGCGCAAGGCGCAGCGCTCCGGGGTGCAGATCGAGTGCGCGACCGGCGCCCGCCTGCTCCCCATCTACGTCCAGCTGCTGCGGCTGTCGATCGAGCGATGGGCGCGCTTCCAGCACGAGCCGCTCGCGCTCGCCGGCTGGCGGGCGCGGCGGCGGGATCCGCCGGCGAAGTTCCAGAGCATCGCGGAGTCGCTCGGCGACGCCATGCGCGTCTGGGTCGCCTGGCAACGGGGCCGGCCCGCGGCGGCGATGATCACGCTCGTCGGAGCCAACGCGCATGACACCCGCGCCGCGATGGACAAGGATCTGGCGTCGCCGAGCCATGCCAACGACCTGCTGCAGTGGATGGCGATCGAGGATGCGTGCGCGACCGGCTGCCGCCGATATCACCTGGGCGAATCCGGAGCCTCGCGCTCGCTGGCGCACTTCAAGGAGAAGTTCGGCGCGGTCGCCGTGCCCTACGAGGAGTACCGGTTCGAGCGCCTCCCGCTCGCGCGCGCCGACGCGCTGGCCAAAGGCTCGGTCAAACGGATGCTGAGGTTCCGCGATGCCTGAGCCCGTGCTCGCGACGGTCGCGGTGGGCCGCCGGCGCCACGGCGGGGCCGCCGTCACCATCGCGCCCCCGCACGACGTGTGGCGCGAGGTGCTGGCGTCCGACCCCGCGGCGCTCGTCTCCCAGACGCCGGAGTGGATCGCGGCGGTCGGCGACGGCGGTCGCTGGGAGGACGCCACCCGCCTGTACGAGCTGCCCGGCGATCGCCTGGCGGTCCTGCCGATGCTGCGCCGCCGCGGCCTGTCGCGCCGCTTGGGGATCGAGGCCTCGCTGCCCCCGGCGTGCGGGATCGGCGGTCTCGTTGCCACCGGAGGCGTTCGGCCGGAGGACGTCGCCACGGTGTTCGCCGACCTGGCGGCGCGCCCGCTGCTGCGCACGTCGCTGGCCCCGAACCCGCTGCAGGCGCAGGCGTGGGCGGCGGCGCGTCCCGCCGGCTGCGTGGCCGTCCCACGGCTGGCCCATGTCCTCGAGCTCGACGGCGGGTTCGACGCGGTGTGGAAGCACAGCTTCGCGGGCACCGCTCGAACGGCCGTCCGCAAGGCCGAGCGCTCCGGTCTCACCGTGCGGCGCGACGTGTCGGGCGAGCTGGTGGAGGTCTTCTATGAGCTGTTCGACCGCTCGCTGCGCCGCTGGGCCGGGCAGCAGCATGAGCCCGAGTGGCTCACGCGGCTGCGGGGCCGCTACCGCGACCCGGTGCAGAAGTTCCGGTCGATCGCCTCCATGGGCGAGACGTGCCGGATCTGGGTCGCGTTCAAGGACGACCGCCCGGCGGCCGCGATCCTCGTGCTCCAGGGCGCCAACGCCCACTACACCCGGGGCGCGATGGACAAGGAGCTCGCCGGTCCGACCCGGGCCAATTACCTGCTGCACAGCCTCGCGATCGAGGAGGCGTGCGCGGCGGGCTGCCGTCACTACCACATGGGCGAGACCGGCGAGTCCGAGTCGCTGGCCCAGTTCAAGACCCGGTTCGGGGCCCGGCCTCACCGCTACGCCCAGTATCACCTGGAGCGCGTCCCGGTGACGGCCGCCGACCGGCGGCTGCGGGCCGTCGTCAAGAGCGCGATCGGGTTCCGGGACCGATGACCATGGGCACGCTCGATCGCTCGCCTGCGTCTCAGGCCCCCCCGCGCCTGTTCCTCGGCGACGATGACTGGCGGGCGCCGCTGCCCATCCTGGGCGAGCTGACCGCGCAGCTGATGGATCGCGGATACCCGCGGACCGAGGTCATGCCGCTGCCCGGGACGATCGCCGACGCCTGCCTGGACCCGGTCAACGCCGCACGCGCGCTCCACGGGCGTTCCAACCTGTTCCAGCCGTCGGCCGCCGCGCGGCTGCTCGTCTCGGCGCCCGGCGTCCGGGACCACGCGCTCGTCGCACTCCAGCGGTTGTGGCTGCTCGGCCGGCCGCTGGAGTGGGCCCGCGCGCGCCGGCTGCTCGGCGCCAGGCTGGCGGTCGGGCTGCTCGAGGCCGAGGTGCTGCAGCCGGCCGCGGGGGACGCAGTGCGCGCCACGATCGTGGTCGCTCCACACGGCGGTCGCCTGTTCGTTGCCGACTCCTTCCGGTTGCAGGACCACCCGGAGTACTGCTACCTCGGCCGCTCGACGTTCACCGTGGCGGAGTTCCTGCGCGCGCAGGGATCCCGGCTGCGCCCGGCGGGCGAGGGCGGTCGGCTGTTGGACCTCGCGTGCGGGGCCGGGGCGGGGGCGATCACGTGCGCGGACGGATTTTCCGAGGTCGTGGGCACCGACATCGTCGAGCGCTGCCTGCGCTTCGCCCGTCTCAACGCCGCTCTGAATGGCGTCGAGGTCGACTTCCACTACTCCGACGTGCTGTCCGGCGTCGAGGGCAGCTTCGACATGGTGATCGCCAACACGCCGTGTGTGTGGGACGACGCCGAGCCCGCGGCGCCGCGGACGTACGCCGGCGGCGGGAGCGACTTCGGACTCGAGCTCCCCGGACGCATGATCGCGGGGGCGCTGGAGCGGCTGCGTCCCGGCGGCGCAGTGCTGGCGATCATCAGCGCCCCGGTGCTCGGGCGGCGCCACTACGCACTCGATGCGCTGGAGCGCATCTGCGCCAACCGCCCGGCCCGAGTGACGCTCGAGCCGCTGCTGGAGGAGTATGAGTTGCGCAACCGGCAGCTGTATCGCCGCCACGGCGTCTCGACCATCGTCCGCTACCTGGCGGTGCTGCGGGCCGACACGCGGTTCTCGGCCACGATCGGGCGCGGCGATCGGGCGCGGCTGGCCGCCTATCGCGCGCGGACGCTGCCGGCGCGCGTCATCGGGCGGCTCACGTGATGACCGACGCGCCCGCGCAACTGCGCCCGCCTGCCCGGCCGGACGCGGCGGTCATCATCTGTGCCTACAGCATGGAGCGCTGGTCGCTTCTGTGCCGGGCGCTGGAGGCCGCCGCCGCCCAGGCCCGGCCCGCCGAGGATGTGATCGTGGTGGTCGACGGCAACCAGGAGCTCTACGACCGGGCGTCTGGGTGCAGCCACGCGAGCCGGGTGGTGATGAACCGCTACGGCGGCGGAGCCTCGGGCGGCCGCATGACCGGAGCCGATGCCACCGATGCCACGGTGCTCGTCTTCCTCGATGACGACGCGATCCCGGAGCCCGACTGGCTGGCCCAGCTGCTGCGCCCTTACGACGATCCCGCGGTGCTGGGGACCGGCGGCCGGCTCGACGCGATGTGGGAGACGGCACGGCCCGGGTGGCTGCCGCCCGAGTACGACTGGATCGTCGGCTGCAGCTTCGACGGTGACCACGCCGAGCCCGTGCGCATCCGCAACCCGATCGCCGCGAACATGTCGATCCGCGCCGACGTGTTCGCCGGCCTCGGGGGCATGGCGCTGGAGCTGGGACGCTCGGACGTCGGCGGCCGAGTGTCGGGCACCGCGGAGGAGACCGAGCTCGCGATCCGCGCCAGCCGCCTGCAGCCGGACGGCATCTGGATCCACGCGCCGCTCGCGCGGGCGCGCCACCACGTGCCGGCCACACGGGGGACCTGGGGTTACTTCTGCGGCCGCTGCGGGCTGGAGGGACGGTCCAAGGCCGTCCTGACCCGGCTCACCGGCGCGGGATCGGGGCTCTCGTCGGAGCGCAGCTACGTCCGGAGCGCGCTGCCGCGCGCGTTCGCGCGTGAGGTCGGCGCCGGGCTGCGTGGCGACGCCGACGGGTGGCGCCGGGCGGGGACGGTGGTCGCCGGGCTGGCGCTCACCACCGCCGCGTACGTGCGCAAGTCGGTCGAGCTCCGCGTCGCTCAGGGCGTCGCGAAGCGATTCGTGTAGCGACGGGCGTCCGGGGGCGGACTCCGCGCGATCACCATCGCGTAGCCGGAGTCGTTCACGTCCGCGGCGCCGGCCGCCGCGCCGCGCGGTGTGACACGCTGGGCCCGTGACCGCGCCGGCGCCCGAGATCGTCTCCCCGGTCGCCGCTGCGGAGCTCCCGGGCTGGGCGGCGACGATGGCGACGACGTTCCTCGAGGAGCGCGAGAGCGAGCGCACGGAGAGGTGGCGGCGGAACCTGGAGCGCGACTGGGATCCCGAGCGCTCCTGGGGCGCGCGCGACCGCGGCGCGTGGGTGGCCACGCTGCGGACGTTCGAGCGCACGGTCACCGTGCCCGGCCACGACGGCGCCACCGAGCTGCTCACCGCCGACGCGCTCAGCGCGGTGACCGTCGCCGCCACCCACCGCCGCCGGGGGCTGCTCACGCGGATGCTGAGCGAGTCGCTGCGCGCGGCGCGGGACCGCGGTGACGCCGTCTCGATCCTGATCGCGGCCGAATGGCCGATCTATGGCCGCTTCGGATACGCGCCCGCGGCGTTCACCGCCTCCCGGACCCTGCATCGCGAGCGCCGCGGCAGCGCGGTCGCCGGCGACCCGACGCGGGTGCGCCAGCTCGAGCGCGCGGAGTTCGCCGCGGTCGCCCCCGCGGTGTTCGAGCGCGCCCGCCGGCGGCGCGCCGGGCAGGTCGACCGCGACCAGCCGTGGTGGCCGCGGGCATTCGGCCTCGACGGCTGGGAGTCCGCCCCCGACGCGCCGCACAACTTCCTCGTCCACGAGGGCGACGACGGGCCCGACGGTCTGCTCGCGTGGACGACGAAGCACGAGCCGCAGGGCCTGCACCCGCCGCTCGCGACCGCCCGGGCCGAAGGCCCGTTCGGCGCGACCGACGCGGCCGACCGCGACCTCTGGGCCTACCTGTCCGGCCTCGATCTGATCGACCGGATCGAGCTGAGCGGCCCGGTCGACGAGCCCGTCAACTGGCTGCTGCCCGACGCGCGGACGCTGATCGCCACCGCGATCTTCGATCACCTGTGGCTGAAGCTGCTCGACGTCCCGGCGGCGGTCGCCGCCCGGCGCTACGCGGTCCCCGGCGAGCTCGTGCTCGAGCTGGTCGACGACACCGTCGCCGGCGTCGCCGGCCGCTACCGGCTCACCGCCGAGGACGGGCACGGCGTCGCCGAGCCGACGGGCGCCGGCCCCGACCTCACGCTCGCCCAGACCGCGCTCGCGGCCGCCTATCTGGGTGGGGTGAGCCTGCGGGCGCAACGGATCGCCGGGACGGTGACCGAGCACACGCGGGGCGCCCTGCAACGCGCCGACGCGATGCTCGCCACCCCGCTCGCGCCCTACAACGCGACCGGGTTCTGAGCGGCTACTTGACCGCGAGCACGTCGACCGACCGGATGCTCGGATCGGAGGCGAGCAGATCCGGGCCGACGGTGGCGAGCGCGGCGGGGATCTGGCCGTTGAGGTGCGCCTGGCGCCCGTCCTCGTCCTCGAACGTGTCGAAGATCCCGTACGTGGTGTCGCTGATCTTGAACGCGTACCAGGTCGCGGTGCCCGTCTCGGCCGCCGCGAGCTCACGGCCGCTGCGCAGAAACGCGCCGAGCTCGTCGCCCTTGCCGGGCTTGGCCTCCAGCAGCGCCAGCAGTCCTCGGTCGATCGCCATGGGAGTCGTCTCCTCGTCCGGATTGCAGTACCTGCGGCTCTACCCGATCTCACGCCACGGCTCTCAGCGACGTCTGGTCAGCCGACCGCACCTACCGTCACCATGCAGGAGAACGATCATGTTGAGCTTTGAGACCGCACTGGGCGACTGCGCCCTCGAATGGAATGAGATCGGCATCACCCGCGTGCACATGCCACGGGTGAAGGGCACCCGCCCCGAGTCCGAGGCTCCGGCCGACGCGCCCGCGTTCGTGCACGAGGCGGCCGAGCTGATCGCGCGGCTGCTCGCCGGCGAGCCCGTCGACCTCACCGGGATCCCGGTGAGCCACGGCGAGCGGGTGGGCGAGTTCGCGCGGCGGGTGTACGCGCTCACGCGCGAGCTCGGGCCCGGCGAGGTCACCTCCTACGGTGAGATCGCGCTGCGGATCGATCCCGCGGCGGCCCCCGGCGCCGCCCGCGCGGTGGGCGCGGCGCTCGGCGCCAACCCGACCCCGATCGTCGTCCCGTGTCACCGCGTGCTCGCCTCGGACGGGTCGCTGCGCGGCTTCTCGGCGCCGGGCGGGATCGTCACCAAGCGCCGGATGCTGGAGATCGAGCGCGCGCCGGGGTTCGCCCAGCAGCCGCTGTTCGCGTGATCGCGGCATCGACGGCGACCCGGAAGGAGCTACGCTCCGGCCTGACATGCCCGCGCGGGAGGACGAGGTGCAGGGCCTCGTCGAGCAGCTGAGCGTGGAGCTGCAACGCTCCGTTCTGGTCGACGACGCCGGGCTGCGCCTGCTCGCCTACAGTCCGAGCCGCGGAGCCGACGACGAGGTGCGCCGCACGGCGATCCTCACTCGCGAGACGCCGAGCTCGGTGCGGGACGTCCATTTCTCACACGGCATCGCCGGCGCCACCCAGGCGGTCCGCACCGCGCCTCGTCCGGACCTCGGGCTGCTGTCGCGCGTGTGCGTGCCGATCCGCTACGCGGGCGTGCTGTTCGGCTACCTGTGGCTGATCGACGACGACGAGACGCTCAGCCGCGACGACACCGAGTTGACCGAGCGCTGCGCGGAGGAGATCGGCGACGCGATGTACCGGCAGGAGGACCTCGAGCGGCCGCGCCGGGAGCTTGCGCGCCGCGCGCTGGAAGGGTTGATCGGTCCGGACGCGGGCCGGCGCGCCGAGGCCGCGCGGGAGCTCGTGGACGAGGATCTGATCGTGCCCGGCAGCGTCGGCGTGCTCGCCGTGGGTTGCACCGGCCCTGCCGGCCTCGGACCGGAGGACAGGACGCGGCTCGGCCCGGCGCTCGAACAGTTCCGCCGCGCGCTGCCCGCACGCCGGTCGCTCAGCCTCGTCAGCGACGACCACGCGCTCGTGCTCGTCGCCCTCGACGCGCACCTGCGGCGCGTGGGCGGCCTGGCGGGCCTCGCCCGGCGCGCCCACGAGGCGCTCGAGCATCTGGCGATCGGCTTCAGCGAGCCGTGCGAGCAGCTGACGGACGCGCACCGGGCACACGAGCACGCGCGGTTGGCCACTCGGGTCGCGGCGTGTGCGCCCGAGCACCCGTCGCCGGCCGGATGGGCGGATCTCGGCGCATACCGGATGCTCGCGCAGGTGGCCGAGTCACCCGGCGCCGAAGGGCTCCTCCACCCGGGGCTGTCGCGGCTGCTCGCACAGCCGAGCTCTGAGTCGCTCGTGGCCACGCTCGAGACCTACCTCGACAACGGCTGCGACACCAAGCTCACGGCCGAGGCGCTGTTCCTGCACCGCGCCAGCCTCTATTACCGGCTGCAGCGCATCGAGTCGCTGATCGGGGCGTCCCTGCGCAGCGGCGCGGACCGGCTCGCGCTGCACGCCTCGCTCAAGCTCGCCCGCCTGCTCGGGGTGCACCCCGCGCTGCGCGGAAATCGCGAGCTCGCGGCATGAGTGGAGCTCTGCCGGAACTCCAATCGGGGCCTGGGCGGCCCGGGGGCGGCGCGCGCTTTCGCCGCGCGCCGTCCCCGCCCGCTCACGTTCATCGCCTCCCGCCGCCCTGTGCGGCGACGTTCTGGGGCAACCGCAGCTCATACACCCCGCGTCCGTAGTTCGCTGCGAACAGGCTCTTGTGATCGGCGCTGAGTCCCAGGTCCAAGATCGGCGCGTTCGGCAGACCCTGGCTGAGCCTGAGCCAATGCCCACCGCCACCCACCCGCTCGAACACGCCCTGGTTCTCGCCGACGTACACCACGCCGGTCGACTGGTCGTACATCACGTGCCAGACCGGCGCGTTGGGAAGGTCTGAGCTGATGTTGTGCCAGGTCGTCCCGCCGTCGTCGGTCTCCCACACGTTGGCCGCTCGATCGCCCTGCTTGTAGTCCGAGAAGCTGACGAATACGTGATCGGCATTCGTCGGGTCAACCGCGATCGAGGTCACCCACTTCTGGGGCAGCACACCCGCGCCGAGGCGCGTCCACTGAACGTCGCTCGGGTTCGCCGCCGTGGCGTTCGCCGTCTTCCACAGCAGGCCCGTGTCGGTGCCGGCATAGATCGTGCTGCTCGGCGTGGTCGCGGTCCCGGTCGACTTGGCCGGGGCGATCTGGGTGACCGCGCCGTACTCGTTCGCGTAGTAGGTGTCCTGATTGATCTCGTCGGGCGGAACCACCCCTGGCAGGCTGGCCGGGTCGTCCGGCGTCGCCGGGCTGATCAGCGTCCATGAGTTCACGACGCCGGCGCCCGAGCGCGCGATCGACGTGCCACCGACATACACCACATTCGGATCCGCCGGGTCGAGCACCATCGGCATCGCCACCGAGATGCGCGTGTTGGAGGGCCACGGCGGGGTGGAGAAGTTCGATCTCGTGCTGTCCGTCGAACCGGTCGCCGCCATGTCCACGGTGCGCGCGCAGTTGATCCGCGGCGGCGTGGGCTGCAGGCACTCGTAATAGCGCAGCTGGTTGGTGGGATCGATCTGCACCGAGAACCCGTCTCCGCCGCCGTACTGGTTCCAGGTCGCGAGGTCGGTCGGCTCGACGCCGGGCGTCCAGGTCCGGCTCGAGCCGTTGTCCTGCATGCCGATCACCAGCCGCTTGGCGTCCTGCTGGGACACGGAGATGTGGTATGGCTGCGTCCACGGCTCGACCGAGCCGTGCAGCCAGTTGCGCATGGTCGCGATACGGACGTGGGCGGCTGGCCGTTGGGCTGGTCACCGTTGGTAGTGGACACATACGCGCCGCCATCGTTGCCCTCATACACGCGGTTGGGCACATTCGGTCCCACGCCATCGCGTGCTGGTCTGCGTGCAACGTGTCCAGGGAGAACGTCTTTGGCTGCACCGCAGCCTGGTACCACGACGTGTTGTTGATCCACGTGTTCCCACCGTCGACGGATTCGCGCAGGTCGACATCGGCCGAGAACACGTGATTCTCGTCCGCGGGGTCAACCCACAGCCGCGCGAACACCACTCGTAGCCGCCGTTCGTCGTGCCCGGCTCGCTGCCGCCGCACTGCCAGGTCTCGCCGCCGTCGTTGGACACGTAGAAGCCCTTGTCCGGCCCGTTCGTCTGGAGAACTGGATGTAGGCGCGGTTCGGGTCGCTCGGCGCGAACGCGACCCCGATGTGACCGAGGTCCGGGTTCGAGTCCAGACCGGACTGGTTCTTGTCCCAGCTGCAGACCGGCCCCTGGATGTCGGAGTTGTCGATCCGCGTCCAGGTCGTGCCGTCGTCGGTCGAGCGGTAGAGGCCTGAGCCGACCCCGCCGTAGAAGAAGCTGCCGTTGTTGCGATAGTGGTCCCACAGCGACGCGAGGATCACGTTCGGATGGCCAGGCTCAAGCGCCACGTCAGCCGCGCCGACGTGGTCGCCGGTGGAGCCAGGGCGAGCTGCCAGGTCCTGCCGCCGTCAGTGGAGTGATAGAGCCCGCGTTGGCTGGACACCCAGGTGAGCGATCCGGTGGCGGCCGCCCACACCTCCTTCGGGTTGTCCGGGTTGACGACGATGCGGGCGAACGACCCACTGTCCGGTAGCCCGGCCAGATGCCAGCTCGTGCCGCCGTCCGTCGACTTGTAGATCCCGTCGCCCATGAACGTCGAGCCACCGCCCGACGGATTCGCGCCCTCGCCGGTGCCGGCGTACAGCGCGCCGTCGGCACCGCGCGCGATCGCGCCGACCGCCTGGTTGTTCCCGTTCGGCCATGCCGACTTCCACACGTGACCGCCATCGGTCGACTTGAACACGCCGCCACTCCCGACCGAGGCGTAGACGGTGCTGGGGTGCGTCGTCGGGTCGACCGCAAGGCCGGTCACGCGGCCGCCGACGTTGGTCGGGCCGACGAACTGCCAGCGGCCGCTCCTCGCCTGCGGCAGCGCGGCGGCCTGGGAGTCCGCGCGTCTGACCTCCGTTCGGGTGACGGGTCCGCCCACCGATGCTCCGAGGTCGAGGAAGGACTGCGGCCCATACGAACCATCGCCGCCATCCCCGCCGTCCCGCGCGGGATGCGAAGCGGTGCGGGTGGGGGCGCGCTTCGGCGCCGCCGCCACCGTGGCGACGACGGCGACAGCGGCCAGCGCGGCGATGCTGAACAGGAGTACGAGTCGTCTCATGGCTTCCTCCTCGGAGCTTTGCCCCGAGCGTTCCACCCGGCGGGCTGATCGTCTCCTGTCACTTGTCGCAAACTCGACGGCACACTTACGGCACCTGTCGTATGGCGGACCCGTGATCGCCGGCTGTCCGGCGCCGGATCCGGTCTCACCTCAGACTGCGGCTCGCGCCGCGCGCCTCAGCTTCATGCCGGGCTGGTGGCGCGCGTCCACAGCGGTCGCAGCAGCGTTCACCGTGAGCGGCAGCGCGAGGATCAGGTAGAACGGCGGCGAGCACCGTCCACACGAGCGTCGGCGGCACGAGCCGCGAAAGCCGGTCGTGTAGCGCAGCGACATCACGACCGCGAACGCGACCCGGATCACCACCGCCAGCCCAGCGACGCGATCCCGTAGCCGAGCAGCCGATCGCGCCTCGTCCCCAGCGCGGGTCCGCGGCGCGGTGCCCGCGATCGCGGCGTTGACAGCGCGCGAAGAAGCGCGGCGGCGCAACCCCGGCTCGCGCAGCGCGTCGACGAGCACGTGGTAGCCGTCGCGCTGCAGCAGCGGACGAGAGCAGGTAGCCGCCGTGGCCGTAGACCCAGGCGATCAGCCGCGGCAACCAGTCCAGGGTGCGGTGCGCGGCGTCATCATGCGCTCGAGCACTCCTGGCCGCCGCGCGGTCGCCTCCTCGCGCGGGTCGGCGACCCCGCCGAGCATCCCGTGATAGGCGCTCGGCGAGCAGCCGCGCGAGCCGTTCCAACCCCTTGTCCCCGCAGCGCGCCTCCGCCTCGGCGATCAGCTCCGGCAGGTCGTGGCGGCCGTCGAGCATCTGCACGAGCGCCGCCTCGGGGTCGGCGAGCGCCAGCAGGTCGCCGCTGCGGTGGTCCTTGAGCACGTGGCGCTTCTCACCCTCGCCCGACTCCACGCGCTTCAGCGACCAGCCCGAGTGCATCCGCGGCGTGCGTCCGGCGCGCGCCCCGCCCCACCCGCTGCGCGCGGCGCGACCGGCGCCGGGCGCTCACCGCCGGCACGACGACCGACAGGCCGGCGGGCACCGACACGGTCATGCCGGCGGCGGCCTCGTCGACCCGCTCGGCGACGTCGAGCCGGCAGTCGCCGAGGTCGATCCGCATCCCGGGCGAGAGCGCCACCGCGTCCTCCAGACGCCGGCCGTCGACGAACGTGCCGTGGCCGAGCCCATGTCGCACAGCACAGCGCCGTCGGGCGTGAGCTCGATCTCGGCGTGGACGCGCGAGACGCTCGGGACCTCGAGCCGCAGCTCGCATGCGCGTGAGCGCCCGATGACGAGCCGGCGGTCGAGCGGCACCCGCTCGCCGCCCGGAAGCACGACGTCGAGATGGCGCTCCCCGTCGAGCGGGGTGCCGCATGTCCGACACCGCGTGTCGGTGCTCAAGACGCGGCGTTTGCAGACCGAACACTGCATGGTGAGCGGAAACGGTGGCAGACTCGACCGCATCGTGGAAGAGGCGCCACTCAGGCGGGTCGGGCGCTACGACCTGCTCGAGGTGATCGGCAGAGGCCGCGCGGCGGTCGCGGGCGTGCTGCTCGCCGCGCCCGGACGCCCGGGTCGCCGACGCCCGCGGCGCAGCGGCGCGCCCAGCAGAGCATGGCGACCGCGCAGCGGACCGCGCTGCGCAACAAGCGGGCGACGATCGCCGCCAACGGGAACGCCGCCGTCGTCAAGCTGATCGGCGGCTTCGCCGGCCGGCGCTCGCGCGCGGTGACGCGGCTGCAGAACGCGGGGACCCCGAGCGCACAGATCTCCGACGCGCGCTCCGTGCAGCGCGACTACGCGCGGATCGCCCGCGCGGTCGCGCGCGACGAGCAGCAGACCGCGAAGGCGGCGCCGTTGGGAAGCGCTGCGCACGGTCGCCGCCGACTACGGCCGGCTCGCGTCCGCCGCCCAGAGCCAGAGCACGTCCGGCTTCGATGTGGCCCGCAGGGCGATCACCGCCGGCGAGCGCGCGTTGCAGAGGCGGCTGGGGGCGAGCACGCTCTGAGGTTCGGCCGGCGCTGGTAGCGTCCTGCAGGTGCTGCGCTTCCGGGCCGTCGACTCCACACCGAGGGGATGCCGACGCGCGTCGGTCACCGACGGCGTCGGTGAGCTACCCGGGGCGACGATGCTCGAGCGCAAGCTGCGCTTCAAGTCCGAGCGCGACGGGATCCGCCGGCTGCTCATGCGCGAGCCTCGTGGGCACACGGCGCGATGTCGGGCGCGATCCTCCGCCGCCCGGCCCGGGGGGGACGCCGACTGGGGCGTTCGTTCTTCATCGAGGTGAGCGGCTGCCTGCCGATGTGCGGGCACGGCACGATCGGGGTTGGCGACGGTGCTCGTGGAGAGCGGCTGGTCGAGGTGCGCGAGCCCGAGACGGTGATCGCACTCGACGTGCCCGCCGGTCTGGTGCAGGCGCGGGTACGCGTGCAGGACGGCCACGCCCGCGCGGTGACGATCCGCAACGTGCCGGCGTTCTCGGTGGCGCTCGGGGCGCGCGCGAACGGGATCGACTATGACCTCGCCTACGGCGGCAACTTCTACGCGATCGCCGACGCGGCGCAGGCCGGGCTGCGGGTGGTGCCGGAGGCGGCCGGCGAGCTGATCGCCGCCGGTCTGGAGCTGATGGCCGCGATCCCCGAGCCCGTGCATCCGGGCGACCCCGAGATCCGCGGCTGCCATCACGTGATCTGGACCGCCCCGCCGGGCGACGGCGCCGACGGGCGCGCGGCGACCGCGATCCACCCCGGCTGGATCGACCGCTCGCCGTGCGGGACCGGGACGAGCGCGCGGATGGCGCAGCGCCACGCCCGCGGCGGCTCGCGCTCGGGCAGCCGTTCGTGCACGAGTCGATCATCGGCACGCGCTTCACCGGCCGGCTGGTCGGCGAGACGACCGTGTCCGGCCGGCCCGCGGTCGTGCCCGAGATCACCGGCCGCGCCTGGGTGACCGGTCGCGCCGAGTACGTGCTCGATCCGACCGATCCGTTCCCCGAGGCTTTGCCGTCGCTACGCCCTCGTCGTCGGCGCCGGCATCTGCGGCGCGTCGGTGGCGCACTTTCTCGCCGAGCGCGGGCGCGAGGTGCTCGTGCTCGACCGGAGCGGGATCGCCGAGGGGACCTCGAGCCGCGGCGAGGGCAACGTGCTCGTCTGCGACAAGCCCACCGGGCCCGAGCGCGAGCTCGCGCTCGCCGGCCGGGCGCTGTGGGAGTCGCTCGGCGAGCGCCATCCGGCCGGGCGGGTGACGCGCACCGGGGCGCTGCTGCTGCTCGCGGGCGACGGTGGTGGCGGCGGCGAGGACGCGTCCGCGCTGGAGCCCGAGCTCGCGCCCGGCGTGCGGGCCATCCACGAGCCCGGCGACCTGATGGTCGATCCGCCGGGGATGACCCGGGCGCTGCTGCACGGGATCGAGGTGCGCACGGGAGCGACCGTCACCGCGGTCGAGCCGGGCGCGGTGAGGCTGGAGGGCGGTCCCCCGGGGACGGGGCCCGAGCGCCTCACCGCGCGGGATGTGATCGTGTGCGCCGGCCCGTGGTCGAGGGCGCTCACCGGGCTGCCGGTCCAGCCGCGCAAGGGCCAGCTCGTCGCGCTGCGCGCGCCGCGGCGACTGGTGCGCCACAAGCTGGTCGAGGGCAGCTATCTCGATACCGTCTCGGCGCCGGACGCCTCCCTCGTGATCGCCTCGGTGATCGAGCAGACGCTCGACGGCGACGAGGTGCTCGTCGGCTCCAGTCGCCGGCGGGCCGGCTTCGACGAGACCGCCGACCCGGCCGTCACCCGGGCGATGATCGAGCGCGCCTGCGGGTGGGTGCCCGCGCTGCGCGAGCTCGAGGTCAGCCGCGAGTGGGCCGGGCTGCGGCCCTGGCTGCCGGACGGCCTGCCCGCGGTCGGGCCGCTGCCGGCGGTCGGGCCGCTGCCGGCGGGGTCGGGCGGGCTGTGGGCGTCGACCGGGCACGAGGGCTCCGGGGTGTGCCTGGGACCGGTGAGCGGGCTGCTGCTCGCCCAGCTGGTGTGCGGCGAGCAACCGGTGCTCGACCCCCGCCCGTTCGACCCCCGGCGCTTCCGCTGACGGGTATCGAGGTGTCGATAGCGCTCACCACCACCCGGGGTCTGCGGCGGCGCTGAGACTGACGGTGCGCTTCCGGTCCGGGGCACGTGTACAGCCAACAGCCAGGCCGGAGGTTTTCAGGTCATGAGTCTCATCAAGGTCACCGCGGAGGAGTTGCACAGCCTGTCCAGTCAGGTGTCGACGGGGTCCACCCAGATCCAGGATCAGCTGTCGCGGATGGCAGAACGAGGTGCTCAACGTGGTCGGCGGCGACTGGCAGGGCGCGGCGTCGGGTCAGTTCAACGGTCTGTGGGATGAGTGGCAGCGGTCGGCGGTGGGTCTCGGTCGGCGGCGGGTCTGAAGGACGCGTTGGACGGGATCTCGCGGCTGCTGAACAACGCGGGGACGCAGTATCAGACCCCCGAGGACGCGATCCGCTCCTCGATGCAGTAGACGCGTTTCTCTCGGCGTCTGCCCGACTCCGGGTCGCCGGCGCGGCCCGGGGCCTTCTGGTGTCCTGTGCGGCGGGGCGGGTGTGGCGCCGGCGTCACGCGCCCTGCGTCGGGTGCGACAAACCCGGTGTGGCGGGGGCGGGTATGTCACCAGCGTCGCGCCCGCGGCGACGGGTGCGACAAACCCGGTGCGGCCGGGGGCGGGTGTGTCACCGGCGTCGCGCCGCCGCCACGGGTCGCGTGGGCGAAAGTGCTGCGCGGCATGATCCCGGCCCGGGGCCCGGGGCCGGACCCCATGGCCGCCAGCTCCCGGCCGCCCGACGGCCCGGGCTCAGCCGCGCAGCGGCTCGGGCAGCAGCCACTCCGGGGCGTTCTGGTAGAGCACCGGGCGCACGAAGCGGCGAATCGCGAGCGAGCCGACGGACGTGGTGGCGGGCGCGGTCGTCGCCGGGTACGGCCCGCCGTGGAACTGGGCGGCGCTGACCACGACGCCGGTCGGGACGCCGTTGATCACCAGGCGGCCGACGCGGGCCGCGAGCGCCTCGGCGATCGCTCGGACCGCATCGCGGTCCTCGCCCTCCTCGGCGAGCTGGATCGTGCCCGTCAGCTGACCCTCGAGCTCGCGCAGCGTGGCGAGCAGGTCGTCGAGGTCGTCGTAACGGACGACGAGCGTCACCGGCCCGAACCGCTCCTCGCGCAGCGACGGATCCGCGCGCAGCTCCGACGCGTTGGTCGCGAACACCGCCGCGGGCAGCGCGAGCGCGCCCTCGGGCGCGGGCGCACCGCGGCCGAGCAGCTGGACGCGCTCCCGGCCCGCGGACTGAAGCTCCGTCACTGCGGCCTGCGCCCCCGCAGCAGCCGCGGCCCGAGCATCAGGGCCGTCGCCGACTCCGCCACGCGCTCCCCGAGCGACCGCGCGAGCGCGTCCCCGTCGGCGCCCATCGGCACGAACACGAGCCCGGGCTTGGTGCACAGCTGGCCGGCGTCGCGGCTCACCGCGCCCGCGAGCTGCTCGGCGATCGCCTCCCCGCGCTCCCGCACCGCGGCGGCGGTGACCACGACCGGGTTGACCGAGCCCATCTCGGCGTAGACCGGGATCGGGCGGGTGCGGCGGCCGGCCGCGTCGAAGATCGCGCGGCCGCCCGCGAGCGAGCCGGTGAAGCCGACCGCCTCGATCCGGTCGTCGGTCACCAGGCGCGTGGCGAGCTCGACGGACGCGGTCTGGACGAGCCCGAACACGCCGGCCGGCAGGCCGTGGGCGGCGACCGCGCCGTCGATCAGCGAGCCGACGAGCGCGCTCGTCCCCGGGTGACCGGGATGGGCCTTGCACACGACCGGGCAGCCGGCGGCGAGCGCCGAGGCGGTGTCGCCGCCCGCCACCGAGAACGCGAGCGGGAAGTTGGAGGCCGCGAACACCGCGACCGGCCCGAGCGCCACCGTCATCCGCCGCAGGTCGGGCCGCGGCACCGGCTTGTAGTCCGGGTCGGCGGGCTCGACGATCACCTCGAGCTGCTCACCGCCGCGGATCAGATCCGCGAACAGAGGATCTGGCGCCAGGTGCGCTCGACCTCGCCCCGCAGCCGGGTCTCGGACAGGCCGGTCTCGGCGGTGCAGACCGCGACGATCTCCTCGGCGCGCTCGCGCAGCGAGTCGGCGGCGCTCGACAGCATCGCCGCACGCACTTCGGCGGTGCGCCAGCGTCCGTCGCCGGCGGCCGCCGCGGCGGCGGCGAGCAGCGCCTCGAGCTCCTCACCGAGGTCTCGGGTACGACGTTCCGGGCGCGCCGGTCGCGGGATCGACGGCGGTGAGAAGTGCGGGATCGCTCATCCGGTTCACGCTAGCTCAGGTCACGCGCGGGCGGGCGCCGGCGCACGGGCCGCCGCGACCGCCGCCTTCAGCACCGCCCGCTCGGCCTCGCCAGCTCCAGGCGCGGCGGGCGGCAGGCGCCGCCGGCGAGGCCGAACGCGTCGAGCGCGCCCTTGAAGTACTGCACGAGCTTCGGCGTCATGTCGAGGTGGGCGAGCGGCAGCAGCCGCGCGTAGAGCGCGCGGGCGTCGGCGAGCTGTCCGGCGCAGCCCAGCTCCCATAGGCGCACGCATTCGGCCGGGAGCACGACGGCGACGCCCGAGATCCAGCCGGCCGCGCCGGCCGCGGCGCCCTCCAGCGCCCAGTCGTCGCCGCCCACGAGCACGTCGGCGTCGGGGCAGCGCCCAGCAGCTCGGCGATCCGGCGCACGTCGCCGGAGGTCTGCCTTGATCGCCTCGATCGCCGAGACCTCGCCGACGACCTCCGCGAGCAGCTCGGGCCCGAGGTCGACTCCGGACGCCTCGGGGTTGTTGTAGAGCATCACCGGGAGGTCGGTGGCCGAGCCGACGGTGCGCAGGTAGGCGATCAGCTCGCGGCGGTCGGCGCCGTAGAGCAGCGGCGGCAGCGTCATCAGCGAGCTCGCGCCGGCGGACGCGGCGTCCCGGGCGTACCCGCTCGCGAGCTCGGGGGTCGGCGCCGACACCCCGACGCACACGGGCACGCGGCCCGCGGCGGCGCGCACGGCGGTCGCGACGACGTCGCGGCGCTCGGCGGCGCTCAGGCTGTTGGCCTCGCCCATCGTCCCGCAGGCGATGACGCCGTGCACGCCGCCGTCGATCAGCCGCTCGACCTCGGCCGCCACGGCGTCGTGGTCGATCACCAGCCGGTCGTCGAAGATGGTGACGATCACCGGGTGGACTCCCTGAATCATGTCGGCTCCTTTCGTTGGTGCGCGTCGCTCACGTCCGCGCCATCACTCGTCCGTGCCATCACTTCGTCGGCCCCGGCACTCGACGACCCGCGAGCCGCGCCCCCGCCGATCGCCGACAGCAGATCCTCGACGGTTGCGTCCCCGGTGCTCACCCACGGTGCGACGTCAGCCGCTCCGCCGGCGGGAGTGTCGAGGACCACGTGCATTCGAAGGGCGCCAAGGGTACCGCTCACACCCCGGCACCTGGGTGCAGATCTCCTCCGAGAACCCCGACGGCAGCCCGGCTGAACATCGGCTGCTTCGACAATGGCCGGTGTGCGATGCCGTGGGGCCCCCTGCTGACGCGCGCGCCGCGCGCGTAGACTCAGCTCGGTGAGGTTCGCCGCAAGGGCCTGGGGGGCGAGTGCCGCGCTGGTCGTGGTCGTGGTCGTGCTCCTGGCGACGGTCGCCGCCGTCCCGAGCGCGCGCGCCGGGGTGTGGGCCCAGGTCGCCTGCGTCAATCCGAACGGCAGCGCCGCCACCAGCGCCGGCTGGAGCGCGTTCACGTCCGGCATCGGCGAGGGCGCCGCGGCCAGCGCCGCCTGCGCTCCGGGCACGCCGATGAGCGCCGCCCTCGGCGACACCCTGCCCGCGCCGGTGTTCAGCACCGCGGGCCTGCAGTACACGCCGCCGCTCGGCTCCGTTCGTCGGCGGAACCCTGTCGGCGGTGCTCTCCGCCGACGGCGGCGGCACCGCGGCGGCCGGCGACGCCGAGATCGACGGCCCGCGCAGACGCGCGCGGACGCGCGCCTGCGCTGCACCGCCGGCAGCCGCGCGTGCGGCGCGTCGGCGACCGACTACTCCGGCGCGTTCACCGTGCCCCGCAACCTCGGCGGCAACCTGTACGTGACCGCCGGCTGCGTCGGGACGGCGGCTTGGCTGCAACCGGCGGGCGCAACGGCGCCTGGGCGCTCGTCCAGGTGAGCTCGGCCGTGCTTCTGCTGCAGAACATCGCGATCCCGGCGGCGCGCTCGTTCCGCGGCACGCTGCTGCACCGCACCGTCCACGGCCGCGCCCGCCTGCGGCTGGCCGCCGTCGATCCGGCGGGCCCTGGCGTGTACCCGATCGCGGCGACGATCGACGGTCGCACGGTGCACGACGCGACCCCGAGCCGCAACCGCGGCGCCTGCGTGTCGGTCGGCACCGACTCGGTCACCGGCGCACTCAGTCTCGACGCCGCGCAGCCGTGCCGGAGTCGCTGGCGACGTCGTTTCGCGTCGCCACCGCCAAGCTCCCCGACGGCACCCATCGCCTGGCGGTGACCGTCACCGACGCGGCCGGCAACGCCACGACCGTGCTGCGGCGCACGATCGTCACCGACAATCCCCAGCGCACGCCGCGGCCCGCCCACGGGCTTCGGGCACGGTTCGCGATCAGCTGGCGGTGGGCGCGCACGGTCACCGAGCTGAGGACGATCACCGCCGCCGCGGTGCCGCGCGCCGCGACGGTCGCGGTCTCCTGCACAGGCCGGCACTGCCCCAGGCTCCCGGCGCGCGCGGTGTCCGGATCGCACCTGCGCACGCTGCTGCACCGGCTGCGTGGGACCCGCTTGCACCCGGGCGACGCGCTGCTGATCACGGTCCGCGCGCGCCACCGCCGGCCCGAGCGGATCCGCCTGACGATCCGCAGGGGCGCCCGGCCGCGGGTGCGCCTGCTCGCCTCGCGCCGCTGACAGCGCCGGTATCGCCCGGTCGACACCCCCGGTCGTGGCCGCGCGGCAGCTACGCTCGCACGCTGCCGACGATCACCAAGCACGACCACCACCATCACCACCACCACTGACAAGCTCCCGGCGACGCTGCCCACGGGTGACGCCCTGCTGTTCGACCTCGACGGGTGCCTGGTCGACTCGCTGCCCTCGATCCGCGCCTGCTGGGAGCGGACGCTGCCGCGCTTCGGAGCCGAGCTGCCGACGGACGCGGCGCTGCGCAGGCTGGCGGGGCCGCCGGTCGACGAGGTCGCGCGGACGCTGCTGCCGGCCGCCTCGGCCGAGCGGATCGCCGAGGTCGTCGCCGCCTACCGCCGGTGCTCGGTGGCGGCCGCCGGCGAGGTCCCCGCGTTCCCGGGGGTGCCGGAGCTCGTCGCGGCGCTCGCCGAACGCGGGGTGGTGCTGGGGATCGCGACCTCGAAATCGATCGAGGTCGCCGAGCCGGTGCTCGACGCGCTCGGCCTGCGGGCCCGCTTCGCCGTCGTCGAGGGCACCCCGGTCGACGAGCTCGGCA
Source organism: uncultured Solirubrobacteraceae bacterium (assembly GCA_963702225.1). GTDB lineage: Bacteria > Actinomycetota > Thermoleophilia > Solirubrobacterales > Solirubrobacteraceae > Palsa-465. The sequence continues at coordinate 88,359 of CAVPBY010000037.1, read as the reverse complement.
CCGACAAGGCGACCGTCGTCGCCCGCGCGCTCGCGCGGCTGCGGGCGCTCGGGGCGCCGCGTCCGGCGGCGCTCGTCGGAGATCGCGCGCACGACGTCGCCGGCGCGCACGCCCACGGGCTGCGGGCGCTCGGCGCGCTGTGGGGCTACGGGGGACGACAGGAGCTCGTCGCGGCCGGCGCCGACGCGCTGCTGCAGCGTCCCGGCGACCTGCTCGGCCTGCTGTGACGGCCGTCTGGGCCGGTCGCTGTGGGGTACAACCTCACCATGGCACGCCCGCACCAGGGGAGGATCCTCGGGATCCCGTACAACCTCGCGCCGCTCAAGCGCGGCGAGTTCCGCCGGGAGATGTGGGATCCGGACGACGACCGCACTTCCCGCCCAAGGGGTTCGGCTGGGGATGGGGCTTCAACGCCGCCGCCTTCATGCGCCGGCTGCGCGCGCGCTCCAACAGGTGAGCCGCTTTCGCGAGGCCGCGGCCCGATGACGATCCGCCGCCTCGACATCCGCTCGGTGACCGGCGACGAGCTTGACCTCGTCGGCCGCCTGCTGCGCGACCTCAACCTCGAGGTCGAGGACGAGACCCGACCGCCCAGGTGCTGGCCGCGCGCGTCGCCGAGCTGCTCGGCGGCGGCGACACCGACATCGTGCTCGCCGAGGACCCGCCCGCCGGCCTCGCCATCGTGCGGGTGCGCAAGGCGATCTGGACGCCGCGCCTGGAAGCCTCGCTGGTCGAGCTCTACGTCGTCGCCGAGCTCCGCGGCCGCGACCTCGAGCGCGAGTTGGTGGGAGCGGCGATGGACGCGGCCCGCGCCCGTGGGGCCGACTTCATCGAGCTCACGATCAGCTCCTCGGACGTGCGCATGCGCGAGATCTACGAGGACCTCGGCTTCGACAACCACGGGATCGGCACCGACGACGCACTCGCGCTGCAGTACAGCCGGCCGCTCTGAGACCGACGGCACGGCGCGCGCGGGCCACACATGACAGGATGCGGCGGTCGTCGTCACCAAGGAGCGCCATGCCTCATCCACCGCCGCCGTCCCACGTCCAGTCCTCGCCGACGCTCTGCCCGGAGCGCGCGTCCGACGTGCTGCTCGTCGTCGCCGGCGCCCTGCTCACCGCGGCCTGCGCGCAGATCTCGATCAGGATCCCCGGCTCGCCGGTGCCGCTCACCGGCCAGACGTTCGCCGTCGTGCTCGTCGGCGCCGGGCTCGGCGCCCGCCGCGGCGGCCTGGCGATGGTGCTCTACGTGGCGCTCGGCCTGGTCACGCCCGTGTACGCGAGCGGCGCGCAGGGGAGCGGAGTGCTGTTCGGCTCCAGCGGCGGCTACCTGTTCGGCTTCATCCTCGCCGCCTGGGCGATGGGCGCGATCGCCGAGCGCGGCGGCGACCGCCGGGTGGTGTCCGCGGCGCTCGCGTTCGCGGTCGGTCAGCTGCTCATCTTCGGCGTCGGCGTGCCGTGGCTGAAGGTTGACCTGTCGCTGTCCTGGTCGGCGGCGATCCACGAGGGGTTCACCATCTTCATCCTCGGCGGCGTCATCAAGGCGCTGCTGGCCGGTCTGCTGATGCCCTCGGCATGGCGGCTGCTCGGGTCGCTGCGCGGCTGAGCCGCGGGCGGGCCCGCGGCGCGCGGGGTGCCGCGGGAGCGGTGCTCGTCGAGCAGCTCGTAGGCGCCGAGCGTGAGGAACTCCGGGAGGTCGTCGCGCAGCGCGACGGCCTCCAGCACCTCGCGCGTCTGGAGCGGGCGGCCGCGCTCCCAGACCTCGTCGCCGACCGCGGCGTGGATCTTGTCGGTCTCCTCGTCGAGCAGCCGGGTGACGAGCTCGCGGGTCACCGGGCGGCCGTCTGCGAGCGTCGCGCCGTGGTGGATCCACTGCCAGACCTGGGCGCGCGCGATCTCCGCGGTCGCGGCGTCCTCCATCAGGTTGTTGATCCCCGCGGCGCCGCGGCCGCCGAGCCAGAACGAGATGTACTGGAAGCCCACCGACAGGTTGTCGCGCAGCCCCTGCTCGGTGATCTCGCCCTCGGTGGCGGCGACGTTCCTGATGGCCCGTCGTCGTAGGGGACGTCGGGCCGCAGCCGGTCGATCTGGTGGGGGCGATCGCCGAGCACCCGGTCGAACTCCTCGGTGGCGGGGGCGACCACGTCGGGGTGCGCCACCCAGGTGCCGTCGAAGCCGTCGCCGGCCTCGCGGCGCTTGTCCTCACGCACCGCGGCGATCGCCCGCTCGTTGGCCTCGGGGTCCTTGCGCGAGGGGATGAGCGCCGCCATGCCGCCCATCGCGAACGTGCCGCGATCGTGACAGCTGCGCACCAACAGCTCCGTGTAGGCGCGCATGAACGGCTGGGTCATCGTCACCGCCGTGCGGTCGGGCAGCATGAACTCCGGGTCCGCGCGGTTGGTCTTGATCACGCTGAAGATGTAGTCCCAGCGGCCGGCGTTCAGCCCGTAGCCGTGGTCGCGCAGCTCGTAGAGGATCTCCTGCATCTGGAAGACGGCCGGGAAGGTCTCGATCAGAACCGTCGCCCGGATCGTCCCGGCGGGGATCGAGAGTTGCTCCTCGGCGAACGACAGCACGTCGTTCCACAGCCGCGCCTCGAGGTGATGCTCGAGCTTGGGCAGGTACAGGTAGATTCCCTTGCCCCGGCGATGCAGCCGGGGACCGGAGTGCCACGCGAACAGGCCGAAGTCGACGAGCGAGCCCGACGCGAGCTCGGAGCCGAAGCGGATGTGGCGCTCGGGCAGGTGCGAGCCGCGCGGGCGCACCAGCAGCGTCGCCGGGTCGTCGATCAGCTCGTAGTGGCGGTCGTCGGACGCGTCGTACGTGATCGTGCCGTCGATCGCGTCGATCAGGTTCAGCTGGCCCTCGATCTGCTTGCGCCAGACCGGCGAGTTGGCGTCCTCGAAGTCGGCCATGAAGCCGCGCGCCCCCGAGTTGAGCGCGTTGATGACCAGCTTGCGGTCGGTCGGGCCGGTGATCTCGACCCGGCGGTCGAGATAGTCGTCGCGCGGTGGCGCGCTGCGCCATTCGCCCTCGCGGATCTCCCGGGTGTCGGGGAGGAATCCCGTCGGCGCGCTCCGCTCCCGTCGGGCCGACAGCAGCTCCCGGCGCGTGTCGTCGAAGCGCGCGTGCAGCGCGGCGAGGAAGTCGACCGCCTCCGCGGACAGGATCTGGTCGAGGGTGGGGTCGTTCAGCGGCGCGATGTCAGCAGTCATGCGCAGGAGAGTGCCCCCTCGCCCGGCTCGGTAAGCGCCCGCGCCGCCAGCCACGCCCAGAACCGTCGGGGCGCGGACCGGACCGGGAGCGAGGGCCGGCGATCGCCCGCCCGCCGCACCGCGCGCAGCTCCCGGGAGAGGTCGACGGAACGCAGCTCGCAGGCGACGAGCGTGCCGGCCCGCACCTCGTCGCCGATCGCCAGCCGCGACAGGATTGAGAAGCCGCCGGCGGCGATCATCCGCTTCAGCCCCTGGATCGAGGCGACCTCCAGCTCGGGCGTGAGCTCGACCCCGCGGGCGGCGAGCGCCGTGGTGGCGACCGCGCGGGTGCCGGAGTCCCGCTCGCGGGTGAGGTACGGCCCGCCCGCCCCGCTCTGCAGCGCCGCGATCGAGACGCCGCGCCGGCGCGCCCACGGGTGGTCCGGGGCGACGACGACGACGAGCGCGTCGCGCGCGACCACGAGCGACTCCATGTCGCCGGGCGTCGGCCCGCCCTCGACGAACCCGATCGCGGCGCGACGCTCCCGCACCGCGGCGAGCACCGCCGCGGACCCGACGACCTCGAGCTGGGGGTGGATGCCCGGCTCCTGCGCCCGGAACGCCGACAGCCACGCCGGCAGCAGGAACTCGCCGATGGTGAGGCTCGCGCTCAGCCGCAGGTCGCCCCCGCCGCCGGCGCGGGCGGCCTCGGCGGCGAGCGCCACCGTCCGCAGCTGGGCGAGTGCCTCCTTGGCCGGCGCGTAGATCGTCCGCCCGAGCTCCGTCGGCGTCACCCCGAGCCGCCCGCGCTCGAACAGCGCCGCCCCGAGCCGTCGCTCGAGCGCCTGGACGCGCTTGGTGACCGCCGACTGGGTGAGCGTGAGCGCGTCCGCGGCGCCCTGGACCGTGCCGGCCTCGTAGGCGGCGAGGAAGGCGGCGAGCTCGCCGCTGGGCACCGGATCGCTCATGCCCTTCATGGTATTCCAAGATGGAATATCGCCTGCCTGATCCGACTGGTTCGCGCGCGGATCGGGCGCGATCCTGGTGAGCATGTCGTCGATCTCCTCCACCGCGCACGGCGCCCACGCGCCCGCATCCCGCGTTCGCGCGGCGCCTCGTGCCCGCCCGGTGCACCCGGGGCGCCCCGCGGCGGTCGGGCGCCGGCTGCCCGGGGTCGCGCTGGCGGTCGGCGTGGCGGCGGGCGCGACCGCGCTCAGCGCGGTGGTCGGGCTCGGCTCGGGGCCGGTGCTCGGGATCGTGCTCGGGCTGCTCGCCGGCACCGCGATCGAGCTGTGGAGCGCTGGGCATGTCAACGACGCCGGGCGTCGCTCAGATGCCCGGAGCGCGCTGGCCCCGGGCGTGCGCTGGTCCGCGTCGATCCCGCTGCGTGCCGCCGTCGTCGTGCTCGGCGCGGAGCTGCCGCTCGGTGCGGTCGCGAGCGAGGGCGCGCGCTCGCTGCCCGGGATCCTGGTGACGCTCACCGGCTGCCTGCTGCTCGCGCGGGTGCTCGGTCGCCGTCTCTCCATCCCGCGGCGGCTGCGGGCGCTCGTCGGCGTCGGCACCGCCATCTGCGGCGCCTCGGCGATCGCCGCGATCACCCCGGTGATCCGCGCCGAGGAGACCGAGGTCGGCTACGGCGTGGCGACGATCTTCCTGTTCAACGTGCTCGCGGTGCTGCTGTTCCCGCTCGTCGGTCACGCGCTCGGGCTCGGCGGCCACGCCTTCGGGGTGTTCGCGGGACGGCCGTCAACGATCTCTCCTCGGTCGTGGCCGCCGCGACGCTCTACGGCGGCGCCTCGCTGCACACCGCGGTCATCGTCAAGCTCACCCGCACGCTCATGATCGTCCCGATCTGCCTCGTGCTCGCGCGGCGCTTCGGGACCGCGAAGGGCTCGGTGGGCGGCTCGGCAAGCGGCTCCGGTGAGGGCTCGGCCGACGCGTGGAGCCGGTTCGCGAGCTTCGTGCCGGGCTTCCTCGTCCTGTTCGTGGTGATGGCGGGGCTGCGTGGCACGGGCGTCATCCCGGCCGCCTGGGCGGGCGGGGTCTCGGAGGCGGCGACGCTCCTGATCACGCTCGCACTGTCGGCGGTGGGCCTCTCGGTCGACCTCGGCGCGCTGCGCCGGGCGGGGGTGCGGCCGCTGATGCTCGGGGCGGTGCTGTGGGTGGCCGTATCGCTGCTCAGCCTGGGTTGTCAGGCGGTCGGGCTGCTCTGAGCGGTCTGGAGGCCGGGTGGGGTGCGACCCGACGCACGGGCGACAAACGCCCCGTCCTGGACGCCGCGTGCCGCGCCCGCGCAACACGAGTGTGAGAATTAATCACAGAGGCTTGTGAGTAGATCACAAACAGTTGTAATTTGCGCCCATGCTGACGTCGGACACCCGGCGCGATGCGATCCGCGGCCGACTCGCCGAGCGCGGGGAGGTGAAGATCGCCGTCGCTCGCCGCGGAGTTCGAGGTTTCGGAGATGACGATCCGGCGAGACCTCGAGGCGCTCGAGGAGCGCGGGGTGGCCCGCCGCGTCCGGGGCGGCGCGATCTCGACGGTCAGCCGCAGCTACGAGCCGCCGCTCGCCGCGCGCTCCCAGGAGGCGCGCGAGGCCAAGGCGCTGATCGCGAGCGCCGCCGCCGCGTTCGTCGAGTACGGCGAGACCGCGATCCTCGACGTCGGCTCCACGACGCTCGCGCTCGCTCGCGCGTTGCGCGACCGTGGCGGCCTGACGATCCTCACGCCGAGCGTCAACGCCGCGTTGGAGCTCGCCAACGAGCCGACGACCCGGGTGATCCTCACCGGCGGGATCGTGCGGCCGGGCGAGTTGAGCCTCGTCGGCGATCTCGCCGAGGAGGCGTTCCGGCGGCTCAACTGCGACGTCCTGTTCCTCGGCGTCGGCGGGATCGACGCCGTCAAGGGCCTCACCGAGTACAACCTCGACGACACGCGCGTCAAGCGTGCGGCGCTCGGCGCGGCAGCGCGGTGGTCGCGCTCGCCGACCGCTCAAGCTTGACCGCGTGTGCCTCGCCCAGGTCGCCACGCTCGACGAGATCGACGTCCTCATCACCGACGCCGAGCCCGCACATCCCGTTCTCGTCGCGGTCCGGGAGGCCGGCGTCGAGGTCGTGTCCGTCTCATCCCACGAGTGGCAGGAGAACGAATGAGCCACCGTTTCAAGCAGCTGTTCGGGAACCGCAAGCCCCTCATCGCGATGGTCCACGTTCCGCCGCTGCCGGGCACGCCGCTCTACGACGCGGCGGCGGTGTGCCGGGGCTGTCGACGCGGTCCAGCGCGACCTCGAGCTGCTGCTGGAAGCCGACTTCGACGGCTATATGTTCTGCAACGAGGGCGACCGTCCGTACGAGCTGCAGGCCGGCCCCGAGGCGGCGGCGGTGATGGCGCGGGTGGTCACCGAATGCGCGCCCGCGCGACCGGCCCTTCGGCGTCGACTTCCTGTGGGACGCCCGCTGCGCGCTCGCGGTGGCGGTCGCGACCGGCGCCTCGTTCATGCGCGAGGTCCTCACCGGCGCGTGGGAGTCCGACATGGGCCTGTGGCAGGGCGACGCCGCGCACGTGCTGCGCGAGCGCCGGCGCCTGGACGCGACCCGCTCGCGATCATGATGAACGTCACCCCGGAGTTCGCCTCGCCGATCGGCCGCCGCAGCCCGGCCGATGCGGCGCGCTCGGCGGTTGTCTCGAGCCTCGCCGACGTGATCCTCGTCTCCGGCCCGATGGCCGGCGCCGAGCCGGACCGGGCGACGCTCGAGGCCGTGCGCGAGGCGGTGCCCGCCGAGGTCCCGGTCCTGCTCAACACCGGCGCCCGCGCGGACACGATCGCGGACGTACCTGACGATCGCCGACGGCTGCATCGTCGGCATCGACCTGAAGGTCGACGGCTACACCTGGAACCCGGTCGACCGCGACCGCGCCCGGCGCTTCGTGGAGAGCGCACGCGAGGTGACCGTCAGCCGATGACCGCTGCTCGGGATCGACATCGGCTCCTCCGGAGTGAAGGCCGCGCTCGCGTCGACCTGGCCGACGGCGTGCATCGTCAGCGCGCAGGCAACGTGGAGCTGCTCTCGCCGCACCCGGGCTGGGCCGAGGCCGATCCCGGCCAGTGGTGGACGCCGGCGTGCTGCTGCCGCGACTCTCGGGAGCCGGTCGCCGCGGCGAGCCGCGACGTCGAGGCGTCGCGTGCTCCGGGATGGTGCCGGCGGTGCTCGGCGCTCGACGACAGCGGCCGGCCGCTGCGGCGCGCGATCCTGCAGAACGACGCCCGCGCGGACGCCGAGGTCGATGAGCTGCGCGGCGCGCTGGCCGACTTCGACCTGCTGGCGCTGACCGGGTCGGCGCTCACCCAGCAGTCGGTCGCGCCGACGCTGCGCTGGCTGGCGCCGCCACGAGCCCGACCTGTTCGACGGACGACCGCATCGCTGGCGGGCTCCTACGACTGGCTCGCCCGGCGCTCGGCGCCGGCCCCACGTCGAGCGCAACTGGGCCATCGAGAGCGGGCTGTTCGACCTCGACGGGATCGCCCCTGCGACGAGGTCCTCGCGCGCGGCGAGATCCCGAGCGGCGCTGCTGCCCGAGGTCGCGGCGCCCGGCGACGATGGTGGGCGAGGTCAGCGCCGGCGGCGGCCGCCGACACCGGGCTGCGCGCCGGCACGCCGATCGTCGTCGGCGGCGCCGACCACGTCAGCTCGGCCTACGGCGCCGGACTGATCGAGCGACGGCGACTGGCTCGTGAAGCTCGGCGGGGCGGGCGACATCCTCGCGGTCAGCGAGACGCCGCTGGTCGACGGGCGGCTGTACCTCGACGCCCACCCGGCCGGCGGATGGCTGCCCAACGGCTGCATGGCCACCAGCGGGTCGCTCGTGCGCTGGCTGGCCGCGTCAGCGGCGACGCCGACCTGCGAGACAGCTCGACGCCGAGGCCGCCGCGACGCCGCCGGGGCCGGCGGCATCGTCTGCCTGCCCTACTTCCTGGGGGAGAAGTCGCCGCTGCACGATCCCCGCCAGCGCGGCGCGTTCGTCGGCCTGCACCTCGGTCACGAGCCGCGGCCACCTGTACCGCGCGGCGCTCGAGGCGGTCGCCTTCGGCTTCCGCCACCACGTCGAGGTGTTCGCCGAGCGCGGAGTCGCCTGGCGGCGGCGCGGGTCACCAACGGCGGCAGCCGCTCGACGCTGTGGAAGCAGATCCTCGCCGACGTGCTCGGGCGCCGCGCTCGGCCGGTGCTCGACCATCCCGGCGCATCCTTCGGCGCGGCCCTCGCCGCCGGCGTCGGGGGGCAGCGCGTCCGGCTGGTCGATCGTCACCGGCTCGCCAGGCTCGGAGCACCGATCGAGCCCCGGCCCGCCTACCGGGAGCGCTACGACGAGCTCTACGGCGTCTATCGCGTGCTCGAGCCGGCGCTGCGACCGATCTCACACCGGCTCGCCGCCGGAGAGTGGACTGGCGATGAGTGACACGACAATCCCCGGCGCCTGGTCGCCGTCGTCACCGGCGCGGCTCGGGCATCGGGAGGGCGATCGCCCGGGAGCTCGGGGGCCGCGGGTTCCTGGTCGTCGTCACCGATCTCGACGGCGAGGCGGCGCGCGTCGTGGCCGAGGATCTGGACGGCTGGGCGGCGGCGCTGGACGTCACCGATGCCCCTGCCGTCGAGGCGCAAGCCGAGCCGGTCGCCGAGCGGCAGGGCCGGCTCGACGTGTGGGTCTCCAACGCGGGGATCTCGCACATGGCGCCGTTCACCGAGGTGACGCTCGAGGAGCTCGACCGAACCCTCGCGGTCAATCTGCGTGGCGTGTTCGTCTGCGGCCAGGCGGCCGCGCGAACGATGCGGCGTCTCGGAGCCGGCGGTGCGATCGTCAACCTCGCGTCGATGGCCGGCAAGCAGGGCCGCGTGCCGTACCTGTCCGACTACGTCGCCTCGAAGTTCGGCGTCGTCGGTCTCACCCAGGCGATGGCGTTCGAGCTGGCCGCCGACTCCATCCGCGTCAACTGCGTGTGCCCCGGATACGTGGCCACGCCGATGCAGGACCGCGAGCTGGCCTGGGAGGCGGGGCTGAGGGGGGTCGCGCCCGAGGAGGTCCGGGAGATGTGGATCGCGGACACGCCGATGGGCCGGCTGGAGCAGCCCGAGGACGTCGCCCGCGTGGTGGCGTTCCTCGCGGGGCCGGATGCAGCGTTCGTCACCGGTGAGGCGGTGGCGGTCAACGGTGGCGCGTTCATGGATTGAGTCACAGGTTGGGAAAGGTGGAGGAGATGGCAACCGAGCAGACTTCGAGCGGCGCACCGACGCTGTTCACCCGAAACGCGACCGGCCTGGTGCGCGAGCTGAGCGCCTTCGATGCGTTCAACCTCGTGTTCTCGGCCGTGCTCATACCGGTCGGAATCACGCAGGTGATGGGGTTCGCACCCCAGTTCTGGCCACACGCGAACATGTTCTTGTCGTTCCTGATCGCGACCCCGCTGGTCGCGTGCTTCGGCGTGGTGTATCTGTACCTCACCGCGCTGATGCCACGCTCCGGCGGTGACTACGTCTGGGTGTCGCGCATCCTGTCGCCGTTCCTGGGGTTCGTGGTGAACTTCGCGCTCACCTTCGTGTTCCTCACGTGGGTGGCGTTCAACTTCACGTTCATGCTCTCGATCGTCTTGCCGGCATTCGGCTACGTCGCCGGGATCCACGGCTCTGCGATCGACGCCCCGTCCAAGGGCGAGATGATGATCATCGCGACCTGTCTGACGATCGCGTTCGCGGCGCTGATGATGATCGGCGTGCGCTCGGTCGCGCGCTACATGAAGGTCACGTTCGCGATCGTGTGGGTCGGCATGGCGATCTGGCTCGTGCTGATGCTGGTCGGCGGTCACGGCTCGTTCGTCAGCCACTTCAACCACGACTCCGGCACCAGCTACTCAGCGATCCTGTCCAAGGCCTCGACGCTCGGGTTCCACAACGGCGGCACCCTGCAGCTCGGGGCGACCCTCGCCGCGATGGTGTACTGCTTCCAGGTGTACACGGGCTTCCAGTGGACCGGGTACTTCGCGGGTGAGATCAAGAACGCCCGGCGCACGGCGGTCACCTCGATCCTCGGCGGGCTTGCTGCCGCCGCGCTCATCTACATGGTTGCGGCGCTGCTCGTCTACAAGTACTACGGGTACAAGTTCTTCGGCTCGATCGTGTACCTCGGGCTCGGGGGCGGCTCCTCGCACTGGACGCTCGGGTTCTCCCCGTACCTGCCGACGATGGTGAAGTTCCTGCCGGGCGGGCAGGTGCTCGGCGTGATCGTCGTGCTCTGCTTCCTGCTGGCGATCTTCTGGTGGACCCCGACGGGGTTCATGCTCGGGACCCGCAACCTATTCGCGTGGTCCTTCGACCGGCTGGCGCCGGCGCGGCTCACCGACGTGTCCGACCGCTTCCACACGCCGGTGTTCGCCACCGGGGCGGTGGCGCTCGTTGTCGAGCTGCTCAACTACCTGAACATCTACCAGGGCCTCGGAGCGTTCCTCCTGAACATCCTCGTGGTGATGGGGCTCGCGTTCATCGTGGTCTCGATCGCTGCGGGCGTCGTGCCGTTCCGGCGCGCTGCGATGCACGCCGAGGCGCCAGGGTGGGCGCGGGCAAGAATCGTCGGTATCCCGGTGATCACGCTGGCGGCGATCGTCTCCGGCTTGTCATGGGCGTTCGTCATCTTCGAGGCGCTCCACACCGGTTTCGGCGGCAAGCTCGGCTGGTCGCCGATGATCAAGGTGTTCGTCGCCCCCGCGATTGCGGTCGTCTGGTACGCCGGCGTGTCAATGTACCGCCGCAGCCAGGGGATCTCGCTTGCCAACACCTTCAAGGAGATCCCGCCCGAGTGACCCTTCTGGAGGAAGGACCCCGGCTGGTGCAGGTCGCCGCGGCCGGCGGTCTCGTGCTGCGGCTGTTCGGCGGAGTGGCGATCTGGCACCGCTCCGCCCCGGCGACACGCGAGGCGCTGGGCCGCCACTACGGCGACCTCGATTACGTCGCCCACCGCAAGGGATCGCGCGACCTGCGTGACCTGCTTGAAGGCGAGGGGTACGTGCCCGAGCGGACGTTCAACGCCGCTCACGGGGACCGGCGCCTGATCTACCACGCGTCCGACGACTCGTTCCACATCGACGTGTTCCTCGACGACTTCGAGATGTCGCACACGCTCGACTTCTCAGATCGGCTGGAGGTCGAGGAGCCGACGCTGCCGGCGGCGGACCTGCTCCTCGCCAAGCTCCAGGTCGCGGAGATCAACCACAAGGACCTCACCGACACCGCGATGCTTCTGCTCGACCACGAGCCCGGCGACCAGGACGGCCCGGGCCGCATCGGCGGCGCGCGCCTCGACGAGACGTGCGGGGGCGACTGGGGCCTGTTCACGACGGTCACCGACAACCTCACGACGCTCGACGAACTCGCCGGGTCGCTCGAGCTCGCGCCCGACGGTCTCGAGCTGCTTGCCGCGCGCTCGGCGGCCCTGCGCCGGCGGCTCGAGGACGCGCCCAAGACGCGGGGGTGGCGGATGCGGGCGAAGGTCGGCCGACGCAAGCGCTGGTACGAGGTCCCCGAGGAGGTCCACCGTTGAGCTTCACCGTCTACTACGCGTCTGACATCCACGGCTCCGACCGGCTCTGGCGCAAGTTCGTCAACGCGGGGAAGTTCTATGACGCCGACGTGCTCGTGATGGGCGGCGACATCACCGGCAAGGCGGTCGTGCCGATCGTCCGCACCGCCGACGGGCTGCGGGTGCCGGAGCTGATCGGCGACCGGGTCGCGCCGCAGGACGAGCTCGAGTCGCTCGAGGACCGCATCCGCGACCGGGGCTTCTACCCGTACGTGACCACCGAGGACGAGCTCGCCGAGGCGCACGGCGACGAGGCGAAGGTCGGCCAGCTGTTCGCGCGCGCGATGGCCGACAGCGTCCGGCGCTGGCTCGAGCTCGCCCAGGAGCGCCTGGCCGGGACCGGCATCCGGCTTTACATGATGCTCGGAAACGACGACGAGCCGGCGCTGTCGGAGGTGCTTGACGCCTCGCCGCTCGGGGTGACGTGCGAGGACATTCCGGTCGAGCTCGCCGAGCAGATACAGATGCTCTCCTGCGGCATCGCGAACCCGACGCCCTGGGACTCCCCGCGGGAGATGCCCGAGGACCAGCTCGCGTCCCATCTCGAGGCACTGGCCGGCGAGCTCGACGATCCGTCGCGATCGGTGTTCAACCTCCACGTCCCGCCGAAGGCGACCGCCCTTGACCAGGCGCCCGCGCTCGACGAGACGCTCAAGCCAGTCGTCCGCGCCGGCTCGGTGGTGATGACCGCCGCCGGCTCTCAGGCGGTCCGCGAGCTGATCGAGCGCCACCAGCCGCTCGTCGCGCTGCACGGGCACATCCACGAGTCGCGCGGGGTGACGAAGATTGGCCGCACGGTGTGTATCAATCCCGGCAGCGAGTACGGCGAGGGCGTCCTGCACGGCGCATTGCTCGTGCTCGACCACAGGAAGGGACTGCGCAACCACCAGCTTGTCTCCGGCTGAGCGCGGCGTCCGCCTTCGTCCTCGGTCGCTGGATCGGACGGTCGCAGCGGGGTAGAACTCTCGGCGTGCCCACGCTGCTCGATGCTTCGCCGATCGATCTCGCCGTCGCCCGGGCACGCCTGCGCGAGCTCCGCCGCCGGGCCGCCATGCGGCTCGCAGCTGCGATCCTCCTCGTCCTCTGCGGGACCGCGCTCATGCTCGACGCGCATTGGCGCCCGGCGGGCGTCGCGTTGCTCGTCGGAGCGGCAGCCTCACTGGCGATGGCCGCGGCGTCCCGGAGCGACCGTCGCCGCACGCTCGTCGCCCTCGTGGCTCAGGGTGCCGGACTTCCCGCGGTGCGGCGGACGGCCTCCGCGCTGAGCTCACCGCGCGAACGCCTTCGCCTGGCACGCAGCCTGCGGGTCGCCGCAGAGCATGGGGACGGCACCCCGGTGAACGCGCCGCTGATGGTCGACCCGGCCCGAGCAGCCGACGCCGCGGCCCGTCTGCGGCAGCTCGCCGACGCGATCGCCGCGCTGAGGGTCCCGACCGAGCCCTCCGCGCTCGCCCTGTGTCGCCAGATGCTCACCGAGCCACGCCGCTCGCCGCTCTGCAACTCTCGCCTGCCGGCGGCCGAGCTCGAGCGGCTGCTGCGCCATCTGGAGCGGGGGATCGTCGGGGCGCCGCTCTCAGGGCCGGTTGCTCGCTGACCGGGCTCGTTTGTGGTGTGCATGGGGTCTCGCGGGCTTGGGGGACAGCGCGGCGCCGCGGGTCGGGCGGGCGTGGGACTGGATCTGTCACCAGCGTCGCGGCGGCGCTGGTGACAGATCCGACTCCGATCGATGGCCGGCCGCCGGCCCACCCGACGAAGGTCAGCAGCGAGCGGCTACCAGGTGCCCAGCAGCGAGCTCAAGAGCCCGCTGCGGCCGCGCAGCGCGGACATGAGCAGCGCGCCGGGCTGGGGGGTGAAGGAGAGCATCTCGATGCTCGCCGGGGGGACCTTGACCGTGTAGGTGCCCTTGACCGGGGAGACGACCTGGGTGCCGGCATAGCCGGAGAGCAGGCCGGTGCTCGTCGAGGCGCCGAACGACTGGCCGTTGAGGCTCACGCCGCCGGTCGAGCTCAGGCCGCGGGCGTGCAGGATGGAGATCGCGGCCGGGCCGACGGCCTTGGGGACGCGGACGGTCGTCGACTCGCTCGAGCTGCCGCTCTTGTTGACGAGGACGACGTGCATGGCGCCGCTGGTCTCGCGGGTCGCCCAGGCGGCGAGCGTGCTCGGCACGCTGTTGTGCATCTCGAGGATCTGGGAGCCGGGCGGCGCGGCCTGCTCGAACATGATCATCGCGTAGTACTCGGGCTGGACCTGGAAGGTGATCCGCCCGTGGGAGAGGACCGGGTTGAGGACCGCGTTGATCGTGCCCGCGGGGTCGTTCATGTTGAGGCCGTCGACGCCGAGCTTGTCCATCCCGAACAGGGTGTTCATCATCCACAGGGCGGTCGCGAACGAGTCGCTCACGCCGCGGGTGCCGCCGCAGGTGATCGCGTTCATCTCGTCGACGCGGACCCCCTTGCCGGCGGAGCGCGCGGTCTTCACGTACGGCGCGAGCTCGTCGACGAAGCCGTAGGAGGCCGAGCTGGCGAGCACCTGCGGGATCGTCACCACGTGGGAGGCGGAGCAGTGCTTGAGCGGATAGGCGTGGATCGTCACCAGCCCGATCTTCGGCTCGGCCTTGAGCGTCGAGCCGAGCGACTGAAGCCAGGCGCCGATGCCGCTCGTCGGCCCGGCGATCGTCACGCCCTTGGGCAGGGCGTTGGCGAACTGGGCGAACTGATTGCGGTAGACGGGCAGGGACCAGTTGGGCGGCCGGCCGAGCACCCGCGTCCCGTTGGACGTGTGGTACCAGGCGAAGGCGCGGTACAGCTCCGGCTCGTTGCCGAGCTCGAGCGCGAGGATGTTCGACTTGCCGATGTTCTTGACGAACGCCTGGGCCTCCCCGGTCGTGTCGGCCTTGTTGGCCGCCTCCAGGTTGAGCCCGAGCAGCAGCCGGCCGTTCATCCCCTTGGCGGTGGCCGCGGCGAGCTTCAGCCAGCTCTGGTTGATGGAGTAGGTGTCCCCGGGCGGCCGCTTCTGGCCCTTGACCGGCACCCAGCTCCAGTCGGCGCTCTCGCCGCCGATGCGCAGCACCGGCCGCTGGCCCGGGGCGATGTCGCCGAGCAGGTTGAGGAACGCCACATTCACCTTTCCTGGGTTGGTGCCGGCGAACTTGAGCAGCGACGGGTACTTGATCGAGATCCCGAGGAAGCCGCTGGGGGCGGCGGCGCTCACCGGGTTCGGGCTGACGGTGACGGTCGCCGCACGGGCGACGGCGCCGCTCAGGCACATCCCGGCGGCGATCGTGGCGAGGAGCGCCACGAGCACGCGGCGCGGAGAGGAGGTCGATGAGTGCACGGCGGCCATTCTGCAGGTCGGGGAGCGGGGGAGATGGAGGGCTGGCGGGCGACAGGTTAGGGCACGGCGACCGGGTCGACGCCGCCGATCCGGCCCGCGCGGGCCCTGATCGGCGTTTGTACTAGGGTCGGCGCGTGTCCGAGTGGTTCGACGAGCTGGCGGAGTTCCTGCGGATCCCGTCCGTGAGCGCCGACGCCGCGCACCGGGGGGACGTCCGCCGCGCCGGCGACTGGGTGTGCGCGCTGATCCGCGGCGCCGGCGGCGAGGCCGACCTCGTCGACTTCGAGGGCCAGCCGCTCGCGGTCGGCGAGATCCGCGCCAGCAGCGGCGCCGACACCGCGCCGACCGTGCTCTGCTACGGCCACTTCGACGTGCAGCCGCCGGACCCGCTCGAGCTGTGGGAGTCCGCGCCGTTCGAGCCCGAGATCCGCGGCGAGTACCTCTACGGCCGCGGCGTCGCCGACGACAAGGGCCAGCTCTACCTGATGCTCGCCGCCGCGCGCGAGCTCGCGACCGCGGGGACGCTGCCGGTCAACGTCCGCTTCGTCTGCGACGGCGAGGAGGAGACCGGCGGCCAGTCGGTGCTCGGCTACCTCGCCCGGGACGAGCGCCGCGCCGACGTCGCGGTCATCTTCGACAGCGGCATGATCGCGCGCGACGTGCCCGCGTTCAACGTCACCACGCGCGGCCTCGTCTACTTCCACCTGACGCTGCGCTCCGGCGAACGCGACCTGCACTCCGGGCACTACGGCGGCGCCGCGCTCAACGCCGTCACCGCGCTGTGCGAGCTGCTCGCCTCGGTGACCGCGCGCGACGGGCGGCTCGCCGAGCCGCTGCGGGCCGGCGTGCGCGAGCCGACCGCCGAGGAGCGCCAGGGCTGGGATGCGCTGCCCACCGGCGAGCAGGAGCTGTCGCTCGCCGCGGTCGCACCCGCCGACCGGGGCGCCGCCGCGGAGTACTACCGGCGCACGTTCGCCGAGCCGGCGCTCGACGTCAACGGCGTGCTCGGCGGCTCGCCGACGCTCGAGAAGACCGTGCTGCCGGTCATGGCGGAGGCGAACGTCTCGATCCGCCTGGCGCCCGGCCAGGACCCGGAGACGATCGCCGCGGCGTTCACCGAGATCGTGCGCGCGGCCACGCCCGCGGGGGCGACGCTCGACGTCGAGCTCATGTCCCGCGCGAGCCCCGGGATCGTCGACCCCGGCTCGCGGGCGGTGGCGCTCGGTCTCGACGCGTTCGAGCGGGCGCTCGGCGTGCGGCCGGTGCTCACCGGCTCCGGCGGCACGCTCCCGATCGTCCCCGCGCTCTCTCGCCTGGGCATCCCGACGATCATCACCGGCTTCTCCCTGCCCGACGCGAACATCCACTCTCCCAACGAGCGGCTGCTCGTGGAGTACGTGGACCGGGGGATCGCGGCCGCGCGGGGGCTGTTCGAGGGGTTCGCGGGGCTCTAGGGCTCGCCGGCCCGGGGGCGCCGGGGGGCGTGGGCCGCGACGCCCGACCGCTCCGGGGAGGAGTCGCATCGTTCCCGGGGTCCTGGAGCGGTTGAATCCTATTTTCTCTATTGACTTAGTAGTATTTGGGCTGCGAGCGGCTTCCCAGGTGCCGATCGCCCGTTCCGACCTCTCTCCCGACCCCAGGAGGCCCGACCGCATGTCCACGACCAACCCACGCTCGCGAGCGCTTGGAGGCGTCCTCGTCCGTGAGCGCGCGCCGGCCGCGGCCTCGCCGGGCGCCGGCGCGCCGCGCGATCGGATGGCGCCGGGCGGTGAGCCCGATCGCGCTGCTCGTCGTCTGGCAGCTCACGCACGTCCTGAAGCTCATCTCGCCCGACAAGCTGCCGCCGCCGACCACGATCGTCCACACCGCGATCGACCTCATCACCGCGCACTCGGCCGCGTACGGGACGCTGCAGGGCGCGCTCGGGGTCTCGGGGCAGCGCATGGCGATCGGGTTCCTCGCCGGCGGCGCCGCGGCGCTCGCGCTGGCGATCGCCGCGGGCCTGTCCCGGATCGGCGAGGACGCGATCGACCCGATCATGCAGATGGTCCGCACGCTGCCGCTGTTCGGCCTGCTGCCGCTGTTCATCGTGTGGTTCGGGATCGGTCAGCTGCCGAAGGTCCTGCTCGTCGCGCTCGCCGCCGCGATCCCGCTCTACCTCAACGCGTACAGCGGGGTCCGCGGGGTCGACCGCCGACTGCTCGAGCTGTCGCGGTCGCTCGGGCTCTCGCGCCCGGAGCGGATCGCCCACATCGTGCTGCCGGGCGCGCTGCCCCAGACGCTCGTCGGCCTACGCCAGTCGCTCGCCGTGGCGCTGCTCGCGCTGGTGGTGGCCGAGCAGATCAACGCGAACGCGGGCCTCGGGTTCATGATCACCCAGGCCGAGCAGTTCAACCAGAACAACGTCATCTTCGTCGCGCTGCTCGTCTACACGATCCTCGGGCTGCTCACCGACTGGATGGTCCGGGTCGTCGAGCGGCGCGCTCTCGCATGGCGCGGCGGACCGGAGGCGCGCTGATGGGGGCGACCGTCTCACAGACGCCCGCCGCCACCGTGAGCGGCCTGTCCCGTTCGTTCGGCGGCCGCCCGGTGCTCACCGGCCTCGACCTGCGGATCGCCCCCGGCGAGCTCGTGGTGCTGATCGGCCGCAGCGGCACGGGCAAGTCGACGCTGCTGCGCGCGGTCGCCGGCCTCGACCGGGAGGTCGAGGGCACCGTCGACGTCGACGGCGAGGTGGCGGTGGCCTTCCAGGACGCCCGGCTCGTGCCCTGGAAGCGCGTCACCGCGAACGTCGCCCTCGGGCTGCGGGTCGCCGATCCGCGGTCGGCCGCCCGCCGGGCGCTCGACGAGGTCGGCCTCACCGATCGGGCGAACGCCTGGCCGCTCACGCTCTCGGGCGGGGAGGCCCAGCGCGTATCGCTCGCGCGGGCGCTCGCCCGCGAGCCGCGGCTGCTCGTGCTCGACGAGCCGTTCGGCGCGCTCGACGCGCTCACCCGCCTGACGATGCAGCAGCTCGTGCTCGGGCTGTGGGACCGCCATCACCCGGCGGTGCTGCTCGTCACCCACGACGTCGACGAGGCGATCGCGCTCGCCGACCGGGTGCTCGTCCTGTCCGACGGGCGGATCACCCACGAGGCCCGGATCGAGCTCGGCCGCCCCCGTGAGCGGGCCGACCGAGAGCTCGTCGAGCTCAAGAACCGCCTGCTCTCCGAGCTCGGCGTCGACACGAAAGGCAGCGCATGAGACGTCGCGACACCCGACCCCGTCCCCGCATCCGGCGCCTGGTCGTCTTCGTCGGGGCCCTCGCTCTCTTGCTCGTGGTCGCGGCGTGCGGGTCGAGCACGGCCAATCACCCGAGCGACCCGCCGAGCTCGAAAACGAGCACGTCGAGCTCGGCGGCCGCGGCCGCCGGCGCGACGACGGCGACGACCACCTCGACGGTCGCCGGCACCGCGTCGCATTCCGCCCCGGCGCTCGTCGTCGGCGACCAGGCGGGCACCGGCGCCCAGGCGCTGCTGCAGGCCGCCGGACTGCTGCACAGGCTCCCGTTCGCGGTCAAGTTCGCCGACTTCACGTCCGGCCCGCCGATCCTGCAGGCGATGAACGCGGGATCGGTCGACGTCGCCGGAGTCGGCGACGCGCCGCCGGTGTTCGGGGCCGCCGGCGGGGACAGGATCGCGATCGTCGGCGCGCGGCGCAACGACCCCAAGTCGGCCGCGCTGCTCGTGCCCAAGGGCTCGCCGATCAGCTCGATCCAGGACCTCAGGGGCAGGAAGATCGCGGTCGCTCAGGGCACCTCGGCCGACTACCATCTGCTCACGGTGCTGCAGAAGGCGGGGCTGAAGCCGACCGACGTCCAGCTCGTCTACCTGCAGCCCGCGCAGGCGCTGGCCGCGTTCTCCTCGGGCGCGGTGGCGGCGTGGGACGTGTGGTCGCCGTTCGTCGAGCAGGCCGTCATCCAGAAGGGCGCCAAGGTGCTCGTCGACGGCCACGGCTACGGGGCGAACTACGCCTACGAGGTCGCCTCCAGGGCGGCGATCGCCAACCCGGCGAAGGCCACCGAGCTCAAGCAGTACCTGTCGGTGCTCGACCAGGCGTATCGCTGGGCCGACTCCCACCCCACCGGCTGGGCGAAGACGTGGGCGGCTGCGACCGGGCTGCCCGCGAGCGTGATGGTGAGCGCGGCCCGGCACGACACCACCGTCCCGATCCCGGTCAGCTCGCAGAGCACCGCCTCCGAGCAGCAGCTCGTGAACGCGTTCGCCAAGGCCGGGCTGATCCCGAGGGACTACTCGTTCACCCCCTACAGCTCGACCGCGTTCAACGCGAGCGTGCGCGCGGGGGCGACGCCGAGCACGACTCGGTGATCGCGCCGCGCGCGCCGGCGGCGCTCGTCGACGCCTGAAGTCCCCCGGTGCCCCGCGCTGGGCACCTCACGGCACCGTGGGTTCCATGAGATGCCCAGCGCGGTCACCGTGGCAGGCGCCGCGCCCACGAGTAGACGTTCTTGTCGGTGCGCAGGTGCATGAAGGTCTCCGTCTCGCGCACGCCCTCCACCATCCGGATGCCGTCGTTGATGACGTCGAGCAGCGCGGTCTCGTCCTCGCAGACGACCTCGCAGATCAGGTCGAACGAGCCCGCGACGAGCACCACGTACTCGACGGCGTCGTGCTCGGCGAACCGCGCCGCCACCGCGCGCGCGTCACCCGCCACGCGCACGCCGACCGTGGCCACCACCCCGCGTCCGAGCGCGACCGGGTCGGTGACGGCGACGATCCGCATCACCCCCGATTCGCGCAGCCGGTTGATCCGCTGGCGCGTGGCCGCCTCCGAGAGCCCGACGGCGTCCCCGATCTCGCCGTAGGGCCGGCGCCCGTCCTCCTGCAGGACCGTGATGATCGCCTCGTCGACCGCGTCGAGCCGTCCGTCGGAGCGAGCGGGCGTCATCGGGAGAAGTGGCAACGGAAGTAGTTGCAAATTACGATAGACGCAACTATATTCGTCTCCCGCATGGGTTCCAAGCCTGAGGAGAGTCGCATGGCGTCCACTCTACCGACGCGCCTCGCGCCGACACCGCCGTCGCCGCCCGGGCCGCCGGGAGCACCTGTTGCGCCCGCGGCCGACGGTGCCGCCGCGGCCGCCGCGCCCGCCGCGCCCGGCGAGCCCGCACTGCGCGCCGGCGCGATCGGCTTCGTCTCGAACGTCGCGATCGGCGTCGCCTCGACCGCGCCGGCGTACTCGCTGGCGGCGACGCTCGGCCTGCTCGTCGCGGTCACCGGCGTCGGCGTGCACGCGCCGGCGGTGCTGCTCGTCTCGTTCGTGCCGATGTTCTGCATCGCGGTCGCCTACCGGGCGTTGAACCGCATCGACCCGGACTGCGGGACGACGTTCGCCTGGGTCACGCGCGCGCTCGGCCCGCGCCTGGGCTGGGTGAGCGGCTTCGCCGTGTTCGGCGCCGACGTCATCGTGATGGCGACGCTCTCGGAGATCGCGGGCAAGTACCTGTTCCTGCTCGTCGGCTGGCAGGCGGCCGCCCGATCGACCGCCGCGCTCGCGCTCGCCGCGGTCGCGTTCATCGCGGTGATGACGTGGATCGCCTACCGCGGCGTCGAGCTGAGCGCGCGGCTGCAGCAGGCGCTGCTCGGGCTCGAGCTCGCGATCCTGGTCGCATTCGCAGTGGTCGCGCTGGTGCGGGTCTACAGCGGCCACCACGCCGGAGCGGTGACTCCGTCACTGTCGTGGCTGGACCCGTTCGCGCTCTCGCCCGGCGCGCTCGTCGACGGCGTGCTGCTCGGCGTGTTCGTGTACTGGGGCTGGGACGCGTGCGTGACCGTCAACGAGGAGTCGCAGGACGCCGCCCGGGGCCCGGGGCGCGCCGCGGTGCTCTCGACGCTCATCCTGCTCGTGATCTTCGCGCTCGTGTCGACCGCCGGCCAGGCGACCGCCGGGCCGGGGTTCCTGAGCGCCCACTCCGCCGACGTGCTCGACGCACTCGGCGCGCGGGTGTTCGGCTCGCCGCTGGACAAGCTGCTCGTGCTGGTGGTCCTCACCTCGACGGCGGCCTCGACCCAGACGACGATCATGCCGACCGCCCGCACGCTGCTGTCGATGGGGCGCTGGGGCGCGCTGCCGCCGCCGCTCGCGCGCATCCATCCACGCTTTGCCACACCTTCGGTGGCGACGCTCGTGATGGGCGGCGTGTCGGCGGTGTGGACGGTCGTGCTGCTGCTCGCCAACCCGGCACAGAGCGTGCTCGGTGACTCGATCACCGCGATCGGCTTCCTGATCGCCTTCTACTACGGCCTCACCGGCCTGGCGAGCGTGGTCCTGTACCGCCGCCGCCTCCGGGAGTCGGTCGGCCGGCTGCTCGGCGACGGGCTGATCCCGCTCGCCGGCTTTCTGCTGCTCGCCGCGATCTTCGTCAAGGCGTTCACCCACTATTCGCGTCACGAGATCGGCGGCCAGCTCGTCAACTACGCGGCGCCGGTTGCGGGGATCGAGGTCCCGATCCTGATCGGGATCGGCTCGCTCATGCTCGGCGCCGTGCTCGCGGTCGCGCTCGGCCCATTGATGCGCCCGTACTTCAGCCGCCACCGAATGGTGGTCGGCCCGAGCGAGGAGCTGATCGATGCTTGACCCCCGGCGCCGCTGGCGCCACATCGGCGAGAAGCCCGACTACGCGGGGCTGGCCAGCTTCTGCGGCGTCCCCTACAGCGAGGATCCCGACGACCTGCGCGGGGCCGACGTCGCGATCGTCGGCGCTCCGGTCGACGAGCTCGTGTGCGAGCGACCCGGCGCCCGGCAGGGGCCGCGGGCGATCCGCGCCGCGAGCGCGATCCCGGGCGCGCACCTGCAGGCGCAGATCGACCCGTTCGAAGAGCTGCGCGTGATCGACTACGGCGACGCCGCCGTCCTGCCGGCGGCGCCCGAGCGCTCGCACGCGGCGATCGCCGAGACGGTCGGCGAGGTGCTCGCGGCGGGGGCGATCCCGGTCGTGCTCGGCGGCGACCACTCGATCGCGCTGCCCGACATCCGCGCCTGCGCGGCGGTCCACGGCCCGGTGGGGCTGATCCACTTCGACGCGCACACCGACACCGGGCGCGAGTGCTTCGGCGTCGCGCGCTCGCACGGCACGCCGATGTACGAGCTCGTGCGCGACGGATCGGTCGACCCCGAGCGCTACGTGCAGATCGGGCTGCGCGGCTATTGGCCGGGCCCGGAGGTGTTCGCCTGGCAGCGCGAGCACGGCATCCGCTCGATCTTCATGCACGAGGTCGCCGAGCTGGGGATCGCCGAGGTGGTGCAGCGGGCGGCCGCGGCGGTCGGCCCGGGGCCGGTCGTCATCAGCGTCGACGTCGACGTCCTCGATCCGGCGTTCGCGCCCGGGACCGGCACCCCAGAGCCGGGCGGGATGACCTCGATGCAGCTGCTGCGCGCCTGTTGCGAGCTGGCCGCCCGCGTCCACGTGGTCGGGGCGGAGGTCGTCGAGGTCTGCCCCACCGCGATCGGGACCGCCGACATCACCGCGCTCGTCGCCTCGCGCGTGGTTCAGGAGCTGCTCACCGGGCTCGCGCTGCGCGGCAGCAGCGGGCCGTGGTCGAGCGCCGGCAGCACGTGGCGCGCGAACAGGTCGCCCTCGGCGAGGTGCGGATAGCCCGAGAGGATGAACGCCTCCAGCCCGAGCTCGCGGTAGGCGCGCAGCTTGGCGAGCACCTGGTCGGGGTCGCCGACGATCGCCGCCCCGGCGCCCGAGCGGGCGCGTCCGATCCCCGTCCACAGGTTCGGCTCGATGAACCCCTCGGCCTCGGCGGAGGCCTCGCGCATCTCGGCCTGGCGGGCGTTCCCGCGCGAGGTCGTGTCCAGCGAGCGGGCGCGGATCACCTCGCCGGCGTCGCCTTCGAGCTTTGAGACGAGCCGCCGCGCGGCCAGGCGTGCCTCCGGCTCGGTGTCGCGGACGATCACGTGCGCGCGGTAGCCGAAGCGCAGCTCACGCCCGTGGCGGGCCGCCCGCGCGCGGACGTCGGCGATCGTCTCGGCGATGCCGTCGATCGTGTCGGGCCACATGAGGAACACGTCGGCTGCTCGCGCGGCCACCTCCTTGGCGTTGTCCGAGAGGCCGCCGAAGTAGAACGGCGGGCAGCCGCCCGGCGGCCGGGTGCGCGGCGGGTCGAGCTCGAGGTCGTAGAAGTCGCCGTGGTGGACGACGCGCTCGCCGTCGAGCAGCACGCGCAGGACGTGCATGACCTCCAGCGTGCGCGCGTAGCGAGGGGCGGCCTGGAGTGGCGCGCCCGGCAGGTCGGACGAGATGATGTTGATCGTCAGCCGGCCGCCGAGGATCTGGTCGACGGTGGCGAGCTGGCGGGCGAGCTGCGGCGGGTGCATCTCGCCCATCCGCACCGCGAGCAGCAGCTGCATGCGGCGCAGCAGCGGCGCGATCCCGGCCGCGAACGCGACCGAGTCGATCCCCATCGCGTATCCCGAGGGCAGCAGCAGGTTGTCGTAGCCGCCGGCCTCGGCGGCCATCGCGATGTCACGGCAGTGGGCCCAGCTGGACTGCAGCGCCGGGTCGCTGACGCCGAGGAACTCGTAGTCGTCGTCGCAGAGCGCGGCGAACCAGGAGATCTCGTACTCGCTCACACCGCAAAGTAAACCAGAGCAGTGGGGTTTCTGGAACGGTGACGGGCCATCGGTGCGCTGGACATCTAACGGCACCATAGGTACCGCTAGATGCCCAGCGCGCGGCCCCGGCCGCCGTCAGTGACCGAGCGCGCTGAGGAACTTCGCGATGATCGGCCCGTCGACCGGCCCGCCGTCGGCGCCGCCGGTGTTCTGGGTGACGATCGCGAACGCGATGTTCCCGTCGTAGCCCATCAGCCAGCCGTCGATCTTCAGGCTCGACTCCGACCCGGTCCCGTACTCGGCGGTCCCGGTCTTGGCGTGCGTGCCGGACGGCAGCCCGGTCCCGGCCGCGGTCCCGCTCTGCACCACCCCGAGCATCATCGGCCGCAGCCCGTCGACGATCGCCGCGGGCAGCTTCGACGTCTTGGCGGCGCGGTCGGCGGCGGTGCCCTGCACGAGCGTCGGCGCCCGCAGGACGCCGGTGTCGAGCGCGGCGGCGACGGTCGCCATCCCGAGCGTCGAGAACGTGATCCGCCCCTGGCCGATCGCGTCGGCGGCGAACTCGGTGCGGCTGGTCGCCTTCGGGACGTTGGCGTAGAACGCGGGCAGCCCGAGGTGGGGGCTGCCCTGCAGTCCGTACAGCCCGGCGGCGGCCGGCAGGTCGGGCGGCGACAGGTGCTGGGTGACGAGCCCGATGAAGGCGGTGTTGCAGGACTCGATGAACGCCTGCGTGATCGTGGGGGTCGGCGCCTCGTTGCCCGCGTTGTGGAACGGCTCGCCATCGATCGTGATCGTCGGCGGGCAGCTCGCCGGGGAGCCCGGCGACAGCCCCCTGCGGAACAGCGCGGTGGAGTCGATCACCTTGAACGTCGAGCCGGGCGGGTAGGCGCCCTCCAGCGCGGTGTCGTAGGTCGACACGGGGTCGGAGACCATCGCCAGCACCCGGCCGGTCGAGGCCTGGATCGCCACCATCGAGACGTCCGGCCGGCTGGAGGTGGCCAGCGCGGCCTCCGCCGCCCGCTGCACCCGCGGGTCGATCGACGTGCGCACCGCATGGCCGGCCCGTCCCGGGTACGTCGCCAGGCGCACGATCGGGTTGCCGCCCGAGTCGTCGACGTTGATCTCGGTCGTGGGGGTGCCGGCGAGAGCGCGCTCCTGGCTCTGCTCCAGCCCGGTCTGCCCGACGTCGCTGGAGGCGTCGTACGGCGAGCCGAGCTGCTTGAGCTCGGCGGCCGAGATCGGCCCGACCGTTCCCACGACGTGGGCGGCGAGCTGCTGCGTGATCGCCCCCGACTGCTTGATCGTCTCAAACTGGGTGCCGGCGACCTGGTAGACGTTGTTCGGCGAGCTTCGCGCCTTGAGCGCCTCGTAGCGCGCGAGCGACACGGTGAACACCGGCTCGAAGTCCTGAGGGTGCGCCCGCGCCTGCGCGATCGCCGCGGACACCTCGGCCGCGGTCGCGCCCGCCGCGAGCAGGTCGGTCCGCACGGCGCCGTAGTCCTTGACGCGGCTGCCGACCAGCCCGACGGTGACCTCCGTCTGCGAGCGCGTGAGCGGCACGCCGCCGGCGCCGAGGATGCCCGCGCGCGCGGGCCAGTTGCGGCTCACCGAGATCGTCTCGCCGGCGTGGAGCCGGGGGTCGATCGTCTGTGGTGACCAGGCGACCTTCCACGCGCCGTGGCGGAGCACGAGATGGACGGCGCTCGTCTCCGACCACGCGCCGACCTCCGGCAACGCGTAATGTGCGGCGACGAGCGCGGAGGCGGTGCTCGGCCGGGACCCGTCGCCCTTGACCGTGTGGATCGGGCCGGGTGAGAACCTCGCCCCGTGCACCCCGAGCGCCGCGAACGTCTGGGCGTTGAGGCTGTCGAAGTCCGACGGCGGGTCGGCGACCTGTCGGCGCATCGTGGCCCAGTCGCCGTGACTCCACGCGGTCAGGAAGCGGTTCAGCGTGGGGCCGGGCTTGGGCGGCGTCGCCGCACCGCAGCCGGTGAGCAGCGGCGCGGCCGCCCCCACCGCGCACGCCACGACCAGGGCCGGCACCGAGCCGGTCTGCAGACGCCACCTCACGCGGCGGAGAATAACTCTCGACTGGACAGGCTAATGACATTAGGTATTATCCTAATAGGATTAGCCAACACGAGCAAGGAGATCGCCATGAAGTCCGTCACCGTCACCGACACCGTCACCCGGCTGGGTCTGAACGGCTTCGTCAACGCCTACCTGGTGCGCGAGGACGACGGGTTCACGCTCGTCGACACCACGATGCCCAAGCACGGCGACGACCTGGTGCAGGCGGCCCGCGCGGCGGGCGGTGCGATCCGCCGGATCGCCCTCACCCATGGCCACGGCGACCACGTCGGCTCGCTCGACGAGCTGCACGAGACGCTCGGCCCGGAGGTGACCGTGCTGATGGGCGAGCTCGACGCCCGCATCCACGCCGGCGAGAAGGTGACCGAGCGCAAGCCCACGGGCAGCTGGCCGACGCTGCGCACGACGCCCGACGAGCGGCTGAAGGCGGGGGACCGCGTCGGCTCGCTGCAGGTCATCGACAGCCCGGGTCACTCGCCGGGGCACATCGCCTTCCTCGACCCGCGCGGCCGCGTGCTCATCGCCGGCGACGTGTTCAGCACGCTCGGCGGGATCGCGGTGGCCAGCTACCCGTACTGGCGGTTCCCGCTGCCGGGGTTCGTGACGTTCGACAAACCGCAGAACCTGCGCTCGGCGCGCGCGTTGCGGGCGCTCGATCCCGACGTGCTCGTCGTCGGTCACGGCCGGGAGGTCCGCGCGCCGGCGGCCGCGATCGACGCGGCGATCGCCCGGGCGGAGCGCAAGCTCGGCGGCGCCCCCCGCTGATGGCGCGCGCCGGACTCGACGCGGCGGTGGTCGTGCGCGCGGCCGCCGAGCTCGCCGATGCCGAGGGGCTGGAGCGGCTCAC
The DNA here is from genome assembly GCA_963702225.1 of uncultured Solirubrobacteraceae bacterium. GTDB lineage: Bacteria > Actinomycetota > Thermoleophilia > Solirubrobacterales > Solirubrobacteraceae > Palsa-465. Next base: position 61,651 of record CAVPBY010000037.1, on the reverse strand, counting down.
GCTCGCCGCGCTCGCGCAGCGGCTCGGCGTGCGCCCACCGTCGCTGTACGCCCACGTCGGCGGGCTCGCCGACCTGCGGGTCCGCCTGGCGATCGACGCCTGCAACGGGCTCCGCGACGCGCTCGCGGAGGCGGCGCTGGGGCGGGCGGGCGGCGACGCGCTGCGTGCGGTCGCCGACGCCTATCGCGAATGGGCGCTTGCCCATCCCGGGCGCTACGCGACGATCGACCACGTCACCGATGACCCGCGGGCGGCGGCCGCCGCGGCCGCCGTCGCCGAGGTCCTGTTCGCGGTGATGCGCGGCTACGGCCTGGCGGGCGAGGACGCCGTCCACGGCACCCGCGCGGTCCGCTCGGCGGTGCACGGGTTCATCACGCTGCAGCAGTCCGGCGGCTTTCGCATGGACGCCGACCCCGAGCAGACCTGGGCGCGCATGCTCGCGATGCTCGACCGCGGCCTGCGTGCGCCGTCCTGACCCGGACCCGCCTGTTCACGTGCGTCGTATGGCGGCGGGTGTCGGTCGCGCTGAGGCCGAGCGGGCGGGCATTCTCAGAGGTTGGTGGTGTAACGGCGTGGCATGGGGCGCAGCCCGATCCCGCCGCCGATCCCGGCGATCACGAGCAACCCGGAACCGATCTCCATCGCCAGATGGAACGCGCGCTCCGACGCGCTCCCCGCGGCGCGCCGGGCGAACGCGCGGTCGCCGGCGGGCAGGACGCGCGCGTCGATCGCGGCGAACGTCCGATGCTCGGCGGCGCGGACCGCGGTTGCGCTCGAGGCCGGCAGCCGGTCGCCGAGCCCGGTGCGCAGGCTGGTCGCATACTGGGCGGCGACCACCGCTCCGACCGCCGCGACCGCGATCAGCCCCGCCGTGCGCGCGATCGCGTTGTTCACCGCCGAGGCGATCCCGGCGCTCGAGTCCGTCACCTCGCCGAGCACGGTGGTGGTGAGCGGCGACACGGTGAGCGACAGCCCGATCCCGAACACGAGCAATGCCGGCAGCACCTCTGAGAGCAGCGACACCGAGGTGCCGTAGCGCACCATCAGCCCGAACCCGGCGGCGACCACGAGCGGGCCGAAGGTGAGGAACGGCCGTGCGCCGACTCGGTCCGCGAGCCGGCCGACGCGCGCGGACAGGACGAACATCACGACCGTCGGCACGAGCGTCGTCGAGCCGGCCGCCAGCGCGCTCCAGCCGGCCACCTGCTGCAGGTAGATCGACTGGAAGAACGTGAGCAGCCCGAGGCCGCCGTACATCGCGAACGTCTGCGCGTTGGCGACCGAGAACCCGCGGCGGCCGAACAGCGCGAGCGGCAGCATCGGCGCATGTGAGCGGGACTCGACGACGACGAACACGGCGAACAGCCCCACGCCGGCGGCGAGCGCGCCCCACACGCCGGGGGCGCCCCAGCCGAGCACCGGCTGCTCGATCAGCGCGAACGAGATCCCGGCGAGCGCGGCGGCGGCGAGGATCGCGCCCGGCCAGTCGATCCGCGGGTCCGGGCGCTCGTCGGCGCGCACCTCGTGGGCGGGCACCGCCACCCGTCCGAGCACGAGCGCGACGAGCACCAGCGGCGGGTTGATCGCGAAGATCCAGCGCCACGAGGCGACGTCGACGATCTGACCGGCGAGCAGCGGCCCGATGAGGATGCCCATCCCGCTCCAGGCCGTCCAGCGGCCGATCGCGGCCCCGCGCACGTCGGGTCCGAAGACGGCGACGATGATCGCCAGCGCGGCGGGGGTGAGCAGCGCCCCGGCGACGCCCTGCAGGGCCCGCGCGGCGATCAGCACCCCGATCGAGGGCGCGGCGGCGCACAGCAGCGAGACGATCCCGAAGCCCGCGACCCCGACCGTGAACACCCTGCGCTCCCCGAGCCGGTCGGTGAGCGTTCCGGCGAGCAGGATGAGCGCGCCCAGCGTGAGCAGGTAGCCGTTGGACACCCACTGCTGGGCGGCGAACCCGCCGCCCAGGTCGCGTCGGATCGCCGGCAGCGCGACGTTCACCGCGAACGAGTCGATCGTGACGATCGTCGAGGCGAGGATCGCGCCGGCCAGCGCGAGCCGCTGGGTGCGATTCACCGCTCGCCGTGGAGTGGGAAGCGCGCGCGGAAGATCGTGCCCGTCGGGTGCTCGGTGCGCGACTCGACGGTGAGGCTGCCGTGGTGGCGGTCGACGATGATCCGGCGGGCGCTGTCGAGCCCGAGGCCGGTCCCCTTGCCGACGTCCTTGGTGGTGAAGAACGGGTCGAACACGCGCCGGCGCACCGCCTCCGGGATGCCCGGGCCGTCGTCGCCGATGTCGACCTCCGCACACTCGCCGTCCAGGCGGGTGGCGATCGTGATCGTGCCGCTGTCACCGAGCGCGTCGATCGCGTTGTCGAGCAGGTTCGTCCACACCTGGTTGAGCTCGGAGCTGTACACCCGCGCCGGTCCCAGCGCGGGGTCGTAGTCGCGCACGACCTCGATCGTCGTGTGCTTGAGCTTGTGCTTGAGCAGCGTGAGCGTCGTCTCGATCCCCTCGCGCACGTCGACCTCGGCGACCTCGCCGGGCCGGGCGTAGGCGTAGCGCTTGATCGCGATCACCAGGTCGCTCATCCGCTTGGTCGAGTCGGCGAGCTCGGCCGCGAGCTGGTTGGCGGCGAGCGTCGCGCCGATCCAGCGGACGACCGGCACCGTGAGCGGTCCCGCGACCTCCCCGACCTCCCGCAGGTACTCCGGCTCGATCCCGCTGGCCGCGAACGTCCCGGCCAGGTCCCACGGGCTGGGCGCTCCGAGATCCGCGAGCACGTCGCCGAGATCGTCCTCGCGGTCGGCCGTCTCGAGGCTCGACAGAGCGGTCCGCGCCCGGCAGCGCTGCACCGCGCCCTGCTGCAGCGCGACCAGGCGGCCCGCCTCCTCGCGCTCGACGCCGGACTCGACGAACACGCCGACCGTCTCCGAGAGCACCGTCAGCGCCTCCGCGAGCTCGGCCGCGGCGCGCTGCGCGGCCGAGGCGGGGTTGTTGAGCTCGTGCGCGAGGCCGGCCGCCATCGTGCCCAGCGACTCCAGGCGGTCGTGCTGCTGCTGGCGCTGGCCGACCCGCGCCAGCATCGGCTTCATCTGCCCGATCACACGCATGAACACCGATCGCTCGGCCCGCACCAGCTCGAGGAACGGCTCGGCCGGGAGGCTCGCGTAGCGCACGTCGGTGGCGGCGCGCAGCGCGATCGGCGCGGGCTGGCCGAGCATCGTCGGCACCGCCCCGATCCACGTGGGGGCGTACTGGCTGCCCTGGATCGCCTCGATCTCCCCGTCGAGCGCGAGCATCTCCAGCCGGCCGTCGAGCAGCAGCACGACGCCGGCGAGGCTCTCGCGCTCGCGGATGCGCTCGCCGCGGGCGCAGTTGTGGATCGTCGCCAGGCCCGCCCACGGCTCGAGCGCCGCGTCGTCGAGATCGTCGAACAGGTCGATCGGGCGCAGGTCGGCGGTCGTCGCGGTCGTGGTGTCGGTGGTGCTCATCGGGTCATCCGTCGGCGAGGTACTGGTGGATCAGCGAGACGGCCATCGAGCCCTCCCCGACGGCGCTCGCGACCCGCTTGATCGAACGGGCGCGCACGTCGCCGGCGACGAACACCCCGGGCACGCTCGTCTCCAGCGTGTGCGGCGGGCGGGCGAGCGGCCAGCCGTGCTCGCGGGCGTCGAGACCGGCGAGGATGAACCCCTTCTCGTCGCGCGCGATCACCCCGTCGAGCCAGTCGGTGCGCGGCGCGGCCCCGATGAACACGAAGCAGGCGTCGACGTCCTCGGTGCTCTCGGTGCGGTCCGGGCCCCGGATCAGCAGCCGCGCGAGGTGGCGGTCCTCACCCTCGGCCGCGATCGCCTCAGAGCGCGTGCGGACCTCGATGTTGGGGGTCTTCTCGATCTGCTCGATCAGGTAGTGCGACATCGACCTGGTCAGCGAGTCGGCCCGCACGAGCATCGACACCCGATGGGCGAAGTTGGCGAAGTACATCGCGGCCTGACCGGCGGAGTTGGCCCCGCCGATCACGACGACGTGCTGATCGGCACAGGCTCGCGCCTCGGCCATCGCGGCCCCGTAGTAGACGCCCGCGCCGGTGAGCTCGGCGAACCCGGGCGCCCCCATCATCCGGTAGGAGACACCGGAGGAGATGATCACGCTGTTGGCCGACAGCTGGGCGCCGCCGGTGAGCTCGACGATCCGCCCCGCCCCCTCGACGCGGAGCGCCGTCGCCTTGGAGACGGTGAGCAGCTCGGCGCCGAGCCGCCGTGCCTGTGTGGTGGCGCGCCGCGCGAGGTCCGAGCCCGACAGTCCCGACGGGAACCCGAGGTAGTTCTCGATCCGGCTCGACTGGCCGGCCTGCCCGCCCGGCGCCTCGGACTCGACCATGACCGTGCGCAGGCCCTCCGACGCGCCGTAGACGGCCGCCGCCAGGCCGGCGGGACCTCCGCCGACGATCACCAGGTCGTAGTGGTCGGTCGACGGCGCCGCCGAGACGCCGAGGCGCCGCGCGAGGTCGGCGACCGACGGCTGCTTGAGCGGCGTGCCGTCCTCCAGCACGACGACCGGCAGGCAGTCCTCGCCCATCCCGCACGCGGCGAGCAGCTCGCGGGCCTCGCCGTCGCCCTCGATGTCCAGCCAGCGGCCGGGGACGCGGTTGCGCGCGATGAAGTCGCGCAGATCGTGGGTCGGCGCGCTGAAGCGGTGGCCGAGGATCCGGATGCCACCGCGGTGGTGCAGCTCCGCCTTGCCCTCCCAGATCTCCAGCAGGTCTGAGACGACCGGGTAGAGCCCCTCCTCGGGCGGGTCCCACGGCTTGAGCAGGTAGTAGTCCAACCCCGCGTCGTTGATCGCCGCGATCGCCGCCGCGGTGTCCGAGTAGGCGGTGAGCAGCGCGCGCCGGGCCTCGGGGTAGATCACTCGCGCGCGCGTGAGGAAGTCGGTGCCGCTCATCGCCGGCATCCGCTGGTCGGACACGATCAGCGCGACGTGATCGCCGCGGCGGCGCAGCTCCTCGAGCAGCGCCAGGGCGTCGGGGCCGGAGCCCGCGCGCAGCACCCGGTAGCGCTCGCCGAACTCGTGGCGCAGGTCGCGGGCGACGGCGGCGAGCACGGCGGGCTCGTCGTCGACGCACAGGATCGCGGCCAGCCGCGTGGCGCGCTGCGGCTCGTCGGAGCGCTCGGCCTCTCGCGCCGGCTCGGTCTCGGTCGCCATGGTCAGGAGCTCAGCATCGGCGAGGGCGGGATCCGCGTCTCGCCCTCGATCCCGGAGATCACCATCATCACCTCGTCCTCATAGCACCAGCTCCACGTCTCGCCGGGCTCGAGCGAGCGGATGAGCGGATGCGCGGCCGAGCGCGCGTGCGCGGTGGCGTGGCGGCCGGGCGAGTCGTCGCAGCAGCCGACGTGCCCGCACTCCAGGCAGATGCGCAGGTGCAGCCACACGCCGCCGTCGCGCAGGCAATCCTCGCAGCCGGCCACGCTGTCGGGCAGCTCGGTGACGGCGATCGTGTTCACATGGGTGCAGGAACCGGTCATGAGGTCAGCATGACAACTTCGTCAAGGGCCGCTGCGCGCCTGGAGCCGGTAGGCCCAGGCGAGCGTCTCCGCGACCGCGCGCCACAGCGGCTCGGGGACCTCCGCGCCGAGCTCGAGCCCGGCGAGCGCCTGCATCACCGCGGGGTCCTCGCGCACCGGCACGCCGGCCGCCCGCGCCGCCTCGACGATCCGGTCGGCGATGTGCCCGGCGCCGGCCGCGCTGAGCGTCGGCGCCCGGTCGCCCGGCTCGTGGTGCAGCGCCGCGGCGCGCCGGCGCGGGAACGGAGGGTCAGGCATAGAGGTCCAGCGGCCGGCGGCGCGCGCTCACGGTGACCGTCGCGGGCCGTTCGCACACGCGCGCGAGCGCCTCGCGCAGCTCGCCCGCCTGCGCCTGCGCCCGGGCGAGCGCGGGCCCGGGGTCGGTGGAGATCGCCGCCCGCACCGACGCCGGGTCCAGGCCGAAGCGCAGCTCGAGCGGGCCGAGCCCGGGGAGGTCGAGCGCCAAGCCGAGCGCGTGGCCGCCCGACCGGCCGCCGCCGCCACCGTCCGCCTCCTGCTCGCCACCGTCCTTACGAACACGCAGCTGGGCGCCGCCGGGCAGCGGGATCGGCGCGGCGAGCGGCTGGATCTGCGGCTGCGGGGCCGCCGGCGCGTCCTGTGCGGAGACCGCGAGCAGCACCCGGTCGGAGGTCACGTCGCGTACGACCAGCCGCAGGCTCTGCCCGGCCGCCAGCTCCCTCGGCAGCTCGGCGTCGAGCAGGTAGCCGGCGATCGCGAGCGTGCCGCCGTCGCCCTCGTCGGCGTTCACGACGCGGGCCATCATCCCGCGGCCGGGCGAGAGCGACAGCCCCGGCAGCAGCACGTCGCGGACGAGCGCCAGGTCGAGCGCGAGGACCGACATCAATCGCCGCTAGACCTGCTCGTCGGCGGCCGCGAGCGCGAGCAGCGTGGTCCGCCCCAGCGAGCGGGCGGCGATCACGCACGTGTGCCCGTCGCGGCGCCAGGTGATGAGGTGCGCGCCGCCGCTGGAGGTGAGCACGTAGGCGACGCCGCCGCGCCCGCGGACCGTCGATCCGCCGGGCACGGGGAGCGCGGCGCCGGAGATGATCGAGTACCCCACCCGTGCCCCGCCGATCGCGTAGAACACGGTCGTCACCCGCCGGCCGTCGAGCGTGTCGTGGCGCACGCCGGTCGCCTGCCATCCGCTGAAGCGCACGTAGGAGGGGAACGGGATCCCGCTCCCCCCGCCGCCGCGGAGCGCCAGCCGGTCGTGGTCGGCGGGGTCGACCGCGGGCGCCGGTCCGGTCGCCGCGGCGAGCGCCAGATGGGCGGTTCGGTCGACGGTCGGCGAGTCCCGCCGTGCAGCGAGATCGTCACCACCGCGACGAGCACGGCGGCGAGCGCGACCAGCGCGAGCGACGCCCGCGGCCGCCACACCGCGATCCGCCGCCGCTCGGCGGCGCGGACACGGCGGGAGCGGCCGCCGGTGGTCCCGTCCGCCAGCTCCTGCACGGACTCCCGCAGCGACGCCGGCGCGGCGATCTCGCCCGCGGCGCGGACGAGGCCGACTGCGCGCTCCTGGTCGCGCAGCCGCGCCTGGAGCTCGGGCGAGCGCGCCACCCGCGCGCGCAGCGCCTCGCGCGCGGACTCAGGCAGCGTGCCGTCGGCCAGGCGTGCGAGCTCCTCCTCGCCGAGGCTTTCCTCGACGTTGTGCTGCCGGTCGTCGTCGTCGTTGCTCATGCGGGACCCCTTCGCGTCCATCAGGCAAGACTCCGATTCGGGGCGGATCCTTCCCGTCTCTCATCGAACCGGTCGGCGATCCGCTTGCGCGCCCGGTACAGCCGGGTCGTGATCGTCGCCTCGCGCGTGTCGAGCACGCGCGCGGCCTCGCCGTAGGAGAGCCCGACGACGTCGACGGCGACGATCGCCAGCCGGAAGTCCTCGGGCAGCTCGGAGATCGCGCGCAGGACCTCGGCGGTCTCGGCGAGCCGGTCGGGCGCCGGCGCGCGGGGGTCGACCGGCTCGCGATCGTTGTCCATCGCGGTCGTCCGCGGCCGGCGCGACTGCGTGCGCAGTGAGGAGCGAAACGTGTTGCGCAGCGCCTGCAGCAGATAGCCGCGCTCGTCGCCGCGGATCAGCCGCGGGCGCGCCAGCACGCGCGCGAACGTGTCCTGGACGAGATCCTCGGCGTCCTCGCGCGACCCGCACATCGCCCACGCCGCGCGATACATCGCGTCGAGATGGTCTCCCAGTGCCTGCGGGTCGAGCCGTCGCACGCCCCCGTGATCCTACGCCTGCGCGACGGCGGCGTCAGCCGGAGCGCGCGGGGCCGGCCGGCGCCGCGAACACCCCGGTGGCCATCATCTGCGCGAGCGGCTCGACGATCGCCCGCGGATCGTCGAGCCCGAGCGCCCCGCCGACGAGCGCGACGTGGAGCACGCGCTCGTACCCCCACATCAGGCAGGCGGCGAGCGCCTCGGCGTCGGCGCCCGGCGGCGCCGTACCGGCGGCGCGCGCGCGCTCGATCACCTCCGCCACGGGACCGCTGAACGCCGCCATCACCTCGAACCACAGCGCCTGCAGCTCCGGGTCGTGCGGCCACTCCTCGCTGGCGGTACGCAGCAGCGGACCGTGCTCGGTGGCCAGGCCGACCCAGCGCTGCAGCGACACGCGGATCGCCCGCTCCGGGTCGAGCTCGGCCTCGGTGAGGAACGGGTCGACCGCCACGGCGAGCTCTGAGCACGACCCGCCGCAGGCAGGCCGAGAGCACCGCCGAGCGCGACGGGAAGTGCGCGTAGAAGCTCGTCCGCGAGACCCCGGCCGCGTCGATGATGTCGTTGACCGCGAGCTCTCCGAACGGGCGCTCGCGCAGCAGCCGCTCGGTCGCGGCGAGGATCGCCGCGTCCGCGGGCTGGGTCCGGGCCGAGGAGCTCACCGCCGCCCGAGGCTACCGACGCGCCCCTGAATCCGAACACGCCGTCAACCCCGCGCCGCGTGAGCTACCGTCGAACCCCCATGCGCCGCACGTCGTTCGAGCCCGAGCACGCCGACTATCGCGAATCGGTGCGCCGCTTCATCGCCGAGGAGATCGCCCCCCACCACGAGCGCTGGGAGCGCGAGGGGATCGTGCCGCGCGAGCTGTTCGCGCGCGCGGCCGAGAAGGGCATGCTCGCTATGCAGGTCGGCGAGGAGTACGGCGGCGCGGGCGTCAAGGACTTCCGCTTCAACCAGATCCTCGCCGAGGAGGTCGGGATCGCCGGGGTCGCCGGCTCCGGGCTCGGCATCACGCTCCACACCGACATCTGCCTGCCCTACTTCCTGAACTTCTGCAACTCCGAGCAGCGTGAGCGCTGGCTGCCCGGGATCGCCGACGGGTCGCTGATCACCGCGCTGGGGATGACCGAGCCGGGGATCGGCTCCGACCTGGCCTCGATGCGCACCACCGCGATCGCCTCCGCCGACGGCTCCGAGTACGTCGTCAACGGGTCCAAGACGTTCATCACCAACGGCATCAACGCCGACCTGGTGATCCTGGCGGCGAAGACCGACCCGTCGCAGCGCCACTCGGGGATCTCGCTGCTGATCGTCGAGCGCGAGATGGAGGGGTTCACCCGCGGGCGCAACCTGGAGAAGCTGGGGATGCACTCCCAGGACACCGCCGAGCTGTTCTTCGAGGACGTGCGGGTGGGAGCCGAGAACCTGCTCGGCGAGATCCGCGAGGGCTTTCGCTACATGACCTCCAACCTCGCCCAGGAGCGGCTGTCGATCGCGCTGGCGGCGGTCGGGGCGGCGCGCGGGGCGCTGGATCAGACGCTCGCCTACGTCAAGGAGCGCACCGCGTTCGGCCAGCCGGTCGGCGCCTTCCAGAACTCGCGCTTCGCGCTCGCCGAGATGGCCACCGAGGTGGCGCTGGCGACGACGTTCTGCGATCAGGCGGTGCTCGCGCTCAACGCGGGCGAGCTGGCCGCCGAGGACGCGGCGATGGCGAAGTGGTGGTCGACCGAGCTGCAGGGCCGCGTGGTCGACCGCTGCGTGCAGCTGCACGGCGGCTACGGGTACATGCTCGAGTACCCGATCGCCCGCGCGTTCGTCGATGCGCGCGTGACCCGCATCTACGGCGGCACGACCGAGATCATGAAGGAGATCGTCGGCCGCTCGCTGGGGGTGTGAGCGGGTGGGGGAGAGCCGTGAGGGTGGTGCGCCCGCCGGCGCCGGTCGCCGCGGCCGCCGTCCCCGGACGCAGGCGGCGGTGCTCGCCGCCACCATCGAGCTGCTTCAGACGGTGCCGCTCGCCGAGCTGTCGGTTGCCCAGATCCTCGCGGCGGCCGACGTCGGGCGCACCAGCTTCTACGAGCACTTCTCCTCCAAGGACGACGTCGTCGTCAAGCTGCTGCGCTCGGTGAGCGCCGACATCGCGCGGGAGATCGAGCCGATGTTCGCGCGCGGGGAGCGCACGCCCGAGGCGGCGTTCCACGACGGCCTGCAGATGCTCATCCGGATGTGGGAGCGCTACGCGCCGCTGATGGTGACCGGCAGCGTCGAGTGGCCGGCGATCGAGGAGCTGCGGCGGCTGTGGCTGCGCATCCACGCCGATCTCACCCGCCGGATCGCGGCGGTGATCGCGGCCGACCGGGCGAGCGGGCTGGCCCCGGCGGGCGCCGACCCCGAACCGCTCGCCGCCGCGCTCGTCTGGTCGACCGAGCGCGCGCTGCTCGTCTCCCGGACCGGCCGGATTCCGGCGCTGCCCCGGCCCGAGGCGCTCGTCGAGCCACTCACCCAGCTCTACGTGCGCACGATCTACGGCGACGATCGCGCGACGGCATAGGCAGGTCATCCGCCGGCCGCGTCGAACCATGCGACTGCAGGCCCCCGGTGTGGGGGGTTGTCCGGCGGAACGTGCCGATCAGGTCCTGCCGGGTGTACGATGCCCGCCGTGCTTCATTGCGAATCATCCCTGGGGAGGGTTGTATGACGGAACTTGCCACCCCTGCGCCACAGACCGATCTGAACAGCGACGGTCTCGAGCGTGGGGTCGGATTCCTAGGCCTGCTGTGGGCCTCGGAGACCTCGATCATCGGATCTGGTTGGTTGTTCGGAGCGCTGGGGGCAGCCCTCCTGGCAGGCCCGGCCGCGATCCTCGGCTGGATCCTCGGGTCGATCATCATTCTGGTGCTGGCGCTCGTGCACGCCGAGCTCGGCGGTTTGTTCCCGGTCTCCGGCGGCACGAGCCGCTTTCCGCACTACGCGTACGGCTCGTTCGCCGGGGCGACGTTCGGGTGGGCCTCCTATCTGCAGGCGGCGACGGTCGCGCCGATCGAGGTGCTGGCGGCGACGCAGTATCTGTCGACCGCGCACTGGGCGCGGAACTTCTTCCTGAGCAGTGCGGCCGCGGGTGGCGCCGGCGGCACGCTGCACGGCTTCGGCTACCTGTTCGCGGCGGCCATGCTGTTGTTCTTCGTGATCGTCAACATCGTCGGCATCCGCATGTTCGCGCGGATCAACAACCTGATCACGAGCTGGAAGGTGCTGATCCCGGTGATCACGATCTTCGTGCTGCTGATCGGGCATTTCCACAGCGCCAACTTCGGGCATGCCGGAGGCGGCTTCTTCGTCCACAGTGGCGCCCTCAAGAGCATCCTGCTCACCCTGCCGGCCGGCATCATCTTCTCGCTGCTCGGCTTCGAGCAGGCGGTGCAGCTCGGCGGGGAGTCGGCCAACCCCGGGCGTGACCTGCCGCGCGCGGTCATCCTGTCGATGCTGATCGGCGGTGCGATCTATGTCCTGCTTCAGGTCTCGTTCCTCGGGGCGATGCCGACGCATGTGCTCATCGCCAACCACGGCTGGACGGGGCTGGCGACGAGCACGAGCACCGTGGCCGCCAACCTGCAGAAGGGGCCGTTCTTCACCCTCGTGTCGATCGCCGGCATCTCGTGGCTGGCGACCGTGCTGCGCATCGACGCGGTCGTCTCGCCGGGCGGCACGGGTCTCATGTACGAGACCTCCTCGTCCCGTCTGTCGTTCGGCATGGCTCGCAACGGGTTCGTGCCGACGGCGTTCGAGCGGGTCAACGCCTCGCGCGTCCCGGTGTTCGGCGTGATCGTCGCCACCCTGGTCGGTGTCCTGTTCCTGCTGCCGTTCCCCAGCTGGGCCAAGCTCGTCAACATCGTCACCAGCGCCTCGGTGTTCATGTACGCGGGCGCTCCGGTGGCGCTCGGGGCGCTGCGCAAGCAGAAGCCGGAGCTGCCGCGGTCCTACGCGCTGCCGGCGGCCGGGGTCCTGGCGCCGTTCGCGTTCGCGGGCGCCAACTACATCATCCTGTTCGCCGGCTGGCAGACATACAGCACGCTGGTCGTCGCGCTCCTGCTCGGGTACCTGCTGATCTGGCTTTCCTACGCGTTCAAGATGAACCCGAAGGCCCCCGCGATGGACTGGAGGGCGGCGCCGTGGATCATCGGCTGGATCGTCGGCATGGGCATCATCAACTACCTGAGCGACTTCGGCCCGGGCGGGATCATCGGCGGCATCGGGTTCTTCAAGAACGTCCTCTCCCAGGGCGGCACCGACGACATCGGCTTCGCGGGCAGCCTCATCGCCTCCGGGCTGTTCAGCCTCATCATCTACTTCTGGGCGGTGGCGAGTCGTCTTCCCGCGAAGAAGGTGGACGAGTACGTGGCGGACGTATACCCTCCGCCGGTCACGGAGTAGTCACAGCTTCGCGCCCGAAGGAGAGAGGCAACCAGACCCGCCCGCCCGCTGTGGCCGGCGGGTCTTGTTGCGTCCGAGGCCCCCGTGGCCGGGCGGCGCGCCGCGGCGGCCTCCCGGTAGGCTCCGCGCGTGGCCGCGCCCCGCCTCTGGTCCTGGCACCTGTCGCCGTTCGCCGGCAAGGTCCGGATCGCGGCCGCGGTGACCGGCACCGAGCTCGACCTCATCGAGATCGATCCGGTGCACCGCCCGCCCCGGCTGCGCGAGCTCAACCCCGCCAACCGGGTCCCGGTGCTCGAGCTCGACGGCAGCATCGTGCGGGAGTCCGGCGCGATCTGCGACTGGCTGCAGGACGTGCGCCGTGGCCCTTCGCTGTGGCCCGAGGATCCCGTCCGACGGGCCGCCGCGCGTGGCCTGATGCGGTGGCTCGACGACGAGCTCACCGTCTCGTTCTTCCTGTCGTTCCGCAAGGAGGCGTTCGGCCCCGCCGACGGCGACCCGCCGGACATCGTGGAGCGGCTGCGGGCGCGATTGATGCGGCGCTGGCCCACGCTGGAGCACGAGCTCGCCCGCAGCGGCGGCCCGTGGCTGGCGGGCGCCGGCGACCCGACGCTCGCCGACCTCTCGGGAATGCCGCTCGCCGTCCGCGTCGCCCAATGGGGCCCGCAGCTCGCGCCGCCCGCCGAGCTCACCCGTGTGAACGGGTGGCTGGACGCGCTCCGCGCCCACCCGGCCGCGGCCGAGGTCAAGCGCCGCGGGCGGCCCGCCGCCGAGCTCTGAGGCACCCGCGCCGCGGGCGGCCCGCCGCCGCCTGAGCCGCGGTCGGTCTCAGTCGTTGATGTCGAGCACCGGCGTGATCGTCGGCAGCTGCTGTCCGTCCTGCGCGTGCTCGTTGGGCACCACCGCGGTGCCGACCGCGAAGAACTCGATCACGTGGCTGCCCCACCCGTGGTTGTTCTCGTGGAGCTTGACCTCGACGATCCCCAGCACCCCGTCGCCGATCGCCTCGGCCTCCTTCTGCATGCGCTCCATCGCGAGCTCGCGGGCGTCGTAGAGCGCCTGGGTGTACTGCTCGAGCTCGACGTTGCGCCCGGTCTGGCGCATCGACTGGATCATCCCCCGGTGGGCGACGTGGTAGACGCAGTTGCCCATCACCAGCCCGACGGGTCGCTTGCCGGTCTGCATCAGCGTCCAGAACGCCTGCCCGGACAGGTCGCTGGTGAACGGCCGGCCGTTGGGGGCGCGGTGGACCTTGCCGCCCTTGTGCTTGATCGCGGTCCCGATGGCGATGAACTCGGCCATGTCGGCGCCCCACTCATACCGTCCGATGTCCAGGCGCACGCCGACGATCCCGTCGGCGCCGAGCTGGTCGGCCTCCTCCTCCATGCGGGTCATCGCCAGGTCGCGCGCGTGGTACATCGCCTGGGTGAGCACGTCCATCTCCTGGCTCGACCTCCACATCGCCTGCTGGTAGCCGATGTGGTAGATGCTCGAGCCGACCACCAGGCCGACCGGCTCGAACCCGGCCTGCTCGACGCACAGGTACTCGTTGACCGACAGGTCGGAGGTGAACAGCCCGCGGGCGTTCATCTGCAGGCGTTCGCTGGCGTGGGCGGCGAGGCCCTCGGTGCTCGTCGGATCGTAGGACGACATCAGGGGCTCTCCTGAGGTGGATTGGCGGCCGCGACGGCGGCCCCGCGCGGGACGGCGGGAGTCACGGGTCGCCGAGGTTGACCGACATCATCGGGATGGGAAGCGGGGCGGGATGGGGCTCGTGGGCGCCGAGGCGGATCGCGGTCGCGAGCACGTGCATCGAGACGATGAAGAAGTGCTGGGTGTAGCCCCCGCCCTCGTACTCGTTGTGGTGGATCTCATGGGTGAGCGTGGAGACGATCATGTCGTTGGCCCCGACCGCCATGCCCTGGCGCCGAACCTCCTGCATCGCCAGCCGGCGTGCCGCATAGACGCCCTCGGTGACCTCGGTCATCTCCTGGTTGCCCCACCACATCCGCATCTGCTGGTTGGCCATCGGGCTGAGCGCGACGCACACGACCGCGGTATGACCGATCACGTCGATCGTCTCGGCGCCGATCCGGCGCAGCTTGTCGACGTCCTGGCCCGAAAGCGTGCACAGCCGCGGCCCGCCGGACCGATCGCCGCGGTGAAGCGTCGTCTCCCGAACCGCTGTCCCGAACACCGCGTACTCCACGTTGCCGGGCTCGCCGAGGAAGGCGTGCGCCGTCAGCTCGATGGCGATCACCGCGTCGGCGCCCGCGAAGCTCGCCTCCTGGCGCAGACGTTCGAAGGAGCGGGTGCGTGAGAGGTTCCACGGCTCGGCGAACGCGGGCATCTCCCGGATGCCTCCGCCATAGCCGCCCCAGCCGTATCCCCGCCAGCCATGCTGGACGACGGAGGAGCCCATCACCTGGGCGATCGGCGCCAGCCCCGACGCCTGGGCGACCGCGTACTCCTTGGCGCTCAGGTCGCTGCTGAACACCGGCGCCCGCGTCTGCGCGAGCGCGCGCAACCGCTCTTCGGCCCCGAGCGGGATCCCACCTGCGGCGATCCGGTTGAGATCGGCCGCCGCGGTCTCGCGCTCGGCGTCGCTGGGTGGAGTCGGTCGGTGGCCACGCCAGGGCATGGTCTCAGACCATCGCAGGTTCAGATAAGAGACGGCGCAACGGCTGTTGATCTGCCGTCCGGAGCGCGTGTGAATGGTCCCGATCCGCGACCGGGCTGAGCGAATCGAAGGGCGCGGGCGCACGCGGCCCTCGCCCTTACGGCGCGGGTTGTCGGGCACGTCGGCGTCGATCGCCTCCAGGCCGTTGGGGTCGCGCTCGCGGATCTCCGCGCGGCGGTCAGGAACGCCCGGTCCTCGTTTCGCGTCAGCAGCGGCAGCAGCTCGACCAGGGTCGCGCGTGCGTCGCCGACCAGTCCGACGTCCGCCGGATAGCGCAGGCCGATGCGCTCGGGCCGGTCGTCGATCTGTACGCACACCGCCTGCCCGGGGGCGGGGAGGAAATCGATGAACGGAAACGAGCTGCCGACGATCACCAGCGCATCGCAGCCGTCCATCGCCTCCTGGGAGGGCCGGGTCCCGACCGCCCCGATGCCGCCGGCGACGTAGGGACTGTCGTCGGGAACGCAGTCCTTGCCCAGCGAGGGCTTGACGATCGGCGCGCCGAGCGTCTCGGCCAGCCGCTCCACCTCATCGCCGGCGCCCCGAGCCCCCGCGCCCGCGAGGATCGCCACCCTTGAGCACATCGGCAGCGCCCTGTAGCTCGGACTCGGGGGGCGTGCGGACCGGCGGCGTGAACGTGGTCGTGGTGTGACCCTTGACGTTGCGCTTGAAGCGCATCAGGTCCTCGGCGTCCGCCGCCTGGAAGTCGATCGGGACTGAGATGTGGCTGGCGCCCCGATTGCCCAGCGCCGACCGGCAGGCCAGGTCGACCACGTTGACGATGTGCGCGGGACCCATGATCCGCTCGCTGTAGACGCACAGGTCCTTGAACAGGTGATCGGCGTCGTAGTCCTGGAGGTAGTGAGTGCCGGCCAGGTCGTGGTAGGTCATTCCACTGATCGCCAGGATCGGCGCGCCCTCCATCTTGGCGTCCAGCAGCCCGTTGGCCAGATGGATCGCGCCCGGACCCGAGGTGGCCATGCAGACTCCGAGCCGTCCGGTGAACTTCGCGTAACCGACGGCCGCCATCGCGCCCACCTCCTCATGGCGCAAGTGGATGTAGCGCAGACGATCCTGCTGCTTGCGCAGCGCCTCCCAGACTCCGTTGATACCGTCGCCCGGAAGCCCGAACACGGTGTCCACCCCCAGTCCGGCAGGCGTTCGAGCAGCAGATCGGCACCGGTGTAAGGCATGGGCCCTCCAGGAGAAGAAGCTGTGCACTCGGCCGAGTACCCACTGCCAGACGGTGATGAACGACGCGCGCAGGTCGGCGCACGCAAAATGTTCGCTCACGTACATCGCGGCGCACCGGTGTGATGTCGCGGCACGGAGGGGCACCGCATCAGGTGACGCTCAGGTCACGACCACAGTCACGCCGGCTTTTCGAACACGAGGCGGTAGTGCTCCAGCAGTTCGCGTTCAAAGCAGACGCCGTTGGCGCTGACGCCCGAGGTGAACGCGAGACGGAAGTCCCGGCTGCTCAGCCAGCGTGGCACGAGGCGTAGCTTCATCAGCGTCTTGCGCAGGCTCGGCTGCGCGAAGCGCTCGCGCCATTGACGAATGGTCTCGATGTAGTCGAGGCGTCCGCTGACGCTCGAGACCAGCCGCAGGTGCGGTGCGGCGGCCTGGATCACCTGCTCCTGACCGAAGGGCAGGAACGATCCGGGAAACTGCTTCTGCATCAGGGCCAGATACCAGGCGTCGGAGTGTGCAGGCGCGTCGATGGACACATCGTCGATCTCAAACGCCCTGGGCCCGAACACCATCGTCTGCAGATACAGACGCCCTCCGGCGGGGAGGATCCCGGCGATGTTGTCGAACACGGAGGCGTAGATCTGCTCCTGTCGCCCGGCGCGGTAGTCCTGCACCGAGCAGAAGTGCTCGAAGGCGCCGAGGCTGGTCACGACGTCAAACCCCCCGAACGTGTCGGCGGTGACCCGGCGCGCGTCGCGCAGGTGGACGTCCAGGCCGTGGCTCCTGCAGGCGGTCACCTGCGCCCCGGACAGGGTCACCCCGACGCCGCTGGCGCCGCGCCGACGGATGTCGTCGAGCAGCGGGCCCCATCCGCAGCCGAGGTCCAGCACCCGACGGCCGGCCCGGATCCCGACCTGCTCGGCGATGTAGTCGTGCTTGCGTCGCTGGGCCTGCTCCAGCGACATCGAGAAGTCACCGTCGTACTTGGCGCCGCTGAAGTCCGCCATCTCCCCGAGGCTGAGGCGAAAGATGCGGTCGATCAGCGAATAGGTGAAGTCAAGATCAGCGCGATCCGCCATGGTCTCTCTCAGATTAGGAAGCTGACGCGGTCCGCTCGCGGGCGGTGACCTCACCGCGCTCGGCTATCGTGTCGAGCACCGGTCAGTTCCGCGTGTCGTGCGCTGCTCCAGACCCCGGTCGCGCTTGTGCCGGTCTCCCCCAACGTCTTGAGAGCAGGACTATGGGTTCCCAGCCACGTCGCGGGGCGCCTCGCGCCGGCTGACATGAGATGAACGCCGACCGCCGCGAGCCGAACAGATGACCGGCCCCGACCCCCAGCGCGCCCCGGCACGGATCGTGCTTCGCCCCATCGCCTCGCCGCTTGCACTGGGGTTCGTCGGGCTGGCGATGGCGACGTTCGCACTCGCGGGCCTGGAGATCGGCTGGATACCCTCGACCGAGCGGCTTCTCGTCGGCGTCATCATCCTGTCCACTGGGCCGCCGCTGCAGTTCGCTGCCTCGGTATGGGGATTCCTCGGCCGTGACGAGAGCGCCGCCACCGGCATGGGAACGCTCGGCGCCGTCTGGACGTGCATCGGTGTCGTGATGCTCGCGAACCCGCATCCGACCTCCGCGGCGCTGGGCACGCTCCTGCTGGTGGGCGCCGGCGCACTCGCGATCAGCGTCGTGACCGCCCTGCAGAGCAAGGTCGTCGTCGCGGCGGTGATGGCCGCGACAGCCGCGCGGTGGATCGTCACCGCGCTCTACCAGCTCACAGCCGATCCCGGTCTCAAACACGCGGCGGGCGCGGTCGGCATCGCGCTGATGCTGGCCGGCCTCTACGGCGCCGCGGCCCTCGAGCTCGAGGACGTCAAGCGCCGAGCGGTCCTGCCCACGGGCCGACGCGGGATCGGCGCCGACGCACTGAGCGGACGCATCGACCCCCAGCTCGATCGCCTGTCCAGCGAAGCTGGTGTGCGTGAGCAGCTCTGACGCCGAAGGCGCTGGTTGATGTCCGCGCCAACGCGGGTCTCGGACCGCGATCCGCCCGCGGTCCACGACTGCGTGACGCCAAGCCGGTCCGCGCAATCTCCCTCAGGCGCTGCCTGATCAGCTCGGGTGGGCCTGCTGTCCCGGCTCCTGTGCCTGCGTGGCGGCGCATTCGAGCATCACCGCGTGGACGAAGGCCTGTGGCAGGTTGCCGCGCAGCTGGCGCTCGGTGACGTCGAACTCCTCCGACAGCAGCCCGGGCGGGCCGCAGGAGGAGCGGTTGCGCTCGAACCAGCGCGCGGCCTCCACCAGGTTGCCCTGCTGCTGGTGGGCGAGCGCCATCAGGAACCCGCACAGCAGGAACGCCCCCTCGGACTTGCCGAGGGGCCGCTCGTCGGGACGGTAGCGGTAGCAGTAGCCGTCCTGGACGAGATCGTGCTCGATCGCGGCCAGCGTCGCGATCGTGCGGGGATCATCGGCGGGGATCGCGCCGCGGATCGCGACCAGCAGCAGCGCCGCGTCCAACCGCTCGTCGGTCGGGGAGCGCTGCCAGTGCCCGCTGGGGTGCAGCGCGTGCGCCGAGGTGTCGGCGGTGATCGCGTCGGCGAGCGCCAGCCAGGCGGCGGCGCGCTCGCCGGCGGGGTGGCGGGCGCTGATCGCGCGCAGCCCGGCGGCGCAGATCAGCCGACTGTGGGTCCACGGCTCAGGCGCGATCTCCCAGATGCCGGCGTCGGGCTCCTGCCAGCGCTTGGCGATCGCCTCGACCGCGACCTCCGCCGCCCGCCAGCCCTCGGCGTCGAGGTGGTCATGGTCAGACGGCGGTCGCGAACAGCAGCAGCGCCTCGCCGAACGCGTCGAGCTGGAACTGCTCGTTGACCCAGTTGCCGACGAGGTCCCGGCCGCCGGGATAGCCGGGCAGGTCGAGCTGGCGCTGGTCGGGCACCCGCCCACCGGTGGTGGTGTAGGCCGGCTTCAGGTCGGCGCCGTGCTCGAGCATCCGGGCCGAGACGAAGCTCACCGCGTCGTCCATCAGCTCCAGGCCGCCCGGCGCGGGCCACCGCCTGCCCGGCGTAGCACTGGTCGCGGATCCACACGTAGCGATAGTCGTAGTTCCGGCCCTGGTCGGCCCGCTCGGGCAGCGAAGTCGTCGCCGCCGCGACCATCCCGCCGCCGGCGGTCGTCAATCCCGCCAGCACGGCGTAGGCGTGGCGCGCGTCGCGGGGGGCGATCGTTTCCCTCGAGCTCGGGGACCCGCTCAGCCCAGGCGGCCGCGGTGCCCTGCCAGGCGTGCTCGATGTCGGGCAACGGCGCATCCCCGTCGGCGTCGAGGACGAGCACCAGGTCGTGGTGGCTGCCGGCCGGGAGGTCGAGCATCAGCTCCAGCGTGGTGCCGTGGCCGCCATGCTTCTGGGGCTCGGCATTGGGCGCTCCGCCCCAGCGGACATGGGCGTCTCCCGCCCGCGCCGTCCAGGAGCCGTCGTCCTGGCGATGCAGGTCCCGGGCGCCGCGGCGCCGTAGTCGGTCTGGAGGTCGAGCACGACCCGCACGTGAGCGTCGCCCTGACCGGCGATGATCCGGCGCAGGATGACCGCCCGGTTCGGGCTCGCGGGCAGGGCGAGCGCCTCCCGGCACTCGACGACCGTGCCGTCCCCGCAGATCCACCGGCTGCGCCAGATCAGCCCCGGATGCTGTAGTAGCCGCCCCACACGAACCGGCCCACCGGGGTGACCGCATACACGCCCGCGCCGCCGATCAACGACGCGAAGACCCCGTCACCGTCCCAGCCTGGAAAGCACATCCACGCGTAGTCGCCGTGCGGGCCGACGACGATCCCCCGCTCGCCGTCCGCCAGCAGCGCGTACTCGCGCAGCACGTGCGGGCTCGCGACGCCTGCCACGTCCCGCCGCGTCACCGCCGGACCTGCTTTTCCCTGATCGTGTCGGCGCTCGGGATCATGGTCGCTCGCGCTCCAGCCGGGCGCCCCAGCGGGTGGTCAGCGACTCGCCGTCGTTCAGACGGACCAGTCCGTCGCCGCTCTGAAAGGCGTTGGGCGGGCAGCTCATCGGCTCACACCCCAACCCGAGACGCCGGCGGGCGGGGCTCAGGGTGTCGCCGGTGTAGAGCTCGATGATCGGATGGTGCTCGTCGACCCACAGCTCGGTCCGGGTCCCGTCCGGCGCGGTCAGCCGTGCCCAGGCTCGGCCGTCGGAGTCGCGGGCCAGGTCCGTGAAGGGGTAGTCGAGCTTCACGTCGCCGATGCGCCTGGCGCTGCGGAAGTCGAACTCGGTCCCCTCGACACTCTCCGTGCCGGTCGGCAGCTGTCGTTCGTTGTCGGTGAGGATGCGGGTCGCGGCATCCAGCTGCACCGTGCAGTCGTCGATTCGCCCGCTGCCGGGCGACAGGTAGGGGTGCTGGCCGGCGCCGTAGGGGCAGGCCCGCTCTGAGAGGTTGGTGGCGGTCGTCGTCACCGCCAGGCCGTCGTCGCCCAACTCGTAGGCGACCCGAACGTCGAGCGTGAACGGATAGCCCATCAGCGGGTGCAGCCGGATTCCCATCACCACCCGGTGGGCCGTGTGCTCGACCGCCTGCCAGGATCGCCATCGCAAGAAGCCGTGAATCGCGTTGTGCTTGTCCGGCTCGTTGAGCGCGACCACGTAGTCGACGCCGTCGAAGCGGTAGGCGCCGTCGGCGAGACGGTTGGGCCACGGGATCAGCGGCCGGCCGTGGTCGCCGTCGCACATCGCGTCGACCGGATAGGGGTCGAGCACCGCCCGTTCGCCCACGACGTACTCGCGGATGCCGCCTCCGACCTCGACCACCGTTGCCCGCTGCGCGCCGTCCGCGATCTCGAACTGCTCACCCGACGGTGGTGTTGCCATCATCGGCCCGTCTTCTCCTTGACGGTGCGCCGCTTCTCCTCGATGGTGCTGGACGCGGCCTTGGCGGCCTTGACCGCGGTCTGGGGCAGCGTCTTGAGGAAGCTCGGGGTGAAGAAGCCGTGGGCGTCGTGGTCGAACTCGCCGTGGGCGCCGTGGTCGGCGCTGACGTCGACGGGCTCATAGAGGTTGCTGGGCCGGTCCGGGCTGACCCCCTGTTCGGTGAGCTGGCTCTCCCAGGCGCCGATCGCGGCGTACTGGTTGCCGAACCCGGGAGCCAGCTGGGCCACGAACACCAGGATCTTGTTCCACGACCCGATGATCTTGTGCCGGCGTCCGTCGAGCGCCACGTCGACGATGAACCGGGCCGGGATCTCCGGCTCGTAGATCGGTGGGGCGGGCTGGGGGTGGACGTCGAACACGGACTGGCACCAGTCGAACTGCGGCGTGTTGACCGCCGGCAGGTGCACCATGCTCATCTTGATGTTGCTCTTCTCGTGGATCAGCTCCGCGCGCGTGGACTCGAAGAACCCGCGGCAGGCGAACTTCGAGGAGCAGTACGCCGACTGGAGCGGGATGCCGATGAAGCACAGCGCCGAGCCCACGTTGACGATCTGGCCCCGGTCCCGGGGGCGCATCTTCGACAGCGCCGTCATCGTCCCCCACACCTGACCCAGGAACGTCACCTCCACCGCGCGCTGGAAGTCGGCCGGCTTGACCTCCCACGCGGGGGCGAACACGGTGGTCATGGCGTCGTTGACCCACACGTCGATCTCTCCCAGCTCCTCCTCCACCCGGTCTCCGGCGCTCTGCACCTGGTCGAACTGCGAGACGTCGGTCGGGATGACCAGCGCCCGCCGCCCGGCGCCCCGCACCTCCTCGGCGCAGGCGTCAAGCCCGGCCTGGCCCCGGGCGAGCAGCGCCACGTCGAACCCACGCTGCGCGAACTCCCGCGCGGTGGCGCGTCCCACCCCCGCGGAGGCTCCGGTGATGACCGCTATCTGACCCATGTGCGTCCTTCCTGTTGCCTGTCGGATGGCCGACCCACGGTGTGGATCGCCTTCGTGGCCGTGGGGACCGTCTCCCGGCGCCGCTCAGCGGCCGGGCAGGAACTCTTCGAGCTTCTGCTTGGCCGACTGGACGATCATCTGCTTGGCGTCGGGGTCGCCGCCCAGCAGCGAGTGCATGAACGAGTGGGCCTGCTCGACGGTGATGTGGGGCGGCAGCGGCGGAACCTCGGGGTCGGTGATCGCCTCGAGCACCACCGGCCGATCCGCGGCCAGCGCCTCGGTCCACGCGCCGGCGACCTGATCGGGCGCCTCGACGCGGATCCCCTTCAGGCCGATCAGCTCCGCCCACTGGGCGTAGTGCACGTCGGGGATGTCCTGGGTCCGGGGCACCCGCGGGGAGTTGCCCATCGCGCGCAGCTCCCAGGTCACCTGGTTGAGGTCGCGGTTGTTGAGCACCATCACGACAAAGCGCGGGTCAGACCATTGGTGCCAGTACTTGGCCACCGTGATCATCTCGGCCAGGCCGTTCATCTGAAACGCCCCATCGCCCACCAGCGCGAACACCGGCCGGTCGGGATGCGCGAACTTCGCGCCGATCGCGTACGGAACCCCTGGACCCATCGTCGCCAGCGTCCCCGACAGCGAGCCCATCATCCCCTTGCGCAGCTTGACGTCACGCGCGTACCAGTTGGCCGAGGACCCCGAGTCGGAGCTGATGATCGCGCCGTCGGGAAGCTGCTTGGACAGCTCTGAGAAAATCAGCTGGGGGTTGATCGGGTCCGCTGACTCCTGCGCCCGGTCGTCCATCAGCGTCCACCACTCGCCGACGCCCTTCTCGATCGTCTCTCGCCACCCGCGGTCGGTCTTGCGCTCGAGCAGCGGGATCAGCTCGCGCAGCGTCTCGGCACTGTCGCCGATCAGGTTGAGCTCCATCGGATAGCGGATCCCGAGCATCTTGCCGTCGATGTCGATCTGCACTCCGCGGACCTGACCGGGCTGGGGCAGGAACTCCGAGTAGGGGAACGAGGAGCCGACCATCAGCAGCGTGTCGGCCTCCATCATCATGTCCCAGCTCGGCTTGGTGCCCAAAAGGCCGATCGACCCGGTCACCCACGGCAGATCGTCGGGCAGTACCGCCTTGCCCAACAGCGCCTTGGCCACCCCGGCACCGAGCAGCTCGGCCACTTCGGTCACCTCGTCCGAGGCGTGCAGCGCGCCCTGTCCGACGAGCATCGCCACCTTCTCACCGGAATTGAGGATCTCGGCCGCGGCGCGCAGATCCCGGTCCGCGGGCACCATGCGCCCGCGCAGGAAGCCTGGACCCGATTGCACCGTGCCGTGGACGCGCGGCGGCTCGGGTACGGCGTCGAGCTTCTGCACGTCGTTGGGCACGATGATGCACGTCACCGTGCGCTCGGCCAGCGCGATCCGCATCCCCCGGTCGACGAGATGGCGCGCCTGCGCCGGGTCCATGCAGACCTCCACGAACTCGTGAGCGACGTCCTTGAACAGCGAGTCGAGGTCGACCTCCTGCTGGAAGTTGCCCCCGAGGCCGGCACGGGCCTGCTGGCCCACGATCGCCAGCACCGGCTGATGGTCGAGCTTGGCGTCGTACAGCCCGTTGAGCAGATGGATCGCGCCGGGACCCGAGGTCGCCATGCAGACTCCGACCTCCCCGGTGAACTTGGCGTGTGCGCACGCCATGAACGCGGCCATCTCCTCGTGGCGCGCCTGCACGAACGCCGGACAGTCGACGCCGACCTCCCCGTCCAACGCGGTGAGGAAGCCGAGGATTCCATCCCCCGCATACCCGAAGATCCGGTTCACCCCCCAGTCGTTCAACAGGCGACGCAGGATGTACTGGCTGACGTTGTCACTCATGTGTGGTTCCTCTTGACGTTCTGGTTTGCGGTGCGAGCCGCGACGGTGCGTGACGATCGCCCTGCGCAGGTCGCCGGCTCACCCGGCCACTCCGTCGCCGAGCCGCTGCGCCAGCCGCGAGGCGAGCGCCATGATCGTCAGCGCCGGGTTGGCCGAGCCCTGCGTGGGACAGACGCTGCCGTCGCAGACGTACAGGTTGGGCACGTCCCACACGCGATGGTCGGCGTTGACGACGCTGTTGTCGGGAGCAGAGCCCATCCGGGCCCCGCCGACCAGGTGCGCGTAGCGGTGGATGGTGAGGATGTCCTGGGCACCCGCGGCCTTCAGGATGTCGGTGATCACCTTGGTCGAGTAGTCCATGTTGGCCGTGTCGTTGTCACAGTGGGTGTAGTCGAAGCGCGCGACCGGCACCCCGTAGGGGTCGGTGTCGTCGGCCAGGGTGACGCGGTTGTCGGGACGGGGCAGGAGCTCGTTGAGCACCCCGACCGTCGTCCAGTGGTTGTAGTCGCGCATGTACTCGCGCATCGCCCGCCCCCAATGGCCGTCGGCGAGCACGTGCTCGGCCCAGCCGATCGGCAGCGGTGACACCGTCTGGATCGAGAACCCGCGCGCGAACCCGCGTGACTCGTCGGTCTCGTAGAACTGCTCGGAGGAGACCTCCGGCGGCGGGCCCTTGTACATGCGCAGCTCATCCGAGAAGCGCCCCGCCGTCTGGGCGGCGCCCTGGACCATCACGTAGCGGCCGACCTGGTCGGAGCCGTTGCCCAGCCCGTTGGGGAAGCGCTTCGAGGTCGAGTGCAACAGCAGCCGCGGGGTCTCGATCGAGTAGCCGGCCACGGCCACCGCCCGCGCGCGCTGATGGCGCCGCACGCCGTCGGACTCGTGGACGTAGGTCACCCCGGTCGCGCGACCGGACGGGTCGATCTCGATGCCCACCGCCATGCTGTCGGCCCGGATCTCGACGCCGTGGGCGATCGCGTCGGGCAGATGGGTGACGTACGGGCTGGCCTTGGCGTTGACCTTGCAGCCCTGCAGGCAATAGCCGCGATAGATGCAATGCGGGCGGTTGCCGAACGTGCCGTTGACGATGCCCACCGGTCCGACCCGCATCTCGATCCCCATCTCGATCGCGCCCCGCCACAGCACCTGCGCGGCCTCGCCGACCGGGTGCGGCGAGAAGGGGTAGGAGTGAGGATCGCCCCACGGCCAGTCCTGGCCGGCGACGGGCAGCTCGCGCTCGACCTCCTCGTAGTGGGACTTCAGGTCTTCGTAGGAGATCGGCCAGTCGGCGCCCACCCCGTCACGAGTCCGGGTCTGAAAGTCCGACGGGTGAAAGCGGGGGCAGTAGCCGGCGTAGTGGACCATCGAGCCGCCGACGCCGCGGCCGGAGTTGTTCTTGCCCAGCTCGATCGGGTCCTCTCCGCCGATCACCCGCTCCTGGGTCCAGTACAGCGAGTGAGCGCCGGCCTCGTCGGACACCCAGTCCTCGTCGGGATGCCAGAACGGGCCGGCCTCGATGATCACCACCCGCCATCCTCGCCGCGCCAGGCGCTGGGCCAGTACCGAGCCGCCGGCCCCCGCCCCGACGATCGCCAGGTCGACCTCGTCGGAGTCCGCGTACCGGGCCATCGTGTCCTGGCCGGGCAGATCGCGGCGATGCACGTCGAGCAGGAACCGCGAGTCGTTCTCGCACGGGCCGACCGCGCCCTTGAGCAGGTGGCGGATCACGGCTGAAGCTCCTTGGCCTCGCGCACGGGATCCTCGGCGGTGGCGCCCGAGCGCTCGTGGGGCTCCAACGAGCTGATCGGCCCCAGGCGCATGTACCCCTGGGGATAGGCCGGCCCTCCGTAGCCGATCTCGTTCCACGCCCACGGGTGCGAGTAGAACGCGGCCAGGATCGCGCGCATGCACACCGACCACGTGCGGGAGACGTCCAACTCGTCCCAGGCCCCGCCGCTCAGCTCGCCCTTCGAGAGCGCGGTCACGATCGCCTCCCGCGCGGCGGCGTCACACTCCGCGAAGCTCGTCTGATGGCGTTCACGGGCGGTCTCGTCCAGGCCCCGCAGCGCGAGCCGCCACGTCTCGGGATCGCTGGGCATGTTCGCGTAGCGAAAGCCATCGAGCTTGCCGGATGCGAGCTTGTCGTCGACCATCTCGGCCACCGGCACCCGGGGCTCAGAGTCCTGCGCGGTCGTCACGTCGCAGAGCGCGCGCAGCGCCGGCTCCTCCTCGGCGGTGAAGAACCGCAGCGGCCCCGGCGGGTCCAGGCGCGCCTCCACGACCCGCCGGGTCGCCTCGTCCCAGTTGCCGCGGTTGACGAGCACGTCGTAGTCGGGGTAGCGGCCGATCATCTGGGGCGACGTTCCCCGGCGCTGGCGCGGCAGCCAGCTCGGATGGTGCGGCTCGCCGTCCGGTCGCAGGTGGGGCAGGTGGTCGGGTCTGCTCAGGTCACGGGGCGCCACGAGTGGTCCCTCCCGTAGGTACGTGCGCACCGAGAGGTGCGGCTGGTGGTGTCAGTCAAGGACGCAGGACCGAAGGTGTGGCTCTGCCACATCGAGTGTCCGAGGACGCCGACTGGCGCCACCAGACGTGCCTCGAATGCGTGCGTATCTGCGGGAGGACCACTGAATCCTCCCGGCGCAGCACCGCCG
The DNA here is from genome assembly GCA_963702225.1 of uncultured Solirubrobacteraceae bacterium. Lineage (GTDB taxonomy): Bacteria > Actinomycetota > Thermoleophilia > Solirubrobacterales > Solirubrobacteraceae > Palsa-465. The sequence goes on along the minus strand of CAVPBY010000037.1, from coordinate 35,134 downwards.
CCAGCAGGCCCATCGCGCCGACGATCGACATCAGGCCCGGCGCCATGATCGGCGGACCCATCGGGACGTTGTAGCTGGCCTGCCCGAAGCCGCCGGGTCGCCGTGCCACCCCGCGCACGTGGTAGTACTCGCCGAGCAGGCCGTTGACCGTGTACACCGCCGCGGTGATCGGCAGGTAGGTCTTCGCCCACTTGCGGCTGTACACCCCGCCGATCCCCGCCACCATCACCGGCGGGGTGACGATGATCGGGCTCCACATCATCTTGTTGCCGAAGCTCGCGCGGTAGTGCTCGAAGTAGATCTCCGCCGTGGTCACCGCCGCCGCGAACGCCGTCAGGCCCGACAGCGAACGCTCGAAGCGCCCATGCTCGACGTTCGACATCGCGCGGTCGATCCAGTGCTCGGTTCTCCGCTTCTTGGCCACAATCGACATGCGTCCCGTTCCTCCTTAGTTTGCGAACCGTTCGGCGTCGGCGCGCTTGAGTTCAAGGCCGTTCCCAGGCCTGTCCAGGTCGGGCGCCAGCGCGCCGCCGGCGGGCTCGAGCACCCCGTCGAACAGCATCCGCTCCAGCCGCGCGTGGTCGTGGAAGTACTCCAGATGACGGAAGGACCCGACCGCGCAGCACACATGCGCGTGGATCGACGGCCCGCAGTGCGCCGACAGTTCCATCGACCGTGACTCGCACAGCGCCGCTACGCGCAAGAAGCCGGTGATCCCCTCACACCGCGTCACGTCGGCCTGCAGGCAGGACGTGACCGCCCCGGCGGCCAGCATCTTCTGAAAGTAGTCCAGGGTGTAGCCGTACTCACCGGCCGCGATGTCCATCCCGCCCGGCGCTCGATCCCGCAGCCAGCACAGACCCTCCAGATCGTCGGAGGACACCGGCTCCTCGAACCAGCGCACGGCGAGGTCCTCGGCGTAGCGACGCGCGAACCACAGCGCCCGCGCTCGAGACAGCGCCCCGTTGGCGTCGACGTACAGCTCGGTCTGCGGCCCGATCGCCTCCCGTGCGACCCGCACGCGCTCCAGGTCGCGGTCGGGGTCGCGCCCGACCTTCATCTTGACCCGCGGGATCCCCTGGGCCGCCCAGCCGCCGAGCTGCTCGGCCAGCCGCGCGTCGCTGTAGGAGCAGAACCCACCGGACCCGTACACCGGGACGGTCTGGCGGGCGGCGTCCAGCAGCGTCGCCAGCGGCAGCTCGAGCAGTCGCGCCTTGAGATCCCACAGCGCGGTGTCGACGGCGGCGATCGCCATCGACGCCACCCCAGGTCGTCCCAGGTTGCGACACGCCACCGCCATCCGCTGCCACGCCGCCGTCACCCGCATCGCGTCATGACCGATCACCGACTCGCGCAGCGTCGCGTCGATCACGCTCGCGCTCGCCGGGCTTCCGTACGTCCAGCCCAAGCCCGTGCGGTCGCCACCATGGGCGTGCACGACGACGATCGTCGTCGCCTCCCATTCCGCCGTTCCGTCGGACTCCGGGCCATCGGTGGGGACCGTGAACACCGACACATCGAGCCGTTCGACCTTCACCGCGCCCGTCATCGAGCCGCCCGTGGAGAGCAAATGAGCCTTTCTTCGCGTGTGATCGAGGGTCCCGAGCCTCCACGTGATCCGGAGAGACGTCTACGGCATGGAGCTAACCTCGCCCGCCGCCGCGCAAACAGGGAGTGGTGGCGCCCGTGCGATCACCGACACTCCCGATTCAAGGAGTTCAAGGTCCTGCGGAGCGTCGTGCGCGCCCCCGGCGAGCCGCGATCCTAGGCGCTGACGAGCGCCTCGTCGTCGGAGTAGATCTCGCCGCGCTCGGACTTCTCGACGAGCGACGCCGGCGGCTCGAACCGCCCGCCGTAGCGCTCGGCGAGCTCGCGGGCGCGGGCGACGAAGCCGGCGAGCCCACCCTCGTATCCGTTGATGAACTGCAGCACGCCGCCCGACCAGGCCGGAAAGCCGATCCCGAAGATCGAGCCGATGTTGGCGTCCGCGATCGTCTCGATCACGCCCTCGTCCAGGCACTTCACGGTCTCGAGCGACTCGATGAACATCATTCGCTCCTCGAGGTCGCGCAGCGACAGCGCCGAGGGGTCCTCGACCGGCGGGAAGGCGTCGCGCAGCCCGGACCACAGGCCGGTCCGCTTGCCGTCGGCGTACGCGTAGAACCCCTTGCCCTCCAGCCGGCCGGGGCGTTGGAACTCGTCGAGCATGCGGTCGATCACGACCGTCGCCGGACTGCTGTCGAAGCCCGACCCGGTCTCGGCCGCCTCCTCGGCGGCCTTGCGGATCTTGCGCATCAGCTTCAGGTTGAGCTCGTCGGAGAGCTGCAGCACGGGCGCCGGGTAGCCGGCCTGGGAGGAGGCCTGCTCGATCGTCGGCGCGGGGACGCCCTCGGTGAGCATCGCGATCCCCTCGTTGATGAACGTGCCGATCACCCGGCTGGTGAAGAACCCGCGGCTGTCGTTGACGACGATCGGGGTCTTCTTGATCAGCTTCGCCAGGTCGAGCGCGCGGTACAGCGCCGCGTCGCTCGTCTGCTCGCCGCGGATGATCTCCAGCAGCGGCATCTTGTCGACCGGCGAGAAGAAGTGCAGGCCGATGAAGTCCGCCGGCCGGGAGACGTTGCCCGCCAGCCCGGTGATCGGCAGCGTCGAGGTGTTCGAGCCGAGCAGCGCATCGCCCGCGAGCTGGGGCTCGATCTCCTCCATCACCTGCCGCTTGACCGCCGGATCCTCGAACACCGCCTCGATCACGATCTCCGCGCCGGCGGCGGCCGCCGGATCGGTCGTGGGCGTGATCCGCGCCAGCAGCGCATCGCCGTCCTCTCGCGACGACCGGCCGCGATCCACCGCCTTGGCGACGAGCGTCTCGGAGTAGCCCTTGCCGCGCTCGGCGGCCTCCTGCGAGACGTCCTTGAGCACGACCTCGATGCCGGCCCTGGCCGAGACGTAGGCGATCGCCGCGCCCATCATGCCCGCGCCGAGCACGACCATCTTGGCCGGCCTGAACGTCTCCAGGTCGTCGGGCCGCCCGCGCGAGCCGGTCGCCCGCTGCAGGTCGAAGAAGAACGCCTGGATCATGTTCTTGGCCACCTGGCCGGTGACGAGGTCGACGAAGTAGCGGCCCTCGATCTCCGAGGCGTTGTCGAAGTCGACCTGCGCGCCCTCGACGGCCGCGGCCATGATGTGAAGCGGCGCCGGGTAGTTGGCGCCCTTCAGCTGCTTGCGCAGGTTCGCCGGGAACGCCGGCAGGTTCATCGCGAGCTTGGGCGAGGACGGCGTCCCGCCGGGGATCTTGTAGCCCTTCTGATCCCACGGCTGGCCGGCGAAGTCCGCGCCGTCCTGGGCGGCGATCCACTTCTTGGCGGCGGGCACGAGCTCCTCGGGCGTGGCCACGACCTCGTCGATCAGGCCGAACTCGAGCGCCTTGCCGGGGCGGAGCTCCTGGCCCTGGAGCAGCAGCCCCATGAGCGCGTTGACGATCCCGAACATCCGCACCGTGCGCGCGACCCCGCCGGCGCCGGGCAGCAGCCCGAGCTTGACCTCGGGGAAGCCGAGCTTCACCTTGGGATCGTCGACCGCGACGCGGTGATGGCAGGCGAGGCAGAGCTCCAGGCCGCCGCCGAGCGCGGCGCCGTTGACCGCGGCGACGACCGGCACCCCGAGCGTCTCGATCCGGCGCAGCATCGCCTTGTTCGTGCGGACCATCTCCGCGATCTCGGCGGTGTCCGCGGGCGTCGCGCGCTTGAGGTCGTTGAGGTCCGCGCCGGCGAAGAACGTCTGTTTGGCCGAGGTGAAGACGACGCCCGTGATCTCGTCCTTCTCGGCCTCGAGCCGCTGCACCGTCGCCGCCAGCGACGTCCGGTAGGCCTGGTTGATCGTGTTGGCCGACTGCCCGGGGTCGTCGAGGGTGAGGATGACGACGCCGTCGGCGCCCTTGTCCCAGCGGATCGTGCCAGTCGGGGGGACATCCCCCCGACGACCCCCCGACGTTTCCGTTGAATGGGTGCTCTCGCTCATGTGGTCTCTCTGGTCTCTCGGGGCGCCGGTTCTCAGATGCGCTCGACGACGGTGGCGATCCCCATCCCGCCGCCGATGCACAGCGTGGCGAGGCCGTAGCGGCCGCCGGTGCGCTCGAGCTCGTCGACGAGCGTGCCCAGGATCATCGCGCCCGTGGCGCCGAGCGGATGGCCCATCGCGATCGCGCCGCCGTTGACGTTGACCTTGTCGATGTCGGCGCCGATGTCCTTGACGAACCGCAGCACGACCGCGGCGAACGCCTCGTTCATCTCGATCAGGTCGATGTCCTCGATCGTCAGGCCGGCCTTGGCGAGCGCCTTCTTCGACGCCGGCGCGGGGCCGGTGAGCATGATCGTCGGCTCGGCGCCGGTGACCGCGGTGGCGAGGATCCGCGCGCGGGCGCGCAGCCCCAGCTCGGAGCCGATCTGCTCGTTGCCGATCGCGACCAGCGAGGCGCCGTCGACGATCCCCGAGGAGTTCCCCGGGGTGTGGACGTGGTCGATCTTCTCGACCCAGTGGTACTTCTGCAGCGCGACCGCGTCGAAGCCGCCCATGTCGCCGATCCCGGCGAACGAGGGCTTCAGGCCGGCGAGCGTGTCGGCGGTGGTGTCCGGGCGGATGAACTCGTCGTGGTCGAGCACCACCTGGTCGTTGAGGTCGAGGACCGGCACCACCGAGCCCGAGAAGCGGCCCTCGGACTGCGCCGTGGAGGCGCGCTCCTGGGAGCGGACGGCGTAGGCGTCGACGTCCTCGCGGGTGAACCCCTCGAGCGTCGCGATCAGGTCGGCGCTGATCCCCTGCGGCACGAACGACGCGTCGTACGCGGTCTCCGGATCCATCGCCCAGGCGCCGCCGTCGGAGCCCATCGGGACGCGGCTCATCGACTCCACGCCGCCGGCGAGCACGAGGTCCTCCCAGCCGGAGGCGACCTTCTGCGCGGCGGTGTTGACCGCTTCCAGGCCCGAGGCGCAGAAGCGGTTGAGCTGGACGCCGGCGACGGTGTCGGGGAGCCCGGCCTTGAGCGCGGCGGCCCGGGCGATGTCGCCGCCCTGGTCGCCGATCGGCGTCACGCAGCCGAGCACCATGTCATCGACGCGGCTCGGATCGAACTCAGGGTTGCGGCTCAGCAGCTCGTGGACGAGCGTCACCACGAGGTCGATCGGCTTGGTCGCGTGCAGCGAGCCATTGACCTTGCCGCGGCCGCGGGGAGTGCGGAGGGCGTCGAAGATGAGCGGTTCGGTCGCTGGCATGAGGTCTCCTCGGGACGCTACTGGACACAGTGTTCAGAAAAACCGGTGGGGCCAATGGTACTCCGCGGATCGAGAGCGGGGTGACCGTGCGCACCGACCGGACTAATCTGCGCCGCGATGAGCACCGGGGATCTGTCCGGCCGGACCGCCTGGGCGCGCAACCTCGAGACGCCGCTGCGCGAGTTCCTGCGCACCGAGACCGGCTCGGCGGCGGTGCTGCTCGGCGGCGCGGTGGCGGCGCTCGTGTGGGCGAACATCGGCTCCTCCTACGAGTCGGTCTGGCACGCGACGCTCAGCCTGCGGATCGCCGGCGGCGGAGTGAGCCTCGACCTGCGTCACTGGGTCAACAGCGGGCTGATGGCGCTGTTCTTCTTCGTCGTCGGCCTGGAGGCGCGGCGCGAGTTCGACCTCGGCGACCTGCGCGATCGCCGCCGTCTGCTGCTGCCGCTGCTCGCCGGTATCGGCGGCATGGCCGTGCCGGTCGCGCTGTTCGTGGCGATCGGCGAGGGCCATGCCGCGGGCGGCGGCTGGGGGGTGGCGATGTCGACCGACACCGCGTTCGCGCTCGGCATGCTCGCGCTCGTCGGCCGCCGCTTCCCGGTGAGCCTGCGCGCGTTCATGCTCACGGTCGCGGTCGTCGACGACCTGGTCGCGATCCTCGTGATCGCGATCTTCTTCTCCGGGTCGCTGTCGCTCGTGCCGCTGTGGGTCGCGCTCGGCGCGTTCGCCTGCATCGGGGCGCTGCGGGCGCGCGGCGTCCAGAACGGCGGGCCCTACCTGGTGCTCGGTGTGGTCGCGTGGGTCGCGGTGCTGAAGTCCGGGATCGACCCGATCGTCGTGGGCCTCGCGCTCGGGCTGCTGACGATCGCCTTCCCGGCCGCGCGCGAGGACCTCGAGCGGGCGACCGACCTGTTCCGCGTCTTCCGCGAGCAGCCGACGTCCGAGCTCGAGCGGGAGGCGCGGATCGGCCTGCGCACCGCGATCTCGCCCAACGAGCGGCTGCAGCAGTCCTTCCACCCGTTCACCAGCTACGTCGTCGTGCCGCTGTTCGCGCTCGCCAACGCGGGCTTCCCGATCACGGGCTCGTTCCTGGCGCACGCGTACGGCTCGGCGCTCACGCTCGGGATCCTCGTCGCCTACGTCGTCGGCAAGCCGCTCGGGATCTGCGGCGTGACCGCGCTGGTCACCCGACTGTCGCGCGGGCGGGTGCGCCCGCCGGTCGGCTGGGCGTCGGTGCTCGGCGGCGGGACGGTCGCGGGGATCGGGTTCACGGTGTCGCTGCTGATCGCGACGCTCGCGTTCTCCGGGCCGGCGCTGTCGGAGGCCAAGCTCGGCGTGCTCACCACGATCGTGGCCGCGCCCGCGCTCACCTGGATCGTGCAGGCGGCGTCCCGGCTGCTGCCGCGGCGCCTGCGCGCCGTCGCCCTGATCGGCTCCGCCGAGCAGATCGTCGACCTCGCGGTGCCCGTCGACGCCGAGCGCGACCACGTCCGCGGGCCCGAGGAGGCGCTCGTCACGCTGCTGGAGTACGGCGACCTCGAGTGCCCGTTCTGCGGGCGGGCCGAGCCGGTCGTCCGTGAGCTGCTGGCGGACTTCGGCGAGCTGCGCTACGCCTGGCGCCACCTGCCGCTCACCGACGTGCACCCGCATGCCCAGCTCGCCGCCGAGGCGGCCGAGGCGGCCGGCGCCCAGGGCCGCTTCTGGGAGATGCACGACCTGATGTTCGAGCACCAGGACGCGCTCACGGTGCGTGACATCATCGGCTACGCCCAGCAGCTGGAGCTCGACGTCGACCTGTTCAAGGCGCACCTGAAGAAGCGCAAGGGAGCGGGGCGGATCGCCGACGACGTCGAGTCGGCCGACCTCTCCGGGGTGTCCGGGACGCCGTCGTTCTTCATCAACGGCCACCGTCACCAGGGCGCCTACGACATCACCACGCTCAGCCGCGCGGTGAAGCTGGCGGGCGCGCGCTCCAGGCTGCGCACCTGACGAACTCCCGCTGCGCGCGGGGAGATCGCCGGAAGCGTGGCCTGACACTGACGATTTTCCTATCGAACTCCTCACGGGTTCTTCGTCCCCTCTCCGTCCGCTCTTCGCGCGCCGGCACAGAGTGAGTGACATGACACGAAAGCGGATGTTCTCCACCCTCTCGGTGGCCGCGGCCTGCGCGCTCGGTGCTGCACCGATCGTGTCGGCGAGCGCCGCCACCGATGTCCAGAAGGCGACCAGCGGCAACTGGTCGGGCTACGTCGTCGACGCGAACTCCGGCGGCACCGCAAGCTCCGGTGGCGCCGCGAGCTCCGGTGGCGCCTCAGGCTCCGGCGCGACGACGTTCAAGTCGGTGACCGGCAGCTGGGTGCAGCCGACGGCCAAGTGCTCCAGCGGCGGCGCGACCTACTCGGCGTTCTGGGTCGGCCTCGGCGGCGCCGACGGCCGCCAGGCGCTCGAGCAGGACGGCACCGAGGCCAACTGCAACGCCGACGGCACCGCCAACTACTACGCCTGGTACGAGCTCGTGCCCAAGGCGCCGGTGCGCGTCGACCTCGCCGTCCATCCCGGCGACCACATGACGGCGACGACCACGGTCGATGGTCATGACGTCACCGAGACGATCGTCAACCACACCACCGGCCAGTCGTTCAGCAGGACGCTCACGATGAGCAACCCCGACGTGTCCACCGCCGAGTGGATCGCCGAGGCGCCGTCGCAATGTCAGACCGGTGCCGCGAACTGCACGGCGCTGCCGCTGTCGGACTTCGGCACGGTGTCCTTCACCTCGGCGGCCGCCACCGACTCCAGCGGTCACACCGGCACGATCTCCTCGAGCGATTGGGCGACGGCGGCGGTGGCGCTCGACTCGAGCGGCAGCTCGGCCGGCTCGATCGGCGACGGATACGGCTACGGGTACGGGCAGCCTGTGTCGTCCACCGCGGCGAGCGGCTCGGCGGCCCCCTCGGGCCTCACCGACGGCGGCTCCGCGTTCACCGTCACCTACGCCCGCGCGTCGAGCGCCTCGTCGGGCGCCTCGCCGAGCGCGGGCTCGTCGTACGGGTACGGCGGCGGCTCGGGTGATGGCTACGGCTCGTCCGGCGGGTACGGCTACCCGGGCGACTCCGGCGCCGGGTATGGCTACGGCTACGGCGGCTCGAGCGGGTACGGCTACCCGGACGGCTACGGCTACTCGACCGGTGGCGACGGCCAGGGCGGCTACATCGTCATCTACGGCTACTGATGTGACGCGCGGGACCGGGATCGGAGCGGAACCACTCCGGGGGGGCCGGTTTCGTGAGGACTTCTCCGCACACGCTGACGTGGCCGCAGTCGCTCGCGGGGTCTGTCGCGCACAGCCGGTCGGATCTCGCAACCGTGCGCGGCGCGGTGCGTGCGTGCGAGAAGCGCACCGCCGCCCGCCGACGGCGTGCGACATCCGGCTGATCCACCGCGCAACCTCACCACCCCGGTTCTCAAACGGTGCCGGCGGCGTGCCGCCGGCACCGCCGACCTGCTGGACTGGCCCGATGCCCCAATACGACATGCCGGCCGGCGGCCTCGAGCGCCACGACCCGCGACCGGCCCCACCCGCCGACCTCGACGACTTCTGGGCGCGCACGCTCGAGCAGACGCGCGCCCATCCGCTGCACCCGCAGCGCGCGCCCGCCCGGACGCCGCTGCGGGCGGTCGAGACGTTCGACGTGAGCTTCGCCGGCTTCGGCGGCGATCGCATCCGCGCCTGGCTGCACGTGCCGGCCCCGCGCCCGTCCGGGCCGCTGCCCGCCGTCGTGCGCTTCCAGGGGTACGGCGGCGGGCGCGGCGTGGCCTGGGAGCACGTCTTCTGGGCGGCCGCCGGGTACGCCGAGGTCGTCGTCGACACCCGCGGCCAGGGGGCGGGGTGGTCGCGCGGCGACACCGGCGATCCGCACGGCGCCGGGCCCGCCCAGCCCGGCTTTGTCACCCGGGGCCTGTCGGATCCCGACGACTACTACTACCGGCGCGCGTACGCCGACGTCGTCCGCGCGGTCGAGTTCACGTGCGCGTGCGAGGAGGTCGACCCCGACGCGGTGGCGGTGTGCGGCGCCAGCCAGGGTGGCGCGTTCGCGCTCGCGGCGGCGGCGCTCGGGGGCGGCGCGGCCGGCGCGATGATCGACGTCCCCTTCATGTGCGACATCCGCCGCGCGAGCGAGATCGCCCCCAAGGAGCCCTACGGCGAGCTCGCCCGCTACCTCGCCCAGCGCCGCGACGAGGTCGAGCGTGCGTTTGCGACGCTCGCCTACTTCGACGGGGCGGTGCTCGCCCAGCGCGCGACCGTGCCGGCGCTGTTCTCGGTCGGCCTGATGGACGAGACCTGCCCGCCCTCGACCGTCTACGCCGCGTTCAACGCCTACGCCGGGCCCAAGGAGATCGCCGCCTACCCCTACAACGACCATGAGGGCGGGGAGGCCTGGCACCAGGGCCGCCAGGCCGACTGGCTCGCCGGGATCCTCGGCGGGACCGCCGACTAGACGACCGCGGCGGTGTCCGCGAGCGCGCGGGCGAGGTCGTCCCACAGGTCGTCGGCGTGCTCGCAGCCGACCGACACCCGCAGCAGGTTCCCGGGCACGACCCCCTGCTCGGCGGGATAGCGCGCCCGGCGCTCGATCAGCGTCTCGACGCCGCCCAGGCTGGTCGCGTGGGTGAGCACCCGCAGGCGGTCGAGCAGCGCGTCGGCGCGGGCGGCGCCGCCGGTCACCGAGAACGTGAGCATGAAGCCGGGGCCGTCCATCACCTCCCGGGCGCGCGCGTGGCCCGGATCGGCGGGCAGCCCCGGGTAGCGGACCTCGCTCACCTCGGGGTGATCGCTCAGCCGCTCGGCGAGCACGGTCGCGTTCGCCTGCGCGCGCTCGTGGCGCAGCGCGAGCGTGCGCAGGCCGCGCAGGCACAGGAACACCTCCAGCGCGCCCGGGGTGGCGCCGCCGTGCGAGCGCGCGTGGCGCAGCCCGTCGAGCAGCTCCGGGACGCGCGTCACCGCGGCGCCGAGCAGCAGGTCGCTGTGGCCGCCCATCGCCTTGGTCGCGCTGTGGACGACGACGTGTGCGCCGAGCCCGAGCGGCCGCTGCCCGAGCGGCGTCGCGAGCGTGTTGTCGACGACGCACAGGATCTCGCGCTCCCGCGCGAACCCGCACAGCGCCGGCAGGTCGGCGATCCCCAGCAGCGGGTTGGTCGGCGACTCCAGCCAGAGCGCGTCCGCGCCCTCGCAGGCCGCAATCACCGCGTCGGTGTCGGTGACGTCGACGAGCCGCAGCTGCGCCCGGCCGGCGTCGTGCAGCTCCTGCAGCGACGCGCGGATGTGCTGGTAGCAGACGCTTGGCGCGACGACCGTCGGGTGCGCGCCGAGCAGCGTCAGCGCCGCGCTCGCCGCGGCCATCCCCGACGCGAACACGACCGCTTCGCCGCCCTCCAGCCCGCCGATCACCTGCTCCAGGCCGCGCCACGCGGGCGCGTGCCCGCGCGCGTAACCGGCCTCGCCCGGGTGCAACGCCGACGCCGGGGTGATCGGCTGGTTGAGCGGCCCGTCGGGCGCCGGCGCCGGGCGCCCGCCGGTGATCAGCCGCGTCTCGGTCCGCGGCCCGCCGTCGCTGTCCTGGAGTCGCGTCCCCACGCCGGCGAGTCTACGAACGGTGGGCGCGCGGCGGCCACGCGGTCACGCCGGCCCGCGGCGTCCGATCTCCCGGGCGATCGCGTCGAGCACCGTCCTGCGCGCGCGGTGGGAGCGCTCGTACAGCTCGGTCTCGCCGAGCTCTGCGATGTCGGCCACGGGAAGGCGGGCGATCACGTCGGGCGCGCGCAGCTCGTCGTAGCCCTGGAACGGCGGCGCGACCCGCAGCGACGCGCCGGCGCCGTCCTCCGCGCCCGGGTCGGCGAACTCCTCGACGAGCTCGGCCTCGTCGATCGTCGGCTCGGCGATGGAGCCGGGCTCCGGGTCGCGCACGGACACCGCCGGCGGAGATTCGTCGACCGGCTCCGCATCCTCCCTGAGCTCGGGCTCCGGATGCGAGTCCTCGCCGAGCATCCGCTCGACGGCCGCGAGCGTCGCCAGTCCGATGTCCGCCAGCTCCCGTCCCGCGACCAACGACACCCGCGCAGTGCGGACCCCGATCCTGATCGGAAGCATCAGCAGTGACCCCGCCATGCGTGAGTGCCTACCCCGTCCGGCGCCGCTCACGCGACGGCCGGCCGCGCCGTGATCATCCGCACAGTGCGCGGTCGATCGCGCCCCGATAACGTCCCGCAGATGGGGGACCCCAGGGTGAGGACGCTGCTGGACCACGGCCGCCGAATCGCCACCCGCGCGAGCGACGAGGCGTACTTCGCGACGGCCTGTTTCCGCGCGGGCATCTTCGGGATCGAGCCGCCCGGCCGCCTGGCGCAGATGGCGCTGCTGCTCGAGCGCTACGGGCTGCTGTCGGCGTCGCTCGGGATCAGCGCGCTGCGCAACGGGAACCGGGTGGTGATGCACGACGAGCTCGGCGTCATCACCTACCGGGCGCTCGACGAGGAGACCAACGCGCTCGCCAACGCGTGGCGGGAGCAGGGCGTGCGGGCGGGCGACGGGATCGCGATCCTCGTGCGCAACCACCGCGGATTCATGCAGGCGCTGTTCGCGGCCGCCAAGCTCGGGGCGAAGATCATCCTGCTCAACACGTCGTTCGCCGGCCCGCAGATCCGCGAGGTCGCCCAGCGCGAGGGCACCGACATGCTCGTCGTCGACGACGAGTACATCTCGATGCTCGACGGGATCGAGCCGCCGCGCGGCCGCTGGCGCGCCTGGGTCGACGAGCCGGTCCAGCGCGGGGCGCCCGACACGCTCGCGGCTCTGATCGCGGCCGGCTCCCGGGCCGTCCGCCCAAGTCCGAGCGCGGCCCCCGAGTGGTGATCCTCACCAGCGGCACGACCGGCACACCCAAGGGCGCGCCGCGCGACGAGCCGCGATCGCTCGGGCATCATCGGCGGGATCCTGCTCCAAGGTGCCGCTGCGCGCGCGGGAGACGACCGTGCTCGCGGCGCCGATGTTCCACACGCTCGGCCTCGCCGGCATGCTGCTCTCGCTGTCGCTCGGCCACACGATGGTCGTGCACCGCCGCTTCGACCCCGAGCGCACGCTCGACGCGCTCGCCGACCACACGCCTCGACGATGATCGTGGTGCCGGTGATGCTGCAGCGGATGATGGAGCTCGGCGACGATCAGGTCGGCCCGGGACCTGCGGCGCTGCGGATCATCCTCGCCTCGCGGCTCGGCGATCAGCGCCGATCTCGTCAACCGGATGCGATGAGCCGCGTTCGGCCCGGTCGTCTACAACATGTACGGCTCGACCGAGGTCGCCGAGGCGACGATCGCCACGCCGGCCGACCTCGCCGTCGACCCGACGTCCGTCGGCAGCGTGGTGCGCGGGACGGTGCTGCGGATCCTCGACGAGCGCGGGCGGAGCTGCCCGCCGGGACGACCGGCCGCATCTTCGTCGGCAACGCGGCGCAGTTCGAGGGCTACACCGGCGGCGGCGACAAGGAGCGGATCGGCGGCCTCATGTCTTCAGGTGACGTCGGCCACCTCGATCGCGAGGGGCGCCTCTACATCGACGGCCGGGACGACGAGATGATCGTGTCGGGCGGAGAGAATGTTTTCCCGGCGTGAGGTCGAGGACCTGCTGCACCGGCATCCCGGCGGTGCTCGAGGCTGCGGCGGTCGGCATCGCCCGACGATAAGTTCGGGCAGCGGCTGAGGTGTTCGTCTGGTCCTGCGTCGAAGGCGCGCAGCTGTCCGAGCACGACATCAAGCACTACGTTCGCGAGAACCTCGCGCGCTACAAGGTCCCCCGCGAGGTCGTCTTCCTCGCGGAGCTGCCCCGCAACCCGACCGGCAAGGTGCTCAAGCGCGAGCTCGCCGTGCGCGACTGACCTTCACACGATCTGTATGCGGCGCCCGCCCATCTGGACGGCGCCTTCACGGGCTTCGCCGCAGGATCGATCCATGCTCGGCTGGATCATCCTCGCGGCGGGACTGCTCGCGGCGGTCGCGCTCGGGCGCTGGGCGGAGTCTCACCGGCGCCGCTCGGGCGCCGGCACGTGGGCCGACCTGCTCGAGCCGCCCGTACACTCCGGCGATGGCGATGGGGCCGGGCTACACGAGCGAGCAGCCGCGCCTGCGGCCGCTACGGCGACGGGAGAGGCTGCTCGCCGGTGGCGTCGGCGGGATCACGGCGATCGCGCTGGCGGTCGTGCTGATCATCGCCCTCACGCACGCCGATAGGCGCTCGGGGCACGGCTGCATCGCGGTCTCGCTCGCGTACTCGATGGGCGGTACCCAGACCTACGCGTGCGGGGCGCGGGCGCGGTCGATGTGCTCGCACGTCGGCGGTCCCGGCCTGCGCGGCGCCGCCGGTCGCGACGTCGCGCGCGAGTGCCGCCGGGCCGGCCTGCCCGTCGGCTGACCGAGCGCCCGGCCGCGGCATAAGATTGGGCGCCGTGACCGACCCCGCCGCGTTTCGTGCCCAGTTCCCGGTGCTGGCGGAGCGGGCCTACCTCAACGCCGGGACCGAGGGGCCGCTGCCGGCCGCGGCGGCGCAGGCGGTCACCGAGCGGATCGCCTACGAGACGGCGCACGGCCGCTCGGGAATGGACTACATCGGGACCGTCAAGGAGCTCGCCGAGCGGGCCCGCGCCGGCTACGCGCGGGTGCTGGGCGCCGATCCGTCCGACGTCGCGCTCACCGGCTCGACGACCGACGGCTGCAATACGGTGCTCGCGGGCCTCGACCTGCGGCCGGGCGACCGGATCGTCACCTCCGACGAGGAGCACCCGGGCCTGCTCGCGCCGCTCGGGCGGCTGCGCCGCCGCGGCCTCGAGGTGGTGGTCGCGCCGTTTCACCGGATCGCCGAGGCGGTCACGCCCGAGACCCGGCTCGTCGCCTGCTCGCACGTCTCGTGGGTCGGCGGCCAGGTCGTCGACACCGAGGCGCTGACCGCGACCGGGGTGCCGTTCCTGCTCGACGCGGCGCAGTCGCTGGGCGCGGTCCCGGTCGACGTGGCCGCGCTCGGCTGCGCGTTCTACGCGGGCTCGGGCCAGAAGTGGATGTGCGGGCCCGAGGGGTCGGGAGCGCTGTTCGTGCGTCGCGACATGCTCGACGAGCTGGTCGTGCCCTGGCCCGGCTACTCATCGGTCGCCCCGCGGACGGACGCGCTGGACTTCGAGCCCGCGCCCGACGCCGCCCGCCTCGACCACGGCTTCCCGCCCGGCTTTCGCAGCGCCTGGACGCTCGCCTCAATCGGCGTGCTCGAACGGGCCGGCTGGGACTGGGTGCACGAGCGCGCGGCGGCCCTCGCCGGCTCGCTCGCCGAGCAGCTCGCCGACCGCGGTCTCACCGTCGCCCCGCGCGGACGCTCGACGCTCGTCTCCTGGCGCGCGGACGACCCCGTGGCCGAGGTGGCCAGGCTCGCCGCCGAGGGCATCGTCGTGCGCTCGATTCCGACCCACGGCGGCCTGCTGCGCGCCTCGGCCGGCGCATGGTCCAGCGAGCAGGAGATCGCTCGCCTCGCCGAGCTCGCAGCGGGCTGAGCCGCGCCGGGTCAGTCGGCGATCCGCGCGGGCCAGGTGTAGACGTTCACCCGCCCGCCCCGGGCGAACCCGCACAACGTCACGCCTCGGTCCTCGGCAAGCGAGACGGCGAGCGAGCTCGGTCCTCCCACACCGACCAGGATCGGGCAGCCGGCGACCGCCGCCTTCTGGACGAGCTCGAATGACAGCCGGCCGCTCACGCAGAGCACGTGATCGGCGAGTGGCAGCGCGCCGTCGCGGAGGGCGTGGCCGATGACCTTGTCCATCGCGTTGTGGCGACCGACATCCTCGCGGCTGACCAGAAGCTCCCCGGCGGCGGTGAACAGGCCGGTCGCGTGGGTGCCGCCGGTCCGCGCGAACACCGGCTGCTCCAGGCGCGCCGGCAGTCCGGCGGCGAGCGCGCGCGGGATCGCCGGGGTGGGCGGGTCGGTCCCGAGCGGGGCGCTGTGGACCGCGACCTCCTCCAGCGCGCCCCGCCCGCAGACGCCGCACGACGAGGTGGTGTAGAAGCGACGGGTGGGCACCGGGCCGCGCAGCGGGCCCGCGACCTCGACGACGTTGGCCGCGAAGCCGTCGGTGAGCCCGACCGCGCGGTGCGGGTCGCCGTCGATCAGCCCCTCTCCGTGCAAGAACCCGAGCGCGAGCTCCTCGTCGTGACCGGGGGTGCGCATCGTCACCGCGAGCGCGGTCCCGTCGACGCGGATCTCGAGCGGCTCCTCGATCGCGACGACGTCGTCGACGCCGTCATGGATGACGCGGGCGAGCATCGCAGCGCACGCTACCGCGGGGGCGTCCGGCGCCCGCCGAGGGGGGCCAGGGCGGGCGCCGGAGCCTGGTGCCTGAGGAGAGGCGGGGCTCAGGCGAGCGCGGCCGCGCGCAGTTCGACGTGGAACGACTGGGACTCGCGCTCGAGCACCCCGTCGTCGCTGACGTGGTAGGCGCCCATGCTCCGCAGCGGCGGTGAGTAGGCGTGGATGGAGATCGCCGGGGGGCCGCCCGCGTGAAGCACCCGGTGGATCGCCGACGGCTCGACGGTGAACGTGTCGCCGCCGCTGAACAGCCGGACCCGGGGCAGCCCGCCGAGCGACAGCCGATCCTCCCGCACGCTGCCGGAGATCACCGAGATCGCCGCGGCCGAGGCGTCATGGTCGTGGAAGCCGGTGTCCGAGTCCTCGCTCCAGACGATCACCCAGGCGTTGACGTCCTCGTCGTCCCAGATGAGCTCGTAGACGCGGTCGCCCGAGCTCCGATCCAGAGCATGCGCCCATCGCTCGGGCTCATCGGCCAGACGGGCGGCGAAGGCGCGAAGCTCGGTGCGGTCCATGCTCATGGGGTCTCCCCTATAACCGTAGTAAGTCAATTGAGTAAGTACAAAAAGCGCTCTGTACTCTACCTTGTCGCGGACATGGATGGCAACGACCTGCCCGATCCGACCCCGGAGGAGCTGAGCGAGCGCGAGCGCGAGCAGGAGCGGCTGTCGCGCGAGGCCGCCGCGGAGGCCGAGACCGAGGAGGAGGCGCGCGCCAACCTCCGGCGCGCCGACAAGGCGCAGTACCTGCGGGAGAAGCTCCAGGAGCAGACGCGCGCCGACGAGGACGCCGACCGCTGACCATCTAGCGTTCACGCCGTGTTCCGCACGCGCCCCGGCGGCCCGGTGGGGCCGGTCACGCTGTTCGTCCGCTACGGGATCGGGCTGATCAGCGTCGTCGCCGGGATCGTCCTACTCGTGCTCAACCCGGGCGGGTTCGGCGTCGACGGGTTCGGTCTGCTCGTGGGCGCCGGTCTGTCGGTGCTGATGCTCAACTGGATGTTCCGCGTCGGCGTCGCCGGCGACCGGGAGCGCGACCGTGAGGAGCGGGCGCGCCGCTACTACGAGGAGCACGGCCACTGGCCCGGCGAGGCGCCGCGGGCGCGGCGGCGCCCGCCCAACGCCGGCCCGCGCGGGCGGACGCGACCGCCCGACGCCACGCCGTGAGCGCCACCCGCTGAACGCATCGAGCCCACGCTCCCGCGGCCACGCGCCGCGGTCGCCGTGGCCGCCGGCGTTCATCCGGCGGTTTCGACATGTCGCGCGACCCCCGCGGCGCGAACCGGGCTCGTTCAGCTCGCCGCGCGCGCGTCCGGATCGGCCTCCGTGCTGCTCACTTGACAATCACACGTCCATATCAGCTGCGCCTGCCATCGCGACCCGCCCCCGCGGGCGGCCGGCCGCCCGCGGGCAGCACCACCGTCGGGTTGACACGCGACCGGCGGCGTGTATAGGCTCGCATAAGTGGACTAGCCACTAGTTGACTTGTCCACTGGCTGACCTACCCACTTAGCTCCGGCACGTGCCTTGCACCAATTCCTGATCTACGTCGGTTACGGCCTCGTGACGGCCGCCGTGCTCTCGCTGTCGGCCGTCGCGCTCACGCTCGAGTACGCCGTCAGCCGGGTGGCCAACCTCGCCCACGGGGAGCTGCTGACGATCGGCGCCTACGCGGCGTACGAGGTGCTGCAGTGGACCCACAGCGTCCCGCTCGCCGGGCTCGGCGCGCTCGTCGCCGGCGGGCTGGGTGGGGTCGCCATGAACCTCGGGCTGATCGAGCGCTTCTCGACGCGGCCGAGGATCGTCGTCGTGATCGCCACACTCGGCGTCTCGCTGTTCGTCCAGAACGTGCTCATGATCATCTTCGGCGCGTCGAGCCGGGTCTACGCGATCAACCAGGGCCGGCCCCGGAACATCGGACCGTTCGTCCTCACCGGCGCGGAGATCCTCGTCCTCGTCAGTGCGGCCGTTGCCGCCTCCCTCCTCTATCTGCTGCTGCAGCGGACGAAGTTCGGCAAGGCGCTGCGAGCGGTGTCCGACAACCGCGAGCTCGCCACTGCGAGCGGGATCCCAGCGCGGCGGGTGATCAACGCCACCTGGGGCATCGCCGGCATGGTGGCCGGCTTCTCGGGCTTCGTCCTGGCCGAGACGATCGGCGCGTTCACCCCGTCGCTCGGATTCGGGTACCTGCTCATCACCCTGACCGCCGCGGTCGCCGGCGGCCTCGGGCGACCGTATGGAACGCTCGTCGGGGCACTCATCGTCGGCCTCGTGCTCGAGCTCGCCGGCGCCTACACCAGCGCCAGCTATCAGCTCGCCTTCGCGCTCGGGGTGCTCGTCATCCTGCTCCTGTTCCGGCCCAACGGGATCCTCGTCTCCGGGCGTCAGGTGAGGGGCCTATGAGACCGACCGCGGAACGGACCGCCTGATGGGCTACTGGATCTCGATCCTCACCGAGGCCTGCATCTTCTCGGTCATGGCCCAGGGGATCAACATCATCTGGGGCTGGGCCGGCGACTTCGACCTCGCCCTCTACGGCTACGTGGCGATCGGCGTGTACCTGACGATCGCGATGACCGCCGGCCCTGCCCCGGCGCCCGAGCAGTACATCCTCGGCTGGCATCTGCCCTATCTCCTCGCCGTCGTCCTCGCGGTCCTGATCGTGCTGCCGATTGCGGGGCTCGTCGGATGGATCGCGCTGCGCAACCTGCGCGAGATCTACTTCGCGATCACCACGCTCGGGGTGATCAGCGTGATCTACGTGATCGTCCAGGTCGACACGTCGCTGTTCAACGGCTTCAACGGGATCTCCGGCCTGGTGACCCCGATGGCCGGCCCGCTCGGGCTCTCGTACGACAACTACAAGTACTTCCTGCTCGGCCTCTGCGCTGCCGTGCTGCTCGTCGTCGTGGTCGTCATGCAGCGGCTCTCGCGCAGCCCGTACGGCCGTTCGATGCGCGCGATCCGCGACGACGAGGACGCCGCCGCCGCGTTCGGCCGCGGGGTGTTCCGAGCGAAGCTCGTCGCCTACGTGATCGGCGGCGGGCTGGCGGCGCTCGGGGGCGCTCTGTTCGCCGCCTACCTCGGCGCCTTCAACCCCTCGGCATGGGCGCCGCAGGAGATCCTCACCCTGTACGCCGCGGTCCTGGTCGGCGGTCGCGGCAACGTCCGCGGCGTCGTCGCGGGGACGTTCATCGTCTACATCGGCTTCATCGAGCTCACCCGGTTTCTGCCCAACATCCAGTCCCGTCCGGAGTTCGCCCCTGCGCTGCGCGAGGTCCTCATCGGACTGCTGATCGTGCTGATGCTGAAGTTTCGCCCCCAGGGGCTGTTCCCCGACCGCCACGGCCTGCCCCCCACCGGTCGCGGCATCTCGTCGCTCGGGCGGCTGATCGGCGGCGGGGGCCGACGGGTGCCGGCCGAGCCGGAGGAACGCGCGGCGACATGAGCGCCGATCAGATCCTCACCGTCGCGGGCCTGAACAAGTCCTTCGGCGGGGTCAAGGCGGTCGACGACTGCTGCTTCGCGGTCCGGGCCGGGACCGTCGTCGGCCTGATCGGCCCCAACGGCGCGGGCAAGAGCACGACGATCGACATGATCGCGGGGTTCGGGCGTCCCGAGAGCGGCTCGGTGGTCTTCGACGGCGAGGAGCTCGTCAGCCGCCCGCCGCACGTGATCTCCCGCCTCGGGCTGATTCGCACCTTCCAGTCCCCGCGCGAGTGGGGCACGCTGACTGTGTTTGACAACGTGATGCTCGGCATGCGGGCGTTCGCGCGCGAGTCGATCCTGCGCAACCTGTTCGCCGTGCGCGCCGTGCGCCGCGCCGAGCGCGCCGACCGCGTCAGGGTGGACGAGATCCTGGAGCAATTCAATCTCGCCGCACTGCGCGACCAGCGTGCGGAGACGCTCAGCGGCGGCCAGAAGCGGCTGGTCGAGTTCGCCCGGGTGGCGGCCGCGCAGCCCCGGCTGGTGATCCTCGACGAGCCGATGGGCGGCGTCAACCCGGTGCTCGGCGAGCGCATGAGCCACGCAATCAAGGACTTCGTCGCCGCCGGCAGCACTGTGGTGATCGTCGAGCACAACATGAAGTTCATCGAGGAGACGTGCGACGAGGTGGTCGTGATGGACCTCGGGCACGTGATCGCGCAAGGCCACTACAGCTCGCTGCGCGACGACGAGCGCGTGGTCACCGCCTACCTGGGGTCGACCGACGATGGCTGAGCCGCGTCCGGTCGCGGAGCCGGGCGCTCCTCCGATCCTCGAGATCGACTCGGTGACCGCCGGCTACGGCGGCGCGCCGGTCATCTCCGAGGTGAGCCTGAACGCGCACGTCGGGCGGATCACGGCGATCGTCGGCCCCAACGGCGCGGGCAAGTCGACGCTGCTCAAGGCGCTGCTCGGGATCATCGGAGTCAGCTCGGGCCGGGTCCGCCTCAACGGCGCCGACGTCACCGGACTGGCGACCGAGAAGCTCGTCCGGCTGGGGATCTCCTACGTTCCGCAGGTCGCCAACGTCTTCCCGCGATTGACCGTGCGCGAGAACCTCGAGATGGGGGGCTACTGCCGCGACTCCGGCGTCGATCGGCGGATCGCCGAGCTGTGCGAGCTGTTTCCCGACCTGACCGGGGCGCTGAAGCGCAACGCCGGCACGCTGAGCGGCGGCCAGCGCACGATGCTGGCGATGGCGAGAGGCCTGATGCTCGACCCGGCGCTGCTCGTCCTCGACGAGCCGAGCGCCGGCCTCTCGCCGATGTTCCAGGGGATGCTCTGGGAGCAGATCAACAAGGTCGCGGCGACCGGCGTCGGGATCCTGGTGGTCGAGCAGAACACGCGGCGCACGCTCAAGCACGCCGACTGGGCCTACGTGCTCGTGCTGGGACGCAACCAGCTCGACGGCGCCGCCCAGGATCTGGCCGCAGACGAGAGCGTGGTCAACCTCTACCTGGGGCGGTTGTCATGAGCGCCGCCGCAGTCGGCGGCTACCGGACCAGCATGTGTCGGGACGCACCGGCCAGCGTCACCGAGGGTAACGAAGTTCGAGGAGAGTGAGTTCGATGGCGATTGATTCCAAGAAGGCCACGAGCGTCGTGACGGCGGTTATCACCGCGGCGGCGCTGGCGGCCTGCGGCGGCTCGTCGCATGTCAGCGCGGCCGCGGGAGGAAGCACCGGCGGCGGTGGCGGAGGCGGCGGCGGGGGCAGTGCGGGCAACTACGGCGTGCTGTCGTGCTTCAGCGGCCGGCTGGCGAGCCTCGGCCAGGCGATGCTGCAGGGCTCCCAGGTGGCGCAGAAGGCGATCAATGCGGCCGGCGGGGTCAACGGCAACCAGGTCAAGCTCAGCCAGCAGGACACCCAGTGCGATCTCGCCGACGCGGTCCCCGCCACCCAGAAGCTCCTCTCCGGCGGCGTCTCCGGGGTGATCGGCCCCGAGACCCAGGAGATCGCCGCGGTCGAGCCGATCCTCAAGGGCGCCGGGATCGTCGACGAGTTCCAGGGCGGGGACACCTCACGCGACCACCAGACCGATCCGCTGCTGTTCCGCGATAGCCCGTCCGACAGCCAGCTCGGCGTCGCGATGGCGCTGTATGCGCACCTGCACGGGTACCAGCCGGGCAGCGCTCATGTTCTACACCGACGCGGCGGCACAGACGCTGATCAAGCCGGTAGAGGCGACCTTCAAGAAGCTCGGCGGGACGATCGTGGCCACGGTCAACTTCCCGCCTGGCCAGACCTCCTACGTGCCGGAGGTCCACAAGCTGATCGCGGCCAAGCCGGATGTGATCTTCACCCAGACCGACGCCCCGACCGCGGCAGTCCTCTACCGGGACTTTCAGCAGGCCGACAACCTCGCCATCCCGTTCGTCGGCACCGACGTGACCGGGGCGAGCGAGTACCTCAAGGCGGTCGGCTTCCCGGTCGCGCACGCCCACCTGATCTCGGTCTACGGGACATCAGTGTCGGGCAAGGCCAACAACGCGTTCCTGCAGCTGTTCCACTCCGCGTTCAAGGGTCAGCAGCCGCTGGCCAACGCGAACTACGCCTATGACGCGGTGTCTCGCTGGCGCTCGCCCAGATCGCGGCCAAGTCGGCGACCGGCACCAAGGTCGCCGCCGAGATGCTAAGGTGACCAACCCGCCGGGGACCGCCTGCTACACGTTCGCCAGCTGCAAGAAGCTGCTGCAGGCCGGCACCAAGATCAACTACGAAGGCGCCAGCGGAAGCCTCGACTACAACCAGTACCACAACGTGTTCGGGCCCTACGGGCGTTCCGGGTCGACCTCCGGGAACGAGCACCAGGTCGCAGCTTCTGTCCGCCGCGGCGCTTGCAAAGGCGACGCCGTAGGCCGATGCGAGGACCGATCGGATCCGGCGGGCGCGCAGGCGCCCACGGCGGCCCCGGCCGGCTGGCGCCACGTCGAGCCGATCGGTCCCACCGGCGGAGCGCCGGGCCGCGAGCCCGGCGCCGCGACCGGACGCGCGCCTGGCCAGGGCACCGGGCGTGAGCCGCCGCTCCGCCGGTGTGCATGTGCTCGACCTCTCCCGGGTGCTGGCCGGCCCGTACGCGACGATGGTCCTGGGCGACCTCGGGGCCGACGTGATCAAGGTCGAGCGCCCCGAGTTGGGCGACGACACGCGCGCGTGGGGCCCCCCTTCGTCGGACCCGAGGGACGGCAGGAGAGCACCTACTTCCTGTCGACCAACCGCAACAAGCGCAGCGTCACGCTCGACTTCAAGGCTCCGGCGGACCGCGAGCTGCTCGAGCGGATGCTCGTGTGGGCCGACGTGCTCGTCGAGAACTTCCGCCCTGGGGTGATGGATCGGCTCGGCCTCAGCAGCGAGCCCTGGCAGCGATCAATCCTGAACTGATCGTGCTGACGATTACCGGCTTCGGAAGCACCGGCCCGGAGCGCGACCGGCGCCGCCTATGACCAGATCCTCCAGGCCGAGGGCGGTCTGATGAGCGTCACCGGCGACCGACCCGAGCACCCGCTGCGCGTCGGGGTCCCGATCGCCGACCTGACCGCGGGGCTGTTCGGGACTATCGGGGTGCTGGCGGCGCTGCTCGAGCGGGGGAGCAGCGGGGCCGGCCAGCGTATCGAGACTTCGCTGCTCGCCGGCCAGATCGCGATCCACGTGTTTCAGGGCACCCGCTACCTGATCGGCGGCGAGGTGCCGGAGCCGACCGGAAACCATCACCCGACGGTCTCCCCGTACGGCGCTTTCCGCGCGGCCGACGGCCAGATCGTCCTCGCGGTCGGCAACGAGTCGACGTGGAGGCGCTTCGCGGAGCTGCTGCAGATCCCGTCCGACGATCCGCGGTTCGCCGGCAACGCCAGCCGGGTCGCGCACCGCGACGAACTGATCGAGCTCATCGATCGGCGTCTGGCCACCCGCGGAGTGAGCGAGTGGCTCGCACTGTTCGGCGAGCACGGGGTCCCGGCGGGGGAGGTCAAGCCGCTCGATCGCGTCTATGCGGCCGAGCAGGTCCGAGACCAGGGACTCGTGCTCGACGCCGCGCACAGCACGCTCGGTCCGATCTCGTTGCCCGGACCGCCGCTGCGCTTCGCCGGTTCCCCGTTGCGCGACGCGGCGGCCCCTCCGACGCTCGGTGAGCATTCCGCCGAGCTCCGGGCGAGCTTCTCGCCGATGCCCGACGGCGCAGACGGCCGATGAGGCGGCGGCCATGAGCCTCCCGCAGTCGGCCGGTGAGCTGGCGTCCCTGCTGCTGGACTCCTTCGAGCCGCTGCCCGGTCAGGCGCTGGCCCGCGACCCGCTGCGCTGGCCCGGCTATCCCGAGGCGCTGGCGCGCGCGAGAGCACGCACGTGCGAGGAGCAGTCGGTCACCGCCGGCCGGGCGCGCGCCGGCGGCGAGCCGTGCCTGGCGATCGTCTTCTCCTTCGGCTTCATGGGGGGATCGATGGGCGAGGCCGAGGGGGCCCGGATCACAGAGGCGATCGAGGTGGCGATCGCCGAGCGGCTGCCGCTCGTGTCGGTACTCAGGACCGGGGGGGCCCGCATGCAGGAGGGGATGCGCTCGCTCATCCAGATGCAGCGGGTCGCCCATCACCTCGTGCGGCTGCGCGCGGCGGGCCTCCCCCACGTATGCCTGGCCCTGCACCCCACGACCGGCGGGGTGTGGGCGGCGCTCGGCGCCGGAGCGGACCTCATCTTCGCCGAGGCCGGCGCCACGGTCGCGTTCGCAGGATCGCGCGTCCATGCGTGGAGCGGTGATGTCGAGCCGTTCACCGCCGAGGCCAAGTGGCGCGACGGCTTCGTCGACGCGGTCCTCCCCCCGGGCCGGCTCGCCGCTCATCTCGGCCTGGCGGTGGCACTGCTGTCTCCCGCCCGCAGGTCGGCACCGGTGCTTCCGCCGCTGCCGGCGTCGGCCAACGACGATGTGCCGGCCGGGCGCGGCTGGGCCCAGGTGCTGCGGGCCCGCGACCGGGCCCTGCCCCGCGGCGAGGCCTATCTCGACGCCTACCTCGACCGCCGCCTCGAGATCCGCGGCGACCGGGCGGGCGGGTGCGACCCGAGCATCAGGTGCGGGTTCGGCTCCCGCGACGGCGTGACGATCGCCTTCGCGGTCCAGACCGGAGGTAGCACCCACGCGTCCGGCTACCGCACCGCCGCGCGCCTGGTCGAATTGGCCGACCGTCTCGAGCTTCCGGTGATCACAATGATCGACTCCCCCGGCGCGGTCACCGGCACCGACGCCGAGACCGGCGGCGTGGCGACCGCGGTTGGCGAGCTACTGCGCGCGATCGCCGCGGCGCGCGTCCCGATCCTCTCGGTCACTGTGGGAGAGGGCGGCTCGGGCGGCTCTCTGTCGCTTGCCTCGCCTGACAATCTTTGGATCACCAGCGACGGCTACTTCTCCGTGATCGATCCTGAATCCGCTGCCTCGATCCTCAAGCAAGACCCCGGTCAGGTCTCTGCCGTCGCCGCGCGGCTGCGCCTGGCGCCGGCCGAGCTGCTCGCGCTCGGGGTCGTCCGGGGCGTCCTCCCGGGCGAGGACTGCTCCCGGGCCGCCGGCCAGAACCCGACGTCCCCGGCATCCGACCGCACCGCGCCACGGTGATGGATCGGCCCGCGGCGCGCAAGCCGCCGGACACGACCGGCCTGTCGGCACCGGGTTCGCGGCGCCTCTACGAGCAGCTGGAGAAGCTGCTGCGCGCGTACGTCCGCGAGCAGGGCCTCCAGCCAGGAGACCGCCTGCCGTCCGAGCGCGCGCTCGCGGAGGCGCTCAAGGTCAGCCGCGCCTCCCTCCGCCAGGCGACCGTGTCGCTCGAGGTCCAGGGACTGCTCGAGGTGCGCCACGGCGGCGGCATCTATGTGCGCTCGCTCGACGTCGATCCCGCCCGCCTGAAAATGATGCTCACCCGGCGCCGGGGCTTACCCGAGGTACTCGAGGCTCGCGAGGCGATCGAATGCATGTGCGCCCGCCTCGCCGCCGAGCGGCGAACGGACGCCGACCTGGCCGAGATCGATGCCGCGCTGGAGGCGATGGCGGCCGACATCGCCGCGGGTGGCATCGGCGACGCACCCGACCGCCGCTTTCACCGGGCGATATCCGACGGCGCCCGGAACCGGTTGCTCAGCGAGGTCATGGACGCGCTCGATGACCGGATCCACGAGACCCGCCTGGCGTCCCTGGGCGAACCGGGCCGCCCGCCGCGCTCGCTCGCCGACCACCGCCGGATCGCCGAAGCGATCCGTCAGCAGAACCCGCGGGCCGCAGAGACGGCAATGCGCCGCCACCTCAAGGTCGTGGCTGACATCCGGCTGCTGCGCTGGAGCCCCGGCGAGCTCCATGCCGCAGCGGACGGGAACGAGCCCCACTAACCTCGGCCCACCGGGTGGTGGGCACCGCTGCAGGACGGGACAGAAGCGCGACGACGGCGTCGCGGTGCTCGTCTACCGCCGCTGAGCGCGGCGCCGCGGGCGCCGGGCGCGCACCATCGAGGGTCGGGTCGGGGCGCGGCGGGAAGCCCACTGCAGTCGGGTCGGGGCGCGGCGGGAAGCCCACTGCGCGCTCGGGGATCGCCGGGGCGCCGCGTGCTCGGGCCCGGCGCCGAACGTCGCCCGCGCGCCCGCGGCCAGCACCGAGCCGGCCACGAACAGCGCGAGCGCGAGGTCGGGGATCGCGGACAGCTCGTGCGCGCCGAGCAGCCCGGCGCCGGCGAGCGCGCCGCCGCCGATCCCGACCTGGAAGGCGACCACGTACAGCGCCGACGCCGTGTCGGGGATCTCCGGCGCGACCCGCAGCACCGCGCTCTGCAGACAGATCGGCAGCGCGGTGAAGCCGGCGCCCCACAGCATCGTGGCGAGCACCATCACGGCCGTGCCGTGCGGGATCCCGGCGATCAGCGCCAGCCCGGCCACGAGCCCGCCGCAGCAGGTCATCAGCGCCCGGCGCGGGTGGTGGTCGGCGATCCGCCCGACCCCGACGACGCCGACCACGCCGGCGGCGCCGTAGGCGAGCAGCACCGCCGACAGGCCGGTCCCGGTGAGCCCGGTGTGCGCGCGCACCAGCGGCGCGAGGTAGGTGAAGGCGACGAACTGGCCGAACGCGAGCAGCACCGTGATCGAGGAGACGATCAGCACGCCGCGATGGCGGGCGGCCCGCGTGACCATCGCGCGGCGGCCCTCCGCGGCGCCGCTCGCGGCGGGCACGTCGGGGATCACCCGGGCCATCGCCACCACGACCGCGAGCGCGGCGAAACCCATCACGCCGACCGCGGCGCGCCAGCCGGCGAGCGCCCCCAGCGCGGACACGAGCGGCGTGCCGGCCACGAGCGCGACCGAGTTGCCCGCGAGCACCGCCGCGGTCGCGCGCCCGACCCGCTCGCGCGGCACGAGGCTCGCGACGATCTGGGCGAGCACCGCCCAGTACACGCCGTGCGCGAGCGCCCGAGCAACCGCGCGCCGAGCGCGGCCCCGTAGTCGGGCGCCAGCGCGAGCCCGATCTGGGAGACGACGAGCGTCGCCATCGTGACGATCACCAGCCGCCGGCGCCGCACGCGCGAGGCGAGCACCGTGAGCGGGATCGCCGACAGCGCCGCGACGCCCGCATAGGCGGTCATCAGCAGGCCGATCGTGCTCTCGGAGACGTGCAGCCCGCGCGCCATCGGCACGAGCAGCGCGACCGGCTGGGTCTCGGTGGTGACGAACGTGAAGCAGGCGGCGGCGAGTACGAACAACCGGGCGGCCGCGGGGGACGGACGTCGCGGGACCGGGCGCGCGGTTAGGGTCATCGGGAGCATGCGACCACGAATATACTCGGCACCAGAGGAAAAACTGTGAGCACCGTTCCAGAACCTTCCAGCCGGGCCGGGGAGGTGCTGCGGGCGGTCCACCGAACCCCGGGCATCCCGCGCGCCGAGCGCCGCCGACGCTCGGTCTGTCGAGCGGGTTGTCCTCCGATCTCGTCGCGCGGCTGGTCGCCGCGCGGTGGCTGTCCGAGGGCGAGCCCGCCGCCGGGGCGGGGCGCGGGCGGCCGACGCGCACGCTGTGGCCGCACCCGCGCGGCCCGCTGGTCGCGGCGGTCACGGTGTCCCACGAGACCTGGCGTATCGAGCTGTGCGAGCTCGGCGGCGCCATCGTGGCGTGCGCGCACGACGCACACGAGCGCGACCGCGACCGGGTGCTGGGCGCCGTCGGGCGGAGCCGCCGCGATGTGGCGCGCCCACCGAGACCGGATCCGCTCGATCGCGGTCTCCGTCCCGGGGATCGTGAGCGGCAGCCGCCTCGTCCAGGCGCCCAACCTGGGCTGGGAGGATGTCGAGCTGGGGACGCTGCGCCCGCGCGGCGCGGTCGCGGCGGGGGTCGGCTTCCATGCCGGCAACGACGCCAACGACTCGGCGGTCGCCGAGCTCGCGCGCGGCGCCGCCGAGGGGCTGTCCGGGGTGCTCGTCCTGTTCATGGACTCCGGCGTCGGCGGCGCGCTGATCGACGGCGGCCGGCTGACCGAAGGCGCCCACGGCATGTCGGGCGAGTTCGGCCACCTGCCGCTCGGCTCGCGCCGGGTGCGCTGCCGGTGCGGCGCGGCGGGCTGCTGGAACACCTCGCTCGACGGGGCCGCGCTGGCGCATCTGCTCGGCCGCCCGCTGCCCGCCGACGAGGTGACGTTCACCCGCCGCGTGCTCGGGGCGGCTCGCGACGGTGGCCGCGAGGAGATGCGCGCCGCCCGGGCGGTCGCCCGGGCGCTCGGGCGCGGCACCGCGGGCCTGGTGAACGCGTGTGACCCGGAGCAGGTCGTGTTCTGCGGCCTCGCGGCCACGCTCTTGTCGGTCGCCCCCGACTCGGTGCGGCGCGCCTACCGCGACGGGCTCATGTCGACCCGCGCGGTGGCCCCGCCGCCGATCGTCGCCGGCGCGCTCGGTGACCGCGCTCCGCTCGTGGGCGCGATGGAGGAGGCGTTCGCCCCCTTGCTCGCCCACCCCGCCCTCTGACCGCCCCGGTCGCCCCGGTCGCCCCGGGCCGGCGGCGCGCTCAGGCTCGTGCCCGCAGCTGCTGGGCGTAGGCGCGCGGCTCGAGCCGGTCGTCGGTGATCCCCAGCGTCTCGCGCAGCCGGTCGATACGCGGCTGGGCGTCGGCGAGCTGCTCGTGGTCGGCGAGCACCGCCTCGAGCTCGACGAACGCCCCCAGCTCCTCGACGTCGTCGAGGTGGATCCGGACCCGCTGCCACATGAGCAGCCGCCGCCGCTTGGTGACGACCACGTCGATCCCCAGCGCGGCGCCCAGCGTCGCCACCAGCTCCCCGGGGTCGGCGATCGGCAGGATCCGGTACGCGCTCTCGCGCTCCTGCGGCGCGTCGGCGCGGGCGTACTGGATGAGATGGGCGGCGCCCGGCGTCTGCTCGCGCAGCTTGAGCCGGCCGTGCGCCGCCGGGAAGTACGTGTCGCGCTGCTGAAGCGTCCCCTCGTCGCTGGCCCCCAGCGACAGCGCGGCGCGCAGCGTGCTCGGTGGGTCTGGATCGTGGGCCTTCAGTTCAAGGTTGCGACAGGGCTCCACGGGCGGGCGACCGTATCAGCCGGGGGTGGCGAGATAGCGCACCGGGTCGTCGGACTGGGCATGCCACCTCGCGAACGCCACGCCCAGCAGCCACACTTGACGCTCATGCGAACATATGTTCGAGCGCACGTGACCAGCGAGGGATCCCCATACGCACGCTTTCGCCGCGCCCTGGAGACCGGCAACGAGCTGCTCGTGCTCACGGCGGCGCGTGAGCTGCCGCAGATCGCGCTCGATGACGCGCTCAGGATCTGCCTAGTGCTGCGCGACGGGGATCCCGATCGCTACGACCGGGCGGCGGTGCGCTGGCTCGGCCGGTTCGCGCTGGAGGGGCAGGGCGGTGACGATCCGCGACCTGCGGGCCGCCGCCGGCGCGCTCGCCGAGTTGCCCGATTCGACGGCCGAGGCGATGGAGCGGCTGCAGCAGCTGTGCGTCGCCCGCGGCGTGTCGTGACCGGCGCGCCCCCGAGCGCGGCGCGAGGCCGCTCACCAGTCCGAGACGTAGACGATGTAGCCGTTGGTCGTGGCGTCGAGGTCGGCTCGGCGGGTCAGGCCGAGCGCCTCCGACAGCCGCCGGGCGGGCGCGTTGGCGGCGCGCGTGCGGACGACGACCGGGCCGCCAGGGTCGACGGCGGCGGCGACGCGCAGCGCCTCGCGGCTGGCCTCGGCGGCGAACCCGTGGCCGCGCACGGCGACGACGAAGCGGAAGTAGAGGTTGAAGCAGGCGCGGTCAGCGAGCGAGGAGGGGCGCACGCCCGCCATGCCGATCCGCCCGGCCGGCATCCCCTCCAGATCGGGGGCGGGCTCGGCGATCCAGTAGCCGACCGGGTCGGCCTCCCAGGCGTCGAGCAGCGACCGCGACAGCGCCCGCGCCTGCTCGGGGCTGTGGGCGCGGTCCGGCGCGTGTGGGTAGTTGAGCGGGTCGGAGTGCAGCGCGGTCATCCAGTCGAGGTCGTCCGCGCGGGGCCGGCGCAGCTCCAGGCGGGCGGTCCGCCGCCGCTCGAACTCGGCGTCCGGCGAGCTGACGGCCGCCCCGGTCACCGCCGCCGCCCCTGCGTCCCGGTCGCGGCGCCCCCGTCGCGCCCAGGTCGCAATCCACTCGCAGCGCCCTGGCCCGCCATCGCTCAGTAGGCGGTCGGGCCCGGTGGCCGTTCGCCGCTCGGCACGCCCTCGCCCTGGGCGCCCGCGAGCACGTCGGGCGCGAGCAGCCGGGCGGCGTCCGCGGCCTGGTCGTCCTGCTGGCGCTGGGAGTCGCGCTCGGCCTGGACCCGCGCCTCGTAGAGCGCGACCTCGCGGTCGATGTCGGCGTCGGACCAGTCGAGCACCTCGGCCATCAGCCGGGCGACCGGCCGGGCCGCGGCCACGCCGCGGTCCCAGCTCTCGATCGAGATCCGGGTACGGCGCGCGAGCACGTCGTCGACGTGGAGCGCGCCCTCGTGGGTGACCGCGTAGAGCGCCTCGACCGCGAGGTAGGCGTCGGCCTCGGGCAGCGGCTCGCGCAGCTCGGGCCGCTCGGCGACGAGCTGGAGCAGGTCGTGGATCCGCGAGCCGTGGCGGTGCAGCAGGTGCTCGATCCGGGCGACGTGCAGCCCCGACTCGGCGGCCAGGCGGTAGCGCGCGTTCCACAGCGCGCGGAAGCCGTCGGCGCCGACCAGGGGCGTCACGTCGGTGACCGAGCCCGACACCCTGGCGTCGAGCATGTGGACGGCGAGGTCGATCGCGTCGCGGCCCATCACCCGGTAGGTCGTGTACTTACCGCCGGCGATCGCCACCAGCCCGGGGACCGGGGAGGCGACCGCGTGCTCGCGACTGAGCTTGGAGGTCTGATCCGACTCCCCGGTGAGCAGCGGCCGCAGCCCGGCGTAGACGCCCTGGACGTCGTCGACGCCCAGCGGCGACTCGAGCACCGCGTTGAGGTGGCCGAGCACGTAGTCGATGTCGGCGCGGCTGGCGGCCGGGTGGGACTTGTCGAGCGTCCACTCGGTGTCGGTGGTGCCGATCAGCCAGTGCCGGCCCCAGGGGATCACGAACAGCACGCTCGTCTCGGTCCGGAGGATCAGCCCGGTGTCGAGCTGGAGCCGGTCGTGCGGCACGACCAGGTGGATCCCCTTCGACGCGGTGACGTGGAACTTGCCGCGCTCGCCGACGAGATGCTGCAGCTCGTCGGTCCACACGCCGGTGGCGTTGACGACGACCTGTGCGCGGATGTCGAACGACTCGCCGCTCAGGTGGTCGCGGACGCTCACCCCGGCGACGCGGCCGCCCTCGCGCAGGAAGCCGACCACCGACACGGAGTTCGCGATCGCGGCGCCGAAGCGCGCGGCCGTGCGCGCGACCGCGAGCGTGTGGCGGGCATCGTCGACCTGCGCGTCCTGGTACTGCACCGCGCCCACGAGCGAGTCCGCGCGCAGGGCCGGGGCGATCCGCAACGCCCCGCGCTTCGACAGATGCCGGTGGCGCCGCATCCCCCGATGGCCGCCGAGCTCGTCGTAGAGCAGCATCCCGGAGCCGAGGTACGCGCGCTCCCAGACACGATGGGTGAGCGGATACAGGAACGACACCGGCCGCACGAGGTGGGGCGCGATCACGTTGAGCAGCAGCGAGCGCTCGCGCAGCGCCTCACGCACGAGATGGAACTCCAGCTGCTCGAGGTAGCGCAGGCCGCCGTGGATCAACTTCGAGGAGCGGCTCGAGGTGCCCGACGCGAAGTCGCGCGCCTCGACGAGCGCGACCGACAGCCCGCGCGTCGCGGCGTCGAGTGCGGCACCTGTCCCCGTCGAGCCGCCGCCGACGACGAGCACGTCGAAGGTCTCGTCGCGCAGCCGCCCGACCGCCCGCGCGCGCTGTGCCGGGTTCAAGGAGCTCGGGTCGCCTGTCAGCTTGCGTACCGGCGCGTTTTCTCCACGTTCAGCGAGGCTATCCACGCCGACAGGGGGAGTCCACGACGCGAACGGAGGTACCGATGCGAAACGGGGCCCGGAGGTGGAACTGGCAACAGTCGACACTCGGTGAGCTCGTCGCCGAGGGGCTCGGGACGATGATCATCCTCCTGTTCGGAGACGGCAGCGTGGCGATGGTCGTGGCGGGCCTGAACCAGTCCGGCCGCGGGACCAAGCCGTTCGTATCCCAGGCGGACTGGCTGATCATCGGCTGGGGCTGGGCGCTGGGCGTGATGTTCGGCGTGTGGGTTGCCGGCGGCGTGAGCGGCGCGCACCTGAACCCGGCGGTCACGCTCGCCCAGGCGCTGCGCCGCAAGTTCCCGTGGCGCAAGGTGGCGCCCTACATGCTCGCCCAGGTGGTGGGCGCGTTCGTCGCCGCCGCGATCGTCTACGGCGACTTCGTCGGCGCGATCAACAGCTTCAACCACGTGATGCACGCCACCCGCGGCGCGCCGAAGTCGCTTGCGACGTACTCGATCTTCGCCACGTTCCCGGCGCCGTACCTGCACTCGTGGGTCGGCCCGTTCCTGGACCAGGTGCTCGGCACCGCGCTCCTGGTCGGGCTCATCTTCGCGGTCATCGACGAGTACAACGCGCCGGTGAAGGGCAACCTCGCTCCGTTCGTGATCGGCCTCATCGTGCTCGCGATCGGGCTCTGCTTCGGCACCGACGCCGGTTACGCGATCAATCCCGCACGCGACCTCGGTCCGCGGTTGTTCGCGCTGATCGCCGGCTGGGGCAAGGTGGCGTTCCCGGGCGACTACGGCAACGTGAACACGTATTTCTGGATACCGATCGTCGGACCACTTGTCGGTGCCACGGTCGGCGCCTGCCTGTACGACTGGCTGATCCGCGGGGTCCTGCTCGCCCGCGGAGCCACGCCCGATCCCGAGATGGTCGAGGGCGGGGCCGACACGATCGAGGAATCGGATCCCGCCACCACCCCCGAATCGGATCCCGCCACCACCCCCGACACCGGAGAAGCCAATGCCTGAGTACATCGGAGCGATCGACCAGGGGACGACGAGCTCCCGGTTCATCCTGTTCGACCGCGACGGCCGGATCGTCCACGTCGACCAGCGCGAGCACGAGCAGATCAACCCCAAGGCCGGCTGGGTCGAGCACGACGCCAATCAGATCTGGACGCGCACGCGCGAGGTGATCGGCGGCGCGCTCGCCGCCTCGCCCGCGGAGGCCGGGGACATCCAGGCGGTTGGCATCACCAACCAGCGGGAGACGACGGTCGTCTGGGACCGGGAGACGGCCGAGCCGATCCACAATGCGATCGTCTGGCAGGACACCCGCACGAGCGACTCGTCCGGGAGCTCGCCGGCGACCAGGGCGTCGACCGGCTGCGCAGGGACGTCGGCCTGCCGCTGTCGACGTACTTCTCGGTCCCAAGATCCGCTGGCTGCTCGACAACGTCGACGGCGCCCAGGAGAAGGCCGACGCCGGCCAGCTGATGTTCGGCAACATGGACACCTGGGTGCTGTGGAACCTCACCGGCGGCCGCGACGGCGGCGTGCACGCGACCGACGTCACGAACGCCAGCCGCACGATGCTGATGAACCTCGAGACGCTCGACTGGCACGAGCCGAGCCTCGAGCTGATGGGGATTCCGCGCTCGATGCTGCCGGAGATCCGCTCCTCGAGCGAGACCTACGGCGAGGCGAAGGGCTCGGCGATCGGCGGCGTGCCGATCAGCGGCATCCTCGGCGACCAGCAGGCGGCGCTGTTCGGCCAGACGGCTTCGCACGGGCGACGCCAAGAACACGTACGGGACCGGCTCGTTCCTGCTGGTCAACACCGGCGCGGAGATCGTCCACACCGACGCGCTGCTGACCAGCCCGGGCTACAAGCTCGGCGACGGCGACGCCACGTACGTGCTCGAGGGCTCGATCGCCGTCACCGGCGCGCTCGATCCAATGGCTGCGCGACCGGCTGAAGATCATCGGCTCCGCGCCCCGAGGTCGAGGATCTCGCGCGCACGGTCGACGACAACGGCGGCGTCTACTTCGTGCCGGCGTTCTGCGGCCTGTTCGCGCCGCACTGGCGCGACGATGCCCGCGGCGTGATCGTCGGGCTCACCGCTACGCCAACCGGGCCACATCGCGCGCGCGGCGCTGGAGGCCACCGCCTGGCAGAGCCGCGAGGTCGTCGACGCGGCCAACGCCGTCGCCGACGTCCGTTCAGCGAGCTGAGGGTCGACGGCGGCATGACTGCCAACGAGCTGCTCATGCAGTTCCAGGCCGACGTGCTCGGCGTGCCGGTGATCCGCCCGGCGGTGACCGAGACGACGGCGCTCGGCGCCGCCTTCGCGGCCGGCCTGGCGGTCGGCTTCTGGTCCGACCAGGACGAGCTGCGCGAACGCTGGTCCGAGGACAAGCGCTGGAGCCGCAGATGGACGAGCAGGACCGAGAGGCGCAGTACGCGCAGTGGAAGAAGGCGGTGCAGCGCACGCTCGACTGGGTCGACTGAGAGCCTCCACCCCAGGGTGGAGAGGCGGCGGATCTCCACCCTGCAATCCACCCCGACGCCGATGTGGGATCGCCTGTCGCGCGGGAGGCTTGACTCATGTCAATCACCGATTACCTCGTCGACTCGGCCCTCGTCCTCCTCGTTCTGCTGCAGATCAAGGAGCGGCCGCTCACCGACCACTCGTTCATCCGTCCGCTCGTGATCGTCGGGATCGCGGTCGTCTCCTACTTCCACTCGCTGCCGACCGCCGGCAACGATCTCGTGCTCATCGTCGTGCTCGCCGCTTTCGGCGCGCTGCTCGGCCTCGGGGCCGCGCAGGCGACGTTCGTGCGCCGCCGTCCGCAGGACGGCGTCGTCGTCGCTCGCGCCGGCTGGCTCGCGGGCTTCCTCTGGGTCCTCGGCATGGGCCTGCGCTTCGCCTTCCTGGTCTGGATCAACCACAGCGGCGCCGCGTCGCTGACTCGCTTCAGCGCGACCCACTCGATCACCGGCGCGGCCGCATGGACCGACGCGCTGCTGGCGATGGCCGTGCTCGAGGTCGTCGGGCGCTCGGCACTGCTGTACGTCCGCCGCAACCGCGCCCGCGACGGCGTCACCACCGGCGCCGAGCTCGCGTGACCCTCCACCCCGAACCCCGCGTCCCCGGACCCGCCCACGGTGGCGGGTCCGGCCGCGTGCTCGGACCCTCGCGAACCCGTAACGTCCCGTCCGCGCGATGATCTTCCTCAGCCTCGACCGCCGCGTGTCCATCCTCGCCCGGCTCGCCGGGCTCGTGCTGGTGACGTGGTCGGTGGTGGGCGCCGCGGAGGATCCCGCCGGCACGAGCGGCCGCGGGTTGGTGGTGACGATCTTGCTCGCCCTGTGCGTGCTCGGCGCGCTCGGGTGGACCGCCCGCCGTGACCTCGACTCCCCGCCCGGTCCGGAGGTCCCGGTGCGCGATCGCCGGCGGCGTCCTGGTCGGAGCCTCGCCCTTGACAGCCGCGAGCGTGTTCGTGTTTGTCGCGATGAGCAATACGACGAGTTCAGGCGTAGACCAGCAGCACCA
>CAVPBY010000036.1:0-38744 GCA_963702225.1 uncultured Solirubrobacteraceae bacterium | reverse complement strand
CAAGCAGTTCCATCAGCACCGCTCGATCATGGTGGTGAACTTCTCGGTTTCAGAGGAGACCGACTGGCCGGCGCCCGGGCTCGTCCCGGTGGCCTTGCCGGCGGCCCAGCGCGATGAGGTCACCGACTCGGTCCGCGTGACCCTCAGGCCGTAGGTGGTGAGCGTCTTGCGCGCCGTCGCCTTCGACTCGCCCTGCACCGAGGGGATCCGCACGTTGCCCGGGCCCTTGGACACCCTGAGCGTCACCACCGAGCCCTTGTCGGCCTTGCGGTTGCCCTTCGGGGTCTGGCCGAGCACCGTGCCCGCGACCTTGTCGTCGGCCACGCGGTACGGCTGGGCGTGGAAGCCGGCCTGACGCAGCTGGGTGAGCGCGACGTTGTAGGGCTCGTTGGTGACCGACGGGACGATCACCTGCCTGGGGCGCCCCAGGAAGTACGCGGCGGCGGCGGCGCCCGCGACGAGCAGCACCACGAGCAGGGCCCACAGCCACGGCCACCACCCCCGGCCGCGGTCCTCCTGCACCCTGCGGTCGGACACGACGACCGCGGGCAGCGACCCGGAGCCGTTGGTCACCGGCTGGGCGACCGGGGCCGGCAGCGGCCGGGCGGGGTCGATCGGCAGCCCGGCCGCGGCGCCCGCGGCGATCGCCGCCATCGAGGCGGTGCGCTGTCCCGCCGCCCCGGCGAGGATCGCCTCCCGGCAGTGCTCGAGCACGGTGATGAGCTGGTCGGCGTCGACCGGCCGGTCCGACGCGTGCTTGTTGAGCGTCCACAGGATCGTCTGCTCGAGCTCGGGCGGGATCTGAGGGTTCAGCTGCGAGGGCGGCAACGGCGCCTCGGAGACGTGCTTGAGCGCGATCGTCACCGCCTGCTCGCCATCGAACGGCACCTGGCCGGTGAGCATCTCGTAGAGCACCACCCCGACCGAGTACAGGTCCGACGACGGGGTCACGGAATGGCCCTGGGCCTGCTCGGGCGAGAGGTACTGGGCGGTCCCCATGATCGAGCCGGTCTCGGTCATGTCCGAGGCGCCCGCGCGCGCGATGCCGAAGTCGGTGACCTTCGCGTCGCCGGCGTCGTCGACGATCACGTTGTGGGGCTTGAGGTCGCGGTGCACGATGCCGCGGCGGTGGGCGAAGCGCGCGGCCTTGAGGATCTGGATGGCGATGTCGATCGCACGCACCGGGTCCAGCGGCGCCTCCTCGTTGATGATCGCCTTCAGCGTGCGGCCGCGCAGGTACTCCATCGCGATGTAGTAGGTGCCGTCCCATTCGCCGCGGTCATAGACGCCGACGATGTTCTGGTGCTGCAGCCCCGCCGCCGAGCGCGCCTCGCGGCGGAACCGCTCGACGAACGCGGGGTCCTCGGCGAAGCGCCGGTGCAGGAGCTTGAGCGCCACCTTGCGCCCGAGCTGCTGGTCCTCGCACAGGAACACGTCCGCCATGCCGCCGGTGCCCAGCCGCTGCACGACCCTGTAGCGGCCGTCGATCACCGTGTCCTTCGAGATCCCGGCTCACGCGCCGCATCACTTCCCCTCCGCAGGAGCGTCCGGACGATGTTCGCGGCGATCGGCGCGGCGACCTGGCCGCCGTACTCGTTCGGGGTGTTCTCCAGCATCACCGCGACCGCGACCTTCGGGTCGTTGGCCGGGGCGAACCCGATGAACCACGGGTCGGTGCGGTTCTGGCCGTTGCGACCGACCGACGACGTGCCGGTCTTGCCCGCGAACGAGATGCCGCCGAGCTGAGCCGCGGTGCCGGTTCCCTCGTCGACCACGGTGCGCATCATCTGGTTGATGTCCTGCGCCGACTGGGCGCTCATCACCTGGTGGTCGAGCGTGGGCGGATCGTGTCGACGGTCTGGCCCTGCGGGTTGGTGAACCGCGCGGCGATGTGCGGGCGCATCAGCTTGCCGCCGTCGGCGATCGTCGAGGCGACCATCGCCATCTGCAGCGGCGCGACCGAGAGCCCGCCCTGGCCGATCGCGATCCGGCCGATGTCCTCGTCCGGCCCGCCCGGCCGGGTAGGCGGCGCCCGCCGGCGAGAGCACGTTCGGATCGCCCGCAGCTCGCCCTGGGGAGATCGATCGGCGGGTCGGAGTAGAAGCCGAACCGCTTCATGTACTCGGTCATCACGCCGGTCCCGAGCGACACGCCGACCCGCGCCCAGGCGGTGTTGATCGACTGGGTGAGCGCGTAGGTGAGGCTGATCTCCCCGAGCGGCGGGTCGCCGCTCGTTGGAGAGCGGGACCCCGGAGATGACCGCCGGCGAGGAGCCGTTGACCGGCGATTCGGCGTGTACTTGCCGGTGTTGATCGCCGCGCCCGCGGTGACGATCTTGAACGTCGAGCCGGGCGGATACGCGCCTGCGTGGCGCGGTTGAAGTAGCTGCAGCCGGCGCTGGCCAGGCACTTGGTCGAGTTGGGGTTGTACGTCGGGTTGGCGTACATCGCGAGCACCGCGCCGGTGCGCGGGCTGCAGCGCCACGACCGCGCCGATCCGCCCGGCGAGCTCGTGCGCGGGCGAGCTGCTGGGCCTTGGGGTCGAGCGTCGTGTGCAGCGTGTCGCCGACCTTCAGGCTGCTCGACAGCGGCCCGAGCACGGAGCTGATCGACTCGGTCCTGCCGTTGAGCTTGTTCTGCGTAGTAGCTCTCCAGGCCGGCGTCGTTGCCCGAGCCCCGCCAGTAGCCGACCGTCTGGGCGAACAGCGAGCCCTGGGGGTAGGTCCGCCGCCACTCGCCGCCGCCCGCCGGCACCGACTTGGCCAGCACCTGGCCGTTGTCGGCGAGGATCCGGCCGCGCTTGATCTTCGCGTCGCGGATCGCGGTGAGGTGGTTGAGCGAGTTGTTGTTGAGCGCCGTGGCGTCGAACACCGTCCACTTGCTGGTGAAGAACACGAGCAGGCCGAACAGGACGAGGAAGAAGCCGAACAGCTTGACGATCTGGTCGTTCATCGCCTAGCATGGCCTCGGCCGGCCGGCGGGCGCGGTTGGAGACGAGCAGCAGCAGGGCGAGCAGCACGAAGTTGGCCACGATCGACGCGCCGCCGTAGGAGATGAACGGCAGCGTGACGCCGGTGAGCGGGATCGTGCGCGTCACTCCGCCGACGATCACGAACACCTGGAGCGCGAACACCGACGTGAGGCCGGTCGCCATCAGCTTGGAGAACGAGTCCGAGGAGAGCATCGCCGTCTTGAACCCGCGCCAGATGAACAGCAGGTACCCGGTGAGCACGGCCATCGCGCCGAACAGGCCGAGCTCGGAGGTGATGACCGCATAGATCATGTCGGTGTCGGCCTCGGGGATGAGCTGCGAGCCGTGGGTGCCGGGGACGACCAGGATCGACTCGCCGAACCCCTGTCCGAACAGCCCGCCCGCGGCCATCGCGAAGTTGCCGTTGGCGACCTGATAGCAGCCGAGCTGCGCGCTGTAGATATGGGGGTTGAGCGCGTACTGCCACACCTCGAAGCGGGCGTGGACGTGGGCGATGTGGGTGCCGAGGAACCACGCGCCGCCGACGAACGCCGCCACGCCGATGACGACGAACGACAGCCGCCCGGTGGCGACGTACAGCATCGCCACCAGCGCCCCGTAGAACATGACCGACGAGCCGATGTCGGAGAGCAGCACGAGCGCGAGCATCGCCACGCCCCAGATGACGATCACCGGCCCGAAGTGCTTGAGCGGCGGGAACGTGATCCCGAGGATGCGCCGCGCGCCCTGGACGAGCACCTGGCGGGTGTCGCGCAGGTAGCTGGCCAGGAAGATGACGAGCCCGATCTTGGAGAACTCGGTCGGCTGGAATGTGATCCCGCCCGGCAACCGGATGTCGAGATAGGCGCCGTTGACCGGCGCGCCGATCCCCGGCAGGCGCGGCAGCAGCAGCAGCAGCAGCGAGATCGCGACGATCACGTAGCGGAACTGCTCCAGGCGCCGGTAGTCGCGGAACATCATGATCGTGACCCCGAACAGGACCAACCCGATGACGAACCACTGGGCCTGCTGGCGCGCCTCGGTCGCGTTGATCCGGTAGATCATCACGATCCCCAGCGACGCGAGCAGCGCGACCAGCGGGAACAGGTACGGGTCGGCGTAGGGCAGCGTGAATCGCAGGAAGACGTGCGTGCCCAGGCACAGCGCGAGGAACAGCGCGCCGTACGTGAGCGAGACGTTCGAGAGCACGTTCTCGCGCTGCACGAACACGGCCGCAAAGCCCGCGATCACGAGCGCCGACGCGGGCAGCAGCCCCAACAGCTCACGGTTGCGAGCGCTCATCGCGTGGGAAAGCGCCCCAGCTCGGCCTGGCGGATGATCGCGATCGCCTGGGCCTGGGAGTGCAGGTCGTGGTTGAACAGCCGCGCCCGGTCGGCCGGCGGCACCTCGGACGCGGGCAGCCCCGAGACGTAGGACTGCTCGTAGAACGGCACGATGAAGTCGTACGGAAGCCCGCTGTAGAGCGTCACGATGCCGTTGGAGTTGGTCCCGACGAAGAACAGCTCGCGGGTGGCGAGGTAGCCGCCGCCGCCGAACAGGAAGAGCACGATCGCGATCGAGAACAGTGCCGCGAAGACCTTGAACACCGGGCCGGTCTTGCGCCGGCGCGCCGGCTGCGGCCGCCCCTGGGTCCGCGCGAGCCGCGGCGCCGGTCGCGACCGCGGCCCCTCACGCGCGATCACGGGGGCGGCGACCGTCATCTGCGCCGTCGGTGGCTCGGGACCGCCCGCGACCGGGCCCGCGACGTTCTCCTCGGGGTGGCTGATCAGGCGATCACGGTCGTCGCCGGGGACGCCGACGAACGTGTCCCCCGGGTCGGCCGCCGCCTCGTCCCCGGTCTCGACCAGGCGAAACAGCACGACGGTGATGTTGTCGCGGCCGCCCGCCTCGTTGGCGGCTTCGACCAGCTGGTCGCCGGCGCGCCCGAGGTCCGGCTCGGAGCGCAGCACCTCGGCGACCCGGCTCTCCTCGATCATCGAGGTGAGGCCGTCGGAGCAGAGCAGCACGACATCGCCGGCGCGGCCCGCGTAGGTCCAGGTGTCGACCTCGACCTCGGGCTCGATCCCGAGCGCGCGGGTGATGATCGAGCGCTGCGGGTGCTCGGCGGCCTGCTCGGGCGTGAGCTTGCCGCGCCGCATCAGCTCCTCGACGAGCGAGTGGTCGTGGGTGAGCCGGGTGAGCTCGCGTCGCGCAGCACGTACGCCCGGCTGTCGCCGACGTGCGCGATCGCCAGCTCGGAGCCGTCCACGTACACGGCGGTGAGCGTCGTGCCCATCCCGGAGTGCTCGCGCTCGATCTGGGCGGTGTCGTAGATGCGGCGGTTGGCGTCATGCACGCGCGCGGCCAGCCGCTGCTCGACCGTCAGGTGGTCCTCGTCGGAGTCGGGCAGGCCGCGGCTGAACTCCTGCACCGCGAGCGCCGACGCGACCTCCCCGGCCTGGGCGCCGCCCATCCCGTCGGCGACCACGTACAGCGGCGCCCCCACGTAGGCGGAGTCCTCGTTGTCCCGGCGCTGGCGGCCGGTGTCGGTCTTCCAGACGCTGTCGGCGGCGCGGAGCATCAGATCAGGTCGCTGCTCACTGAAGGTAGGAGAATTCGCTGTCGCCGATGCGGATCCGGTCGCCGTCGTGCAGCGGCTGCGGGCCCGACAGCGGCGAGTCGTTGAGGTAGGTTCCGTTCGTCGAGCCGAGATCCTCGATCACGACGACGCCGCCGTCGGGCGTGATGCGCGCGTGATGCGAGGACGCGAACGGGTCCTCGAGATGGATCTCGACGTTCCCGCGCCCGAGCGTCACCGGCTCGGACAGGTCGTAGGCGACCCCCGTCTCGTGGCCCGCCGCCCGCTCGACGAGCAGCCGCGGCTCCTTTCCGTCTCGCTCCCGGGGCCCGATCTGAGCGGCGGAGTACATGCCGGTCGCGTCGTAGGGGCCCTCGGGCTCGCGGTCCTCGTAGCCGTCGTCGTAGGCGCGGCCGCTGCCACGCCCCCGACGCAGGTCGCGGATCGCGGAGAACGCGACCCACACGAGGAACAGGTAGAGCACCGCGAGGAACGCGAACTTGAGGCTGACCGACACGGGCTGGAGCGTCATCGGGCACTACTCCAGGTCGAAGGTCAGCGTGGTGGTCCCGACCTCGATCTCGTCCCCGGGGCCGAGCACCTCGGGCTGGGTGACCCGTCGTCCGTTGAGCCGCGTGCCGTTCGTCGACCCGAGGTCGGTGAGCACCCACGAGCTGCCGTGGGCGCGGACCTCGGCGTGGGCCCGGGAGA
Source organism: uncultured Solirubrobacteraceae bacterium (assembly GCA_963702225.1). Classification (GTDB taxonomy): domain Bacteria; phylum Actinomycetota; class Thermoleophilia; order Solirubrobacterales; family Solirubrobacteraceae; genus Palsa-465. Next base: position 32,485 of record CAVPBY010000036.1, on the reverse strand, counting down.
CGTTGGGGTCGTCGACCATCACGTCGCTGGAGCGGCTGCGCCCGAGCGTCGCGCCATCGTCGCCGACGACCAGTCGCTTGCCACCGAGCTTGAGGATCGCGCGGCGGCGGCGCGCACCGCGGGCGTCCCCGAGCCGTTCGGCGACCCGGTCGGCGGTCGAGTGGACCATCGTCCGGCCGCCCGGGCCCGCGGACCGCGCCACGTCCGGCTCGGGCGCCACGGCCGGCTCGGCGGGGCGCGCGGGCGGTGGCTCGGCCTCGCGTCCGGGATTCTCGACGAGGCTCGTCTGGATCCCGAACTCGCCGAGCCGCAGGCGGTCGTCGGTCTCGAAGTGGATGATCGGCCGGCTCATCAGCGCCAGGCGCTCGCGCCGGGCGTACTCGAGCAGGTACCCCGAGAACTCCGCGGCAAGCGCATGCTCGGTGTCGCCGAAGCGCGCACGGTCCTCGGGCGAGAGGAACACGCGGTACTCGTTGGGCGCGTACGTGCGCTGCAACGAGTAGGACTTGTGCTCCTCCATCTCACGCGCGAGCTTGCGCGCGATCTCGACCGGTCGCACCTCCGATTTGAACACACGGCTGAACGACCCCTCGACGAGGTCGGCGATGCGGCTTTCGAGGCGTCTCAGGAAGCTCATGGCGCGTGATGGGGGTGCGGCGCCCGATGGGAGCCAAACGGCGGGAGGGGGGCTGATCCCATGCTACGGAACTCGGCTCTGGCGGCGGAGCGCTCGATGGGTCTGAACGACCGCGAGCGGCGCGAGCGCGAGCGCCGCGGCGGCGACCGCTCCCGCGAGCGCGCCGTGCGCGGGTCCCGGGTGCGTGCCGTGCGGCGCCCCGGCGAGCGCCCCGATCGCGGCCGGTGTGGCGAGCGCGAGCGCCGCCGCCCACACGATCGCGCGCGCGACGTCGAGCAGTGGGTTGCGGCGGCGCACCACCCAGGGGACGAGGATCGCGGCCGCCGCCCACACGGCCGCGCCCGCGAGCTGGCCGGAGTGCAGCAGCGGCGAGATCACGTGGTCGGCCACCTGCGTGATCGAGTCCCGCCATTGGGCATGGCCGACGGTCCCCGGCGGACGCGGCTCGTACAGCACGTGGCCCGCCAGCGGCGTGGCGATCGCCAGCCACAGCCAGCCGCTCGCGCCGAGCATCATCCGCCGCCAGGGGCGATGCGCCCAGCCGGCGAGCGCGGGCCAGGCGCCGGCCAGACCGACGGCGCCCAGCGCGGGCGCGACCGCCGACACCGCCCACAGCGTCCCGGACGCCGGCAGCAGGACGACCGGGATGAGCGCGCCGGCGGCGACGAGCGCCGCCACGCCTGCCGCGCCCTGCACGGCCGTCGCCAGGCAGATGTAGCCCGCGAGCGCGATCCAGCCCAGCCGCGGCACCAGCAGCGAGGCGCACCCCGCGACGAGCGCGACGAGCGCGACCGGGACCGTGAGCGTCCCGTGCGGCGCCAGCAGCGCGTGGTCGAGCCAGGCGGCGCTGCCCGCCGCGCAGGCCCCGGCGAGCGCGCGCGCCTGCCAGATCAGCCGGCTCGGATCCGGTTCCCCGAGGTCGTCGGCGGGCCGCCGACCGGGTGCCGGCGCCGGCCGGCGGCGCGCCCAGGCCTCCGTCGCGCGGCGCGATCAGCGTGCCCAGGCCGAAGCGCCGCGTGACGCCGTCGCCGTCGTCGTCCTCGCGCGCTCCGCGCTCGAAGGCGCCGGTGACGATTCCCGCCTGGTCACCGACGTCCTGGACGCCGCCGGCGAGCCCGGCGCGCAGGTCGGCGAGCGTCCCCCGCTCGTCGATCCGGGGGCGCAGCGCGCGGTCGATCGCCTCCGCCATCGGCGCCGGGAGGTCGCGGCGCTGGCGGCGCAGCGGCGGCAGCGCCAGCAGCCGCCGAGACCCGCGGGCCGCCACCGAGCCGCGCAGCGGGTTGACCCCCGAGAGCGCCTCGTAGAGGACGAGCGCGAGCGAGTAGAGGTCGGCCTGTACCCCCGCCTCCAGCCCCGACGACTGCTCGGGCGCCATGTAGTTGAGCGTCCCGATCACGTCGCCGGTGAGCGTGAGCGAGTCGGAGTCGATGATCCGGGCGATGCCGAAGTCGGTGAGCTTGCAGGGGGTGCGCGACGAGCGGCCGGAGCGCGGGATGAGCACGTTGGAGGGTTTGACGTCGCGGTGGACGACGCCCTGCTCGTGCGCGTGCGCGAGTGCGTCACAGAGGCCGAGGCCGATCTCCAGGATGTCGCGGTCGGACAGCTCCCCGTCCTGCAGCAGCGCGCCGAGCGTCTCGCCGCGCACGAGCTCGGAGACGAGATAGGCGCCGTCGTCGTCGACCGCGGCCTCGTACAGGGTGACGATGCCCGGGTGCGAGAGCCGCGCCGCGGCCCGGGCCTCGCGCTCGAAGCGCCCGTCGGCGATCAGCTCCCGGGCGAGGATCTTGACCGCGACGTCGCGCTCCAGGCGCTCGTCCCGGGCCAGCCAGACGGTGCCGAACGCGCCGGCGCCGAGCCGTTTGTGCAATGCGTAACGATCGAGGATGAGCGGCGCGTCGACCGAGGAGGCGCGAGTGGCCGCGGTTCCCTGACCCGAGCGGGTCGTCGAGTCGGCCCGCGCGCGCCGGCGGTCGGGGCTCATAGGCGTCCATTTCGGCGCGGCGCGGACCGTCCCTGCGCCCTCGGAGCAGGGGTTATGACGCGGCGGTGGAATTGCATGGTTCGTGTCACTTTTCCCTATCTGGCCGTCGGTCCGTTCATACTCACCATCTTCACCGTCGTCGGCAAGGAGCGCGCCGCGTGTCGTTCTTCGACGAGGCTGACGAGCCTCGCACCGAGATCAAGGGCCCCAGCCGGCCGGGTGGACGACGGCGCACCTCGGGCTCGGGCGGCTCGGGATCGGGTCGTGGCTCGCGCCGTCGGCCCCCCTCGCGCCCGCCGCAGCAGTCGGTGCGCGCCCGGCGCGCGATCGCGCTGCTCGCGCTCGTGATCGTGATCGTGGTGATCGCGGTCGGGGTCAACAGCTGCGAGGGCTCGGCGAACAAGAGCGCGCTGCAGAACTACGCCGACAACGTCAACCGGATCGTCGGCCAGTCGGACTCGACCAGCTCGTCGCTGTTCGCGGCGCTGCGCAAGGCCGGGAGCAGCAGCGCGAGCACGACCTCGCTGTCGGTCGACCAGGCCCGCTCGAGCGCGGAAAACCAGCTGAAGAACGCGCAGCGGCTGAGCGTCCCCGGGGCCGCCCAGGGCGCTCAGAGGCATTTCGTGCACGCGTTGCAGGAGCGGCTCGACGGCCTCACGAACATCGCCAACGAGATCCAGCCGGCGCTCGGCTCCCAGCACCAGCAGGCGGTCCAGGAGATCACGATGCAGATGGCGCTGTTCCTGGCCTCCGACGTCGAATACAAGGAGTATGCGGCCAAGGAGCTCGCGTCCGCGCTGCACGGTGTCGGCCTCACCGTCGGTGGCACGAACGGCACCCCGATCAACCCCGGCCAGTTCCTGCCGTCGATCAATTGGCTGCAGGCGAGCTACCTCGGCGGGCTGTTCGGCGTCTCGATCTCCTCGGGCAAGTCGGGCGGCGCCAGCCAGCACGTGACCGGCCTGCACGGCGACGCGCTGACCGGGATCACCTACAACGGCACGACGCTGTCCAGCGGCGCCTCGGTGAGCTCGAATCCGCCGCCGACGTTCCTGCTGTCGGTGCAGAACCAGGGCAACTACACCGAGAACAACGTCATCTGCAAGGTGGAGGTGCTCGGCACGTCGGTCACCGGGACCAAGGCGATCCCGGCGGTCGCCAAGGGCCAGACCGCCACCTGCGACGTGACGCTGCGCAGCGCGCCGCCGCGGGGCAGCTACAACCTCAAGGCGCTCGTCGAGCGCGTGCCCGGCGAGCACGACCTCGCCAACAACTCGCAGGGCGTCGCGGTCGTCTTCCACTGAGGGCGGGCGACGGGCGGGCCGGCCGGCGGGGCGGCGCAGGCGGGGCCGAATCCTCGCGGGGCGACCTGCCCGGGGCCTATCCTTGGGCGCCATGCATTCCCTGCAGACCACGGTCGGAATCGTCGCGCTCGCCGCCGCGGCGCTCGCCATCGTCTCGCTGCTGGTGACCGCGCTGCTCGCGGCGCGCCTGCGCCGGGTGCGGGCCGAGCAGCGCGCGGTGCTCGGCGACCGGCGCGAGGACCTGGTCAGCCACGCGGCCGCCCTGCAGGAGCAGTTCGCGGCGCTGTCGAGCTACGTCGAGGATGTCGCCGTGCGGCTCGACGGGCGGATGGGCGCGGCCGAGGAGCGCCTGGACGGAGCGGTCGCCTACACCTCGCTCGTGCGCTACGACGCCTACGGCGAGATGTCGGGGCGCCAGTCGGTCTCGATCGCGTTGCTCGACGCGACGCGATCGGGCGTCGTGGTCTCCTCGATCCACCACCGCGACCAGGCGCGCTTCTACGCCAAGCAGGTGCGCCACGGCGAGGGCGAGTTCGAGCTCTCCCCCGAGGAAGCCGAGGCGGTCGCGGTCGCGCTGGGCGGGTCGAGCGCTGACCAGGGCGCGGCGGTCCGCAACGGCGCGCGCTCGTCGTAGCCGTCCGTGCGGGTCGCGTACCTCGGGCCGGCGGGGACCTACTCGCACGAGGCGCTGCTGAGCTCGGCGGGCGCGTTCGCGGGACCGGCGCCCGTCGACGCGCTGCCCCGGCCGGCGATCCACGAGGTCGTGATGGCGGTGGCGCACGGCGAGGCCGAGCGGGGCGTGGTGCCGATCGAGAACTCGGTCGAGGGCTCGGTGAACGCGACGCTCGACGCGCTCGCGTTCGACGCGCCCGGGGTCCGGATCGTCGGCGAGACGGTGCTCGCCATCCACCACTGCCTGATCGGGCGCGCCGACACGACCGTCGAACGGGTGCAGCTCGTCGTCTCGCACCCGCAGGCGCTCGCGCAATGCGCCGCGTTCGTGCGCTCCCGGCTGCCGGGCGCGGCGGTGCGGGCGGAGGCCTCGACGGCGGAGGCGGTGCGCGCGGTCGCCTCCGGGCGCGAGCCCTGGGCGGCGCTCGGGCCGCGGACCGCCGCCGAGCGCTACGGGGCGACGGTGCTCATCGCCGACGTGGAGGACGTCGCGGGCAACGAGACGCGGTTCGCGTGGCTGGCGCGGGCCGGCGGAGGGAGCGCTGGGCATCTCACAGCACCAGGAGTGGCGTCAGATGCCCAGCGAGCGCCGTTCAAGACCGCGGTCGCGTTCTGGCCGCGGGAGTCCGATCACGCGGGCTGGCTCGTCGACTGCCTGGCCGAGTTCTCCGGGCGCGGGGTCAACCTGACGCGGATCGAGTCACGGCCGCGGAAGGTCGGGCTGGGCGAGTACGTGTTCTTCGTCGACGTCGAGGGAGCGGCCGGCGATCCGGCGGTCGCGGAGGCGCTGGCGGGCGTCGAGACGCACGTCGCGCAGCTGCGTGTGCTCGGCTCGTTCGCTGCCGCCTGAGCCCCGAGGCGCGGGGCGTCTGCGCCCAGTCCACGGCTACACTTCCCGGCGAAGCGTTATGGCCACTCTTGCCATCCCAGCTGATCCAGTGGGGTCCGCGCCGCCTTCTGAGCATCAGCGGCGCGGGCGAGAGTGTGGCCGGGTGCTCGTACTCAACGCGACATTCGAGCCGATCAACGTCTGCACGATCCGGCGCGCCGTCGTGCTCCTGCTCAAGGAGAAGGCGGAGCTGATCGAGCGCGGCGAGTGGGATCTGCACTCGGCCAACGCCAACGTGTCGCGGCCGGTCGTGATCCGGCTCGTCGCCTACGTGAAGATCCCGCGGGACACCCACCGGCGCAAGATCACCCGGCGGGCCGTGTTCGCCCGTGACGACTGGACCTGTCAGTACTGCGGCTCGCGCTCGAACCTCACTGTCGACCACGTGGTGCCGCGCTCCAAGGGCGGCCCCTCGAGCTGGGAGAACATCGTCGCCTCGTGCGCCCCGTGCAATCGCCGCAAGGGCAACACGATGCTGCGCCACTCCGGGATGCAGCTCACCCGGCTGCCGCGGACCCCGAGCCCGCACGTGTTCATCCAGGTCGCGAGCCCGACGATCCCGCACGCGTGGCGCACGTACCTGTCGATGCCGGCGCTCGAGGCCGGCAGCCAGGCCGCGTAGCCGCTCAGGCCGCGTAGCGCGCGGCGGAGCGAGCGCGCGCCTTCTGCGCCTCGACCTCGCGGTCGCGCGGCGGGGCGTTCGTCGTCAGCCGGCGCAGCAGCTCCTCGGATGCCGCCGTGACCGCCTCGATGGCGTCGTCGAACGCCTCCGCGTTGGCCTGCGACGGCTTCGTGAAGCCGCTGATCTTGCGCACGTACTGCAGAGCGGCCGCGCGCACCTCGGATTCCGTGGCGGGCGGCTCGAAGTTGTAGAGGGTGCGGATGTTTCGGCACATGCCGAGCAGCCTAGTGCACCCATGCGCGCGGCCCGCGGCCCCCAGCGGGCCGCGCACGTCGCGGTCACGTCGCGCGTTCCCGCGGCGAAGCCGGAACGCATGAGGGGCGCTGCCGACAGACAGCGCCCCTCACAACCTTCGGCTGGCGTACCGCCGTGAGCATCGATGGCCGGAGGGACTACTCCCGGCACTCAACGGGCGGCGGTGTCGCGGGTTGGACTCCGCTACGCGGGGTCAGCCTCCGACCTAGCGGCCGGACACCTCCAGGGTCCCGCAAGAACTGTCAGACAAGGTTAGGACCACCTCCTTTCTCTGGTGTCCCGAAGGGTATCGGATCGGGGCGGCGGATCACAGACAGGCAGGGGGTCGGGGACAACGGTCCCACGACCGCGGGCGCGTGGGGTCGCGCTACTCGGCGCGGAAGTCGCCAGGGCGGGAGCGCGGGGCGGCGGCGAGGGCGGCGCGGAGGTCGTTCTCGGTGAGCGGCGCGTCGTAGCAGGGACTGCCGGGCTGCTGGCGCCAGGAGTCGTCGAGCGAGCCGGCATCGACGGGGTCGAAGCCGAGCGCGTCGATCAGGGCGGCGACGGTGCGCTTGGCGTCGTCGTCGTCGCCGCCGTAGGGCAGCGCGAGTCGCTCGGGGTCGCCGGCGGCCAGGCCGCCCTCGCGCAGGCGCGCGGCGTGGATGTTGTTGAACGCCTTGACGATCCCGGGGCGGCCGAGATGCTCGGCGACCCAGCGGCTCTCGGTCATGCCGTCCTCGATCCCGTCGATCCGGCCGTCCCGGATGCGCGGGTAGTAGTTGTTGGTGTCGACCACGACGACCCCGTCCGAGACGCCGTCGAACAGGCCCTCCGGGAGGTCCGGCACCCGGCGCTCGGGGATCGTGATCACCACCAGGTCGCGGCCGCGGACGGCGTCGGACGCGCTCACCGCCGACGCGCCGGTGTCGGCGACGACGTCAGCGAGCGTCTCCGGCCCGCGCGAGTTGGAGATGACGACCTCGTGCCCGAGCTCGACGAGGCGGGATGCGAGAGCCGAGCCGATATTGCCGGCGCCGACGATTCCGATGTTCATTCTCTGTCTCCTGGCTGTGGACTCCGCCTCTCGACGCTAGCCGGGCCTCGCCGGCAGCCGTGGCCGCGATGTGACCGGCCCCGACCGGGTAATCGAGCGCCGCCGACCGGACATGATGAGTACATGGAGGTCGATCGCGTCCGTCTGGAGCGGCTGTTCGCCGCACACGCCCGGGCGGTCCGCGCCTACGCCCTGCGCCGCACCGACCCGGCGAGCGCCGACGACGTCGTCATGGAGGTGTTCGTCGTGGCCTGCCGCCGGCTGGACGCCGTGCCCGACGAGCCGCTGCCGTGGCTGCTCGGCTGCGCGCGGCGGGTGCTCGCCAACCAGCGCCGCACCGACCGGCGCGCGGACGCCCTCGTCGTCCGCATCGGCTCGGCGATCGACGCGCCCGTCGAGCCGGACGCGAGCGAGCGGCTGGAGCGGGCGCTGTCCTCGCTGCGCGAATCCGATCGGGAGGTGCTGCTGCTCAACGCCTGGGACGACCTCGACGGCGCCGCGCTCGGCACGGTGCTCGGGTGCTCGCGCACCGCCGCCGCCGTGCGCCTGCACCGCGCCCGCCGGCGGCTGGCCGCCGCCTACGCGCGCACCGGCCCGCAGCCGACCCGACGCGACGACCACGGCCTGGAGGTGGCCCGATGACCGACCCGATGCAACTGCTGCGCGCCGCCGACCCGGTCGGCGAGTGCGACGCCCCGGACTTCGAGCGCCTGCTGTCGCGCCTGGAGCATGACCCGTTCGCAGAGCGGACGGACACCCCCACCCCCCCGGTGCGGGGAAGGCTTTCGTCGCTGACGACCGACAAAGCTCCCCGGACGACCGACAAGGCTCCCCGCGTCGCGTCGGGGCGACGGGTGCTCGCCGTGCTCGTCCCGGTCGCCGTGGCGGTCGCGGTCGCCGCCGTCGCCGTCGTCTCGCTTCACGGGAGCCCCGCGGGCCGCCGCGCGCCGAGGCCGTCCAGCGGCAACCTCGCCCTCCTCGCGGGGCCGGCCCGCGGCCGCGTCGTCGCCGGCTCGATGCACCGCTTCCCGGTCACGGTGTTCAGCTCGCAGCACGTGGGCTGGGGCGCGGAGTGGTTCCGCACGACCTCCGGCCAGATCTGCGTCCAGGCCGGGCGCGAGGTGCGCGGGCGCCTCGGCCACGCCGGGATCGACGGCCTGCCCCCGCGTGACGGCCGCTTCCATCCGTTCGCGCCGAACACCGCGGTCGATGCGCGCTGCGCCGACCGCCCGGCGCACGGCGGCATCGCGCTGATGGCGGTCGAGCGCGTCGCCGACAGCGGAGCGGTGCTGGCCACGAGCGGCGCCTGCACGGCCGCCCGGCACGCGCCGTGCCCGGCCGCGGACACGGCGACGCTCTACTTCGGCGTGCTCGGCTCGAGGGCCGCCGTCGCCGGCTACGGGACCCACTTCCGTCCTCGGGACATCACGCTCACCCCGACGTCGCAGCCGGACGGGACCGCAGCGGGACCCGACGGCGAGTACCTCGTCGCGCTGCCGACGGCGGCCAACGCGTGCTCGGTCGACTCCCGAGGCTGCCACGCCCGCTTCCCCCTCCGCAGCCACACCGCGTTCGTCATCTACTCCGGCGACCGCGGCACCTGCACGCTCCACGGCCCCGCGACCGACGGCATCCTCGCCGGCGTCTGCCCCCGCGGCCTCACCCTCCGCCGGTCACGCTCGCGCCCCGGCCGGCGCCGCGGCAGCTGAGCGGGAACGGCCGCCGGACCGCCGCTCAGCTACTCGGAAACCTCCGGCGGCGGGGCCCCCGACTCGAGCTCCGCCGCGGTCGACTCCGCGTCCTGTGACTCGGACTCGACGACGAGCGCCACCGCGCTCACCTGGTCGTCGTCGCGGATGTTCATCAGCTTGACGCCCTGCGAGGCGCGGCCGTAGCGGTTGATGTCGCGCACCGAGATGCGCTGGACCATGCCGTTCTGGGAGATGAACACGAGCTCCTGGTGCTCGCGCACGACGAGCGCGCCCGCGAGCGCGCCCTTGTTCTCGGTGAGGGTGATCGTCTTGACCCCCATCGTGCCGCGGCCCTTGACCGGGTAGTCGGGGATCGCGGTGCGCTTGCCGTAGCCGTTCTCGGTGACCACGAGCAGCTCCTGATCGTCGCGGGCGACGTCCATCGCGAGCACCGCGTTACCCTTCTGCGAGACGTTCATGCCGCGCACCCCGCTCGTGTCGCGGCCCATCGCCCGGACCACGTTCTCGTGGAAGCGGGAGGCCTGACCGGAGCGGGAGACCATCAGGATGTCGTCGGTCCCGCTCGTGCGCCGGACGGCGATCAGCTCATCGTCGTCGCGGATGTTGATCGCGATGATCCCGTCGGCCTTGATCGGCGTGTTGTAGGCCATGAAGTCGGTCTTCTTCACGATCCCGTTGCGGGTCGCGAACACGAGGTACTTGCCCTCGGTGAAGTCGCGCGTGGACAGCACGGACTGCACCCGCTCCCCGTCGCGGAGCGGCAGCACGTTGACGAGCGCCCGGCCCTTGGCGGTGCGCGAGGCCTCGGGCAGCTCGTAGACCTTGGAGCGGTAGATCTTGCCGCGGTTGGTGAAGAACAGCAGGTAGTCGTGCGACGACGTCACGAACAGGTGCTCGATGTAGTCCTCGTCCTTCATGTCCATGCCGTTGATCCCGACGCCGCCGCGGCGCTGCTGGCGGTAGGTCGACAGCGGCAGTGACTTGATGTAGCCCGAGTGCGTGATCGAGATCACCATCTGCTGGTCGGCGATCAGGTCCTCGATGTCGATCTCGCCCTCGGCGTAGGTGATCTCGGTGCGGCGCTCGTCGCCGTAGGCCTCCCTCACCTCTCCCAGCTCGTCCTTGACGACCTGCATGACCTTTGCCTCGTCGCCGAGGATCTCGCGCAGCTCCTTGATCCGCTCGAGCAGGTCGGTGTGCTCCTGGCGGATCTTGTCGGACTCCATCGCGGTCAGGCGCGAGAGGGTCAGCTGGAGGATCGCCTGGGCCTGGATGATCGTGAGCCCGAAGCGCTCGACCAGGCCGGCACGCGCCGTCTCGCTGTCCCGCGAACCACGGATCAGCGCGATGACCTCGTCGAGGTTGTCGAGCGCGATCAGCAGCCCTTCGAGCACGTGGGCGCGATCCTCGGCGCGGCGCAGCTCGTACTTGGTGCGGCGGACGATCACCTCGCGCTGGTGGTCGACGTAGTGACCGATGATCTCCCGCAGCGAGAGCGTCCGCGGCACGCCGTCGACGAGCGCGACCATGTTGACGCCGAACGTCGTCTGCAGCGCGGTGTGCTTGTAGAGCTTGTTGAGGACGACCTTGGGGATGACGCCGCGCTTGAGCTCGATCACCATGCGCATGCCGCGGCGGTCGGACTCGTCGCGGATGTCGGCGATCTCCGGGATCTTCTTCTCTCCGACGAGATCCGCGATCTTCTCGATCACGCCACCGTCGCCGCCCTTGCGTACGGCGAACGGCATCTCGGTGACGATGATCGCCTCCTTGCCCTGGCCGATCGGCTCGATGTGGGCCTTCGCCTGGACGCGCACGCGACCGCGACCGGTGGCGTAGGCGTCCCGGATCCCCTCGCGGCCGAGGATCAGGCCGGCGGTCGGGAAGTCCGGGCCCTTGACGTACTTCATGAGCCCCTCGACGTCGATGTCCGGGTCGTCGATGTAGGCGATCGTCGCGTCGATCACCTCGCGCAGGTTGTGTGGCGGGATGTTCGTGGCCATGCCCACGGCGATCCCGGTGCCGCCGTTGACCAGCAGATTGGGGAAGCGTGCCGGCAGCACAACAGGCTCTGTGCGCGTGCCGTCGTACGTGGGCGCGAAATCGACGGTCTCGGCGTCGATGTCGCGGAGCATCTCGGTCGCGATCTTCGACAGGCGCGCTTCGGTGTAGCGCATCGCCGCCGCGCCCCAGCCGTCGATGTTGCCGAAGTTGCCGTGGCCGTCGACGAGCTCGTGGCGCATCGAGAACTCCTGCGCCATACGGGCGAGGGCGTCGTAGATCGCGCTGTCGCCATGGGGGTGGTACTTGCCCATCACCTCGCCGACGATCTGCGCACACTTGACGTGCTTGCGGGTCGGGTTCAGACCCATCTCGTTCATCACGTAGAGGATCCGGCGCTGAACCGGCTTCAGGCCATCCTCGACGCGCGGCAGCGCGCGCCCGACGATGACCGACATCGCGTAGTCGAGATACGCCGAGCGCATCTCCTCCTCGAGCCCGCGAGGCTCGATGTTGCCGCCGCCGATGGTGTCGATCGCTGACACTCAGGACCTCCTAGACGTCGAGGTTCGTGACGAGCCGAGCGTTCTCCTCGATGAACACCCGGCGGGGCTCGACCTGATCGCCCATCAGCATCGAGAAGACGAGGTCGGCAGAGGCGGCGTCCTCCATCGTCACCCGCGCGAGCGTGCGCGTCGCGGGGTCCATCGTCGTCTCGCGCAGCTCGTCGGGGTCCATCTCGCCGAGACCCTTGAAGCGGTAGTACTCGATCCCCTTCTGCGCGATCGCGAGGATCGAGTCGTGCAGGTCCTCGAAGGTGTTCGCCTCGGTCGCGTTCTCACCCAGCTGGATCGTGAACGCAGGCGTGCCGATCAGCTCGACGAGGTCGCGGTGCACGCCTGCCAGCCGGCGGTATTCGCCGGCCTCCAGGGCGGAGTGGCGCAGGTGGTGCGTCGTCGCGTGCCCGGTCTTGGCCTCGTGAGTCCGTACGACGAGCTCGGTCGGGCGCTCCTCGACCAGCGACAGCTTGTAGGTGTCGCCGTCGCCGTTGGACTCGTGAGACGCGACGTGACGCAGCAGCGTCGGCAGGTCGGTGATCTGCTCCTCGAGCATCCGAGCCTGCTGCATGAACGTGACGACTCCGTGACCGTGGGCGGCGCGCAGCGCAGCGGCCCATCCCTCGTACTGATTGAGCAGCCGCGTGAAGCGCTTCCAGCGGGCCTCGGTCAACTTGAACGACTTGCCGTCGTGATCGACGATCTCGAGCTTCTCGAACTTGTCGCCGAGCAGGATGTCCTCGAGCTCTGACTCGCGCTCGATGTAGCGGTGCTTCTGCCCGCGCGTGAGCCGGTAGAGCGGCGGCTTGGCGATGTACACGAAGCCGGCCTCGATCAGCGGCTGCATCTCACGGAACAGGAGCGTCAGCGCGAGCGTGCGGATGTGGGCGCCGTCGACGTCGGCGTCGGTGAGCAGCACGATCTTGTGGTAGCGCGCACGATCGATGTCGAACTCGTCGCGGACTCCAGTGCCGATCGCGGTGATCAGCGCCTGGATCGCATCGTTGCCGAGCACCTTGTCGATGCGGCTCTTCTCGACGTTGAGGATCTTCCCGCGCAGCGGCAGGATCGCCTGGGTGTTGCGGTCACGCGCGGACACCGCCGAGCCGCCGGCCGAGTCGCCCTCGACGATGAACAGCTCCGCGAGCGACGGGTCCTTGACCGAGCAGTCGGCGAGCTTGCCCGGCAACGCGGAGTTCTCCAATGCGGACTTGCGGCGGGTGAGGTCCCGCGCCTTGCGGGCGGCAGCACGCGCCTGGGCGGCGGAGACCGCCTTGCGGATCACCGCACGGGCCTCCTGCGGGTTCTCCTCGAGGAACTCCTGGAGCTTGGCGTTGACGATCGACTGGACGAACCCGGCCATGCCCGGGTTGCCGAGCTTGGTCTTCGTCTGACCTTCGAACTGCGGATCGGTGAGCTTGACCGAGACGACGGCGGTGAGGCCCTCACGGACATCCTCGCCCGACAGCGCCACATCCTTCTCCTTGAGCTCGCCCTTCTCCCTGGCATAACGGTTGATCGCGCTGGTGAGCGCCGAACGGAAACCCGACAGATGCGAGCCGCCCTCGATCGTGTTGATGTTGTTGGCGAACGAGAAGACCGACTCCTGGTAGGAGGAGTTCCACTGCATCGCGACCTCGACCGCGCCCTCCTCGCCCTCGCCCTCGATCCAGACGATCTTCTTCTGGATCGGGTCCTTGTTCTGGTTCAGGAACGCGACGAAGTCGACGATCCCGCCGTCGTACTGGAACTCGACCCGGTGGCCCTCGCCGCGCTCGTCGACGATCGTGATCTTGAGCCCGCGGGTGAGGAACGCGGTGTCGCGCAGCCGCTCCTCGATCGTCTTGTAGTCGATCTCGAGCGTCTCGAACACCTCGTCGTCGGGCAGGAACGAGATCGTCGTCCCCGTCTCGGAGGTCGCGGGCGGGACCCTTTTCCATCGCACCGAGCGGCAGGCCGCGCTGGAACGACTGGCGCCACGTGTATCCGTCGCGCTTGACCTCGGCGTCGAGCCGCTCCGACAGCGCGTTGACGACCGACAGGCCGACGCCGTGCAGCCCGCCCGAGACCTTGTAGCCGCCGCCGTCGCCGAACTTGCCGCCGGCGTGCAGCACGGTGAGCACGACCTCCAGCGCCGACTTGCCCTCCTTCTCCATCACCGCGACCGGGATCCCACGCCCGGCATCGACGACCGTCACCCGGTTGTCGGGATGGATCGTGATCGTGACCGCGTCGTTACGGCCGGCGAGCGCCTCGTCGACGGCGTTGTCGACGATCTCGTAGACCAGGTGGTGCAGGCCCCGCTGCCCGGTCGAGCCGATGTACATCCCCGGGCGCTTGCGGACGGCCTCGAGGCCCTCCAGGACGGTGATGTCCTGGGCGTCGTAGCTGGATTCATTCCCGCCCGGGCGGGCGGTGTCGTCACTCGCCAACGATCCTCCGATGACGTTGGGACGCCCCGGCGCCGCGCCATCGAAGGCGCGCCAGGGCGTCAAGATTTATGTCCATCATGCTAGCACAGGCCTCGGCCGGACCGGCCACGTTCGACAGGCGGTTCTTCCTGCAAACACGCTGCTTTTGCGATGTGGGCAACCGGTTTTCCACAGGTTAGGAACGGCGGTGGCCGACCGCGACGCAGCGCAGCCGCCGGATCGCGTCCTGCCCGAGCGACGCGTTCAGCCGGGCGATGAGCTGCGGCGCCATCAGATCGAGTTCCTGGCCCACACCGACGCCGCGCACGAGACCGTCACCACGCCGGCGCGCTCGCCGGTCGGCTGCGCCTGCTCGGCGATCGCCTCTCCGACCGTCGCCGACCAGATCCGCTGCACGTCGGCGAGCAGCGTGTCGGGCCGCAGCTCGTCGGCGAGCGAGCCGAACGCCTCGGCGAGCGAGCGCGGCCCGCGCGGCGACGAGCGCCGCCCGCCGCACCGCACCTCCGCGGAGCGTCGCCGTCGGCCGCGATCGTGCCGCCGGCAGACCTCGATCCGCGCACGTCGTCCTCGCCGGCGCCCGGGACCTGCTCGGGGTCGGTCGCGGTGATCACCGACTGGCCGCCGCCTCCGCGCAGCAGGTCGACCAGCGCCGCGGCGGCGCCCGCCGTCGAGCTCGGACATGACGTCGTCGAGCAGCATCAGCGGCGGGGTCGAGCGGCGCTGCGCGAGCGCCCCGCGCTCGGCCAGCAGCAGCCGAGCAGGGCCAGGCGCTGCTGGCCCTGGGAGCCGTAGGCGCGCAGCTCCCGGCCCGCCCGCGGTCGCGACGTCGTCGCGGTGGGGGCCGTGGCCGGTGAAGCCGCGCTCGAGGTCGGAGTCGACCCGCTCGGCGAGCTCGGCGACGAGCTCCTCGGCGTGCCGGCGCGCGAGCGCGGGCGGTAGGCGATGCCGGGTCCCCGTCGAGTCCGAGCTCGCTCGCACAGCCGGGCGAACCACGGCGCGATCGCCTCGACGGCGGCGCGCGCGGTCGGCCATCAGCGCGAGGCCCGTGCCGGCCAGCTGCGCGTCCCAGCTGGCGAGCGCAGCGGCCCGCGGCCCGACCGGCGCCCGCCCGCACCGGCCGATCAGCGCGTTGCGCTGGGCCAGCGCCTGGGCGTACGCGCGGCGGGTCTGGACGCGGGCGGGCCACAGCGCCGCGACGAACTGGTCGAGGTGGCCGCGGCGCAGCGACGGCGCTCCCTTGATCAGCTCCAGCCGGTCGGGCAGGAACACGCACACCAGCGGCCGGTCGGGACGTCGAGCAGCCGCTCGACCGGCGCGCCGTCGGCCTTCATCCGCTTGGGCTCGCCGGGCTGGAAGCCGACCGACAGCTCGTGCGCGCCGTCCTCGCCGGCGGTGGCGACGATCACGCGCGCCGCCGGCGCCGAAGCGCACCACCTCACGCTCGTTCGAGGTGCGGCAGGAGCGGCCCGTGCAGCCGAAGTACAGCGCCTCGATCAAATTCGTCTTGCCGGCGCCGTTCGGGCCGGTGATCACGGTGAGGCCGTCGCCGAGCGCGACCTCGGCCGTCGCGTAGGAGCGGAAGTCCGCGCGACGCGACGAGCGCGCACGCGATCGGGCGCGATCGTCCGGCCGCGTCGCGCTCTAGACGTTGAGGCGGATCGGCATGATCAGGTAGCTGAAGCGGCTGCCGTCGCCGGACTCGATCAGCCCCGGCCGCAGCGGGCTGATCAGCCGCAGCAGCACGTCGCCCACGTCGATCGCCTCCAGGCCCGCTCGCAGGAACTCGGGGTTGAAGCCGATCTCCAGGTCCTCGCCCTCGAACGCGACCGGCATCGACTCGCGCGCCTCGCCGACGTCCGGGGTCTGGGCGGAGACGGTGAGCTGCCCTTTAGTGAACGACAGGCGCAGCGGCGCGTTCTTCTGCGCGAGCAGGCTGATCCGCCGCACCACGTCGGTCAGCTCCGGGCTCGCGATCCGCAGCTCGTGCTCGAACGTCTCGGGCAGCAGCTGGCGGTAGTTGGGGAACTGGCCGTCGATCAGCCGCGAGGAGAGGATCACGCGGCCGAGCGAGAACAGCACCTGGTTGGAGCGCACGCTCACGCTCAGCGGGGCCTCCTCGTTCTGGGCGACGAGCCGGGCGAGCTCCTGCAGCGCGCGGGCGGGGACGTTGACCTCGAAGCCCGAGGAGAGCGGCGCCTCGAGCACGGTCTCCTTGACCGACAGGCGGTAGGAGTCGGTGGCGACCATCCGCAGCTCGCGGTCGGACGCCGAGACGAGGATGCCGGTGAGGACCGGGCGGGTCTCGTCGCGCGAGGCCGAGCCGGCCACCTTGGTCGCGGTCGCGACGAACGCCGCCGCCGGCAGCTCGACGGTCGACTCGGCATCGGGCTCGGGGAACGTCGGGAAGTCGTCGGAGCGCAGCGTCCGGAGGTGGAACGTGGCGTTGCCGGCGATCACCTCGACGTCCTGCTCGGAGGAGCGCAGCTCCAGCGAGACCGACTCCGAGGGCAGCGAGCGCACGACGTCGAGCATCAGGCGCGCGGGGAGCACGACGGTGCCCTCGCGCACGACCTCGGCCTGCAGCGGCACGCGCAGGCCCACGTCCATGTCGGTGGCGCGCAGCTCGCAGCCCGCCTCGGTCACCGACAGCTGGACGCCGGACAGCGCCTGGATCGCCGAGCGGGTCGACGCCACCCGGCTCACGGTCTGCATCTGGGCGAGCAACTCGCCCCGTTCGAGAGAGATCTTCACGGTCGTTACCTCTGTCTGGAAAGGAAGAAGTCATAGTGCTGAGAACGGGTGTGGACAACTCGCCGATCGCCCGGCAGCAGGGGCGAGGAGTGCGAGCCCGGTGCGGAGCTGTGGGTGGAGTCTGTCAAGAGCGGCGGTCGTCGTGCTCGCCGACGATTTGTGAGCGCAGTTGGCGCACGATCTCCACAGCCTCGGGGTCGGTGGCCAGGCGGTCGGAGACGCGTTGCAGGGCGTGTGGACGGTCGCGTGGTTGCGCCCGCCGAAGGCGCGGCCGATCGCCGGCAGCGATTCGTCGGTGAGGTCGCGGACGAGCGACATCGCGACCTGGCGGGCCCAGTTGATCGTCGCGGTCCGTCGCGCCGAGGTGAGCTGAGCGACGCTGAGGCCGAAGCGCGCGGCGACCGTCGCCTGGATCGACTCGACCGACACGGCCCGCCCGCGCCGCCGGCGCCCGCCCGTCGGGCGCGCCGGGATACATGACGTCGAGCACCTCGGTGGTGAGCGGCGTGTCGATCGCGCGGTGGGTGAGCGAGTGGAACGCGACGACGCGGATGAGCGCGCCCTCGAGCAGCGCGGATGTTGTCGCGCACGCGGTCGGCGATCAGCTCGAGCACGGCTCGGTCGGCGACCTCGATCCCGTCCAGCGCGGCGCGCTTGCGCAGGATCGCGACCCGGGTGGCGTGGTCGGGCGGCGCGATGTCGGCGACCAGCCCGGCCTCGAAGCGCTCGCGCAGCCGCTGCTCGATCCCGGTGAGCGCGCGCGGCAACCGGTCGCACGTGAGCACCAGTTGACGGCCGTTGTCGTACAGCGCGTTGAACGTGTGGAAGAACTCCTCCTCGGTCCGGACCTTGGGGCCAGGAACTGCACGTCGTCGATGAGCAGCACGTCGGCGGTGCGATAGGCCTGCTTGAACGCTCGATCGACCTCGAGGAGAGCGCGGTGAGGAAGTGGTTGGTGAACGCCTCGGCGGTCGTGTAGCGCACGCTCGCGCCGGCGCCGTACTGCATGACGTAGCTCCCGATCGCGTGCAGCAGATGCGTCTTGCCCAGGCCGGGCGGCGCGTAGATGAACAGCGGGTTGTAGGCCTGCCCGGGGTTCTCGGCGACCGCGAGCGCGCCCGCGTGGGCCAGGCGGTTGGTCTCGCCGATGATGAACTGCTCGAAGCGGTAGCGCGGGTTGAACCCGGCGCGCAGCTCGGAGAAGCGATCGTCGCCGAGGACCGGGCCGGCGCTCGGCTCGAGCGCGTGCTCGCCGCCGGCGAAGCGCAGCCCGGTGCCGGGGCCGAGCACGTCCTCGGCGGCCTGGCCGAGCAGGCGGCCGTAGCGGCGGGAGACCCACAGCTCGGTCTCCGGTGGGCCCGGGAGGACCACCACCTGTCCGTCCCAGTCGGCGAGCTGCAGGCCGGCCAGCCAGATGTCGAACGTGCTCGCGCCGATCCGTCGTCGCAGCTCCGCGCGGAGGACCCGCCACGCATCGTCGGGATCGGTATGCGCGGGCAACACGAACTGGCTCCTCCCGGAGTGCCTGGCGAGGGTGACGAAGAGAACGCGGACGGGACGCACCGTTCACCCGCGGGGCGGCGAATATACCAGCGGCGCCCGGGCCTCCGGGCGCACTGTAGGGCGCCCGCGCAAATCGCGGGAAAAACCCGGCGGGCCGCTTCCGGACACCGCGGCGGGCCGGGCCGGAGCAGGTGCGGAGCTTCGTATACTGCGGCGTTCCGATCAGACCGGAGCTCCGCCGATGAAACGTACGTACCAGCCAAAGAAGCGCAAGCGCGCCCGCACGCATGGTTTCCGCGCGCGCATGCAGACTCGCGCGGGGCGCCTGACGCTCAAGCGCCGGCGCGACAAGGGCCGCAAGCGCCTGACCGTCTGATGGGCGGCGGGCGGGAGGCGGCCGTGTCCCCGCAGCGCTCAGGCCGGGGTCGGCTGTCGCGCAGCGCGCGAGTTCGACCGCGTCTTCCGCCAGGGCCGCTCCCACGCCGGGCGCGACCTCGTGCTCTATGTCTTCCCGCGCGGCGGCGAGCGGCGACCCGCGGCTCGGGCTGTCGGTCGGCCGCAAGGTCGGCGGCGCCGTCGAGCGCAACCGCGTCAAGCGGTGCTGCGCGAGGCGTTCGCCCAGGAGAGCGCACGCCTGCCGCCGGGCTCCGACGCGGTCGTGATCGCGCGCTCGGGCGCGCGTGAGCTCGCGGTCCGCGCGGGGCTGGAGGGGGTGCGCTCCGCGCTCGCGGAGTTGATCGACAAGGTGCCGGGTGCCGCCCCGCGGGGCGGCGCGGCGCCGGGGGCCCCGCCCCGCGGCGGGGCCGGGGAACGGGCCGAGCCGGCCGAGGGCGCGCCGTGACCCGCCTGCTGCGACGCGCCGTCACGCTGCCGATCCGCGTCTACCAGTACACGATCTCGCCGATGCTCGGACCGCGTTGCAAGTACTACCCGTCGTGCTCGGAGTATGCGGTGCAGGCGGTCGAGCGATACGGCATACTGCGCGGGCTCGTCCTCGCCGGCTGGCGCATCCTGCGCTGCAACCCGTTCAGCCGTGGAGGCTATGACCCGGTCGAGGCCCAGCGGCTGTTCAAGTCGCGTGGGACGGTCGCGAGCGTCTGACCATGCTCGTCACCGCCAACATCTTCCAGCCGCTGATCGACGTCTTCGAGTCGGTCCTGAAGGCGTTCCACTCGGGCGGCTTCTCCTGGGGCCTGTCGATCGTGCTGCTCACGGTCGCGTCCGCGCCCTGCTCGTGCCGCTCACCTTCCGCCAGATCAAGGGCATGGTGCGGATGCAGGCGCTGCAGCCGCAGATGAAGGAGATCCAGCAGAAGTACAAGCAGGACAAGCAGCGCCAGCAGCAGGAGATCATGAAGTTCTACCGGGAGAACAACGTCAACCCGTTGGCGTCGTGCCTGCCGATGGTCCTGCAGCTGCCGGTCTTCATCGCGCTCTACTACATGCTGCGCAAGAGCCTGCGCCGGGACATCTGCGGCGCCAGCACGCATACCAGCACGCCTACGCGCTGCACCACAGCATCTCGATGCACGCGGCGGCGGGGCAGACGACCGCATGCGGTGCCAGCTCCACGGGGCCGCGCTTCCTGTTCATCAACGACCTCACCGCCAAGGGCACGGGGTCGAGCTGGTCATCCTGATCGCGCTCTACATCGGCTCCCAGCTCGGTCTCGACGCTCGTGATGTCGGCGCTCGAACATGGACCCGACGCAGCGAAAGATCATGCTGTTCATGCCGCTGATCTTCGTGCTGTTCGTGATCCGCTTCCCGGCCGGGCTGATGCTCTACTGGATCACGACGAACCTCTGGACGGTCGCGCAGCAGTACGTCGTGCGGCGCACGTGGGCCCGTCGGTGGCGGTCGCGGGGGTGGCGCCGACGACGACGGCGGTGCGGCGGTGCTGTCGACCGGGAGCGGCCCGACGGCGGCTCCGGCGGGAGCGCGGGTGGAGGCGGCGGCTTCGGCGCGCGCATGCGCGAGCGCCTGGAGCGTGCTCAGTCCGATGCGGGGTCCCCGCGGGGCCGGCGGTGCTCCGGGACGGGCACGGCCACGCCGGCTCGGGGGAAGTCCGCCGCGTCCGGCGAGGGTGCCTCGGCCGACAAGAAGGCCGCGCCCGAAGGGCACCACGACGGCCAAGCGACCCGCGCCGGCCAAGCGCGGCGGGTCCGCTCGAACGGATCGGCGGCGGCGGCTCGACCCCGCCGCCCCGGCCGCCGCGCAAGAAGAAGAAGCGCTCGGGACGGAGGCGATAGGTGAGCGTCGGTGGCGGATCCGCGCGGGGCAGAGCCCCGCCGATCGCGTGCTGGAGACGCTGGAGCTGATCGCGGACACCGCGGGGATCGACGCCGACGTCGAGATCAGCGAGGACGAGAACGGCCTGATCGCCGAGTACGTCGGCGATGACCTGGGCGTGCTGATCGGCCACCACGGGCAGACGATCGACGCGATCCAGCACCTCGCCTACCGAATCGCCTCCCGCGGCGAGGAGCCCCGCGTGTCGGTGCTCGTCGACGCCGCCGGCTACCGCGAGCGCCGCGCCGCGACGCTCCGCCAGGCCGCCGACCAGGCCGCCGAGACCGCGCTGCGCGAGGGGCGAGCGGTGTCGCTGGAGGCGATGAGCGCGCTCGAGCGCAAGGTCATCCACGAGCACCTCAAGGGGCGGCGGGACCTCGAGACGTACAGCCGCGGGCAGGAGCCGGCGCGGCACCTGGTCGTCGCGCCCCTCATCGAGGAGTGATCTCGGTTCGGGGGCGGCGTGGGCGGGCGCGCGCGCGGCCCGTCTCACCCGTCTCTCGCCGGCGAACAGGGCTGCGGTACAACGCTGAGCGATGGTGGAGCTTTCTGACTTCGATCGGGGGGTCCTCGCGGACTGCCGTCGGCGAGGGCATCGTCGGAGGTGACGGCAAGCGGCCCCAGGTACGCTGTGGATCGTCCGCGGCAGGCGCTTCGTTGGGTGGCCCGCGAGCACGCGAGGGCGGACCTCGCCGTCGGCCGGGCGTTTTCATGTGAAACCCCGCCGAGCGTTTCATGTGAAACCCCGCCCGGTTCGCGGCGAAGGTGTTTCACGTTTTACAACTCGTGACATACGCCGTCGCCAGGTGGGCGATTTGCCGCGCATATGACGGGAAATCCCAATTCCCGGGTATGTCGAGCGCTGGCACTCTACCGCCCCGCGCGGCCGAGCAACTCGCCGGCTCGCACGGCTCGTCGCCGCCGACGAGGGGGCGCCGACGACGGTGCGCGAGCCCCAGCGGATCCTCGACGACCACCTCGGGGACTCGCTCGTCGCGCTCGAGCTCGACCACGTCAACTGGGAGGGGCGGATCGCCGACCTCGGCGCCGGCGCCGGCTTTCCGGGGCTGCCGCTCGCGATCGCGCGCCCCACGGCCGGCGTGGCCCTGGTCGAGTCCAACGCCCGCAATGTGAGTTCCTGCGCACCGGGTGCGCCGACTCGAGCTGCGCAACGTCGAGGTCGTCCGCGAGCGCGCCGAGCAGTGGTCCGCGGGGCTCGGCGGCTGCGATGTCGTCGTCGCTCGCGCGCTCGCGGCGCTGCCGGTCGTCGCCGAGTACGCCGCGCCGCTGCTGGTGACCGGCGGGGCGCTCGTCGCCTGGCGGGGCCGCCGCGATCCGGTCGACGAGACGATGGGCGCGAGCGCCGCCGCCGAGCTCGGCCTCGAGCCGCTCGACCCGGTCGCGGTCTCGCCCTACCCCGAGGCGCTGCACCGTCACCTGCACGTGATGGTGAAGGTGCGCCGACGCCGCCGCTCCCCGCCGCCGGCGTCGCCCGCGCCCGCTCGGCCGCGGCGTGTAGACGAGCGTCGAAGCCGGTCGCGTGGCGGCGCGGCTCCCGCCGTCCTCGCGGCGTTCGGCGACCGCGCCGCAGCGGCCGCGACCGCGCCGCCCCTAGCATCCATTCCCTCATGGGCACCGTGTACGCGATCGCCAACCAGAAGGGCGGCGTCGGCAAGACGACGACGGCGGTCAACCTCGCGGCCTGCGTCGCCGAGGCCGGCTACGAGTCGCTGCTCGTCGACATCGACGCGCAGGCGAACGCGACGCTCGGGCTCGGTGTCGACAAGCGCACGTCGCCGACCGTGTACGACGTCCTCGTCGGGGAGATCCCGCTCGCCGATGCGGTGCACGCGACTCCATCGAGCACCTCTCGATCGTGCCCGCCGGCCCCGACCTGGCCGGCGCGAACGTCGAGCTGCCGCGGATCGCGGGCTCGGAGAACCGCCTGAGAGACGCGCTCGCCCCGATCCGCGACCGGTACGCGTTCACGCTGCTCGACTGCCCGCCCTCGCTCGGGCCGCTCACCGTGAACGCGCTCGTCGCCGCCGACCGGGTGATCGTGCCCGTCCAGGCGGAGTACTTCGCGCTCGAGGGGCTCGCCGGCCTGCTCGACACCCTGTCGCTCGTGCAGCGCGAGCTCAACCCCCGGCTGACGATCGCGGGGATGCTGCTCACGATGCACGACGGGCGCACGCGGCTGGCCCAGGAGGTCGAGACCGAGGTGCGCAGCCACTTCCCCAAGCTCGTCTTCGAGACGGTCATCCCGCGCAACGTGCGGGTCGGCGAGGCGCCGAGCTTCGGCCAGCCGGTGATCCACTTCGATCCGCACTGCGCCGGCGCCGAGGCGTATTTCGAGCTCGCCAAGGAGGTGGCGGCGCGTGGCTGAGCGCTCGCGCGGGATGGGACGCGGCCTGGCCGCGATCCTCGCCGTCACCGACGGAGGGCCAAGGCCGAGCTGCGCGCAGATCACCGACCGATCTCATCTCCCCCAACCCGAACCAGCCGCGCGGGTTCGACGAGGAGTCGATCGATCGGGCTCGCGGAGTCGATCAAGTGCGGGCGTCCTGCAGGCGGTGCTCGTGCGCGCGATCCCCGGCGGCGCGTACGAGCTCGTCGCCGGCGAGCGCCGCTGGCGGGCGAAAGCTCGCCGGGCTGGAGACGATCCCGGCGATCATCCGTCAACACGACGACGCCGCCTCGCTCGAGCTGGCGCTCGTCGAGAACATGGCGCGCGAGGACCTCAACCCGGTCGAGGCGGCCCGGGCCTGCGCCGCGCTCACGGAGGATCTCGGGCTCACCCGCGAGCAGGTCGGTCAGCGCATCGGGCGCAACCGCGTCGCGGTGTCGAACCTCGTGCGCCTGCTCGACCTCCCCGACGAGGCGCTCGAGCTCATCGCCTCCCGGCAGCTGTCGGAGGGCCACGGCCGCGCGCTCCTCACCGCCTCGGGCAACGACGCGCGCCGCCGGCTCGCACGCGACGCCGTCGCCGGCGGCTGGTCCGTCCGGGAGCTCGAGGCGCGCGCCCGCGGCGGCCGCCCGGCCGCGCGCAGCGTCCGCCGGCGCGCGCCCGCCGCGCTGCACCCCGACCAGGAGGACGCGCTCGTGCGCATCAACGATTCGCTCGGCGCGGCGCTCGGCCGCGACGTCGAGGTCACCGCGACCGCCGGCGGCTACCGCGCCCACCTCAGTTCGACTCGCTCGAGGACGCGCTCGAGCTCGCCGAGCGGCTGCGGCACGACACCGGCTGAGGCGCAGCCTCGCGCGGGATGATGGGGCCGTCGATGAGGCATGCGGAGACGCATCTGAGCTATCGGGCGGGGTGGCTGCGCGCGGCCGTCCTCGGCGCGAACGACGGCATCCTCTCGGTTGCGAGCGTCGCGCTCGGCGTGGCCGCCTCAGGGGCGAGCCGGGCAGCCGTCGCGACCGCCGGCGTGGCCGCGCTCGCCGCCGGGGCGATGTCGATGGCGGCGGGTGAGTTCGTGTCGGTGAGCTCGCAGCGTGACACCCAGGACGCCGATCTCGCGCTCGAGGCGCGCGAGCTGGCCGACGATCCCGAGGCGGAGCTCGACGAGCTGACGAACATCTACGTCGACCGTGGGCTCGACCGGGGCCTGGCGCGGCAGGTCGCCGGGTCGCTGACCGCGCACGGCGCCCTCGAGGCCCACGCCCGCGACGAACTCGGCCTCGACGAGAATCGTTCCGCACGCCCGATACAGGCGGCGGTCGCGTCCGCCGGTGCGTTCTCCGCCGGGGCGATCCTGCCCCTCGTCGCCGTCATCATCCCGAGCAAGACCGCGCGGATCCCGATCTGCCTGATCGTCGCCGCCATCGTGCTCGTCGTCCTCGGCGACCTCGGTGCCCGGCTGGCGGCGCCCCCCGGGTGCGCGCAGTGGTCCGAGTCACCGCCTGGGGACTGGTCGCGATGGGTGTCACCGCGGGGGTCGGAGCACTCGCCGGCGCGGTCGCCGGCTGACCCGCGGACCCGCGGACCCGCGATAGACTCCCGGCTCCCGGGCGATTAGCTCAGTCGGTTAGAGCGCTTCTCTGATAAGGAAGAGGTCCCAGGTTCGAGTCCTGGATCGCCCACTTTCGGGAAATGCCTGCAAACCGTCACTTTTCTGGCGGCCGACCGACGAGCACGGGGTGCTCGACGACGCGACGAGGGTGCATCTGTGTGCCCCGCACGTCGCGGGCAGATGCCGCGTAGGCGCTCTGTGCGCGGGAGTACCGGACCTCGCTGGCCTCTGACAGCTGAGTGGTCAGACCAGTCCGTGCCTCATGGCGAAGATCGTTGCGACCGAGCGGTTGGAGGCGCCGATCTTGGCGTAGATGTGCTGGATGTGGTGATCGGCGGTCTTGGGCGAGATGGTGAGAGCGTGCGCGACCTGGGCTGTCGTGTGCCCGATGGCGATGAGGCGGAGCACCTCCACCTCGCGAGGGGTGAGTTCGGCCGGTGCGGCCGGTCGCGGTGATCGGCTATGCCCTACTGCCCTCCGCACCGCCTCTACCGCCTCGCTGTCGAGCCGTCCTGCGCGGACTTCACGGACGAGCTCCTCGGCGGCCGCGGCCGCCGACAGCGCGGCGCGGTGGGGCCGGAGGCTGGTCAGCGCGTCATAGACATCGGCAGCTGCCAGTACGCGGGCCGCAGGTTCCAGTTGCGATCCGTCGAGGCCCCGTGGATATCCGCTTCCGTCGATGCGCTCGTGGCTGGCAGAGGCCAGATCGGCAAGGTCGGTGAGGCTCCCGTACCGGAGGATGCGGCCGGTGTAGTAGGCGTAGAGCTGCATGCGCTCCCGTTCGGCCACGGTGAGCGTGCCTACCTTGTCCCAGATTGTGTTCGGCACGCCGGCACGGCCGACTGAGTGCACGAGGGCGGCGCGGCGGAGACGGACGACATCTTCCCCGGGGAGCGTGAGGAGACCTGCCGCGGTCCCGACGAGCTGCGCGACCCGTCGTGAGTGGCCGCTGAACCATGGGGACTTGAGGTCTGCGAAGTCACCGAGAGCAGAGAGGACCGCGTCGAACTGATTCCCGACGAGCCGTGCCTGCCCACCCGGCTCGGCCTCCAGGACGGCCTCCCAGCTCGATTGCTCGAGGCCACCGAAGATCTCGCCAGCGTCCCGCGCCAATACCCCGACAATATTGGGGTCCAGGATCGAGCCGGCGAACCGGTAGGCGAGCTCAAGCGCCGCCTCGATCCCGGCGCGCCGGTGCTCGGCCTCAGCGTAGTTGGCCACAGCGAAAACGCGGGCGGCAATCGGGATTGCTTCGCTCGAGGCTCCGCGTGGTACGCCCCTGCCGTCCCAGCGCGCGAAGGTGTGCTGCAGCGGATCGATCACACCCGGGCCGAACCGCAGTTCCTCGGCGAGCCTGCCTGTGACCCGGCAATGGGTCGTCATCGACTCGACGACGGCCCGCATGCCGCTGGCGAGAAGTCGCGCACGGGCGTTGGCGCGTCGAATTGGGCCGCCGTCGGAGCCGGCACGAGAGACGAAGTAGCGCGCCATGGCGAGTTCTGTGGGTCCGGCGGCGAACATGCCGGCGCGCAGCGCGAGGTCATCGCCCCAGACCCGTCGCATCTCGAAGGAGTCGGCGGTGCAGCCGGCCATCGCCAGCAGGCTCAGCCAGTAAACATTGTCGCGGGTCGCCGGTTCGAGTTCGATCCGCTCGGCGAGCCGGATCGCAACGAGGCAAGTCCGGAGGCCGTGCTCCATCTCCTGACCAAGACCGAGATCGGCCGCGAGCGAGAGCGCAGCGACCAACTCCACCAGACGCGGTCGAGTGGCACTCGCGCCATCCATAGCGTGCAAACGCTACCGGCCTTCGCAGCAGATAGGGAATCCTCCCGATGGCACGCCCTGCGATCGCCCGTACGGTGACGCTCCACGTCACAACTTCACGTCAGGAGAGGAGCTTTGCCATGGACCTGTACGCAATCATCAGGCGAGGTGGGTGGCACAGTAGCGACGAGCTCGCGGAAGCAGCGGCACGCTCGACGGCAACGGGCGAGGAGATGGCCAGCGAGGTCCGCTGGATTCGCAGCTATGTGCTTGACGAGGGCGGCGGCGCTCTCGGGACGGTGTGCGTCTACGAGGCGACGAGCCCCGAGGCGATCCGCACGCACGCCGACCACGCGGGCCTTCCCGTGGACGAGGTCGTGCCGATCGCGGACACGGTCGTGGTACGCCCGGATCCAGCGTCGGTCGTGGGCTGACGCTGCGGAGGAAGAACGATGCCCGAGACCATCCTCATCAACCTCACCACGGGCCTGGAGGACCCCGAGCGGGTCACCATCGCGTTCCTGGTCGGCAGCGCCGCGGCCCAACGAGGCAACCGAGTGGCGATGTTCCTCACCAAAGAGGCGGTGAGACTCGCGCTGCCAGGACACGCGCATGCGGTCGCGTGCGAAGGCTGTCCGCCCCTTGCGCGCCTCTTTGAACAGTTCGCCGAGGGCGGCGCCGAGCTGCTCGTCTGTCCGATCTGCTGGAACGCGCGCCACCTCGACGAGAACGCGCTCGTCGCCAACGCGACGCTCGCGGGAGCCACCCCGATGCTCGACTGGAAGGGTGACGATGCTGCCACCGTCTTCAGCTACTAAGCCCGCGTCGCTGGGTAGGAAGCTCGCCCACTCGATCGCTCGCCAGGACTTCGCGCAACTCACCGAGTTGCTCCACCCGGCCATCGAGTTCCGTGCCCTGACGCCGCGCCGGGTGTGGGAGGCTGCCACCCGCGAAGACGTACTGGAGGTGCTGCGCACCTGGTTCGGCGACTGTGACATCCACGACGTGCTCAGCGTCGACACCGGCAAGATCGCCGCTCGGCACCACGTGACGTACCGGTACCAAGGCGACAGGCCCGACGGCCCCTTCATTATCGAACAGCAGGCCTACTACGACGAGACCGACGGTCAGGTCAGCTGGGTCCGGCTGCTGTGTTCCGGATTTCAACCACGATGACGGACCTCGCTTCACGCAGCCCTCCGCGTGCCGGCAGCGACCGTGTCGCTGATTCTGAGCTGAACGGGCTGGTCAAGCTTTACGGGGCGCGGTGCGTGCCGCTGATCTACGACCCGCTCCTTTTGGCTCGGAGAGCGCAGGGTCATGACCGGACTGCGCCGGGAGGTGGTCGGCCGCGCTGCCGGTCGGGTGCTCGAAGTCGGTGCGGGCACCGGGCTGAACATCCCCCACTACGGGAACGGAGTACCGGAACTCGTGCTGACCGAGCCAGAGCCCACCATGGCCCGACGGCTCGAGGGCCGCGCCGGGCATGCGCATCTGTCCGCCACCGTGCTGGCGGTGTTCGCCGAGCGCCTGCCGTTCGACAACGCATCGTTCGACAACGTCGTCGTCACGCTGGTGCCGTGCACGGTCGCTAATCCGTCCGCCGCTCTGCAGGAGGCCCGCCGCGTGCTCGTCGCCGGGGGGCGGTTGCTTTTCATCGAGCACGTCCGGGCCACCGCGGGATCTGCGCTGGAACGCTGGCAGCACCGCCTCCACCACCCTGGCGCGCGTTCGCCCCTGGCTGCCGCTGCAATCAGGACACGCTGCGCCTGTTGGACGAAGCCGGATTCGAGGCGTCCAGAACCTGCCAGGAACGATGGCGCGGGATGCCGCCGATCGTTCAGCCGCTGGTGTACGGCACCGCGCTGGTGGTTTAGGGGCCGGCGCGACGGTCCGAGCACACACCGTCATAGCGCCGCAGCAGGAACGACGGAGCTCGCCGCCGTCGCAAAGCCTCGGGCGGGGATAGAACCGAGGCATGCTGGTCGCGCTTCGTAGCAGCTAACGGGGCGCCATGCGAACGTTGTGACGACATCACGGCATGCACGAGCCGACACGAGAGCAGGACTCACACGACAGCTGTTCGAGCATCCTGCCTGTCGCCAGAAGCGCGCATTTGGTGCTTGCTGCGGGATCGCTGGTCCGGTTGACAATCTGATGCACCCAATGTGCACCCCGGCCTGCCGCCTGCGTCGGCAGCGCAGTCGCTCGCGTCGTGGGACGTCTCAGGCACGTTCGCGTGCCGACTGGCGCTGAGCCCAATGGCCTGCTCGTACGAGGCCGCCTTGCTCACATCCGCGCGTGCGCCATTTCGCGCCGATGAGCGAGCGTGACGACCTCGAACTACCGGTACAAGCGGCCCTGCGGGCGAGCGAAACATGTTGACCCAGGATGCGCCGCGGAAGAGGTCCAGGTTCGAGTCCTGGATCGCCCATCGACACGGCGCCCGGGGCGCGTCAGCCGCGGGTGCGGCGGGCCCCGGCGCACCACAGCTCCGTGACGAGCGTGTCGGCCGCGTCGCCCGCGTCCCCCGGGTCGAGCACCTCGCGGCGGACGCCGTCCGCGATCGCGTGGATGAGCCCGAGCGCTCCCGTCACGAGCAGCTCGGTCGGCAGATCGGTGCGGAACGCGCCCTCCCGTCGCCCGCGCTTGGCGAGCCGCCGCAGGGGCTTGATCGCCGCGTGATGGGAGCGGTGGATCGTGGCGGTGCTCAGCTCGCTCATCGCGGCCTGGCCGATCTGCTCATCCCGGCTCAGCTGCTCCCAGCTGGCGGCGATCACGCGACGCAGGGCGGGCAGCGCGGCCCCCCGCTTGGGCTTGGCGGCGGCGATCGCCTCCATCGCGGCGCCCGCGGCGCGCTCGACGACCGCCTCGATCAGCCGGCGCCGGTTGGGGAAGTGCGCGTACACCGTCGGCCGCGAGACGCCCGCCTCGGAGGCGACGGCCGAGATCGACGGTGCGTCGCCTCGGCTCAGCAGCCGCTCGGCGCCGTCGAGGACAGCCGCTCGGTTGCGGGCGGCGACGGCTTCACGCGGATGGGTGTGGGGAGGAGCCGGCACGCCAGGTTGACGTGAGTGTAAATGGACGTCCACGCACCCCCGAAGCTTCCGTTGACACTGCTGTAAGTGGAGGCTATGGCGGCGGTCGGCGCCGCGCTCGTCGCGGTGATCGCGATCCCCGCCGCACGCGCCCTGCGGGCCCTCGGGCGAGCTTTCACTGGGTGACCGTGGGAGACACTCAAGAATCCTCCGCCGGGGCCGAGAACCACGGGACAGCGGGTCAGCGTCCTGACCCGAGTGAGGCGATGAACCCTTGATCGGCGCCCGGTGCCCCCGGGCGACCGGCAGCACGAAGGAGCGCGACGGATGGCAGTGACCACGGCGTCGTTGGTGCCACAGACCGAATACGAGCCGACCCGAGCAGACCGGGACAGCGGCGCGCCCAGCGCCGGAATCAAGCTCACGTACGGGCTGCTCGGCGCGATGCTCGCCGCCTACGTGGTCGACCTCGTGCTCGGCGGCCCGAACGGCTCGTACCCAGACTGGCTGGCCGGCTGGGGCGTCGACGCGTTCGAGCTCGTGGCCGGCCTGCTCGTGGTCGCGCGCGGTGTGCTGCGCCCCCACGACCGCCGCTACGCGCTGCTGCTCGGCGTGGCCGCGTGCGCGTGGGCGCTCGGCGACTTCGTGATGACCGCCGAGACGCTGCATGGCGCCACCCCGGCGACGATCAGCCTCGCCAACGTCCTCTGGGCCGGGTTCTTCCCGCTCGCGTACGTGTCGGTGATGGTGCTGATGCGGCGTGACGTCAAGAAGCTGACCGCTGCCAACTACCTCGACGGCGTCGTCGCGGCGCTCGCCGCCGCCGCCGCGCTCGTCGCGTTCGGGTTCTCCGGCATCGCCGCGGCGTCCGGGCAGGGGACCGAGGGCGCCGCCGTCAACCTCGTCTACCCGGTCGGCGATCTGCTGCTCGCCGGCCTGACCCTGCTCGGCGCGCTGATGCTCCCGGCCGGCCGGCGCGGGCGCTGGTGGCTGATCACCGCGGCCGGCGCGATCAACGCCGCCGGGGACATCGCCGCGCTCTTCAACGGCGTGGTCGCCACCGAGGTCGGCTGGTTCCTCAACGTGATCGCGTGGCCCGCGTCGCTGCTGGCGATCTCGGTCGCGGTGTGGCTCGCGCCCGACCCCGGCGTGCCCGTCCAGGACAACACCGCCTCCGGCTTCCGCATCCCGGCCGTCGCCTCGGCCGTCGCCCTGGCGATCCTGTTCGTCGACCCGCTCGTGCACGCGGGCGAGGTGGGGATCGGGTTCGCGTCCGCCACGCTGCTGGCCGCCGGCGCCCGGTTCGGCCTCGCGCTCAAGCGCCTGAACCAGCTCACCCAGCAGCGCCACCTCGAGCTGCAGCTTCGCCGACGACGAGCGCAGGTCCAAGCACGCGCTGCAGGTGGCGATCCGCCACTACGGGGAGTTCGCCGCGCGCGTGGCCGACGGCGACCTCACCGCGACCGTCGACGGCGAGCGTCAGGACCTTCGCGAGCTGTCGGAGAGCCTGAACACGATGGTGCGCGGCCTGGCCGAGATCTCGAGCGAGATCCAGGCGGGCGTGCACGAGATCGGCTCCTCGACCGAGGAGATCCTCGGCGTGGTCAGCAGCAACACCGAGAGCGCCGGTCAGCAGTCCGCCGCGATCACGCAGACCTCGGCGACCATCAACGAGCTGCGCACCGTGGCCGACGTCACCGCGCGCCGTGCGCGTGAGGTCGCCGAGCGGGCGGGCGACTCGGTGCGCGTGTCCGACCAGGGCACCGCGGCCGTCGCGGCGATCGCCCAGGCGATGCAGGACATCCGGGCCCGCGTCGAGGGCATCGCGCAGGAGATCCTCACTCTCGCCCAGCGGGCGCAGCAGATCGGCGTCATCACCGACACCGTCAACGAGCTCGCCGACCGCTCCAACCTGCTCGCGCTCAACGCGACGATCGAGGCCGCCCGCGCCGGCGAGGCCGGCAAGGGGTTCGCGGTGGTCGCCGATCAGGTGCGCCAGCTGGCCGAGCAGTCCAAGGCGGCGACCGGGAAGGTCGAGTCGATCCTCACCGAGGTCGAGGACGCCACCGCGGCGGCGGTGAAGGCCAGCCAGGAGGGCGCCAAGGTCGTCGAGCACGGCCTGCTGCTCACGACCGACGCCGACGGGGGGATCCGGTCGCTCACCGACATCATCCGCTCCGCCTCCGACGCGGCCGAGGAGATCGCCGCCTCCGCCCACCAGCAGAGCATCGGCATGGACGAGATCGCGGCCGCGATGACGAACATCGAGGGCGGCACCAGCCAGTTCCTCGACGGGGTGCACGCGTCGCGGGTCGCGGCCAGCGCGCTCAACGACCTCGCCGCCAAGCTCGCCGGGCTGACCGAGCGCTACCGCGTCGCCTGATCGCGCTCAGGCGCCCGCGGGCGGCGCGGTCGACCTGCGCACGACCAGGCGCGTCGGCAGGATGAGCCGCTCGGGCCGGTGCGGTCCGCCGGACAGTCCCGCGAGCAGGCGCTCGACGGCGATCCGCCCCTTCTCGTGCTCGGGCTGGTGGATCGTGGTCAGCCCCTCCGCGGCCCCGGCGCAGTCGTCGAAGCCGACGATCGACAGATCGCCCGGGATGTCGAGCCCGCGGTCCAGCGCCGCGCGCCGCGCGCCGAGCGCGAGCAGGTCGCTGAACGCGAACACCGCGGTCGCCCCCGGCGCGCGATCGAGCAGCTCGCGCGCGCCCTGGCGCCCGGCCTCGATCGAGCTGGCTGCGCACTCCTCGACGAGCACGTCCTCCCACGCCAGCCCGGCCGCGGAGATCGCCGCGGCGCAGCCGGCCAGCCGCTCGCGCGCCACCGCGGCGGTCGCCCCGCGCCGGGCATATTAAGCCCCCAAAACCGTATCATGACCCCTACCGACAGTGTTGCAATGCCTCCCGCCAGAAAAACCATACCTGCTCGCACCACGAATTTTCCCATCTCGTCTTTCCAGCCCGAGGCA
>CAVPBY010000035.1:0-18083 GCA_963702225.1 uncultured Solirubrobacteraceae bacterium | reverse complement strand
AAGCAGCCAGAATCTCCTGCTTGTACTGCGCGGTGAACGTCCGCCGGCGTGCCCTCGCAGGCACCTCGGGGTCCGGATGCCGCTCGTCATCACCAGCCACCCGACCAGGATCGGTGATCCCGGTCAGCCGGTCGAGCCCAGCCACGGTCATCGTCATCTCGGGGAAGATCTCCATCCCCGCCCTGGGGCCATTGATTCTTAGGGGGCGGGTGCCTCACCTGAGGTTGGCAGACAGGGCGGCTGGACATTCCTGGCGATCAACGCACAGCTTCTCGGCTCCGACCTGGAAGCCGAGGCCAGGCAATGGTCATGGCTTGGCGGGCAGCTCAGTGAGCATGGCGATAACCAGCAGATCGCACTCCTCACGCACAAGCCTGTGACCGCAGCCGCCCCGGAGCTGGACGCTTCGCCGCCCTACCGGTTCTGGCCGCCGGCAGCCCGCCAGCGTCTCGCTGGCCTGTTCGGAACAAGCCGCCAGCGCTAGTCATCAGTGGCCATGTCCATCAGTACCGCCTGCTCCGCCTCGACGGCGTCGATCACCTGTGGACGCCCGCCACCTGGGCGGTCCTCCCGGACGAGGTCCAGCCGGTGCTGGGCGCCAAGCGATGTGGAATCGTCTCCCTCGACCCCGTACCCGGCGCGCCAGCGCAGCCGCAGCTCATCGAGCCCGCCGGCATCACCCAGCTGACCCTCCTCCACGACATACCCGATCCCTACCACCACTGACCCGCCCCACGTCCCTGTTCCGTACCAGGTGTGGACACACTGCCAGCGGCATGACAGTGCGACGCCCGGGTCATGAGCGCGGTGCGCGAATAGCCGCGGCATTCACCGCTAGCCTCTGGACATGAGCACCCAGCACATAGGGGCCGCCGGCGAGCTGCTGGTGCAGTATCAGTTGCTCAAGATCGGAGTCGATAGCGCGCGGATGACCACCGATGCTGGGGTCGATCTGGTCGTGTATGCCCCCGGCGACCGATCGGCAAGCACAGTGCAGGTAAAGACCAATATGGGCGCCAAGCCGGCGGGTGGACGCGGCCCGCTGTCGCGGGGGTGGTTCTTCCCTGATCAATGCCCAGCGCAGTTGCTCGCGCTCGTCGCGCTCGACACGGACACGGCTTGGCTCTTCACGCTGGAGGAGGCCCAGGCGTTGGCGCAGCAACACTCCGGGCGAGGCATCCGCCAACTGTACTGGCGTCTCAAGCCTGCTCCGGCTGGACCGAAGTCGCTGCGTCATGAGGCACAGATGGTCACTACCTCCTTGCTACGAGAGCCACGCAACTGTTCCCGAAGTAAGTAGCGCCTGCTCGACTTGCGGCAAATGAGGATGTCTATCGCGACAGTAAATAGACCATCGCTGAGGAGAAAGGGCCGCTCACGATGACGCGGCCCACGCGAGCATGTCAAGAAGCCGCAAGTCGCTCAGCCTTCGAGCAGCGGTCTGCGCCATTGGCACTGGGGATGCTGCGAGTACCTCCCGGAGCACCTGCAAGGCGGCTTCGCCGCGCAGAATGTCTTGTCGTATCGCTTCCCAGTAGAGCGTTGTGAGCCTGCCCAGGGATGGGCGCTGCCGACCGACTTCGTTGGCGGCCTCCCGGGCCGGGCTGACCTCGCCGGGGGATTCAGCCAGTGGGAGGCGGCGGTCCGCGACGGCCTGGAGGCCATGTACGACCGCGGGGACCTTCGCCGCAAGGCCGACCCTGGCCGCCTGGCTGTCGCGCTCCTGGCCGCGGTCGAAGGCGGGACCCTGCTCGCGCAGCTGCACCGCGACCCTGCTCCTCTCGAAACCGCGCTGGATGAGGTCCTCGACCGGATCGAGGACCTCAGGCCCCGCCGAGCCCAGCCCCGTCAGTAGGCGCCGCGACGCTCCCGTTGATCCCCGCAACTCGCACGGCTGACCGGCAGACGCTCTCCGCAGTGCTTCCGTGCTGGAGCTACTACTGCAGGAGCGGCGCACAAAAATAGAGTAACTGATACAGCTTACGGTATAGCCTCACGCCGTGACCGGTTGAAGGAACCGCCAAGGCGGTGTGGCACTCATTCCTTCCCCGGCCGACGCGCTGCGGCCGCATCTATGCCTCCGCCATCTACGACGGGCATCGGGACCTCCTCAAGCTCCCGAGGGCGCCACAGGCGCCCGTGCGAATTGCCTACGAGTCAATCGTCACGCGACTGA
Source organism: uncultured Solirubrobacteraceae bacterium (assembly GCA_963702225.1). GTDB lineage: Bacteria > Actinomycetota > Thermoleophilia > Solirubrobacterales > Solirubrobacteraceae > Palsa-465. Next base: position 15,907 of record CAVPBY010000035.1, on the reverse strand, counting down.
GCTGAGGAGGCCCCACCTGCAAAGGCAACACCACGCACCAGGGCGCGCGCTGTTGCGCGGCTGGGACCGGTGCAGCGCAGCGCGCCGCCGGGGCCCGTGCGGATCTGGCTCTACCGGCTCGCCACCGCGGTCTGCCTCGAGCGCATCGAGCCCGAAGGCGATCCGCCGCCGGACCGAGTCCCGCCACCGGGCTGAGCCGGCGTGACCTCGGGCCCGATCAGCCGGCGGGCACGCCGGGCCGCGGCAGGCCGAGGTGATCCCGCAGTGTCGCGCCCTCGTATTCGCGGCGGAACAACCCCCTCCGCTGGAGGATCGGCACGACGTGATCGACGAACAGCTCCAGATCCTCGGGCACGGTCGCCGGCTGGAGCGTGAACCCGTCGCTCCTCGCGGCCGATCCAGTCCTCGATCAGGCCGGCGAGCTGCTCGGGGCCTCCGGTGAACTCCAGACCGCCGGGCCGGCCGGTGACCGTCGCGGCGAGCTCCCCGAACGGCAGCCGGGTCTCGAGCGCCCGCTCGACGATGTGCCTGGCGAAGCTGGTGGGCGCGGCGGCGGCGGCGAGTCCGCGCTGAGCGGCTGGCAGGGGTCGATCTCATCCTGGGGCAGACCCGCGTTCTGGGCGAGGTTCCTCCACCGGAACTCGGGGTCGACTCTCTGCTCGAGCGTGCGCCGGCGCTGCGCCGCCTCGGCGTCGGTGCTGCCGAGGACGAACGCCAACCCGGGCAGGATGCGCACGTCGCCCTCCCGCCGGCCGTGGCGGACCGCGGCGGCGTCGATCTTCTCCCGGAACGCGACTCCCGCCTCGGCCGAGGTCTGCGGCGTGAAGACGACATCGGCGGTCCGGCCCGCCAGGTCGACCCCCGCGGCCGAGGACCCGGCCTGCGCGAGCACCGGGTGGCCCTGGGGCGACCGGGGCACCGAGAGCGCGCCGGCGACGGCGTAGTAGTCGCCGCGGAAGTCCGCGGCATGGATGCGATCCGTGTCCGCCCAGACGCCCGCCACCGGATCGCGGACGAGGGCGCCGTCCTCCCAGGAGTCCCACAGTCGCTTGGCGAGCTCGACGAACTCCGAGGCGCGGGCATACCGGTCGTCGTGCTCGGGCAGCGTCAGTCCGAAGTTCTCGGCGGCCTTCGGGTCGTAGGTGGTGACGACGTTCCAGCCGATCCGCCCGCCGCTCACATGGTCGGCGGTCGCAAAGCGACGGGCGAAATCCCAGGGCGTGCTGAACGTCGTCGACGCCGTCGCGATCAGGCCGATCCGGGTGCTCCTCATCGCAGCGCGACGAGCATCTGGACCGGGTCGTGGTGGGTCTGCGGGAACGCCCGCACCCGGAACGGCGTGAGCGCGAGCCGGTCCGCGAAGAACGCCGCGTCGAGCAGGCCCCGCTCGGCGATCGCGGTCGAGCGGAGGTAGCTCTGCAATCCGATCGGGTCGCCCGCATCGAACTCGTGCATCCGCCAGCCCGCCTCGTGGTAGCCGTCCGAGGTGAGGAAGACGATGAAGTGGACGTAGCGGGTCATGTGGTGTCTGTGAGCCCGTCTGAATGACCGCCGGTCAGGTGCGGCCAGGGCGCGATCCGGCGTCCCTCGCTGCGGTAGGGGTGGCGCCGGTCGTCGGGCTGATGACCGTAGCGCTTCGCCCCCGGCGGGTGAGCGCGAGCACCGCCGGTGCAGCGGCGGGGCGCGATCCCGATCGCGCCCCCGAGCTCCAGCGACGTGCTCATCAGCCGCGCGGGGGCCCCGTCCGGCAGCACGCTGAGCGCGACCCCGCCGAGTACCGCGACGGCGCCGGCGAACTGCGGCACGCCGACGACGTTGCCGAAGGCGATCCAGCCGACGACCGCGCCGACGACCGACTCGAGGTTGACGAACGCGCCGGCGAATGCGGGCGCGACGTGCGTCTGCCCGCGGGCGAATAGCCAGAACGGCAGCAGCGTGCCGGCGACCGCGAGCGTCCCCAGCGCGAGCATCGGCTCGGCCCCGATCCGCTCGGTGGCGGCGAGCGACAGGCCGTCGTGCAGCACCGCGTAGGGAAGCGCGGCGAGCGCGCCGGCGCTGAACTGGACCGCGGTGACCGCCGCGACGTCGCGTCCCTGGAGCAGCCGCGGCTGCAGCGCGATGAACAGCGCCGAGAACGCCGCCGAGGCGACCACGAGCGCGTCGCCCCCGTCGCTGGCCCCGGCGCCGCCGTGGCCGGCGATGAGCGCGATCCCGAGCAGCGCGAGCCCGTATCCGGACCACGACAGCGCGCTCGTGCGCGACTGGCGCAGCCCGGCGCCGATCAGTGCGACGAGGATCGGCACCAGGCCGACGATCACCGCGGCGTGGCTCACGGAGGTGCGCGCGACGCCCGAGTTCTGCAGCAGGATCACGCCGCCGAACCCGAGCACCCCGGCCGCGACGATGGACGGGGTGACCGCGTCGCGCAGCCCGCGGCGGCCGGCGAACGCGAGCACCGGGGCGGCGAGCGCGAAGCGAGCGACCGTCAGCCAGGCCGGCGTCAGCCAGCCGAGCGCGAGCTTGGACAGCGGCACGGTGAGACCCCACAGGACGCCGGAGGCGGCGAGCGAGAGGATGGCTGTGCGGCGCGACGAGGTCATGGCGATGATCTAAGGCGTCTATCGGCAGGTGGCCGTCACACATTTGACTTCCACCGCCAAACTCGATGGAATATTTCGCTATATGCCGGTTTCACTTGATTCTGTTGATCTCAGACTGCTCGATGAGCTGCAACGCGACGCCGATCGCACGAACGTCGAGCTCGCGCGGCTCGTCGAGCTCTCGCCGGCGGCGACCCTGAACCGCGTGCGGCGGCTGAAGGAGTCGGGCATCGTCGACGCGGTCGTCGCCCGTCTGGACCCGGTCGCGGCCGGGTTCCCGTTGCAGGTCTACGTGAGCGTCGTGCTCGACAGCCACGACGAGACCGGCCACCGTCGCTTTCGCACGGCCGTACGGGACATGCCCGAGGTGCTGTCGGCGGACTGGGTGACCGGCGAGACCGACGCGATGCTCGTGATCGTCGCCCGTGAGGTGGCGGAGCTGCAGCGCGTGCTGGTGCGGCTGTCCACCCGCGGCGGTGCGTCCCGGGTGACGACGCTGCTGCGGCTCGAGGAGCTCAAGCCGGCCTCGCCGCTGCCGCTCGGCGCCGCGCGCTGACCGCGGCGCGACCGGGCGCCCGGAAAAGCACGAAGCCCCCGTCGGGGACGGAGGCTTCGCACGAGGAGAGGAGGAGAGGCGCCGGCCATTTGTGTGACCGGCTGTTCCCTGTATCGGCAGCCGCGCGCCCGGACTTGAGCGTGCGGCGTAGCCTCCGCCGCGTGGAGCGGATGGAGCTGCCCGGACACGACGACATCGTCGGGCTGCGGGCCCCCAATCCCGGCCCGCTCACGCTGAGCGGGACGAACTCGTGGATCGTCGGGTCGGGGCCGGCCTGGCTGATCGACCCCGGTCCCGCGCTCCCCGAGCACGTGCGGGTGCTCGCCGGCGAGCTCGAGCGGCGCGGCGGGCTCGGCGGGATCGCGCTCACTCACGATCACAGCGATCACGGCGAGGCGGTCGCGCCGGTGCGCGAGCGCTTCCCCGGCGCGCCCGTCGCCGCCGCCCGCGGCGAGATCGACGTGGCGCTGGGCGACGGCGAGCGCTTCGGGCCGCTCGAGGCACTCGCGCTGCCCGGGCACGCGCCGGACCATCTCGCCTACGTGTCCGGGCGGATCGGCTTCAGCGGCGACGCGGTGCTCGGCCGGGGCAGCGTGGTCGTCGCCGCCGACCCGGGCGCGCTCGCGGGCTACCTGGACGGGCTGCGCCGGCTCCGCGACCGCGATCTCGAGCTGCTGTGCCCGGGGCACGGCCCGGTGATCGACGACCCCCGCGCGAAGCTCGAGGAGTATCTCGCCCACCGTGGCGAACGCGAGCGCCGCCTGCTGGAGGCGCTCGACCGCGGCGCCCGGACGGTCGATGAGCTGCTCGACGCGGCCTGGAGCGACGTCGACGCGGGATTGCGGCCGGTGGCCGCGGTCACCCTGGCCGCCCATCTGGACAAGCTCGCCGACGAGGGTCGCCTGCCGCCCGGCGTGCAGCGACCCGACCCGGCGCGGCTGCTGCGCGCGACCTGAGGCGCGAGCTGACCGGCGGCTCGGGCCGCGGGCTCAGCCGCCGAAGAGGACGCCGCGGGCCACGCGACCCCGGTGACCGGGCCGGCCGCGCAGCGAGCCGCCGCCCGAGCGCGACGGCTTGATCGTCGGCAGCACCGTCGAGCCGCCGGTGGAGCCGCCCGGGTGGGCGGCCGTGGTGGCGGCCGACGTGCTCGTCGGAGCGCCGGTGCCGGAACGTCGTCGACCCCGGAGCGTTCGGGGTGGTCGCCGGGTCGGTCGAGGTCGGCACGGTCGACGTCGGGCCGCCGGTCACCGGCGTGGTCGTGACCGGTGTCGTGGCGGTCGTGGTCGTCGTCGCGGTGCCGGTGGTCGTCGCCGTGGAGGTGGCGGTCGTCGACGTGGTGGTCGGGGTCGTCGATGTGGTGGTCGTCGGGGTCGCGCCGGCCCCGCCGGTCGCCGTCGACGTCGATCCGGTCCCGGCCGCGTAGCCCGGTCGCGTCGGGCGGACCGTCACCTTGGTGTCGCCGTGCCGCAGCGAGCGCAGCCGCGAGCCGCCGCCGGCGGCGGTCGTGGGCGGCGCCGTCGCCGGGTCCGTCGCCCGCGGTGCGCCGGCGCTCGGCACGCGATCGCTCACCGCGGCGAGCGCGGACGCGTGGGTCGACGCCGCCGTGCGCGTGTGCGCCCCGGCGCTCGCGGGACCGCCCCGATGGGCGCGATGGTGGTGCGGGGAGGCGGCGACCTGCTGGATCCCGATCGCGCTTCCGGCCGCCACGACGGTGGCGGCGAGGATGGTCGCGACATGGCCGGCTCCGGCGGCCGCGATCGCGCCTCCGCCGGCCACGGCGCCGCCGGCCACCGCACCGCCTCCGGCGACGACCGCGCCGCTCGCGACCACGGCTCCGCCGCCCGCGGCGCCGGTCGAGGAGCCGGCCGCGGCGCTGCCACCCGAGAGCGTGGAGATGCCGAGCAGCTTGGCGGCCGCGCCGAGCGGGCCGAGCGCCGGCAGCAGCAGCGCGAAGCGACGGCTGACCCCGTGGGACCTCCCGGCGGAACTGACGGCAGCCCGAGCAGTCGCGCATGTGCCGGCGAGCCCGCCCGCTCGGCGCGCACGCCACGGTCGTGCGCGACGATCAGGTCCTCGCGGATCGCCGCGCAGGCGGTGTCGCGCGCCTCGCTGGCCTGGACGAGCCCGACGCGCGCGCGCACGAGCAGCGACTTGACCGCCGGCACCGAGACGCCGAGCGCGCCCGACAGGTCGGCGTAGGGAATGCCGCCGAGCTCGCGCATGAGCAGCGCCGATCGCTGCTGCTCGGGCAGCCGCTGGACGTCGGCGATCAGCCGCCGCAGCGCCTCGCGCTGCTCGGCGCGCAGCTGACGGGTCGGCATGGGGGCTCTCGCCGAGCTCGTCGACGGTCTCGACCGCGATCGCCTGCGGGCGGCGCAGCTCGTCGATGCAGCGGTTGTGCGCGATCCGGTACAGCCACGCGCGCAGCGCGAGATCACGCCGGTTGGCGCGCAGCCCCGCGTACGCGCGCACGAAGATCTCCTGCACCACGTCCTCGGCATCGGCCGCCGCGGAGGAGAGCATCTGCCGCGCGTACGCGTGCATGCGCGCGCGATAACGGTCGTGGATGACGCGGAACGCGTCCTCGTTGCCGGCGCGGAAGAGCGACACGAGCTGCTCGTCGGAGCGCAGCCGCAGCAACGAGGCCCCGAGCCCGACCCGGGCGCGCGCCAGTCCGACCGATGCTGGGAGTGCGGAGGCTTCCACGGGACCGCTGCTGACAATAACGGGCTGACCAGATCAAAGTTGTGGAGCGATAGATTTAGCATCGGGATGGACGCGGCGTCCGGCATCGCGATTCCGGCCGCCTTCGGCGCCGGGGTGATCTCGTTCCTGTCCCCGTGCGTGCTCCCGCTCGTTCCCGGCTACATCTCCGCGGTCGCGGGCGGCCCGCCCGGCGAGGTGCGCGCCCGGCGGGTGATCGCGCCCAGCCTGCTGTTCGTGGCGAGCTTCTCGTTCGTGTTCATCGGCGCTCGGGCTGCTCGGCGGCCGGGCGCTGCACGCGGCGCTCGTCGGCCCGGCCGCGATGAAGATCTGCGGCGCGGTGATCGTCGTGATGGGGCTGCTGTTCGTCGCCGCGCCGTTCATCCCGTGGCTCAGTCGCGACTGGCACGTGCCGCAGCTGATCGAGCGCGCCGGGCGCGGCGGGCCGGTGCTCACCGGGATGGCGTTCGCGCTCGCCTGGACCCCGTGCCAGGGCCCGATCCTGGGGGCGATCCTCACCGCGACCGCCACATCGAGCTCGGCCACCCAGGCCGCGATCCTGCTCGCGGTCTACTGCGCCGGGCTCGGCGTCCCGTTCCTCGTCACCGGCCTCGCGTTCGGAAGGGCGACCTCCGCATTCGGCGTCGTCAAGCGCCACTATCCGGTCGTGATCGGCGTCGGCGGCCTCGTGCTCATCGGGATGGGCGTACTCATCTGGACGGGCTCCTTCACCGTGCTGAACCAGAACGTCAGCCAGTGGCTGCAGTCGATCGGGCTGCCGAACCTCACCGGCGACACCTGAGCCCGCGCGCGGCGGGCGTCGCCGTCCTCGTAGCCCGGCTCGCCCGGCAGCACGATCCGCGCCTGCTCGCCGCTGCCGATCACGCGCGGCTCGACCGGCTCGACCGTGAGCCGGCGGGCGTCGACAAGAGCTCGGCCGCCGAGCCGTAGGCGGCGATCCGCTCCAGGTGCTTGCGCGTCGGGAACACGACCGCCAGCTCGCCGCGCTCGGCGGCGCCGACCGCGTCCGCCGGCGCCTGCCACCGGGCGTCGACGATCTCCCGCCCGTCGACCACCGGCTGCTGGCCGGCGGGCATCGCCGCCAGGTAGAACCAGGTGTCGAAGCGGATCCGCACGCGCGCGGGGGTGATCCAGTTGGAGAACGCGACGAGCTCGGGGTCGGATCCGAGGTCGATGCCGGCCTCCTCACGCAGCTCGCGGACGGCGGCCGCGCGCAGCCCGTCTGACCGGGCCCGTCGCCCGGGTCGACCGCGCCGCCGGGGAACACCCACGCGCCGGCCATGAAGCGGGCCTTCGGCGTGCGCCGCACGAGCAGCACCTCGAGCGCGCCGGTCCCGCCGCGCAGCAGCATCACCGTCGCCGCCGGGCGCGGGGCCGTCACCGTCCCGTCGGGGAGCTCCTCGTCGGGGGCGGGACGTCCGGCGGCCATCCGCCGACCCTACACCGCTACTCTCTTCGCCCGATGAAGTACATGTGCGAGTCGTGCGGGTTCATCTACGACCCGGAGGAGGGGGATCCCGACGGCGGGATCCCGCCCGGGACCGCCTTCGAGGACATTCCCGACACGTGGTTCTGCCCGGTGTGCGGAGCCCGCAAGCAGGACTTCGCCCCCTACGACGAGTAGGGCACCGGTGCGCCGCCGCCCCGCTCAGCCGGTCGTGAACCGCCACACGCGGGTGAGCGTCGCGGCGCCGTCCTGGACGGTCACGCTCGCGCGATACGTCGTGTGCCGCCGCAGCGGCCGCGGCGGGATGAGGATCCCGCCCGCGAGGTAGGGCCCGACCATCCGGGTCGCGGAGTCGACCCAGCGGACCGCGGTCCGCCCGCCCGGGGCGCGCAGCGACGCGTGCCTGATCCGCACCGGCGACTGTCCGAGCGTGCCGGTGCGGTTGAGGTAGACGAACAGCTCGCGCCCGGTCCGGCGCGACGCCGGCAGGCCGGCGAACTGGACCGGCGTGAACGGCGACTCGCGCGCCAGCTCGGAGGGCGGGACGCCGGTGGCGCCGGGCGCGGGCGGTCGTCACCGCGTTGGGGCGGCTCCAGTGGCGCAGCATCCCCGGGAAGGTGACCGCGCACTGCAGCGTGCCGGAGTCGTCGATGCCGGTGACGCTGAGGCTCGGCGCGAGCAGCGCGAGCAGGTGGATCGGCGCCTGCTCCCAGGGCGTCTGCCCACGGGTCCAGCGGCTCTGCGCGAGGTCGCTGTTCAGGCCCGCCCAGGCGCCGCCGACCGAGGCCCCGGGCGCGGTCGGGTCCTCGGAGGACTGGAGCACCCCGCCGGCCGCCTCGTAGCCGTCATGCGCCGCGCACTCCTGCGACCAGCGCGGGTTGAGCACGACCCGCGGCGGCACCCCGTCGCGCGCGCGCTCGGCCCGCAGCCACCCCAGGTCGCGCCATGCGTGGCGGGCGACCGTGGCGTCGGGCACCGGCGCCGGCCCGAGTCGCAGCCACGCCCGCACCGGCGTCGTCCCGGGGGCGACGACGATCTGACGCACGTCGACGGTGCGCGCGCCGTCGAGCACCGACAGCTCGTAGGTGCCGGGCGCCAGCCCGGCGAGCGCATAGCGGCCGGCCGGGCCCGTGTACGCGGTGAAGCAGCCGGCGGCGGCGGTGCAGCTCGCCGGTGCCGAGCCGAGCACCTGGGCCTGGACCCGCATCCCCGCCAGCCGCGCGCCGCCCGGCTGCGTGACCACCCCCCCGACGGTCGCGGTGGCCGGTGCCGGCGCACCCGGTGCGACCCCGTCGGCGGCGCGGGCGGCCGCTGCGGAGCCGGTCAGCAGCGCGAGCGCCGCCAGCACGCCCGCGGCGGGGGGGATGCGACGTGCTCTGACCACACCTCCCCGAACACCCGCCGGGCCGGAACGTTGCGTCGGCGCGGCGGCCGGCTGGGCGGGGGTGGGCGAGGCGGGCGCGGACGGATCAGCCGGGACCGGCCTACTCGAGCACGACGAGCGTGTCGCCCTCGCTCACCGACTGGCCCTCCACGCAGCGGATCTCGCGCACGATCCCCGGGTCCTCGACCTCGACCGGCATCTCCATCTTCATCGACTCGAGGATGACGACCGCGTCGCCCTCCTGCACGGCGTCGCCGACCTCGACCTCGATCTTCCACACCGTGCCGGTGATGTGGGCCTCGACATCGATCACTGCCGCGTCCTCCTCGGGTCGACTGTGGGCCGGACGTGGTGCAACGATATCCGTGGGCCCGGCACGGTGCGCTTCCCTTGCCCCGAGGAACCCGTAGGCTCCCGGACATGGCGTCAGACAATCCCGACACGTCGCTCGACGTCGACCTGATCGCGGCCTCGCTGCGTGTGGATGCCTCCGACCTCGGGGCCTACACCGAGGCGCTCGCCGTCAAGCTGAGCGAGGCGCTGCCCGGGGGCGTGCGGGTCGACCGCGGGCGGATGGGGCTGTTCGGGCCCAAGCGCGTGCGCTCGATCGCCGTCGACGTCGGGAGCGAGCGCTTCGAGCTGCGCGCGAGGGAGGCGTCGGTGGAGACGTTCTGCGCGCGTCTGTCGGGCGGGATCGTGCTCAAGACCGAGCCGGTCGGGACCGACGAGTGGCTGCAGCGGCTGAGCGTCGCGCTCGCGGCCGTGGCCGACCGCAGCCTGACCACCCGGCAGGCGCTCGAGCGCCTGCTCGACATATAGCCACGAGATCAGAGGAGAGCCATGCCGCTGTTCGGTCGACGAGACGACGACGAGGACAAGGCCCAGTCCCGGGCCGCTGTGCCGAGCGGTGAGGTGTCGCCCGACCAGGCGCCACACTCCGCCAGCTACGAGGCCGGCTCGATGGAGGGGATCCCCGACTCCGGGCGCGAGCGCATCGCGCGGATGAAGCAGGACGCGCAACGCGGCTTCTTCACCTCGGACCTGTCGGTCAACGAGTTCCTGCTCGTCAAGGAGGCGGGCTTTGACCCGGTCGGGCTGGTGCTCGGCAGCTCGATCTATCACATCGGCTTCCAGCAGGCCGCCTGGAACCGCAACCAGGAGATGGGCGTGCTCACCCAGGCGATGTACCACGCGCGCGAGCTGGCGATGACGCGGATGGAGGAGGAGGCCGACCAGCTCGGCGCCGACGGCGTCGTCGGCGTCCGCCTGGAGATCGGCCGCTACGACTGGGGCCCGGACCTCGCCGAGTTCATCGCGGTCGGCACCGCGGTCCGGCACCGTGAGGGCGAGCTGCACCGCGCGCCGACCGGACGACCGTTCACCTCCGACCTGTCCGGGCAGGACTTCGCCACGCTGCTGCGCGCCGGCTACCGCCCGGTGGGCCTGACGATGGGCAACTGCGTCTACCACGTCGCCCGCCAGGGGATGATGCAGACGATGCGCCAGGCGGGGCGCAACATCGAGCAGACGAACTTCACCCAGGCGCTGTACGAGGCGCGCGAGCTCGCGATGGAGCGCCTGCAGAACGAGGCGGACGAGCTGCAGTCCGAGGGCATCGTCGGCGCCCGCATCATCGAGCGCAGCCACGGTTGGGGCTCCCACGTGATCGAGTTCTTCGCGATCGGGACCGCGGTCGTGTCGGTGCGCGACGACCACGTGATCGAGAAGCCGACGCTCGTGCTGCCGCTCCTGGGCTGAGTCCGTCCGGAGACCCGATCGATGCCCGACGTCGAGATCCGCGAGCAGCGCTACCGCGACGAGCGCCCTCCCGAGCACTTCGCCCGCTACCACGAGCGCACGCGCGCGGGCGAGCCCGAGGCGCGCGTCTACGAGGTCGTGCGCGCGCTCACCGTGCTCAACGCGCTGATCTCATTCCGGGCGCGTTCGATCGGCTCCGCGAACGTGCCCGCCGGGCCGGTGATCCTCGCCCCGAACCATGCCTCGTTCATGGACCACTTCTTCCTGGCGGGGTTCGTCCGCCGGCGGGTCCAGTTCATGGCCAAGTCGCAGTTGTTCGCGCCCGGGCCGCCGCAGTACATCTTCAGCCACGGCGGTGTGTTCCCGGTGCGCCGCGGCGTCGCCGACGAGGAGGCGTTCAAGACCGCGTTCGCCGTGCTCGCGCGCGGCGGGGCGCTGGGCATGTACTGCGAGGGCGGCCGCTCGCGAACCGGCGAGCTCGCGCCGACCGCACGCCCCGGGATCGGCCGGCTCGCCCTGGAGTCAGGCGCGCCGGTCGTGCCGGTGGCGATCCTCGGCTCCCACCAGGCGCGCAACTGGCGCCGAGGGAGGCTGCCGAAGGTGATCGTGCGCTACGGGAGCCCTTTCCGGTTCGCCGTCGACGGCGCGCCCACGCGCGAGCGCCAGCAGCAGTGCGCCGACGCGATCCTCGAGCGGATCCGGGTCATGCACACCGAGATGGTGGCGCTCGGACCGCGCGGCACGCTGCGTGCGGCGAGCCGCGGCGAGCTCGGCGGCTGACCGCTACAGGCGCTCGGCGAGCCAGCCGAGCACATCGTCCATCACCGTCTCGCGCTCGGGCTCGTTGAGGACCTCGTGGTAGAGCCCCTCGTAGGCCCGCACCGTGAGGTCCGGCGAGCCGAGCCGCTCGGCCAGCATCACCGCGCCCGACGGCGGGCACAGCCCGTCGGCGGTGCCGTAGACGATCAGCGCCGGCACGGTGATCGCGCCGACCACGTCCGGGAATCCCGCGACGGCGCGGGCCATCTCGGCGACGGTGCCGGCCGGGATGCGGCCGTGATGGACGAGCGGATCGGCCCGGTAGTCGGCGACGACCGCGGGGTCGCGGCTCACCAGCCGCGGGTCGAGCGAGGTCACCCCGAGTCGCGGGGCGATGTGGGCGAGCCCGCGGGCGAGCGCGAGCGCCGGCGGTGGGGCGTCAAGCGCGGCGAGCGGGCCGGAGAGCACGAGCGCGCGCAGCCGCCGCTGATGGGCGAGCGCGTAGCTGATCGCGATCAGGCCGCCGAGCGAATGGCCGAGCATCGCCACCGGCAGGCCCGGATGGGCGCGCCCGGTCTCGTCGACGAGCCGGTCGACGTCGCCGACGACCGCGTCGACGTCGACGAGCGCGCGCGGGCCCTGCGAGCGGCCGTGACCGCGGTGATCACCCGCGTACACCGCGTAGCCGGCGTCGACCAGCCGGCCCGCGACCCACTCGTAGCGGTCGGAGTGCTCGCCGAAGCCGTGAACGACCACGACCACCGCCCGCGGCGCGGCCGCGCCCGGCAGCCACGATTGCGTGAAGATCTGGACGCCGTCCGCGCCGCGCAGCGAAGCCGCCGCGCGGACCGTGCTCACACCGGTTCCTCGGCCCAGGGGACGACGACTGCGTCCTCCTGGGGCGAGTCACGGGCGACGACGTAGTCGGCGGGCTCGGAATCGGACACGTTCTCGACGATGTGGGTGACGCGCGGCGGCACGTACAGCATGTCGCCGGCCTCCAGCTCGAGCGACTGCTCGAGGTGGTCGCCCCACACGACCCGGATCCCGCCGCTCAGCATGTAGAGCGCGCTCTCGCAGGCGTCGTGGTAGTGCGGTCGCGAGCGTGAGCCGGGCGGCACGCGGTAGCGGCCCATGTAGATGTCCGAGGCGCCGACCGTCGCCTGCGAGATCTCGGCGCCGCCGACGATCCCGCGGGGGGTCTCGCGATCGGGTCCTGGCTTGACGACTCTCATCCCGCGGGCATCCTACCCGGGTCGGGCACTTCGATCTGCAGCGGCGGCTGCGCGCGCGCCTCGTGGTCGACCTGGAGCGTCGTGTGCTCGATGTCGAATCGCTCGCGCAGCAGCACCTGCAGCGCGCGGCGGCGTTCGTGGCAGTCGTCACCGGCGTGCACGACGACGTGCGCCGACAGCGCGGGGAAGCCGGAGGTCACCTCCCAGACGTGCAGGTCGTGGACCTCGACGACGCCGGGCTGGCCGGCGAGCGCGCGGCCGATCTCGTCGGGGTCCATCCCCGACGGCGCGGCCTCCATGAACACCCGGCCCGACGCCTTGAGCAGGCCGTAGCTCGCGTGCAGCAGCAGCCCGGCGATGAACAGGGAGGCGATCGCGTCGGCGCGATCAAACCCGGTGGCCAGGATCACGCCGGCCGCGATCGAGGTGGCGATGAAGCCGTACAGGTCGGTGAGGATGTGCCGGTAGGACCCCTCGAGGTTGAGGCTCCGCGATGCTCGGGGCCGGCGGGGTCCGGTGTGGCGCCGCGGGCGAGGATCCGCGACCGCGAGCAGGTTGACGACGATCCCGACGAGCGCCACGATCAGCACCGGCAGCCCGTCACGTGCGGCGGCGAGGCGAGCCGGCGGATCGCGTCGACGACGATCACCAGCGCCGAGCACCAGCAGCGTGACGCCGTTGGCCTGGGCGGACAGGATCTCGGCGCGGCCGAGGCCGTACGTCATCGCGCCGCGCGCCGGCCGCTCGGCCAGGCGCGACGCGACCAGCGCCATCCCCAGCGCGACCGCGTCGGTGAGCATGTGGGCGGCGTCGGAGAGCAGCGCCAGCGACCGGCCAGGACGCCCGGCGACGACCTCGGCGACCATGTAGGCGACGATCAGCGACAGCGCCGCCCGCAGCGGCCGCGCTCGGTGCTCGCCGGGCCGGGCCGTGGAGTGGCCCGCGTGGTCGTGACGCCGCGTGCGCGCCCATCTAGTTCACCGACGGGTCCGGCGGCATCCGGGCCACGAGCGCGTAGCTGCCGCCCTTGCGGGTGAGCACGAGCGGCCACAGCTGTCGGGGTCCTCGCAGAACGCGTCCTGCAGGCGCGCCCCCTCCAGGATCCAGTCGCCGCGCTCGAGCTCTTCAGTCGAGCTGCCCCGGGCCCCACCCGGAGTGGCCGGCGAACGCCCGCGCCCGGAGGGTCGCCGGCGGGTCCTCGTGGTCCTCGCCGCCGAGCACGCCGACGTCGTCGAAGGCGACCACCGCCGCTCGGGCGGCGTCCTCGAACTCGGCGAGCACGATCAGCGCGGTCTGCTGCACCGGGCCGCCGATGAACAGCGGCTCGGCGACGTCGAGCAGCTCGTCGAGCTCGGACACCGCCTCGCCGACGGTCGTCTCCGAGGGCCGGTTGAGCACGAGCCCGAGCGCGCCCTCCCGAGAGTGCTCGACGATCAGCACGACCGTGCGCCGGAAGTTCGGGTCCAGCAGCGTCGGGCCCGCGATCAGCAGCTGCCCACGGGCGGAATCCACCTGATCGAGGCTACCCGCCGCGGGTCCCGGGCTACAGCCCGTAGGACCGGCCGATCACGTCGAGCATGATCTCGTCGGTGACGGCCCCGATCCGGTTCAGCCGCAGGTCGCGCCAGCAGCGCTCGATCCCGTACCTCCTGCATGTATCCCGCGCCACCGTGGATCTGGATGCACTCGTCGGCGACCTCACCGCGACGCGCGCGGCGTGCAGCTTGGCCATCGTGATCTCGCGCACCGGGTAGTCGCCGCTGGCGAAGCGCCAGGCGGTCGTGTACGTGAGCTGGCGGGCGGACTCCAGGGCTTAGTCGCCATCTCGGCGAACTTGTGGCGGATCACCTGGAAGTGGCCGATCTGGCGGCCGAACGCGCGCCGCTGCTGCGCGTACGCGAGCGTGCGGTCGAACACGTGCTGGCCGCCCGCGACCGCCCCCGCGGCCCGATCAGACGCTCGCCCTGGAGCTCCCACATGATGTGGTAGAAGCCCTTGCCGACCTCGCCGAGCACCGCGTCGGAGGGGACGCCGCACGTCCGAGAACGCGAGCAGCGCGGTGTCGGACGAGTGCATCCCCAGCTTGTCGAGCCGCTTCTCACGGACGACGCCCGGAAGGTCCATCCCCACCAGGAACAGGGTGAAGCCGTCGTCTCGGCGCCGTCCTGCGACGTGGCGCCGGTGCGTGTCACGAGCACGATCGCGTCGGCGCGGTGGCCGTTGGTGATGTACGTCTTGGATCCGTTGATGATCCACTCGCCGGTCGTCTTGTCGCGCACCGCGCGGGTGTTGATCCCGGCGACGTCGGATCCGGCGTCGGGCTCGGTGATCCCGAGGCAGAGGATCGCCTCGCCGGCGATCGCGGGCGCCGCCCAGGCGCGCTTCTGCTCCTCTGAGCCGAACGCCAGGATCGGGGGGAGCCCCATGTCGGTCTGGACCGCGATCCCCATCGCCACGCCGCCCGAATGGCGTGCGCGAGCTCCTCGGCGAGCACCAGGCTGCAGAAGTACTCGCCGCCCTGCCCGCCGTACTCGGCCGGCTTGTCGAGGCCGAGGAAGCCGAGCTCCCCCATCCGCCGGAAGACCGAGTCCGGGAACGTGTCGCGCTCCCACTCCTCGGCGTGGGGCTGGAGCTCTGCGACGACGAACCGGTGGATCGACGCGCGCAGCTGCTCGTGCTCCTCGGTGAAGATGAAATGGCGCCGCGCGGACGCGTGGTCGGGCTTGCGGACGTCGGCGCTGGCCATCGGGCGATCTCCTCGGAGGGGGTGTGCTGCTCGGGGTGTGAGCACGGTACCGTCCCGCCGGATGGCCTACGAGAAGATCACCTACGGCGCGCAGGGCGGCGTGGCGACGATCGCGCTCGACGATCCCGCGACCCGCAACGCGCTCTCCGACGAGCTGCTCGAGGAGCTGCTCGACGCGCTCGCCCACGTCCGTGAGGACGAGCGCGTGCGCTGCGTCGTGCTCACCTCGAGCCACGACACCGTGTTCTCCAGCGGCGGCAACCTCGGCGGCTTCGCGGCCGACGTCGCGCTCGCCCACAAGCACATCGCCAACGAGCGCTTCCCGGAGACGTTCCGGATGCTCGGCGCGCTCGGCAAGCCGTCGTTGTGCGCGGTCAACGGCCACGTGCTGGCGGGCGCGCTCGGCCTGGCGCTCGCCTGCGACCTGGTCGTCGCCCGCGAGGGCGCCCGCTTCGGCACCCCGGAGATCAACGTCGGCCTGTTCCCGTTCATGATCATGGCGCTCATCTACCGCAACGTCGGGCGCAAGAAGACCGCGGAGCTGATGCTGCTCGGCGAGCAGATCTCCGCCGCCGAGGCCGAGCGGATCGGGATCGTCAACCGCGTGGTGGCGCCCGACGAGTTCGACGCGGCGATCGCCGACTGGGCCGGGCGCCTGGCCGCGAAGTCGCCGCTGCTGATGAAGCTCGGCAAGGACG
>CAVPBY010000034.1:0-18348 GCA_963702225.1 uncultured Solirubrobacteraceae bacterium | reverse complement strand
CCGTCGATCCGCAGCCGCTCGCTCGGGCCGGCGTGGAACAGCGTCTCGCGAGTGTCGCCGTGTCGGTGTCGATCGTGGCCGCCGCGCCGCGCGCGTCGCCGCGGCGAGCGAGCGGCTCCCGACCGCCGGCGACGAGCTCGAAGCGGTCGCCGTCGAGCACGAGGCCGACGCGCAGCGGCGGCCGACCGGGGGCGGGCGGCCGGTAGGTGGTCTGCAACATGAGCACCGCCGCGTCGACGCTCATCGGAGCCGGTGTGGGGGGCGGCGGCGTGCGACTGCCGAAGCGCCCGAGCGCGATCAGCACCGCCTCGAGCTCGGCTCCCCACTCGGTGAGCGCGTAGACCTTCGCCGCGGCGGGGGGCGGCAGCGTGTCGCGCTCGACGATCGAGGCCGCCTCGAGCTCCCGCAGGCGCTGCGCGAGCACGTCCGCGCTCACGCCGGGCAGGCCGGCGCGCAGGTCGGTGAAGCGCTTGGGCCCGTGGATGAGCTCGCGCACGACGAGCAGCGCCCAGCGCTCGCCGACGAGGTCGAGGGCGCGGGCGATGCCGCAGGAGTCGTGATAATGTCGCTTTCCGGCCATAGTCGTTTTTTCCAACCACCTGGTAGGGTATCACTACCAACTGCCGAGAGGAGATGTGAGATGAGCCGTTTCGACAGCTACCCAGCCGGCGTCCCCTGCTTCGTCGACACGATCACGAGCGACCTGCCGGGGGTGCGGCGGTTCTACGAGGGGGTGTTCGGCTGGGAGCTGGCCGGGCCCGGACCCACCCAGGGAGAGCCGCCCGGCGAGTACTGGGTGGCGCGCGTGGACGGCCTGGAGGTCGCCGCGATCGGCACCCTCGGCGGCGGCGTCCCCACGCCGCCGGCGGGGTGGAGCACGCACATCGCGGTGGCGAGCGCCGATGCGGCGGCCGACGCGGTCCGCGACGCCGGCGGCACGATCGTCACCGAGTCGTTCGACGCCGCCCCGGCGGGCCGCATGGCGGTCGTCGCCGACCCCTCGGGCGCGCCGTTCGTCGTCTGGGAGGCGGGCCGGCGCCACGGCGCGCAGTTGGTCAACAGCCATTCGGCGTGGGCGATGAGCATGCTGTCCACGCCCGACCCCGAGCGCGCGACAGCGTTCTACGGCGCGGTGTTCGGCTGGCGGGCGGAGCCGTTTCAGGAGGCCGGGCCGGGGGTCGTGCTGTACCGGCTGCCGGGCTATGTCGGCGGCGAGCCCGACCAGCCGGTCCCGCGCGACGTGGTCGCCGCGGCGATGCCGGGCGAACCCGGACGGCCCGCGATGTGGTCGGTCGACTTCTGGATCGCCGACGCCGAGCGGGCCGCGCTCGACGCCGCCCGCCTGGGCGGGTCGGTCCTCGCCGAGCCCCACGACGCCCCGCCGTTCCGACGGGCCGTGCTCGCCGCGCCCGACGGAGCCGCGTTCTCGGTCAGCGAGCTCCGCGCCTGAGGCGGTCCGCCGCCGCGTCCCCGTGGCGCGTGTCGAGCGCGTCGAGCATCAGCTCGAGCATGCGCGGCACGCGCCCGGGATCGTGGCGGCGCGCCGCGCGAGTGGCGGCGAACAACAGGCGCAGGTCCTCGGGGGTGGCGTCCGCGCGCAGCCGGCCCTCGGTGCGGGCCGCGTCGAGCAGCCGCGCCTGCGCGCTGACGCTGCGGGCGATCGCCGCCGCGACCTCCGGGCGGTCCTCGACGACGGCGCGGGCCTCGTTGAAGAACGGCTCGGGCGACTGGTGGGTGACGTGGATGGCGACCACCTCGACGAGCGCGTCCCAGCGGGGGCCGGGCCGCTCGGCGGCCTGCTCGAACGCGGCCGCCATCTCCTCGACGCGGCGGATGACGATCGCCGCCCACAGGTCGTGCTTGGAGGGGAAGATCCGGTAGATCGAGGCCACGCCGGCGCCGGCCGCGGCCGCGACCTCGTGCATCGGCGCCTCCAGTCCCCGCCGGGCGAAGACCGCGATCGCGGCCTCGATGATGCGCTCGCGCTTGACCGCGGGCTCGAGCGCGGTCCAAGCCGGCGCGGGCGGGGCGGCCGCATCGGCCGGGGTCAGCGGAACGGGCATTCCGCTAGAGTAGCCCCGCGTGCGGGACAGGGAAGCGGTGACGGAGCGGCAGCGGGCGGGAGGCCCGGTCCCGTCGCCGGAGCCGCCGGCCCGCGACGATCCCCGCGGCGACGGCTACAAGTGGGTCGCGCTGTCCAACTGCACGCTCGGCATCCTGCTGGCGACGCTCGACGGCTCGATCACGCTGATCGCGATGCCCGACATCTTCAAGGGCGTCCACCTCAACCCGCTCGTGCCGTCCAACAGCTTCTACCTGCTGTGGATGATCCTCGGCTTCCTCGTCGTGTCCAGCGTACTGATCGTCTCGCTCGGCCGGCTCGGGGACATGTACGGGCGGGTGCGGATCTACAACCTCGGGTTCGTCATCTACACGGTCGCGTCGCTGCTGCTCACGGTCGATTGGCTCACCGGCACGAGCGGCGCGATGTTCCTGATCGTGTTCCGCGTCGTGCAGGGGATCGGCGCCGCCTGCCTGCTCGCCAACTCCGCCGCGATCATCACCGACGCGTTCCCGGCCAACCAGCGGGGGATGGCGCTCGGCATCAACAACATCGTCGGGGTCAGCGGGACGTTCGTGGGGCTCGTGCTCGGGGGCCTGCTCGCCCCGGTGAGCTGGCGCCTGGTGTTCCTCATCTCGGTGCCGGTCGGCGTGTTCGGCACCGTCTGGGCCTATCTGAAGCTGCGGGAGCTCTCGACGCCGCGGCGCTCGCGGATCGACTGGCCCGGCAACATCACGTTCGCGCTCGGGCTGATCCTGATCATGGTCGCGGTCACGTACGGGATCCGCCCGGCCGGCCACTCGAACATCGGCTGGGGGGCGCCGCGCACGCTCGCGTTGCTCGCCGCCGGGGTCGTCTGCCTGGCCGGTTTCGTGATCGCCGAGCGGCGCACCCCGGAGCCGATGTTCCGCCTGCCGCTGTTCAAGATCCGAGCGTTCACCTTCGGCACGCTGTCGACGTTCCTGTCCGCGGTCGCGCGCGGCGGGCTGATGTTCATGCTCGTCATCTGGCTGCAGGGGATCTGGTTGCCCCAGCACGGCTACAGCTTCGTCGACACGCCGCTGTGGGCGGGCATCTACATCCTGCCGCTCACGTTCGGGATGCTCCTGGCGGGCCCCACCTCCGGCTACCTGTCGGACCGCTTCGGCGCGCGCGGCTTCGCCACCGGCGGCATGCTCGGGACCGCGCTCAGCTTCCTGCTGCTGATGCTGCTGCCGGTCGACTTCCCGTATCCGGCGTTCGCCGCCACGCTCGCGCTGTGCGGGGTCTCGATGGGCATGTTCGCCTCGCCCAACCGCGCCGCGGTGATGAACTCGCTTCCGCCGGCCGACCGCGGCGCCGGCGGCGGCATGAACCAGACCTTCCAGAACTCCGCTCAGGTCCTCTCGGTCGGGATCTTCTTCACCCTGATGATCCTCGGCCTGTCGAGCTCGCTGCCGCACACCCTGCTCACCGGCCTGATGCACCACGGCGTGCCGCACCGCGACGCGGCGCAGGCCGCCCAGCTGCCGCCGGTCTCGATCCTGTTCGCCGCCTTCCTCGGCTACAACCCGATCAAGAGCTTCGTGCCGGCGCACGTGTTCACCACCTCCGACCGCGGCAACTTCATGCGCTCGTCGGCCGCTCGTTCTTCCCGCACCTCATCTCCGGCGCCGTTCCGCACCGGCCTGCACGAGGCGTTCCTCTTCGCGATCCTCGCCTGCCTGGTCGCGGCCGCCGCGTCGTGGTCGCGCGGCGGGCGGCCGGAGGACGCCGGGACGGTGCCGGGCGAGGCGATCGTGCCCGCGGTGGCCCCCGCCTCGGCGGGTCAGCGCGAGACCCGCGTCGGCCGGCGGCGGGCGCGGGCGCGGCGGCGGACGGTCGCGCGCTGAGCTTGGCAGTGCGGGGCGTTGTGGTTTGGCGGTGCGGGGCGCTCTTTGGGGTTGCGCCCGACCGCCGGGCACGAGCGCGGGACGGCGACGAGGGCGCGGATCGCGCTCTCGTGTGGGGCCGCCGCCGGGTTTGTCGCCAGGGTCGCGCCCACCGCGACGCCGGCGACATATCCGGCTTCGATCGACGGGCGCGGCCCATGGCGGGCGGGATGTGTGTCCCGGGAGAGCACGTTGGTCGCACGCGACCCGACGCGCCACCCCGCAAACCGCTCACACCGCCGTCCACCGAGTCGGTACGATCCAGTACCACCGACAGACCGCAACGACCCCGGAGGAGAGATGGCGATCAGCGAGAAGCCGCGCGACGAGCAGCCCGCCGGCGCCGCGGAGGACGTGCTCGTCACCGACGAGGAGCACTGGACCGCGGGCCCGCCGCACGCGCTGTTCGCGCGGCTGCGCGAGGAGTGCCCGGTGCATTGGACGTCGCGGATCGAGCAGGAGCCGGGAGAGTCGGGGTACTGGTCGGTGCTGCGGCCCGAGGACATCCGGACGGTGAGCCGGGACTGGCGCACGTTCTCGTCCGAGCGCGGCGGCGTGACGCTGATGACAGACGTGTTCCCGCTGGAGCTGATGCAGGCGATGTTCATCGGCATGGACCCGCCGCGCCATGACCGGCTCAAGCAGCTGTTCCAGGCGGGGTTCACGCCGCGGCGGATCGCGGCGCACGAGCCCGCGATCCGGCGGATCGCGGTGGACGTGCTCGCGTCGCTGGCGCAGCGCACGCAGGCCGACCTGGTCACCGAGGTCGCGCAGCCGATCGTCTCCCGGGTGATCGGCTCGTTCATGGGCGTTCCGCCCGACGAGGACGCCGACTGGGCGCGGCTGATGAACGGGGCGCTGTCGATCGCCGACCCGGACCTCAACCCCGACGGCCCGGAGGCGCTGCGCGAGCAGATGCTGCCGGAGATCTTCCGCCGCTGCCAGGCGCTGATCGCCGCGCGCCGGGAGCGTCCGACCGACGATCTCACGTCCGTGCTCGTGCACGCCGAGATCGACGGCGAGCGGCTGACCGAGCCCGAGATCGTGATGGGATTCTTCCTGCTGATGGCCGCCGGCAACGACTCGACGAAGGCGACCTACTGCAGCGCGATGCGGGCGCTGATGGCCGACGGCGGGCAGCGCGCGGCGCTGATCGAGGATCCGGCGCTCATCCCGGCCGCGGTCGAGGAGGCGCTGCGGATGTTCCCCGCGTTCGCCCACTTCCGCCGCACCGCGACGTGCGACACCGAGCTGGGCGGCCGGCGGATCAGCGAGGGCGACAAGGTCGTCATGTGGTACGCGGCCTCCGGCCGCGACCCCGCGCGCTATGCCGACCCCGACCGCTTCGACGTGCACCGCCATCCCGAGCATCAGGCGTTCGGCGCCGGCGGCCGGCACTTCTGCCTGGGCGCGGCGCTGGCCCGCCTGGAGCTCACCGTGATGCTCCAGGAGACGCTCGCGCGCTATCCGGAGATGGCGCCGGCCGGTCCGGAGAGCTGGGTGCAGAGCGCGTTCCTCAACCAGCTCAAGACGCTGCCGGTGACGCTCGGCTCCCGCCGCGGCGACTGAGCCGTAGCGGGGCCCGACCCGGCGCGGGGCCCGACCCAGATGGCCGTCAGGAGACCGACTCGGCCAGACCGAAGCGCCGGAACGTCGCGGTGAGGCGGTCGGCGTTCATCGGCTGCTCGGGGAAGCGGACGTACGCGTCGGGCTCGGGAGCCCCGATCGCGCGGACGATGAACGCGGTGACGTCGCAGACGAGCCCGTCGCGGAGGGTCAGCACGTTGAGCGCGAACGGGAGGTGCGCGCCGGCCGTCCTCGTCCAACGCGTAGAACGCGAGCGCGGGCTGGGCGTTGGCGCGCGACGAACACGGCGCGCCAGCGCCAGGCGCCCGACAGCGAGAACTCGCGCGCCCACGGGCGATCGAGTCCCGGGCGTGTACCAGGTCGTCAGCGGCGGCATCGCGAACGTGGCGTCTGAGACCAGCAACGCGGTGAACGCGTCGACGTCGCAGCGTTCCCACGCTTCGACGTAGCGGCCGACGAGCTCCCGCAGGCCCCGATCGCCGAGCGCGCGCACGGTCGCCTGCTGGGAGCGCTCGGGGACCCGCGTCGCCACCGCGGCGCGGGCGCGCTGCAGCGCGCTGTTGGCCGACGCGACCGTCGTCTGGAGCATCATCGCCGCCTCCTGGGCGCTGAACCGAGCACGTCGCGCAGCAGCAGCACCGCGCGCTGGCTGGCGGCGAGGTGCTGCAGCGCCGCGACGAACGCCAGCTCGACCGCCTCGTGCTGCTCGTAGCTGGCCTCGGGCGCGCGCGGCCGGCCCGCAGGCCGATCGCCTCGTCGGGGTAGGGCTCCAGCCAGGTCGTCTCGGTGACCGGCGCGCCGGGCGGCGTGCCCGGCTCGGCCGCCGGCCCGTAGTCGTGGGCAGCGCCCGGTGCGCCGGCGCTCGAGCTCGGTGAGGCAGACGTTGGTCGCGATCCTGTACAGCCAGACGCGGGCGGCTGCCGGGTCGCGCAGCCCGGCCGCGCCGCGCCAGGCCCGCAGCAGCGTCTCCTGGAGCACGTCCTCCGCGTCCTGCACCGAGCCGAGCATGCGATAGCAGTGCGCGTGCAGCTCGGCTCGGTGCTGCTCGACGAGAGCGGCGAAGTCCAGCGCGTCTGGGGAGCCCCCGGAGCTCAGGATCCCTCGACCACCATCAGGGTGTGGCCGGTGGGATCCCGGAACCAGAACATCGGCGGGACCGGGTCGCCCATCCGGGACACCTCCGCGTCGACGTCGACGCCGAGCGACTTCATCTCGGCGTGGGTGACGTCGATGTCGTCGGTCGTCAGCGTGATGCCGGTCTGCGTCGGCACGATCGGCTGCTCGGGCGGCGGGGGCGCGAGCGCGATCCCCGTCGTCCCGCTGGGCGGGTAGACCTCGACCCACCGGTACTTGCCGCCGAACTCGATGTCGCTGCGCTTCTCGAAGCCGATCGACTCATAGAAGGCGATCGCCTTGTCCTGCTCGACCGTGGGAACGCAGACGAGGCTGATCTGCCCGATGCGCGTCGCCGTGGTGCTCATCCTCCTCCTGGGGAGTACGGGTGGACGAACCCTAAGACCTCGGTCGCCGCCGAAAGTCATCGGCGTGTCGCCCGGCGCGCGCCGGCCTACCGCCGCGCGGGCGTCAGCCCTCGAGGTTCCACGCGGTCCAGCGCGACCGGGCGCGCTCGGACAGCTGCTCGTCGGCGCGGATCACGTGCATGACCGCGTTGATGAGCGCGAGGTGCGTGAACGCCTGCGGGAAGTTGCCGAGATGGCGGCCGGTCTCGGGGTCGACCTCCTCGGCGTAGAGGCCGAGCGGGCTCGCGTAGCCGAGCAGGCGCTCGCACAGCAGCCGCGCGCGCTCGAGCTCGCCGATCTCGCACAGCGCCGAGACCAGCCAGAACGAGCAGATGAGGAACGTGCCCTCCCTGCCGTGCAGGCCGTCGTCGGTCTCGTCGGTGCGGTAGCGCAGCACGAGCCCCTGCTCGGTGAGCTCGTCGGCGATCGCGAACACGGTCGCGCGGACGCGCGGGTCGTCGGGCGGCAGGAAGCGCATCAGCGGGATGAGCAGCAGCGCCGCGTCGAGCGCGTCGGAGTCGTAGCGCTGGACGAACACGCCGCGCTCGTCGACGCCGTGCTCGCACACGTCGGCGTGGATCTCGTCGGCGACGGTCCGCCAGCGCTTGGCGCGCTCCTCGTCCTCGCGCAGCATCGCCAGCCGTGCGCCGCGGTCGCAGGCGACCCAGCAGAAGATCTTGGACGAGGTGAAGTGCCTGGGCTCGCCGCGCACCTCCCAGATCCCGCGGTCGGGCTCGCGCCAGTGGGCGATCGCCTCCTCGACCTGGTGGGAGAGGATCTTCCACACGCGGTCGTCGAGCGAGTCGCGCGAGCGGGTGTGCAGGTAGACGGAGTCCAGCAGCGCGCCCCAGACGTCGTGCTGCACCTGCCCGTAGGCGGCGTTGCCGACCCGCACCGGCCGGGCGCGCTCATAGCCGTCGAGGTGGTCGAGCTCATACTCGTCCAGCCGCCGCTCGCCTCCGACCCCGTACATCACCTGCAGCTTCTCCTCGCCGGAGGCGACGTCCGCGATGAAGTAGAAGAAGTCGTTGGCCTCCCACTCGAACCCGAGCGACAACAGCGCCCACAGCATGAAGGTCGAGTCGCGGATCCAGCTGTAGCGGTAGTCCCAGTTGCGCTCTCCCTGCGGAGTCTCGGGCAGCGACGTGGTGGCGGCCGCCAGCAGCGCGCCGCTCGGCGCGTAGGTGAGCCCCTTGAGCGTCAGCGCGGAGCGCTGCAGGAACTGGCGCCAGGGATGGTCCGGGAAGCCGCCGCGGTCGAGCCAGTGCTGCCAGTGGTGCGCGGTCCACACCAGCCGGTCGTAGGCCTCGTCGACGTCGTGGGGCGGCGCGTGCTCGGACCAGGAGAGCGCGCAGTAGACGACCTCGCCCTCCTTCATCAGATGCCGGGCGGTCGCCCGCGAGCCCTCGAAGCCGAGCATCAGGTCGGTGGTGAGCGTGAGCTCGACCGAGCCGTCGGCGCACGTCGCCGTGCCCTGGTGATAGCCCTCGCCGGTGTAGCGCCACGCGGCGGGCTCACGGCCGTAGTCGAACTTCGGCTCGCAGTCGAGCAGCAGTTGTGACCTCGCCGTTGACGCAGCGCACGGTGCGCAGCAGCACGTGGTCGGCGTCGTAGTCGGTCGGCGCGCGGCGGTGGGTGTGGGAGCGGTCGCGCTGGTGGTGCCAGTTGCCGATCAGCAGCACGTCGCGCACGACGATCCAGCCCTTGCCGGTGCCCCAGCTCGTCTCCAGCACCATCGTTCCCGGCAGGTAGCGGCGAGCGGTCGGCACGAGCATCCCGTCCGGGGCCGAGCCGGAAGTGCCCGCGTCGCGGTCGAGCATCGCGCCGAACACCCACGGCGAGTCGACCCGCGGCAGGCACATCCACTCCACTGCGCCGCTCGGGGCGACCAGCGCCACCGTCTCGCAGTCCGACAGGAACGCGTACTCGGCGATCGGCGGGAACGAGCTGTGGCCGCTCAGCCGCGCGGCCGGCTCGGGCCGGGGGATCGGGGCGAACACCGGGGTCGAGGCCCCGTTGCCGCTGGCGCGGTCCGATGTGGTGTCGTCACGCACCGCGCCGCAGTATCACGAGTGACGGACCAAAGGCAAGCGATGACGGGCGGCTGTCAGCCCGCCAGGCCGCCCAGCCACGCGAACGGATTGCCCGGCCGGCTGTCCCACACGGCCCGCAGGTTGGACTCGACCGCGATGTCGGCGCCGGGCAGCTCGTCGCGCAGCCGCGCGGCGATCGCGTTGCCGTCGTCCTCGTCGCGGGCGCCGATCAGCACCCAGGCCCAGCGGTGGACGTTCGCGATCCCCTCGCGGTCCAGGCGCTGGGACAGCTCGACGGCCTCGTGGCGCGAGCCGCAGGTGACGCGCACCTCGATCGCGGGATACCCCTCCGCCACCGACGCGCGGCGCTCGCCCGCGTTGCGGATCTGATCCTCGGCGCGCGTCTGGCCGGCGGTGACCGGCTCGGGGTTGTCCGGGTCCTCCCAGACCTCGGCGATCGAATGCCACCGCCGCAGCCCGGTCTCGAGCGTCCAGCCGTGCTCGGATGCGATCCGGAGCACGACCTGCTGGGCGGCCTCGGCCTGCGCACGGTCGGCCGCGTACAGGAACATCTCGCCGCCGTCGACCGAGATCACGACCCGGTCGGCGAACGAGCGCCGCAGATCGCTCTGGAGCTCCTCCGCCTGCAGCGAGCGGCCGAGCAGGTGGGCGAATCCGTCGTCGTGGAGGTCGACGCGCACGCGCCAGTCGTCGTTCATGGCCAGCGAGGGTAATGCACCCGCACCTGCGAAGGTCACGGTGACGGATGATCAACCACGCCCACCTGATCTTCGTCGCCGGCGCCCTGCTCGCCGCGCGGCCGCTGGCCACCTGGGCGGCGACCGTCCGCGGCCACCTCTCCGGGCGCGAGCGCGCGCTCGTCGCCTGGGCGGGGCTGCGGGGCGGGGTGCCGGTGGTGCTGGCGACGCTGCCGGTGCTCGCCGGGGTCCGCGGCAGCGTCCGCTTCTTCGACCTCGTGTTCTTCGCGGTGCTCGTCTCGACCGTCGTGCAGGGCACGACCGTCGAGTGGTGCGCGCAGCGGCTCGGCGTGGCCGCCGAGCCGAGTGCATCCGCGCGTGCGCCATCATCAACGCGATGAGCAGCGGCGGATCTCACTCGACGGGCGTCTCGGCGGCGGCCGGGACCCCCGGCACCGGAGCGATGCGATCGATGCGCGGAGGCGGCCCCAGGGGACCGTCGATGATGGATGCCTCGCGCCCGCGCGAGCGCCGGCGGATCCTCGCGCTGTTCGTTCCCTACCGCGTCCGGCTCACGGTCGTGCTCGTGATGATCATCGCCTCGGCGGGCGTGTCGATGCTCAACCCGTTCCTGCTGCGCGACGCCGTCGACCAGGGCCTGATCGGCCGCGACGCGTCGGTGCTCGGCTGGGCGACGCTCGGCATGATCGGGGTCGCGCTCGCCTCCAACGCGACGAGCGTGTGGCAGACCTATCTGTCCAACGTCGTCGGCCAGCGCGTCATGCACGACCTGCGCGCGTCGGTGTACCGCCACCTGCAGAAGATGTCGCTGGCGTTCTTCACGCGCACCCGCACGGGCGAGGTGCAGTCGCGGATCGCCAACGACATCGGCGGCCTCGACGCGGTCGTGACGACGACGGCGACGTCGATCGCCGCCAACGCGACGACGGTGATCGCGGCGCTGGTGGCGATGTGCCTGCTCGACGTCCGCCTCGCGCTGTTCTCGCTCGTGTTCGTGCCGCCGTCGGTGTGGGGGACGCGGCGCATCGGCAAGCTGCGGCGCTCGATCACGCTCACCCAGCAGAAGCAGCTCGCCGACCTGTCCGCGCTCGTATCGGAGTCGCTGTCGGTATCGGGGATCCTGCTCGGCAAGACGATGGGCCGCGGCGACGACCTCGCCGACCGCTTCACCGGCGAGTCGCGCACGATCGCCGACACCGAGGTCCGCAGCCGCATGACCGGGCGCTGGATGATGGGCACGATCCAGTTCATCTTCGCCGTGCAGCCCGCGGTCATCTACTGGCTCGCGGGCCAGAGCTTCATCGGCCACGTGCCGATCGGCACCGTCGTCGCGTTCACGACGCTGCAGACGCGCCTGCTGTTCCCGATCAACTCGCTGCTCGGCGTGCAGGCCGACATCGAGGCGTCGCTGGCGCTGTTCGATCGCATCTTCGAGTATCTCGACCTGCCGATCGACATCGTGCAGGCCGCCCATCCGGTGACGCTGCGCGCCGACGAGGTGCTGGGCGAGGTGCGCCTGTCCGACGTCTCGTTCCGCTACTCGGCGGCGGCGCTGCCGGATGGCGCCGAGCAGCCGCCGTGGACGCTGCGCGACATCTCGCTGGAGATCCCGGCGGGCACCCGCACCGCGGTCGTCGGCGAGACCGGCTCGGGCAAGACGACGCTCGGCTACCTGGTCGCGCGGCTCTACGACCCGCAGGAGGGCGCGGTCTCGATCGACGGCGTCGACATCCGCGAGCTGTCGCTGCAGTCGCTCGCCGCGACGGTCGGCGTCGTCTCCCAGGAGACGTATCTGTTCCACGCCTCGGTGCGGGAGAACCTGCGCTTCGCGTGCCCGGAGGCGAGCGACTCAGAGATCGAGGCGGCGGCCCGGACGGCGCGGATCCACGACCTGATCGTGTCGCTGCCCGACGGCTACGACACCGTCGTCGGCGAGCGCGGCTATCGCTTCTCCGGCGGCGAGCGCCAGCGCATGGCGATCGCCCGCACGGTGCTGCGCAACCCGCCGGTGCTCGTGCTCGACGAGGCGACGAGCGCGCTCGACACCCAGACCGAGTTCGCGATCCAGGCCGAGCTCGAGCGCCTCGCCCAGGGGCGCACGACGATCACGATCGCCCATCGCCTGTCGACGGTGCGCGACGCCGAGCAGATCGTCGTGCTCAGCGGCGGGCGGATCGTCGAGCGCGGCACCCACGAGCAGCTGATGGAGCGCCGCGGGCACTACGCGGCGCTCGTCGCCCGCGACGTCACCGAGGAGCCGCTCGGCGCCGGCGACGGGCGGTCAGTCGGCGAGCCGGTCGCGCCCGGCTTCCTTGGCGCGGTAGAGGGCGGCGTCGGCGGCGGCGCACAGGTCGTCGAACCGCTCGACCGCCCCGACGGCGACGCCGAAGCTCGCCGTGATGTCGAGGCCGACTGAGATCTCCTCCCACGGGCAGACGGCGATCGCGTCCTTGATCGCCTCGCAGCGGCGGCGGGCCGTCCCCCGGTCGGACATCGTGAGCAGCAGCAGGAACTCGTCCCCGCCGAGGCGCGCGACCAGGTCCTGCTCCCGGACGCCGGCGCGCAGCAGGCCGGCCATCCGCTGCAGGACCGCGTCGCCGACCGCGTGCCCGTGGCCGTCGTTGACCAGCTTGAAGCGGTCGAGGTCGACGAGCGCGACGGCGACCGTCTGCGCGCCGCGGGCGAGCAGGCCCTGCCGGAAGCGCGAGAGCGCGCGGCGGTTGGCGAGGCCGGTGAGGTCGTCGACGTAGGCGTGCTGCTGCAGCTCGGCGTGCTCGGCGGCCCTCCGTTCGACCTCGATCAGCGACTCCATCGAGGCCAGCGAGGCGAGCCGCTGATCCCAGCGGCGCCGGACGAGCTCCCGGCCCCAGCGCAGCCCTGCGCTCCCGTCGCCGCGGTACGTCGCCTCGAGCTCGGCGGCGAGCGCGAGCGAGAACAGGTAGATCCGGTTGCAGGGTCCGGGGTCGATCGTCGCGATCGCGCGGTCGCAGTGGGCGCGTGCCTGCGCGACATCGGTCGCGCGCAGCGCGCGGGTGAGATGGACGTAGCCCCGGAACTCGCCCTCGGCGGCCCGCGTGCACGGGGCGCGCCTCCCTCGGGGGGTGACATCGCGTCGAGCAGGTCACGGAAGATCGTTAGATCCTCCCGCCAGGCCGCCGGCATCACCGGGTCGTCGGCCTTGTCCAGGGCCTCGCGGGCGAGCGCGGCGCGCTCGCGCATCTCGTGCTCGTCGCCGAGCTCGCGCAGCGCCGCCACCCAGTGGAGCTGGAGCTCGGCGCGGTTGTAGAGCAGGACGGCGAGGCGGCCGTCGGCGCCCTCGTCGGGATCGATGCAGCGCTCGGCGGCGTCGTAGTGGCGCAGCTGCAGCTCCCACAGGTCGCGGCTGTCGGCCGACACGCAGCATTGGATGTGGGCGCTCACCGCCTCGGTGGACGGTCCCTCATGGCCCTCGAGCATGACGACGGCGCGCGCGAGGTCGCGGTCGGCCTCCACCGGCGCCCGCAGGGCGCGATCCTCGGCGCGCACGGCGAGCGCGAGCGCGCTCATCACGGGGTCGCCGTCGAGCCCGGCCCGCTCGAGCAGTCGCTCCCCGCACTCGGTCGCGGGGCTCCTGTCCCGGTGGCGCGTGCAGATGACGTCGAGAAACAGGCCGAGCCGGACGACGTCGGGCCAGCCGTTGACCTCGCCCGCGTCGACGATCTCGTCGACCACCTCGCGGCCCGGACCATCGACCGTCTGCAGCGCGAGCACGTAGGCGAACGCGCGCGCGCGTGCTTCGCGGTGAGCCTTGGAGCGCTCGCCGGGGGCTTCGGACGCGGGGATGTCCGGCGCGACGGTGGTCATAGCGCGTGTTATCGGCTCCGGTGGTTCATCGGTGAGCAGCCGTCCGGAATCTGGACGCACGGCCGCTCGGGGCCCGCGGAACGTCAGCGGCGCGACAGCTCGTTCCGGCGCTCGGCCTCGCCCGCGGTGCGGACGGAGCGGCGCTCCCCCGGGCAGGGCGACCCGGGTTCGGACGGCGCCGGCGGCTCGAGGGTCTCACCGCCGCGGCGGGCGACGACGAGCGTGAGCGCCATCAGCGCCGCGATCAGCAGCAGCGGCACGAGGTCGCCGGCGAGCGTCGACAGCGTGGCGGCGACCGGGGACCCGATCGTCTCGCCGATCGCATAGGCGAGGTTGACGCTCGTGGTGGCGATGATCAGGGTCACGTCGGCGCGCTCGGTCGCCCCGGTCATGAGCGACACCGCGGGGATCGCGGCGGCGGTCATCGGACCGCCGAGCGCGATGACGGCGAGCGGGACGAGCACGGCGGGGTTGTGCGGCAGCATCATCACCGCCACCAGCGGGACGCCGATCAGCAGCCCGGTCGTCATCGTCCGCACCGCGCCGTGGCGGTCGACGCCGCGGCCGATCAGCGGCGACAGCGCGGTCGACAGCGCCGAGGCGGCGACGAACGTCGCGCCGATCGCCCAGCCGGGGATCGAGAGATGCGCCATCCGCAGCGGCAGCAGCACGCCGGCGGCGCCGAAGAAGATCGCGTCGAGCATGATCAGCCAGGTGCCCATCGAGAAGCCGCCGGCGGCCATCGCGGCGCGCAGCTGGGCGGCGATCGGGCGCGCGGGGCGGTCCCCGCTCCCCTGGCCGGTGCGGGCGGGCTCGGAGTGGGACGCCGCCCACGCGGCGAGTGCGAGCGACACCGCGCCGGTCGCGCAGAACGCGATCCCGGGCCCGATCGCCTCGGCGAGCGTGCCGAGCACCGGCCCGAGCAGCGTGCCGAACGTCGCCGCGCCGATCGCGCCGCCGATCGCCGCGCCGCGGCGGGCCACCGGCACGGCGGCGATCAGCCAGGTGAGCCCGCCGCCCCAGATCAGGCCGCAGAACGCGCCCTGGGCGACGCGCAGCAGATCGAGCGCGACGATCTGCGAGGCCAGGCCGAAGCCCGCGATCGCGATGCCGAAGCCGACCAGCCCGGCGATCGTCGTCCGGCGCACGCCCTGCCGGGCGGCGAGCCAGCCGCCGAGGAGCGCGCCGGGGATGAGCCCGGCCGGGTAGCCGGCGACGAGGATGCCCAGCGCCGGCTTGCCCGCGTGCAGCACGCGCGCGTAGTGCGGGAGCACCGGCGTGAGCGCGGAGTACATCATCGACTCGAACAGCAGCAGTGTGCGGATCGTCCGGATCAGCGGCGCGAGGGAGTCATGTGAGGGGAGGCGGCGCAGCCGGCTCATCGCGCGCCTCCGGCCGCGGTCAGCGCGACGGTGAGCCGCTCGAGCTCGGCGCGCGGGTCGAGCTCGTCCTCGGTCCCGGTCGCGAGGCGGTCGATCAGCAGGCCGTCGCAGGCCGCCATCAGCAGGCGCGCGTCGTCGCCGGCGCGCGGCGAGCCGGCGCGGCGCAGCAGCTCGCCGACGGTCGCGCGGTACGCGTCGGTCCATTCGCGTGACAGCGTCTGCAGCGCGGGGCGCCGGGCGGCCTCCAGCATCAGCGTGTATGTCGCCAGCAGCGCGCCGCGCTCGGCGCCGTGCGGATCGGGTTCAGGCGCGGCGGGCTCGAGGCACGGGTCGAGCACGACGGCGACGATCTCCGCGGCGCTCGGCACCGTGGAGGTCTTCTCGCAACGGGCGAGGAGCGCGTCGGTGGCGGCCCGCAGCCGCGCCGCGTCGCGCTCGGCGGCGTAGCGCAGCGCCTCGGTGAGGAGCTGCTCCTTGGACTCGAACCAGTAGGTGGTGGAGGCGAGCGGCAACCCGGCGTGAGCCGCGACGCGGCGGTGGGTGAGCGCGTCGGCGCCCTGCGCGGCGAGCAGCTCGAGCGTCGCCTCGAGCAGCGCGGTACGTCGCGCCTGCCCCCGCGGGCGGGTGCGGGTCGAGTGCCGGGAGCCGGCCGGGCGGCGGGTGGGTGTCGACGGGGAGCTCGCCATCTCCGCTGATGGTACAAACGTACCGATCGGATTGGTACCGATGTACCGATCTGGGCCTCCGGAACCGGCTACCGTTCGGCCGCGAGCGTGTACGAGGGGTTCGAGCACCGCGCAGTGATGACCGATCGTGGGACCGTCCACGCGGTCACCGCGGGCGAGGGGCCGCCGCTGCTGCTGCTGCACGGCTTCCCCGAGACCCACCTGATGTGGCATGGGGCCGCGCCGCTGCTCGCCGAGCGCTTCAGCGTCGTCGTGTGCGACCTGCCCGGGTACGGCGACTCCGGGCACCCCGAGCCCGCCGAGGACCACCTGCCGCACGCCAAGCGCACGCTCGCGCGCGATCTCGTCCAGGTGATGGCCACCCTCGGCCACGAGCGCTTTGCGGTGGCCGGCCACGACCGCGGCGGCCGCGTCGGCTACCGGATGGCGCTCGACGTGCCCGAGGTGGTGACGCGCCTGGCGGTGCTCGACATCGTGCCGACCGTCGAGGTCTGGGAGCGCGCCGGCGAGCGTTTCGCGGTCGAGTACTGGCACTGGGCGTTCCTCGCGCGGCCGGCGCCCCAGGCGGAGGAGATGCTGCTCGCCGCACCGCCCGAGACGTTCTTCGCCCACCATTTCGAGCAGGTCCGCCGCGGCCATCCGGGCTATCCGATCGAGCTCGTCGACGATTACCTGGACCGGATCGACAACCCCCAGAGCGTGCGGGCGATGTGCGAGGACTACCGGGCCGGGGCGACGATCGACCGCCAGCTCGACGCGTCAGACCGCGCCGCCGGCCGGCGGATCGAGTGCCCGCTGCTCGTGCT
Source organism: uncultured Solirubrobacteraceae bacterium (assembly GCA_963702225.1). Classification (GTDB taxonomy): domain Bacteria; phylum Actinomycetota; class Thermoleophilia; order Solirubrobacterales; family Solirubrobacteraceae; genus Palsa-465. The sequence goes on along the minus strand of CAVPBY010000034.1, from coordinate 1,800 downwards.
CTGGGGGGCCGGCGGCGCGCTGCCGCGGTTCTACGACGACGTCCTCGCCATCTGGCGCGACTGGGTGCGCGACCCCTCGCTGCTGAGCGGGCAGGCGCTCGACGCCTCCCACTTCATCCCCGAGGATCAGCCGGCGGAGACCGCCGCGGCGCTCGCCGCCTTCCTCTCCTGAGCGGCGCCCTGCCCCTCGACATTGAAGTGGGGCAGCAGGCGCGACAGCCAGTCCGGGATCCACCACGTGCGCTCGCCGAGGACCATCGTGAGCGCCGGCACGAGCACCGAGCGGACGATCAGCGCGTCGAGGAGGACTGCGGCGGCCAGCCCGATGCCGAACATGTCGATCACCCACTCGCCGCCGAGCGTGAACGAGGCGAACACGAGGAACATGATCGCCGCGGCCGCGGTGATCGTCCGGGCGGTCGCCGCCAGCCCGTGCGCGACCGCCTCGTGGGTGTTGCCGCGGCGGTGCCACTCCTCGTAGATGCGGCTGATCAGGAACACCTCGTAGTCCATCGAGAGGCCGAACAGGATCGGGAACAGCAGCTCCGGGACGAACGCCTCGATCGGGCCGGTCGTGCCGAGGCCGATCAGGTGGTTGCCCCAGCCGTTCTGAAAGACGGCGGTGAGCACGCCGAACGCCGCGCCCGCCGAGAGCAGGTTCATCACCGCCGCCGTGAGCGGGATGAGCAGTGACCGGAACACCGCCATCAGCAGCACGAACGAGAGCGCGACCACGATGCCGATGAACAGCGGCAGCTTGGCCGACAGCACGTGGCTGAAGTCGACGAAGATCGCCGTGGTGCCGCCCACGAGCACGCGCACGCCGGAGCCGCGCGTCGCCCGCGGGATCGTGGTCGAGCGGATCCGCTCGAGCAGCGCCGCGGTCGAGGCGGCCTGCGGCGATCCCTTGGGGTAGACGTCGGCGACCGCCACCGACGGCCGGCCGCCGGTGCCGCGGTGGAACACGACCGGGGTGGAGGCGACGACGTCCGGGTCCTTGGCGACGGCGGCCTGGGCGCGACCGAACGCGGTCAGCTGCGCGCGCGAATCGACCTTCGCGACGAGCTCCAGCGGGCCGTTGTAGCCCGGCCCGTAGCCCTTGGCGAGCAGCGCGTAGGCGGCTCGCGTCGTCGTCCCCGTCGGGTCGGTGCCCGCGTCGGCGGACCCGAGCCGCATGTGGAAGAACGGCGCCATGATCACCACCATCACGATCGTCGCGAGCGCCGCGAACACGACCGGCGAACGACCGAGCACTCGCGACCAGCGCGCCCACAGCGGCGACTCGTCGCTGGTCGTGCGCTCGCCGGCGCGGATCGCGCGGCGCTCGCGCCGGCGGGGGACGATCGCGCCCACGCGGCCGCCCAGGAACTTCGGCAACCGCAGGTTGAGCAGCGCCGGGAGGACCGTGAGCGCGGAGGCGACCGTGAGGGCCACGGTGACCGACGCGGCCACCGCGATGCCGTAGAAGAAGCTGATCCCGAGCGCGAACATGCCGAGCATCGCGATGCAGACGGTGATCCCGGCGAACAGGACCGCCCGGCCGGAGGTGTCGATCGCCTCCACGACCGCGTCGAGGCGGTCGGAGCCGCGCAGCAGCGCCTGGCGATAGCGGGTGACGATGAACAGCGCGTAGTCGACGCCGACGCCGAGCCCGATGAGCAGCGCGAGCTCGTTGGTGAACGTCGCCGTGTTGAGCACGTGCGTGAGCAGGCCGACGATCGAGATCCCGGCGCCGAGGCCGAAGCCCGCGGTGACGAGCGGCAGCAGCATCGCCGGCGGACGGGCAAGTATGTAGCCGGG
>CAVPBY010000033.1:0-33929 GCA_963702225.1 uncultured Solirubrobacteraceae bacterium | reverse complement strand
ACCCGGGCGCGAACAGCGCCGCACGGTCGCTCATGCGCCCGAGTCGCCGAGGTAGCTCACCCGCGGTCCCGCTTTCGGCAGGTACCAGACGGCCGCGCGATAGTTGGTCGCCGTGCGGCCGATCGTGATCTGCCCGTACCCCTCGGTCGACTCGCTCGAGGCGATCGCGAACGCGCCTCGCTCCGAGCGCAGGCAGAGCGACGCGGGCACGGTGTGCCGGATCGCCGGAAGCGCGAGCTCGACCCGGCGCGCGATGCCGACCCGGAGCGGCCGCTCGATGCGGGTGCGCGTGACCGTCCCCGCGGCCCGGACGGTCGCGATGATCCGAGGCGAGCGTGATTGGCCGCTGGTCAGCGGGAGCTGCAGCCGCCGAGTGCCCGCCGGGATCTGCAGCCCGGAGACGCACGCCCGGACATGCCGGTCGATCGGCGAGCTGAGCGTGACCGCGTTGACGCTGTCCGTGCCCGTGTAATAGGGCCGCGGAATCAGGCACCAGACGAGCACCACGACCATGAGCGGCACGCCGAGCGCCGAGGCCGCGGCCCACACCCGCCGATCGCCGGCGAAAACGGCGCCGGGCAGGGACCTCAGCCGGTTCGAGAAGGGGAACATGGATAACGTGACAGTCAAGCGGCTGCCGGAGACGGCGGCGCTGGGGGTCGCCACCCGCCCTCCTCGCGGGCAGGAGCGAGTTTTTTTGCTGCAGATTGCGTAACTTCTGCGGGTGAGCCCGGTTTGTAGCAGCGTGAGCATCCACGATCTCTCCCACCTCGCGACGATCCCCGCTCCCGCGGGGGTGTCCGTTCCCTCGAGCGGCCAGGTGCTCGGGATTCCGGTCGCGGTCACCGACTACGAGCGGACGCTCGACTGGATCGATGACGTCGTCGCCGCCGGCGAGCGCGGCTACGTGTGCGTCTCAACGTGCACACCGTGATGGCGGCGCAGGAGGACGCGGAGCTGCGGCACGCCCTGGCGGCCTCGACGTTCAACGTTCCCGACGGCATGCCGCTCGTGTGGGCGCTCAACATGTTCGGTCATTCGCTGCGCGATCGCGTCTACGGCCCGGAGCTGATGGCGCGGGCCTGTGCGCGGGCCTCCGAGAATGGCCAGCGCTTCTACCTCTACGGCGGGCGTAACCAGGGCGCGCTCGTGCAGCTCGCGCTCAACCTGCGCACGCGTTACCCGGGCGTTCGCATCGTCGGCGGCTACTCCCCGCCCCACCGCCCGCTGACCGCCGACGAGCAGGTCGCCGGTCGCCGGGGAGATCAAAGCCACCGACGCGGACGTCGTGTGGGTCGGAATCGGGGTGCCCAAGCAGGAGAAGTGGATGGCCGCGATGCGCGAGCGGCTCGACGCACCGGTCCTGATCGGCGTCGGCGCGGCGTTCGACTTCCATGCCGGCCTCGTCCCCAGGCACCGCCGGCGCTGCAGAAGATCGGCCTCGAGTGGGCCTATCGGCTCGTCCAGGAGCCCCGGCGGCTGTGGCGGCGCTACCTGCGCTACAACCCGCGCTTCGTGCTCGCGCTTGCGCGCCAGGTGCTCGCCCACCGCCTGGGCGGCGCCGGCACCCGGCGCTGAACCCTCCCCTCGCATTCGCCGGTCAGACCGCCGGGCGCCGTCCATGGCCGCAACGATCATCATCCCGACCCGCGGGCGCCCGGACTACCTCGACGTGACGCTGGCGTCGGTCGCTCCAAGGCGCGCCGGCGCAGGCGCCGAGCTGCTCGTCGTCGACGACGGCGCCGACGCGGCGACCGCCCGGGTCGCGGCCGCGCCACGCGGTCCCGGTGCTCGCCCCGGCGGCGGCCGGGGAGCCAACGGCGCGCGCAACGCCGGCGTGGCGGCGACCAGCGGGGACCCGGTCGTGTTCATCGACGACGACATCGCAGGCGCGACGCTGGCTCGGGCGCTGCTCGACGGCGCCGCCGCGGCACACGACGTCGACGTGTTCGGCGGCCCGATCACCGCCCGGATCGAGGGCGGGCCGCACTCGTGCGGGCGCGAGGGCGCCCGATCACGACCCTCGACCACGGCCCGGCCGACCGTGACGTGGAGCTCGTCTGGTCGGCGAACATGGCGATCCGCCGCCGCGCGCTGCAACGGGTCGGACCGTTCGACGAGACGATCCGCGGCCGCGGCGAAGAGGAGGACTGGGAGCGGCGCCACGCGGCGCTCGGCGGTCGCGTCCGCTATCTGGCCGCGCGCCGGGATCGAGCACCGGCGCGCCGGCCCCGACGCGCGGCTTCGGGCGCTGGCCCGCAGCGGCTACGCGCTCGGGCGCACCGCCCGCCGCTACGACACGCTGAAGGGCGCCGCCCCCACCCTGCGGACCGAGCTGCGCGTGCTCGCCGGTTGCGCGGCCCACGCCATCCGCTGGCGCTGCCCCAACATGGTCGCGGTCGGGGCCCACGCCGCCGGCCGCGTGCGCGAGGCGCTCGCTGAGCCCGGCGCCGTCGCCGACGTCGGCGCTGACGACTTCCTGTCGGGCGAGAGCGGCGAGGTGTCGGGGATCCGCGCGACCGCCCGCGCAATGGTGGGCGACGCGCTCGGCGACCTGATCGCGCTTGTCCGCGCGGAGCCCTGGCGGCTGCGCGCCTCCGCGCGCTCGCTGCCGCGCCGCCGCGTGCTCGTGCTCGCGATCGAGCGCACCGACGCAGAACCTACTCGGCCGACGCCGGCGGGAGCTCGCCCGCTCCCACCATGAGGTGACGGTCGTCCCAGGCGTCGACGGCGCCGGGAAGTTCGAGAACCTCAACGCGCTCCTGCGCGAGCACCCCGCCGCCGGCCATGACTGGCTGCTCGTGATCGACGACGACGTCGCGCTGCCCCGTGGCTTCCTCGACGTGTTCCTGTTCCTGGCCGAGCGCTTCGACCTCGCGCTCGCCCAGCCGGCCCACCGCCGCCGCTCGCACGCCGCGTGGCGGGTGACCCGCCGGCGGCCGGGACGGGTCGCGCACGAGACGCGCTTCGTCGAGATCGGGCCGGTGACCGCGTTCCACGCCCGGACCTTCCAGACGCTGCTGCCGTTCCCGGAGCTGCGGTTCGGCTGGGGCCTGGAGCTGCACTGGTCGGCGCTGGCCCACGCGCGCGGCTGGCGCGAGGGCGTGATCGACGCCGTGCCGATCGCGCACGCGCTGCGCCGGGTGGCGAGCGCCTACGCGTTCCAGGACGCGCGCGACGAGGCGCGGCGGTTCCTGTCCGGCGCGACTACACGCCGGCCGGCGCGGCCCAGCAGGTGGTCGCCGAGCACCGCCGGTGGCGATGAGCCGGCCGCTGACCGCCGGCGGACCGAGCGTCTACGCCGCTCGCCCGGGGGACCGACATCGGCGGCGAGCTGTACGAGCGCGAGCTCGTCCGCCGGCTGCCCGGCACATGGCGTGCAGGTCCTGATCGGGATGCCGGCAGACCATGGCCTCGAGCCGGCGCCGGGGGTGCGAGCGGTCGTGCTGCCGCGGCCCGGCATGCCTGCACTGGACATGGGCGCCGCTGTTGTTCGTGCCCTGGACGCTCGCGCTCGTGCTCGGCCGCCGCGTCGACGTGTTGCGCGCGCCGTCGGTGCGCTACACCGGGCCCTCATTGCTCGCCGTCCGGGCGCTCTGCGGGCGGCGCCGGGCACCGGTGGCGATCCACCACCACCACTTCGAGCCACGCTGGCGCCGCCTCGAGGCCTGGATCCTGCGCCGCGCGGACATGGTGCTCGCGGTCTCCGAGCACGCGCGCGCAGAGCTCGTGCGGGCGGGCGTCGACTCGGCGCGGATCACCGTCGCCTACAACGGGGTCGACGGTCCCGACGGCGCCGACCCCGAGCCGCCGGGCACGTGGCCGGGCGACGGGCTGCGGCTGCTGTACCTCGGGCGCCTGGAGGACCGCAAGCGGCCGGAGCTCGCGGTGCGGACGCTCGCCGCAGCTCACCCGCACCGGACATCCGGGCTCGCTCGTGCTTGCCGGCGAGGGGCCGGCGCGCGTCGCGCTCCAGGAGATTGCGCACACGCTCGGCGTGAGTGACCGGGTGCGCTTCCTCGGACGGGTGAGCGACGCCCGCAAGTGGGCGCTCTACGACGGCGCGCAGCTGCTGCTGTTCGGCTCGACGATCGAGGGGTTCGGCCTGGTCGTCGCCGAGGCGCAGTCGCGCGGGCTGCCGGCGGTCGCCGCCCGTGGCACGGCGACCGCCGAGGCGCTGCGCGACGGCGAGAGCGGCCTGCTCGCCGAGCCCACGCCCGACGCCTTCGCCGGCGCGGTCGCCGAGTTGATCGATCCGCACGGCGCGCGAGGATGGGCAGCGCGGCGCGTGAGTTCGCCGCGCGCTTCACGTGGGATGCGTGCGCAGGGGGCGTCGCCGGCGCGCTGCGCGCCGCGGCAGGTGCGAGATGAGCCCCGTCTCCGAGCCCTACGACCCCGACAACCTGCTCGATCGCCTCTCCTCGGAGGCGGCGCTCGATCACCACTACCGGCTGCTCGAACGGCGCGAGCAGGCGATCCTCCGCCGCCACCTGCCGCTCTCCGGCGGCCGCGTGCTGTCGGTCGGCGCGGGCTGGCACCCGGGGCGGCATCTGTTCCCCGCGCCCGCCTTCGAGATCGTCGCCGTCGACTCCGATCCCGGGAAGGTCGGGGGGCTCACCGAGAGCGGACGGGCCGATGAGGTCCTGCACGGCTACGCCGGGCAACTGGCGCTGCCCGGCGAGTCGTTCGACATCGTCTCTCTATCGGCTCGTGCTGCACCACCTCGTCTTCCAGGGACCGCTCGCGCCCGCGTTCGCGGAGGCGGCTCGGCTGCTCGTGCCCGGAGGTGCGCTGGTGGCGATCGAGCCGGGACTGTGGCACCCGGTGGGGTCCGGCCTGGCGCTCGCCAACCACCTTGGCCTCGGCGAGCCCGTGCACGGCACCCCGGACGACGTGCCGCTCTCGCCGCGCCGCCTGTGCGCCGAGGCGCGGGCAGCAGGCCTGGTGCCGGAGCTGCACGCGGTCACCTTCGCCTGGCGGCGGCTGCCGGTCGCACTCCAGCGCGCCGCGAGCGCCGTCGACGCCATCGGATCCCGCCCGCGGGCGGCCGCGTTCGGCCATACCCTGATGCTGATCGCGAGACGGGCGTGACCGAGCGGCGCCGGTCCCGCCTGCTGGTAATCTCCGGGGGCGTGTCAGCCGTCACCGACGCGCCCGAGCGCCCGGGGACCGCCAACGCGACGCCCTCCTCCGCGTCCGGCTCGAACTTATTCCGCCGCGCGGGACCGACCCTCGGACTCGCCGTCTGCTTGGTGGCGGTCACGTTCACCGGTGGCGAGGTCGACCAGAACACTGCCACACCGGGCATCACCTGGACGGAGATCGCGCTCACCATCCTCGGCATCGGCGCAATCGCCACAGGCCTGATCCGCCGTCGGCCCAGCGTTCCCCGCTTCGGGTGGGCGACTGCCGGACTGATGGTCGCGACGCTCGCGCTGCAGGGCGCGTCGATCGCCTGGTCGGTCGCACCCGATACGTCGTGGATCGGCGCCTCGCAGACACTCGCCTACTCCGCGGTGCTCGTCGGCGCGGTCGCGCTCGGCGCGCCCGCTCGCCGGACGCTGGGCCACGCTCGTGGGCGCTTTGGTGCTCTGGGCGGTCGCCCTCTGCGCCTGGTCACTGCTCGTCAAGGTGTTCCCGGCGACGCTGGCCTCGGGCAATCAGATCGGTCGCCTGCAGGCGCCGTTCGGCTACTGGAACGCGATCGCGCTGTGCGCGGCGATGGGCCTGCCGGGCTGTCTGTGGCTGGGAACCCGCCGCGAGGCCGGACGGCGCATGGCGGCGCTCGCCGTGCCCGCGCTCACGCTGGTCCTCTCGGTGCTCCTTCTCTCCTACTCGCGCTCGGCCGACCTCGCCGCGGTCGTCGCGCTCGGGCTGTGGCTCATCGTCGTGCCGCTGCGACTGCGTGCGGTCGCCGTGCTCCTCCCCGCGGCTGCGGGCGCCGCCGTCATCTCGGCGTGGATGCTCGCGCATCATGCACTCAGCCACGACAGCGTGGCGTCGGCCGCACAGGACGCGGCCGGACACACGTTCGGGATCGTGATCGCGGTCGTCCTCGTGCTGATGCTCGTCGCCGGCATCGCGGTCACCGAGGCGATGGACCGCACGTCTCTCACCCCGGAGACGCGCCGTAGGGCCGGCAACCTGATGCTCGCGCTGCTGATGGTCGGGGTGATCGGGGGGATCGGCGCCCTGGCAACATCCTCGCGCGGCCTGTTCGGGGAGATTGGCCACGGGTGGCATACGCTCACCAACCCCAACGCATCGGTCTCGGCCGCAAGCGCGTCACGCGTCTTCCAGTTCGGCTCCAGCCGCCCGCTCTACTGGCACCAGGCGCTGTTCGTCGGGGACCGGCAGCCGCTGCGGGGCGTCGGCGAGCTCGGCTACTCGACCGCTCGCCTGCTCGATCCGACGAGCGTCGAGCCGGTCTTCGAGGCCCACAGCTACGTGTTCCAGACCTACGCCGACCTCGGCGTGCTCGGGCTCGCCCTCACCGCGGCGCTGCTCGTGGCGTGGCTGCGGGCGACCGCCCGGACGCTCGCGGTCGGGCGGGGCTGGAGCGCGCTGGACCCGTCGCTGGCCGACGAGCGGATCGGCTTGATCACGCTCGCGCTCCTGGTCATCGCGTTCGGCGTGCAGGGCACGCTCGACTGGACGTGGTTCTTCACCGGACTGACGGTGCCCGCGCTCCTCGCCGCGGGGGCGCTGGCCGGCCGCGGGCCGTCCGCGGTCGGGCGCGACGGCCCGGTGGCGGTCGACGCCGCCCCACCGGCGGCGCCGGCCGCCGGCCCGGGGCCGTTCGATCGGCCCGGTCTGTTCGTGGGCATCGCGGCGCTCGTCATCGTCGGAATCCTCGGCTGCTGGATGGTCTGGCGCCCGCTGCAATCCGCCCAGCTCCTGAACAACGCCGAGAACACGGGCAGCCTCGCCGCGGCCCGGGGAGCGGTGAGCGCCGAGCCGTACTCGCTGCTGGCCCGCCAGACGCTCTCCTCGCTGTACATGACCGAGCGTCCGCCGCAGCGCGCAGCGGCGCTCGCGCAGTTGCGCGCCGCTGTCCACGCGCAACCGGACAGCCCGTACGCCTGGGAGGCGCTTGCGATTCTCGACCTCCAGCTCCATGACGGTCATGGGGCCGGCATGGCCGCGCTCCGGAGCGGCAGCTCAACAACACCGGCAACCAGCTCGCCAACGACAACAACGGGGTCGCAGCGACGGCCCAAGCGATGGAGAGTTCGCGGTAGATCTATCGCTTCGCGCTCGCCAACAGCATCCGCCGTCCGAGCGGCGGCCCGCCGGCGCCACTGATCTCGATCGCGGTGAAGTCCACGTCGGTGAGCACGCCCCGCAGCGATCGCGCGCTGTAGAGGTGCAAGTGGTCGCCGAGCGGCGGTGAGTACGGCTCGATCCCCGCGACCAGCAGCCGCAGCCGGGAGTGGTTCGGCGTCGTGACCAGCAGCCGCCCGCGCGGGCGCAGGACGCGGCGGACCTCCGACAGCCAGCGCGCGGTGTCGGCCACGTGCTCGATCACCTCGCTCGCCCACACGACGTCGACCGCGGTGTCGTCGAGCGGCAGCTCCCCGTCGATCTCGGCGAGGCGGAAGTCGATCTCGGGATGGTGGCGGCGGGCTCGCTCCACGGCGGCGGGCGCGATCTCGACCCCGAGCGGGACGGTCCCGAGCGCCGAGAGCTCGCCGCACATCCAGCCGTCGCCGCGAGCCGAGGTCGAGCACCCGCTCGCCGGCGCGGACGTGCGCGCGCATGAACGCGATGCGCAGCGCGCGGTCGGGCGGTCGCAGCGGATCGGGCAGCTCCCGCCACAGCTCCTCGTAGTAGTCGCGCATCGCCTCGCCTCGGGGCCGCAGCGGCCGCCGTCAGTGCATCCCGAGCCGGCAGCGCAGCAGCATGCCGACCACCCGGAACCCGTCGCGCGCGGTCAGCTTCTTGCCCTCGCCGTCGCTGCGCGCGGTACCGCACGGGAGCTCGTAGATGCGCTCACGACGCTGGATCAGCCGCGCGGCGATCTCCGGCTCGATCGTGAACCCGTTCGCACGCAGGTCGAGGGACCGGAACAGGTCGGTCCGCAGCATCTTCTGGCAGGTCATGATGTCGCGCAGGTAGACGTTGAAGAGGATGTTGCAGATGAGGGTCACGCCCTTGTTGCCGACACGAACAGGAACGAGTGGCTCGTGTAGCCGTCGAACGCGCGCACGCCGAAGCAGGCGTTCACCGATCCGTCGAGCAGCGGCGCGATGAGCCGGCGAGATCCTCGGGGTCGTACTCCAGGTCGGCGTCGAGCACGCAGGTGAACTCCCCGCGGGCGTGCTCCAGGCCCGTCCGCACCGCCGCGCCCTTGCCCTGGTTGTGGTCGTGCTCGACCAGCCGCACCCGCTCGCTCGGAGTCGCGCTGCACCCGCTCCCGGAGCAGCTCGCGGGTGCCGTCGGTGGAGCCGTCGTCGATCACGATCAGCTCGAACGCCATCGGCAGGACGGTGTCGAGCACCTCCTCGAGCGCGCGCTCGACCCGTTCGCGCTCGTTGTAGACGGGCATGAGGATCGACAACATGGCGGGCGCGGAAGGCTATTACGCCGTGGCCGGCGGCGGCGGGCGCGTGGGCTTCTACGCTGCGACGGATGGTCGCCTCCACCGCCGAACGACCGCCGCTGCTCCGCGTCGGCCACGCGATCGTCAACACCCGGTCGGGCCTCGAGGCGCTCGCCGCCCGGCTGAGCGGCGCCGCGTGGGACATGGTCGAGCTCGACGTGCTCCGTCACCACGGACGGCTTGTCGTCGCCCACGACACCGGCGACCTCGCACGGTCGGTGCCGGTCGGGTTCGAGGACGCGCTCCGGGCGCTGGTGGCGCTCGTCGGACCGTCGGTGCGCTTCGACGTCGACATCAAGGCGACCGGCTACGAGCGTGAGGTGGCGGCCGCGATCGCCGAGGCCGGGATCGCTCAGCGCACGCTCGTCTCGACGATGCACCGGGAGAGCCTCGCCGTCCTGCGCCGCGGCGCCGAGCTTTCGCTCGGCCTGTCGGTGCCGCTCGCCCGCCGCGACTACCTCGCCCACCCGCTCACCCGGCCGGGCGCCTACCGGCATGCTCGCCTACCTGCGCCGCGTGCTGCCGGGTGCGTCGCCCGCACACTGGACGCCGGCGAGGCCGACGCGATCATGGCCGCACTGGGGCGTGGTCACCGAGCGCCTCGTCTCGGCGGTGGCCGGGCGCGGCGCCGAGCTGTTCGTGTGGACCGTCGACGACGCCGCCCGGCTCCGCGCCTGCGCGAGCTCGGGGTGAGCGGCGTGATCACCAACGGCGGGAGATGTTCGGACCGCGCTGACCGGGCGGGGCCGCGGCCGGGGCGGCGATCCAGTTCTCGAGCGCCCGGATGCGCGCCGCGCTCGGCGCGACGTGGATGTCCGGCGCGTGCACCTCGTGGCCGGCGGCGCAGCGCAGCTCGGCGCGGACCGGCTCGCCGCACCCGGCGTGGGTCAGCTCGACCGGCCCACCGCCCTCCGCCGGCGCCCAGCGGTCGCCCCAGCGCAACAGGCCGACGAGCACCGGCAGCAGGTCGGCGCCCTGCTCGGTGAGCCGGTACGCGGACGGGTCCGCTGCCCGGGCTCGCGGTAGGGCTCGCGCGCGAGCAGGCCCGCGGCGACGAGCTCCTTGAGCCGCGCGGCGGCCACCGGCTCGGAGATCCCGACGCGCGCGGTGAGCTCGTCGAAGCGAGTGACGCCGTAGAAGACCTCGCGCATCAGCAGCATCGCCGAGCGCGTGGAGACGACCTGGAGCGCGCGGTCGATCGAGCAGTCGGGCGCGGGGCCTCCGGCGGCGGGTCAGGAACGGGTCGAGATCGAGCGCATCGGTGCTCCATGGGACCCAGCATAGCTGACTTAGTGACGCCGTAGCCAGCATGATAGGGTGCTGGCTGTCGTTCACCTCAGTCAGCCTTCATCCCGCCCGGAGCCTCCATGACCCGACTGCCGCGCCGCGGGCCGACGCGTCGCCGGCGCTCGTGCTCGTGATCGTCTGCGCGGGCGTCGTGCTCGCGAGCCTCGACCTGTTCATCGTCAACGTCGCGCTCCCCGACATGGGGCGCGACCTCCACCACCCCGGGGCTCGCCGACCTCTCCTGGGTGCTCAACGGCTACGCGATCGTGTACGCGGCGCTGCTCGTGCTGTTCGGCCGCCTCGCCGAGAGCCACCGCCGCGAGCACGCCTTCCTGCTCGGCGTGCTCGTGTTCACGCTCGCCTCGGCCGCGTGCGGCGCCGCGAGCAGTCTCGCGATGCTCGTCGTCTTCCGGGTGCTGCAGGCCGCGGGCGCGGCGCTGCTCACCCCCGCCTCGCTGTCGCTCGTGCTCGCCACCACGGCGCCCGAGCGCCGCCACGGCGCGGTGCGCGCGTGGACGGCCGTCGGCGGCCTCGCCGCCGCGCTCGGCCCGGTCGTCGGCGGCCTGCTCGTGGCGCTCAGCTGGCGCTGGGTGTTCCTCGTCAACGTGCCCGTCGGCGCGCTCGCGCTGATCGTCGGCTGGCGGCGGCTGCCCGCGGGTGCCGGGGCACGCCGTCGGTCGGCCCGACCCGTTCGCCGCGGCGCTGGTCACCGCCGGCGTGACCGCGCTCACGTTCGCCCTGGTGAAGGGCGGCGACTGGGGCTGGGGCTCGGCCTCCACGATCGGGTCGCTGCTCGCCGCCGCGCCGTCCTGCTGGCCGCGTTCGCGCGCCACTGCGCGCGCGCCCGCAACCCGCTGATCGACGGTTCGCTGTTCCGGGTCCGCGCGTTCACCGGCTCGTCGGCGATCGCGCTCGTGTTCTCGATCGCGTTCGGCGCGATGCTGCTCTCGCGCGTGCTCTACTCCCAGGACGTCTGGCACTGGTCGGCGCTCCAGACCGGCCTGTCGATCGCGCCCGGGCCCGGTCATGGTCCCGCTCGTCGCCTTCCTGCTCGACGGCCGCCTGATCGCCCGCTTCGGTCCGGGCCGGGTGATCGCGCTCGGCGCGATCGCCTTCACCGCCGGCACCGTCTGGTGGGCGCTCGCGGCGACGATCCAGCCCGACTACGTGCGGGACATGCTCGGCGGCATCCTGCTCACCGGCATCGGCGTCGGGCTGACGATGCCGACGTTCCTCGCGACCGGCGCCGCCGCGCTGCCGCCGGCCTCGTTCGCGACCGGCTCGGCGGTCGTCAACATGCTGCGCCAGCTCGGCCTCGCGATCGGCGTCGCCGTGCTCGTCGCCGTGCTCGGCACCCCGCACGGACCGGCCGCGACGCTCTCGGCCTACCGGCACGGCTGGGAGATGATCGCGCTCGCCTCGCTGCTGGCGGCGATCGGTGGCCTCACCCTGCTGTCGCGACCCGCGCCGGCGGCGCCCCCCGGCGTGGAGCGGACCGACGGCGACGTGCCGGAGGTCGCCGCCGCGTCGACGGCGAGCCCGTGAGCGGGCGTGCCCGGCGCCGGAGCGCGCGCGGCGTCGGCGGCCGCTCGGTGACCGGGCGTGCCTCGGCGCCGAGCGCGCGCGGCGTCGCCGGCCGCTCCGTGAGGGGCGTGCGCCGGGCGTGGAGGTTCCGGTGCCGGCCCGCCTGAACGGGTAGGTCGCCGCCACCCTCCTCGGCGGGTCGTGCCCACGTGATCGCGTGGCGTCTGCCGGCGGGCGCCTGGGCGCTCGTCGACCGCCCGGCGCGGCCATGCGATACGCTCCACCGCAGATTTTCGAAAATCGAATCTCGAAGGACGAGGGCGGCCTGCCCGGCCCCGGCTCGCCCGGCCGCCCACGTCCCCCCGCCCGACCCCCACCGTCGCACACGACCGAGGAGATCGCCCGCCATGGCCACGACCACGTCCGCCCCGCCCGCCCTGAACCCTCGCGACTACCTCGGCCTCGACCGCCAGCTGTCCGACGAGGAGCGCGACATCCGCGACACGGTGCGGGCGTTCGTCGCCGACAAGGTGACGCCGTATGTCGGCGACTGGTTCGAGCAGGGCACGATCCCGCTCGAGCTGGCCAAGAGCTCGGTCAGCTCGGCGTGCTCGGCATGCACCTGGAGGGGTACGGCTGCGCCGGCGCGTCCGCGACCGCCTACGGCCTGGCGTGCATGGAGCTCGAGGCCGGCGACTCGGGCATCCGCAGCCTCGTCTCGGTGCAGGGCTCGCTCGCGATGTTCGCGATCTGGCGCTGGGGCTCGGAGGACCAGAAGAACGAGTGGCTGCCCCAGATGGCCGCCGGCGACGCGATCGGCTGCTTCGGCCTCACCGAGCCCGACGCCGGCTCGGACCCCGCCGCGATGCGCACCCGCGCCCGCCGCGACGGCTCCGACTGGGTCCTCAACGGCACCAAGATGTGGATCACCAACGGCTCGGCCGCCCAGGTCGCGGTCGTCTGGGCCCAGACCGACGACGGGATCCGCGGCTTCCTGGTCCCGGCCGGCACCCCGGGGTTCACCACCCAGGACATCCACAAGAAGCTCTCGCTGCGCGCGTCGATCACCTCCGAGCTGATCCTCGACGACGTCCGCCTGCCCGACTCCGCGCGGCTGCCCGAGGCCACCAGCCTGCGCGGGCCGCTCTCGTGCCTGAACGAGGCGCGCTACGGGATCGTGTGGGGCGCCGCCGGCGCCGCGCGCGCCTGCTTCGAGGCCGCGCTGCAGTACGCCAAGGAGCGCATGGTGTTCGGCAAGCCGATCGCCGCCACCCAGATCCAGCAGACCAAGCTCGCCACGATGGCGCTGCAGGTCAACCGCAGCTCGCTGCTGGCCCTGCACCTCGGCCGGCTCAAGGACTCTGGCCAGCTGCGCCCCGAGCACGTCTCGATGGGCAAGCTCGGCAACGTCAACGACGCCCTCGACGTCGCCCGGACCGCGCGCCAGGTGCTCGGCGCCAACGGCATCACGCTCGAGTATCCGGTCATCCGCCACATGAACAACCTCGAGTCCGTCGTCACCTACGAGGGCACCGCGGATGTGCACGCGCTCGTGGTCGGAGGCGCGCTCACCGGCATCTCGGCGTTCCGCGCCTGACCGCCCGCGTATCGATGACCTCGCCCACCGCCCGGCCCCGGCACGACCGCCCAGCACGCGCTCGCACACCTGCGCGACGCGATCGTCTCCGGCGCGCTCGTGCCGGGCGAGCGCATCGGGCAGGAGAGCGTCGCCGGTCGGCTCGGCATCTCCCTGGCCCCCGTGCGCGAGGCGCTGCGGATCCTCGAGCGCGAGGGCCAGGTCACCTACCGCCCGCGTCGCGGCTACATCGTCACCGAGCTGAACATCGGCGACCTCGAGGAGATCTACGCGCTCCGCGCCCTGCTCGAGCGCGAGGCCGCCCACGCCGCGCTGCCGGCACTCACCGAGGAGGACCTGGTGGCGATCGAGCGGGCGGCGGCCGACTGCGCCGCCGCAGTCGGCGCGGGCGACGTCGTCGCCGAACTGACCGCCAACCGCCGCTTTCACGGCGCGATCCTCGCCCCCGCCGGCCGCCCCCACCTGCAGGGGCTGATCGACCTGCTGTGGGACCAGACCGAGGCCTACCGGGCGCTGTACTACAACTCGGCCGCCGAGCGCCACGAGTCGCTGCGCGCCCACGACCGCATCCTCGGCGCGGTCGTCGCCGGCGACCCGGAACGGCTCGCGGCCGAGCTCGACGCCCACCGCGAGCGCGCGCTCGTCGTGCTGCGCGGGATCATCGCCGCGCCCGCGGCCGCCTGACGCGTTCGTGGGCCGCGCGCCGGGCGGTCGTCCGAGCGCGAATTGCAGCATTTCCACCCCGCCGGGGAAATCGAGCAACTTGATGCTGACGGGCCCGGATCAGCGAAAACTGTCCCACCACGACAGTTGTGACGATCCGGCGCCGCGCCTGCAGGAGGCGCCGCTCGACGGCCGGCGTCACCGCAAGCCGCCACCCCATGCCCACTCCACCCCAGGGCACGCTCAGCGCTCGAGCAGCAGCGTCACCGGCCCGTCGTTGACGAGCGACACCTGCATGTCGGCCCCGAACACCCCGCGGGCCGCGCCGAGCAGCTCGCAGACCCGCTCGTACAGCGGCTCGGCGACCTCGGCCCCGGCGCGGCGTCGACATAGCTCGGGCGGTTGCCGCGCCGCGCGTCGCCGTAGAGCGTGAACTGGCTGACGCACAGCACCTCGCGGTCGCCGAGCGGCTCGTTCATGCGACCGTCGGCGTCGGGGAACACGCGCAGCCCGCGGACCTTGGCGGCCATCCACTCCGCCTCCGGCTCGCCGTCGGAGTGGGTGATGCCGAGCAGCACCAGCAGGCCGGAGCCGATCGCGGCCACCTCGGCGCCGTCGACCGTGACCGAGGCGCGGCTCACCCGCTGCACGAGCGCGCGCATCGTCACCGCGCAGCGCGGCGGCCGCGGCCTCCGGCGTCACCGGGTTGACGTCGACGCCGGCGCCGAGCTCGATCCGAGCCGACGCCGAACAGCCGCGGCAGGATGTCGATCCGCCAGGAGTAGTGCTCGGCGCCGCGCGGGGCGGTGCGGATCCAGAGGTTGAGCGCGGGCATCGCGCCGAGCGCGCGACGCAGCCGCCCGAGCGCGTCGTGCAGCAGCGCCGCGCCGGTGGGCCCGTCGTCCTGGAAGCGCATCCGCGCCGTGCGCGGCGCGAGCGTCATCTGGTAGGGGACGCGAGCCGCGTAGGCGGACATGAGCACCGCCTCGGAGTCGATCGCGACGATGCGCTCTCGCCGGCGCACCTCCTGCTGGACGAGGTCGGAGAGCAGGTTGCCGCCCATCGTCCGCGTCGCGTACCGCGCGGAAGCGCTCGCGCTCACGGGCGATGTCGGCGGGCACGAAGTCGAGCGCGAGCAGCTGCGCGTGGGTGTGGGGCAGGCTGGCGCCCGCGCCCTCGTTGACGAACAGGTGCAGGCAGGCGGCGTCGGGGTGGGCGCGCATCCGCTCCCGCCACACCTCGACCGCCTCGGCGAGCGGCGCGACCTCCAGGTCGGCGAGGCTCGTCACCGGCTCGGGCGCGTTGACGATCACCTCGTGCGCGCCGCGGGCGGAGCCGGCCCAGAACAGATCGGGGGTCGCCTCCGGCTCGGGGTCGGGCGCGTCGCCGGTGAGCGCCGGATACAGGTTCGGCACCACGCGGACCGTCCAGCCCGGCGTGTCGGGCGCCGAGCCGTCGGGACGCAGCGCGAACACCTCGGGGGCGGTCTCGGACTCGTGTCCGGGGGCGAACGGGTCCCGGTCGGGATCGACCGGCGCCGCCGGGGTCACGGTCAGCCCCGCGCCCGGCCGCTCCGCACGGCCCGGCGCGAGGATCACGCGACGGCCGGAGAACGGGTCGACGCGGATCTCGTTCATGCGCAGGCTCACGCTAGTACGGGCGGCGAGGCGGGGTGAGCGCGCGACGGACGCTCGGCACCAAGGTACGAAAAGCGGTAGGATGATGGGTATGAAGATCAGTGTGAGCCTCTGTGAGGAGGATGTTCGGTTCATCGATGAATACGCGCGTCGGCGCGATCGCTCGCGTTCGGCGGCCATGCACGAGGCGATCGTCTCTCTGCGCGACCATGGGCTCGCCGGAGCCTATGCCCAGGCCTGGGCCGAATGGGACTCCTCCGACGAGCGCGAACTGTGGGAGTCGACGACGGGCGACGGGCTGTAGTCCGTGCGCCGCGGCGAGCTGCACATGGTCGACCTCGACCCGTCGCGTGGGCCGGAGGCGGCCAGGCGCCGGCCGGCGGTCATCGTCTCAAACGATCACGCCAACCAGACTGCGCGACAGCTCGGACGTGGTGTGCTCACCATCATCCCGGTCACTTCCAACGTCGAGCGCGTCCATCCCTTCCAGGTGCTCCTGCCTGCCGGGACCGCCGGATTGAGCGTCGACTCCAAAGCGCAGGCTGAACAGGTTCGCGCCGTGTCCATCGACCGCGTCGGCGCGCTGCTCGGCGAAGCTCCGCCCGCAATCATGCGCGCGGTTGACCACGCGCTTCGTCTGCACCTCGCCCTCTCACCGCGTCGACCCGCACGCGGGTCTACGAGCGCCGGCGACTGGAAGCCGATATCGGGGGCGACTCGCACACCACCGCGCCCCAAGAGCCCACGGCGTTTAGAGCAGCTTCTCCATCGCCACGTGCTCGATGCCGGCCTCCATGAACACCCGTCCGCGCGGCTCGTAGCCGGCGGCGTCGTACAGCGAGCGCGCGTAGGTCTGGGCGTGGAGCACGAGCCGGCGCGCGCCACCGGCGCGGGTCTCCGCGTCGGCGAGCGCGAGCAGCCGGGTGGCGATCCGGCGCCGCCGCGCGTCGCGGGCCACCGCGAGACGGCTGAACTGGACGGTCGCGCCGACGAACAGCAGCCGGCAGGTGGCGAGCACCCGCCCGTCCTCGACCGCGACCAGGTGGACCGCCTCGCCGTCGCGGCCGTCGAGCTCCTCGCGCACGGGCACGCCCTGCTCACCGCAGAAGACGTCGTGACGCAGCGCCAGCAGCTGCGTCATCTCATCGTCACCGTGATGGCGGCGGATCTCGATCTTCTCGGTGACCTCGGTCATCGCACTCCCAGGTAGGTGCGGATGTCGCGCTGCAGCGAGGCGACGGACGTGTACGGGCCACCATGGTCGTACTCCTCACGGCCGCGTGCGTTGAAGGAGAACGTCTGCGGTGTGCCCTCGATCGTCCGCAGGGACGTCTCGATCGATCGGCTGGGGTCGTCCAGGAGCGCGTCGGCCTGACCGCGGAGGGCGGCGAGCGCCGGCGGGGAGCCGTGGAAGGCGGCCTCGATGGCGCGCCGGCCCGGCCCGGCACTGCGCGGCTGCGAGCCGCCGCACCCGGCGACGGCGAGGGCGACCGAGACCACGACCACCATCAGCCATCGCGAAACGCGCACAGCCCACAGATTGCCACAGCCCCCCGCCCGCCCGCCGGCGGATCTGCTTGAAATGGTGTGCGGGATCCCGGGGAGCTGGGATCGCTTCTGAGGTATTTCCGCCGTCCGTCCGCTCACGCGGACCCTTCGAGCCGCCCGACGTGACGCCGCGGCTCGCTCACTTCTCCAGCCAACCTGACAAGCCAGATGGGTGTGACCACCCCTATACCGACTCCTGACGCGATTGCCCGCGCCGAACTGCTGACGCGAGAGCGCTTTGTCTACGAGGGCGAGAGCCTCGAGGAGGCGCTCTCGCCCGGTTCGCCGCGGCGCCGCGCGCTCGACGCCGCGGTCGCCGAGGTCGCCGAGGGCCGCAAGACGCCGTCGATCGCGTGGCGGCGCGAGTTCGGGCTGCTGCTCGGCCTCGAGCGCCTGCTCTCCGAGGAGGAGCCCCGCCTCGTCGACGGCACCGTGCTCTCCGCCCATCAGGTCGACGCGCTCTCGGGCACGCTCACCGCGCTGCTCGCCGAGGCGCAGCGCCAGGCCAACGGCAACGGCGCGAGCGCCCAGGATCAGGGCGGTGACGAGCGCACCGAGGACGCGGCCGCCGCCAACGGACGGCCGGAGCTCGACGACGACCTCCCCGAGCTCGACGAGGAGGACGACGAGGACGGGGGCGACGACGAGGAGCCACAGGACTGGCAGGATGACGCCGACGCCGACGCCGACGGCGACCGCCAGTTCGCCGAGCAGCCCGAGGACCCCAACGCCGCCAAGCGGTTCTGGTTCGAGCACGCGACCGGCGCGGGCAAGACGGTGGCGGCGCTCGGATTCGTCGAGGCGAGCCGCAGCGGCGGTGTGCTCATCCTCACCCACCGGCGCAACCTCGTCGACCAGTTCAACGGCGAGCTGCGCGACCGCGGCTACCGCGACCGCATCTGCGCTCCGCTGCTCGACGGCCAGGACTCGGCCAACGGGCCGGTGACCGTCGAGACCTACCAGTGGTTCGTGCGCAACGCCGGGCGGATCTCCGACGCCTACACGGTCGTCATCTGCGACGAGGCGCACACGGCGCTCGGCGAGAAGACCTCCGGAGCGATCCGCGCGTGGAGCGGCCCGATCTTCGTCGGCATGACCGCGACCGGCGCGCTCATCGCCCGGCACGTCACCGACCTGTTCCCGACCCAGACGAGCCGGTTCGACCTCGCGCAGGCGGCCCGGCGCGGCGTGATCGCGCCGCTGCGCTGCCTGCGGATCCCGCCCGGGCCGGGCGTGCGCACGATCGCCAAGGTGCCGCTGCGCCGCGGCGAGGTCGACACCGAGTTCGACCAGGAGATGCTCGCCGAGATACTCGACCAGACGCCGTTCAACCTGGCGATCGCGGATCTCTACAAGACCCGCTTCAACGGCGTCCCGGGCGTCGTCTACGCGGCCGGCGTCAAGCACGCCTACAACGTCGCCGAGTCCTTCCGCGCGATCGGGATCAAGGCCATGGCCGTGTCCGGGGAGACGCCCAAGCGCGAGCTCGCGCGGGTGCTCGCCGACTACGAGTCGGGCAAGGTCGACGTGCTCGTCAACGCGCAGCTGCTCGCCGAGGGATGGAACAGCCCGCGCGCGACCATCTGCATGCACCTGGCGCCGACCGCGTCAAAGCGCATCTATCAGCAGCGCGTCGGCCGCGTCACCCGCCGCCATCCGGGCAAGGAGGCGGGCATCGTCATCGACTTCGTCCACCCGGCCACCAAGCACGACGATCCGGTCGTCACGCTGCACTCGCTGCTTGATCGCGACGTCTACCGGGGCGGCGCGATCGTCGTCGGCCCGGTCCGCCGCGGCCGCGGACGGCGGATCCGGGTCGAGCGCCGCGTACTCCCCGTCACCCCGGATCCGGACCGCAGAGCTGAGGTCTTCGAGCGGGAGCTGTGGCGGATCGCGGTCGAGCACCTCGACTACGGCGAGCAGCACGTGTGGGCCGCGTTGGCGGGCGCCCGGGTCGCCCCCAGCGGCTGGCGCCGCGCCAAGGCGATGCTGCACTTCGACCGCCAGGGCGAGCTCAAGCGCCGCTTCCTGATCACCGCGGTACAGCGCAACAAGTCGGCCCAGCTGCGGCTGCGCGCGCTGCAGGAGATCGCCTCCAGCCGTGACGCCGAGGCGTTCGACACCGCGATCGACATCATGGGCGGCTGGCCGCGCGACGAGCGCCGCGAGGGCGTCAAGATCATGCTCCAGGCGCTCGCCGAGCGCCGCATCGGCCGCCGCGACCAGGCCAACGCGTGGATCTGGCGGATGGCGGAGTACACCCGCGAGGTGCACGAGGAGTACGCCGTGCAGCGCTGGCCGGAGACCAAGCGGCTGCTCGGACTGCTCGTCAACTCCTCCGGCCCGGCGCACGCCCGCAACGCGCGCCGGCTGGTGCACGCCTCGCGCAAGGAGGACCGCCGGCTGTCGGCGGCGCTGCTCGCCGCGGCGCTCGCGCACACACCGGAGGCCGAGGAGGCGCTGCGGGGTGCGCGGACGCGGATGGCCCGCAAGCCGGCGGCGCTCGCCCGCGAGCTGCTGCGCAACTTCCCCAAGGGCCGGCGCGGGTCCAAGCGCCGCAAGCGCAAGGGCCAGGGCGCGCCCGCCGGCGGAGAGGCGGCGAGCACCGAGGTGACGGCCACGGTCACCGCCGACGACACGGACGTCGATGACTTCGCGGACGACGACGACGGGCCGGCGGGCGGGACCGATCTCGCCGACATCGAGGAGCTGCCGCGCGACCCGGGCGCGGACGCCGAGGCGGCCGCCTGAGGCGGGAGCTCAGCCCTCCGCGTCGGAGGTGTCGTAGCGCGCCACGGTGAAGGCGATCAGCATCGGCACGTGGACGGCGTAGACGACGAGCGACAGGGTGAGCACGACGAGCGCGCCGCCGCTCAATCCGTCGCGCAGGAACGCGTACTCGATCATCCCCGCGGTGATCGCGTAGGCGAGCAGCGCCCAGCGTGCGATCTCGAAGAACCGGTTCCAGGGGAAGCCGCGCACCCGTGAGAGCGCGAGCAGGTTGCCGGCGAGCAGCGCCGCCGATAGTCCAAGCAGCACTGCCGCCGGCGCCAGCGGGACGTGCCGGGGCAGGTGAGCCGAGAGATAGATGCCGCCGGCGACGATCAGCGCGAGCGAGGCCATCCCGATCTCGGTGACCGGGGGCAGCCGCCGCTCGCCGGCGGCTGGTAGCGGGGTCGCGCTCATGACGAGGCGAGCTTGGTCATGATCACGAGTGTCGCGATCTGCATCAGCCCGGTGATCCCGGCCGAGTAGATGAAGCGCTTCATCAGCCGTTCGATCACCTCCGGTCGCGGTCGTGGCTTCTTGAGCTCGACCAGCACGGCGATGTTCGCCGGCTCCAGCAGCCCGAGTGCGACCACGGCCATCACCCCGACGACGATGAAGCTCGCCACCACCCAGCCGTGCTGCGGGTAGCTGGACAGCACCGTCCCCGTCTTGTTGCCCAGCTGCCAGCCGGCCGCGAGCGTGACGGTGACCACGGTGGGCATGATCAGCACCATCTTCGGCATCAGCTTCGTCGTCAGCTCGATCCGCGCGGGGATCGACAGCCGGCCCAGGATCGGACCGAGCAGGAGGCCGAGGAACAGGTCGATGATCGTCCAGGCGGCACCGAACGCGACGTGCAGAAACGTCAGCGGCCACAGCTCGTTGACCGCGATCGCGACGATCAGTGCCACGAACACCACCGCGACGACGATCAGCCCGCGCCGCGGGACGATCTCGAACTCGAGGCGCCCGCGAGGCGCGGCCTCGCCGACCCCGTGCGGAGGAGCCGAATCTGCCACCACCGAGATGCTGCTCATGTCCCTCTCCTGTGTCCCCTCAGTCCGTGACGACCGCCCTGCCCCCGGTAGCCACCCTCGGCGCGCACCGTAGCAGCGCGGTCAGCCCGCGTCCAGCGCGAGCGGATGCACCGTTCAGCGCGAGCCGACTGCACCCGTTCGCCCCCACGGGCACCTCAGCCGGCCGCGACCGACCGCTCCGCCCGCCGGCCGGACCAGCATTTCTGCCTGCGCGGCCACGCGACATCCACCGCTCGGGGACGAAATGCCGCGCGGGACATCGATTCTGCCCGCGCGGCCCGCCCGCGGCCGTCGCGTGGGACGAGATGCCGCCTTGTCCCGCGTGGCCCCGCCGACGAGACAGCCTGCGGAGCGACGAGTGGCCGGCGGAGTCAGACGCCCGTGCGGGCCCGACCGAGGCGGGGCAGCACCACCAGGCACACGACCGCAACCAGGATGTGCATCGCCATCAGTGGCAGGACCGTCCCGGCTCGCGTCTGTGGATAGTGCGCGGTCAGCCAGATCGCTGCGTCGGGGATGAACGACAGCGGCAGGACCGCGAGCGCGACCCGCCGGAACGTCGCCAGGGGCCGGTTGCTGGTGCGGTTGAGCCACAGGCAGGTGGCGCCGGCCAGGAGCACTCCGAGCACCGTGAGCGAGATCACGCTCCCGGGCCGCAGCGGGGTGAAACGGCTCGTGTGACCCGCGCCGGCGACCGCCAGGGCGCGGATGAAGAGCACCCCGATCAGCGAGGCGCCGAGCGCTGCGCCGGTGGCGGGGATGAGCCGCCAGGGCGCAAAGGCGTGAGCCGGCGACTCCGGCACCGTTCGGTCGTGAGCAGCGGCGGCGAGGCGGGATGCGTGCAGCGACATTGTGATCCTCCCAAGGTGGTGGTTGCCGACGGCTCAAGACCCGATCATAGGTTCAAACCTAGATTTAGGCTACAACCTAATCAGTGTGCGTGTCAAGGCTTCACCGTCCGCCGGCCCGAGCGAACACCCGCCGGCCACCGCGAACTCGCTGCCTCAGCGCGGCTGCAACCCGACCAGCACCAGCTCCAGTCGATCGGCGAGAGCCCGCCCAAGGTCAAACGGGGCAGGCCATCGGTCAGCCACCGGCTGACCGTCCCCACGTAGACCGAGGTGAGGATCTCGGCGGCGACGCCCGGATCGACCGCCGGTCCGAACTCACCCTGCCGTTGACCTCGCTCGACCGCGGCGGCCGGGACGGCACTGACGAAGACGAAGGCCTCGGTGGGCGCCAGGCTCTCCAGCATCGCGCGCGTCAGATCACGCTCGCGCTCGTTCATCTCGGCGGCGGCCGCGAAATAACGGTGCACCAGCCTCCGTGCCGACTCGTCCCCCGCCACCCCCCGGATGATCGCCGCCAGCTCGTCGCGGCGCCCCTGACCCCACGCTCTCGCGAAGTCCGTCTTGAGTGGAAAATGGTTGAGCACCGTCTGGCGCGCCACGTCGGCCCGCTCGGCGATCTGATCGATCGTCGTCGCCGCGAATCCGTTCGCCGCGAACAGCTCCAGCGCGGCCGACAGCAACCGCTCCCGCATGCGCGCGCGCTGGCGCTCCCGCCGTCCCGCAGGCCGCTCCGGGCCGATGTTGGGTTCCGGACTAATCTTAGGCTGAAGAATAGCCGTGGGCCGACGCGAGCAGGTGCACCTCCCCGGCGTCAAGCGTCACGGTCCGCTCGCCGACCCGCACCCGCAGCCGGCCCTCCCGGTCGATGCCGGCGCCCGTCCCCGCCCCCTGCGCCCAGCTGACCGGCCGGCCGTCCAGCGCGTCGCGGCCTCTCAGCTCGGTGAGCACGGCGTCCGCGTCGAGCGAGAGCGCCCGCCGGAGCTCGGACAGCAGCTCGGACAGCGCGCGCTCGCGCTCCGCGGCGGGCAGCCCGAGCGTCGCCGATCGCGCGCCGAGCCCCGCCCCGAGCGCGTCGAGCTCGACGGCGACGTTGAGTCCGATCCCGAGCACCGCCCAGCCCGCCTGCGGGCGGCCCTCGACGAGGATCCCGGCGACCTTGCGTCCGTCGAGCAGCACGTCGTTCGGCCACTTGACCGCGGCGCGGCGGCGCTCGCGATCCAGGCGTTCGGCGACCGCGGCGACGGCGACCCCGGCGGCGAGCGACAGCAGCGGCGGAGGCTCGCGCACGATCAGCGAGGCGAGCAGGGCGCTGCCCGCGGGCGCGATCCAGCTCCTCCCCTGCCGGCCGCGACCCGCCGTCTGCTCGGACGCGGTGACGAGCGTGCCGTGCGGGGCTCCCGCCGCGGCGAGCGCACGCGCGCGCAGGTTCGTCGAGTCGACGCGCCGCAGATGCAGGCGCGGGAGCCCGAGCCCGGCGGCGGCCACGCTCACGGCACGCTGATCCGCAGCTCGTCGCCGGCCGCAGCCGCCAGTCGCTCGGCGGCCGAGCCACCCGACACCGCGAGCGAGAGCGCGCCGCCGGAGTCCTCGTAGAGCAGCAGCTCCCCCGGGCCGACATCGCCGAACGTCCGGCCGACGCGGGCGTGGATCCCCTCCCACCCGAGCCGCCCGAGCCACCCGGGCCGGCCAGGCCACTCGAGCCCGAGCCACCCGGGCCACCCGAGCCACCCGAGCCACCCGTCTGCACGACGAGCGCGTCGCGCCCCGCCAGCCCGGCCGCGTCGAGATCCGCGAGCACCGCCCCCAGCTCGAGGTTGCCGAAGCGGTCGACCGCCGCCACGGTCGCCCGCAGGGCGAGGGCCCCGACCCGCGGCGCGAGCGGAGCCGGCGCGACGAGCGAGGCGGGGTCGATCGCCGTGCCGGCCTCCTCCAGACCCGCGCCGCCCGCGAGCGCCGCCGCGACCGGGGCGAACACGTCGCGCCCGTGGAACGTCGCCGACACCGGCTCCAGGGCGAACCGCGAGCCCGCGAGGTCGACCGCCGCCTCCGCGCCCCCGGCGGCGAGCGCCGCGGGCCACAGCAGCCCGTTGTCGGGCCCGACGAGCAGGTGGCCGGCGGCGGCGCGGATCGCCACCCCGCGGCGGGCGCCGCCGACCCCCGGATCGACGACCCCGAGCAGCACGCCGACGGGCAGAAACGGCACCGCGCGCGCGAGCGCGGTCGCGCCGGCGCGGACGTCCTGGGGCGGGATGCCGTGGCTGAGGTCGATGATCCGCGCCCGCGGGCAGCGGGCCGCGATCACGCCGTGGCAGACGCCCACGAACGGGTCGGCGAGGCCGTAGTCGGTGAGGAACGTGATGACCGGGGCGTCCACGGACCCGATCTTCCCAGAGCCGGCCGCGGCTACGGGGCGGCACCCGGACACCCTGCACGCGGTGGCGATCACCCGCCCGGCCCTGCACGGGCGCCTGGCGCTCGCCTGGCAGGCCGGCGGCGTGCTCAGCCCCGCCGCGCGCGTGTTCCTGGCGCGCGCACGGGAGGCGTTCCGGCGTGACGTCGCCGCTGCTCGCCGCGTCGGCGACGATCGCGTCGATCAGCCCGTCGACGTCGTGGCGCTCGGCCTCCAGCGCGGGCTCATGGCCGAGCTCACGCAGGGTCGCGCTCGTCACCGGCCCGATCGAGGCGAGGCGGGTGTCGCCCGCGAGCGCGCCGGCCGCCTGCTCGAAGAAGAAGCGAACCGTGGACGACGACGTGAAGGTCACGTAGTCCGCGCCGGACAGCGCGCTGCGCTGGGCGTCGGAGAGCGGCTCGGCGACGGTCTCGTACAGCTCGACGACGTCGACCTCGGCGCCCCGCTCGCGCAGCGCGTCGGGGAGCACGTCACGGGCCTGTGCGGCGCGGGCGACGAGCGCGCGGGAGACGTCGACGGAGGCGAGCGCCTCGACGAGCCCCTCGCCGACGAACCGCTCGGGAACGACGTCGGCGCGGATCCCGTGCGCGGCGAGCGCGCGCGCGGTACCGGGTCCGATCGCGGCCACCCGGGCGCCGTGCAGGGCGCGCGCGTCGCGCCCGGCGGCGGTGAGCCGGTCAAACAGGCAACCGACGCCGTTGGGGCTGGTCAGGCACACGAGGTCGTAGCGCTCCAGGCCGTCCGGGAGCCCGCCGGGGAGCGGGCGGATGCGGATGGCGGGCGCCTCGATCACCTCGGCGCCGAGCTCGCGCACCCGCGCCGCCAGCCCGCTCGCCTGAGCCCGGGCCCGGGTGACCGCGATCGTGCGGCCGTGCAGCGGCCGGGTCTCGAGCCAGGCGAGGTTGCGTCGCAGCGCCGCGACCGCGCCGAACAGCGCGATCGCCGGAGCGCGGATCTCCGCGTCGGCGGCGACCCGGGCGATCGTCTCAAGCGTCCCGGTGACCACCCGCTGGCCGGGCAGCGTGCCGCGCTCGATCACGGCCGCGGGCTCGGAGCCGGGACGCCCGCCGGCGCGCAGCCGCTCGGCGATCGCCCCCAGCCGGGCGACTCCCATGTACACGGCCAGCGTCCCCGGAACGCGGCGAGCGCCTCCCAGTCCAGCGACGACTCGTCCTTGGCGGGGTCCTCGTGGCCGGTGACGAACGCCACCGCGCTCGCCGCGTCGCGGTGGGTGACGGGAATGCCGGCGTAGGCGGAGGCGGCCACCGCGGCGGTGACGCCGGGCACGACCTCGTACGGGATCCCGGCCTCACGCAGCAGCTCGGCCTCCTCGCCGCCGCGGCCGAACACGAACGGGTCGCCGCCCTTGAGCCGCACGACCGCGCGTCCGGCCGCGCCGTGCTCCAGCAGCAGCCCGCCGATCTCGTCCTGGGTCACCGACGGTCCGCCGCCCTCCTTGCCGACGTAGTAGCGCTCGGCCTCGGGCCGCGCACCGTCGAGCGCGGTGACGGGGATCAGGCGGTCATGGACGATCACGTCGGCGGCGGCGATCAGCTCCAGCGCGCGGGCGGTGAGCAGCCCCGGGTCGCCGGGGCCGGCGCCCACCAGGTAGACCGTCATACCGCGACCTGCGCCTCGGCGCGATCGAGCAGCTCGCCGGCGCCGGCGGCGAGCATCCGCTCCGCGCAGCGGGCGCCGACATCCTCGGCGGCGCCCGTGACCGCGTCGCACAGCCACTGCGAGCCGTCGGGCAGCCCCGCCCAGCCGACGAGCTCGATCAGCCCGTCGGGTCGCCGGCGCGCGTGGGCGCCGACCGGCGTGTGGCAGGAGGCCCCGAGCGCGTGCACGAGCGTACGCTCGGCGGACACGCAGGCGGTCGCACCCGGGTCGCGGGCGGCGTCGAGCCGGGAGTCGGAGGCGAGCTCGCCGATCCGCCCCTCGAGCGCGAGCGCGCCCTGGCCGGCGGCGGGGACGAAGTCGTCGGCGATCGCGCTCACCGCGTCGGCGCGACCGAGGCGGTCCAGGCCGGCGAGCGCGAGCACCAGCGCGTCGACCTGACCCTCGGCGAGCTTGCGCAGGCGCGTGTCGACGTTGCCGCGCAGCTCGACCACCTCGAGGTCGGGGCGGGCGGCACGCAGCTGGGCGGTGCGGCGCAGCGACGCGGTGCCGACCCGCGCACCCTCGCGCAGCGCGGCCAAGCCGGCGGCGCCGCAGAACGCGTCGCGGGCGTCGGCGCGCGGGGGCACGGCGACGAGCTCGAGGCCGGGCGGGAGCTCGGTCGGCACGTCCTTGGCCGAGTGCACCGCCACGTCGATGCGGCCGTCGAGCAGCGCGCGCTCCAGCTCCGACACCCAGCGGGACTTGTCGAGCACCGCGGCGCCGCGGTCGCCGAGCGTCGTCACGGTGACGATCTCGACCTCGACCCCGCCCAGGCGCAGCGCATCCGCGACCGAGTCGGCCTGGGCGAGCGCGAGCGCGCTCGCGCGCGTGCCCAGGCGCAGGGTCACGGCGCTCAGGCGCGGCGCCGCAGCGGATGGACCTCGGCCAGCGGCGGCACGGCCCGCTCGGCGGGGGCGGGGTCCGCCTCGAGCTCCTGCTCGCCGACCGTCAGGTCGAACAGGTCGCGGACGACCGCCATCCGCACGTGCAGGCGCTCGTCGGAGAGGTCCTTGAGGCGCAGCGTCGGCTCGTGCAGCAGGCGGTTGACGATCGTGCGCGCGAGCGCTGCACCCGCTCGCGGTCGCGCGGCGAGGCGGTCTCCCAGCGACCGGCGTTCTCGGCGACCACCCGATCGGCGATCTGCGCCGCGCTCGCGCGCAGCGCCGCGATCGTCGGCAGCACCTCCAGCGAGCCCAGCCAGGCGGCGAACTCCTGGATCTCCTGCTCGATGATCGTCTCCGCGCGGCGGGCCTCCCCCTGGCGGATCTGGAGGTTGCGGGCGACGACCGCCTCCAGGTCGTCGATGTCGCGCAACGTGATCCCCGGGATCCGGCCGCACGCGCCCTCGATGTCGCGCGGGACCGCGAGGTCGATCAGCAGCAGCGGCCGGCCGCCGCGCTCGCGCATCACCTCCGCGATCTCGTCGACCTCGATCAGCAGGTGCGGCGAGGCGGTCGCGGCCACCAGGATGTCCGCGGTCTGCGATGCGTCCGGGAGCCCGTCGAACGACATGCTCGAGCCGCCGTACTGGGCGGCGAGGCTGAGCGCGCGCGCCCGCCGGCGGCTGGCCACGAACACGAGCTCGGCGCCCGTCCCCGACAGCGCGCGGGCGACCAGCTCACTCGTCTCGCCGGTGCCGACGAGCACGACCTCGCGGCCGGCGAGCGACCCGAGCTGCTCGGCGGCGAGCGCGACCGCGACCGTCGGCGCCGACAGCCGCCGCTCGCCGATCGCGGTCTCGGCGCGGACCCGCTTGCCGGTCGAGAGCGCCGCCTCGAACAGGTGGTTGGTGAGCGGCCCGGTTGCTCGCTCGGCCAGCGCCGCCTCGTAGGCGCGCTTGACCTGACCCTGGATCTGGTCCTCGCCGACGATCATCGAGTCCAGGCCACAGACGACGCGATACAGGTGGCGCGCGGCGTCGCAGTTGTGATGGGCGTAGATCGCGCCGGTGAGCTCGGTCGGGCGAATCCCGGCATGGCGGGCGAGCATCGAGAGCACCGCGGTCTCGGCGGCGACCGGGTCGCAGACGACCGCGTAGACCTCGGTGCGGTTGCAGGTGGAGATCGTCACCGCCTCGCGCACGCCCGCCTCCTCGAGCAGGTCGCGCACGAACTCGCTGGCGCGCGCCTCGGGCAGCGAGAGCCGCTCGCGGACCTCGACCGGCGCGGTCTTGTGCGAGACGCCGATCGCCAGCAGCTGGCTCATCAGCGACCGCGCTCCGACGCCTCGCGCGTCGGGCCGGCCCGCGGCCGCTCGTCGCGCGCGCGCCGCCTCGACGTCGCGGCGCAGCTGCTCGAGCTCGCGCTCGGTCCGCTGAGCGCGCACCGCCATGATCGCCACGTAGATGAGGATGACCACGAAGGCCACGATGTACGCCCCGGCGACGAACTTCCCGGCCTTGCCGAGCGGGAGCGCGGGGGCGGCGGCGAGCAGCACGATCACAGCGGCGCCGCCGAGCCGCCGATGGGCCGGCTCAGATCCTCGCCGAGCAGCGTCCGGCGCAACCGGCGCACCTGCGAGCGCATGTTCTTGGCGGCCATCTCGTACTTCCACAGCGTGGTGTAGAGCAGCGCGATCCCGATCAGGGAGACCAGGAACGTCACGCCATCGCCCGCGGCAGGCGGCTGCCGTGAGCGTGAGCACGCGCGGATGCACGTATGCTGTCGAGAGTCGCACCGCGATGAAGTTCAGCGGCACGAACGCGCCGCGCGACGATCGCGAACACCGCCGCGTAGCGCGCCTGGCGCTCGGGGTCCTCGATCGAGAAGCGCAGCGGCTGGTAGGTGCAGAACAGCAGGATCACGATCAGGAACGAGACGAGCGTCGGCTCGTTCCACACCCACCAGTGGCCCCACGACGCCTTCGCCCAGATCGAGCCGCAGAGCAGGCCGGCGACCCCGAAGATCAGCGCCATGTGGATCGCCACGTAGGAGCGCATGTCCCATTTGCGGTCACCGGTGCGCAGGTAGCCGATCCCCATCAGGCCGCCGAACACGAAGCCGCAGAGCGAGACGATCGCCAGCGGCACGTGGATGTAGAAGATCTTCTGGATGAACCCCTGCTCGGCGTCGAGCGGGGCGTAGAAGAACACCATCGCCATCGCCACGGCGAGGACACGACGGTGAGGAGCGACAGGCTGCGCAGGCCGCGCCCGTATGTGCTGGAGCGCTTCAAAGGGCTATTCCTCGAGGAGAAAATCGAACACCGCGTAGGCGAGCAGTGCGAAGACAAGATCATAGAGGCCGAGGGTCGCCACCCACTTCAGCGGCGGCGCGGTCGGTGCGTGCGCTGACTGCAGGATCGGCCCCGCGGCGCGAGCGGAGGCGATCAGCGCGGGCACGAGCAGCGGCAGCCCGATCATCGGGCCGATCAGGTCGCGCGCGCGGGTGTGGACCGCGATCGCGGAGACGAGCGTCCCGATCACCGCCAGCGCCAGGTTGGTGAGCGCGAGCACCGCGATCAGCCCCGGCAGCGGCCGCCCGAGCCCAGGTCCCAGCAGGAACAGCTTGAACGCCGGGACGGCGATCACCTCGAGCACGACGAGGAACAGGTACAGCGCGCTCGCCTTGGCGATCAGCATCGCGGTGCGGTCCACGGGCGCGAGCAGGAACGCGTCGAAGCCGCCCTGCTCGCGCTCGGCCACGAACAGCCGGTTGATCCCGAGCATCGCGGCGAACAGCAGCGCGATCACGAGCACCCCGGCCGCCTCCTGGCCCGACAGCGTGTCGCGGTTCAGGGCGAAGTGGAAGATGACGATCGTCACCACCGCGAACAGCACCATCGCGGGCAGCGTCTCGGCCGAGCGCAGCTCCAGCCGCAGGTCCTTGCGGAGCACCGCCCACGCCGTCCTCATCGTACAGCTCCGTGATCGCGTCGTCGGCGAGCGCGGCCGGGTCGCCGTAGTGGGCGACGGCGCCGTCCCTGAGCGCGAGTACCTGGTCGGCTTCGGCCAGGGCGGCCCGCGGGTCGTGGCTGGCGAGCACCCGCGTGCGCCCGCTCGCGCGCCCGATGAGCGGCTCGATCAGCTCGCCGGCGGCCGGGTCGAGATTGGCGCGCGGCTCGTCGAGCAGCAGCAGCGGCGGGTCGTGCAGGATCGCGCGCGCGACGGCGACCCGCTGCACCATGCCGCGGCTGTACGTCCGCACCGGCTCGTCGCCGCGGCGTTCCATCTGGACGGAGCGCAGCGCCTCCTCGACGCGGGAGGGCGGTACGCGATGCAGGCGGGCGTGGTAGGTGAGGTTCTCGCGGGCGGTGAGGTCGCGGTAGAGCAGCGGCTCGTGGGCGAGCAGCCCGAGCCGGCCGCGGACCCGGTAGGCCGCGCGCGGCAGCGGCTCGCCGAACAGGGCGACCTCGCCGTGCTGGGCGCGCAGCAGCGTGGCCAGGATCCGCAGCAGCGTCGACTTGCCCGCGCCGTTGCGGCCGAGCACCGCGAGCGTCTCCCGGCGGGCAGGCTCAGGCTCACCTCCCGCAGCGCCGCCCGCTCGCCGAACCAGCGCGAGACGCCGCGCAGCTCAATGGCCGGGGGTTCGCTCACCGCCCGGCGCTGGAGCGTCGCGACAACGTGCTCGAGGGTCGGGGCGATCGCCGGGAACAGCTCGCCGATCGCCCTCGGGTTCCCGGGGAAGTTGACGATCAGCGCGCGTCCCGCGATCCCGGACACGCCGCGGGTGAGGATCCCCATCGGCGTGTGGCGCACCGCCTCGGCGCGCAGCGCCTCCGCGAACCCCGGCGCGTCGCGGTCGATCACCGCGCGCGTGGCCTCGGGCGTGACGTCGTCGTCGGTGAGGCCGGTGCCGCCGGTGGTGAAGATGAGGTCGGCGCCGCCCTGCACCTGGGCGCGCAGCCACCGCTCGATCTGCTCCTGGTCGTCTGCGACGACGTCACGGGCGACGATCTCCGCGCCGGCGTGCTCGGTGCGGCTGAGCGAGCTCGGCGCCCGAGCGGTCCTCGGTCTCCCCGCGCGCGACCGAGCTGGAGACGGTGAGGATCGCCGCCTTCACCGCCGCCACTCGCCGCTGCGGCCGCCGGACTTCTGAAGCAGCGCCACCGACGCGATCTCGGCGCCGCGCTGCACGCCCTTGACCATGTCGTAGACGGTGAGCGCGGCCACCGAGGCGGCGGTGAGCGCCTCCATCTCGACCCCGGTCGGCCCGGTGGTGCGCGCCTCGGCGGTGAGCGTGATCTCACCCACCGCGGCGTCGATCTCGCCCTCGACGCCGAGGAAGCTGAGCGCGAGCTGATGGCACAGCGGGATCAGCTCCGCGGTGCGCTTGCCCGCCTGGATCCCGGCGATCCGCGCGGTCGCGATCACGTCGCCCTTGGGCGCGTTCCCGGCGGCGACCAGCGCAGCGGTCTCCGGCGAGACCCGCACGACCGCCCGCGCGACGGCCCGGCGCCCGGTCGGCGGCTTGTCGCCGACGTCGACCATCTCGGCGCGGCCGCGCTCGTCGAGGTGGGTGAGCTCGCGCGGGGTCGCGGCCTCGCAGCCCGCTCCGGCAGCGGGCGCGTGGGCGTGCCGGGCCGCCTGAATCAGCGCCCGCACCCCTTCGCCGTCGCCGCGGCGCAGCAGCATCACCGGATCGGGGTCGCCGTTCACGATCGACTCGAAGAACTCCTTGCGGTCCTGGTAGGTCGGCAGCGTGCCCTTGGCCCAGCCGCGGACGTCGTTGAGCATCACCGCGAGCTCGGCGTACTCGGTGCCGAACAGCTCGGAGATCTCGCGCTTCATCCGCTTGGCGAGCGCGGGCGAGGCGCCGGCGGTGGAGATCGCGACCGCGAGCGGCCCGGTGCGGACGATCGCGGGCAGGATGAAGTTGCACAGCGGCGGCACGTCGACGACGTTGACGAGCATCGCGCGCCGGTCGGCGTCGTCGTAGACCCGGATGTTGACCTCGCTGTCGTCGGTGGCGGCGATCGCGATCAGGCACCCGTCGAGGTCCGCCGCCTCGTACTCGCGCCGCAGCCAGTCGATCGACCCCTCGGCGGCGAGGCGCTCGAGCTCCGGGTGGGCCTCGGGCGCGACGAGGACGACATCGCCGTCGCAGGCGAGCAGCCCCTCGACCTTCTCCAGGCCGACGTCGCCGCCGCCGACGACCAGGCAACGCCGCCCGGTAGCTTCAGGCAGGCGATGTAGAACGGCGTGTCGAGCATGCCCTGCACGCACGACTGGTCACAGAGCCCCTTGCGGAGCTGGCAGACGCACTCCTTGCCTGCATAGGCCTGGGCGGGCATGGGGACAGCGTAGTACGCGGCCCTCCCCGCGGACCCGGCGCGTCGGGGGTCGGACCGGGTGCTCAGGCGGTCGGCGGGCGCGGTCCAGCAGCGCCTCGGCGGGCCGCCCGGATCGCCGCGAGGCGGTCGCGCTGGAGCGCCTCGGCGTCGTCGGGCTCGTAGAAGCGCTCGCCCGCGACGGACGGCGGCAGCAGCTCCTGGGGTGAGAGATGGCCGGGCCGGGCGTGCGGGTAGTCGTACTCGCCGCGGGCGCGCACGCCGAGCGCAGGTAACCGGGCGGCGCCTGGCGCCGTGCTCGCGGATGTACCCGCGGGCGGCCCCGATCGCGCGCTTGGCCCCGTCGGACTTGGGCGCGAGCGACAGGTAGATCGCCGCCTGCGCGAGCGCGAACTCCGCCTCGGGCAGGCCGACGTGCTCGACCGCGGCCGCCGCGGCGGTCGCCACCGACGAGCGCCTGCGGGTCGGCGTTGCCGACGTCCTCGGAGGCGAGGATCACCATCCGGCGGACGATGAAGCGCGGGTCCTCGCCGCCCTCGAGCATCACCGCCAGGTAGTAGAGCGAGGCGTCGGGGTCCGAGCCGCGTGTCGCCTTGATCCAGGCCGAGATCGTGTCGTAGTGGTTGTCGGCCTGGCGGTCGTAGAGGATCGCGCGGCGCTGCATCGCGTCCTCGGCGTGCTGCAGGGTCACGCCGGCCCGTCCGGGCCGGCCGCCGCGCACGCGAGCTCGAGGGCGTTCAGCGCCGTCCGGGCATCGCCGCCCGAGCGCTCGGCGAGGAACTCGAGCGCCTCGGGCGCGACGCGTCCCGGGGGCCCGCAGTGGCCGCGCTCGATCGCCCGGTCGAGCAGCACGCGCACGTCCTCGGGCCCGAGCGGTTCCAGCTCGTACAGCCGCGGCGCGAGATCAGCGCCGAGTTGACGCTGAAGAACGGGTTCTCGGTGGTGGCGCCGATGAGCGTCACCAGGCCGTCCTCGACCGCGGGCAGCAGCGCGTCCTGCTGGGCCTTGTTGAAGCGGTGGATCTCGTCGAGGAAGAAGACGGTGCGCCGGCCGGTGGCGCGCAGCCGCTCCCGCGCCCGCTCCATGATCGCGCGGACCTCGGCGCGGCCCGCCTCGACGGCGCCTCCTCCTCGAACGCGGCGTCGCCCGCGGGGCGACCAGCCGCGCGAGCGTCGTCTTGCCGCTGCCCGGCGGGCCGTGGAGGATCATCGAGTGCGGCCGCCCCTCCTCGATCGCGCGGCGCAGCGCCGAGCCCTGGGCGAGCAGCCGGTGCTGACCGACCAGCTCGTCGAGCGTCGCGGGTCGCAGCCGCGTGGCGAGCGGGACGGACGGTGTGGGGTCGGGCGCCGTGGGGCCGGGCGTTGCCGGGGACGGGCCGGTCCGCTCCGCCGCGGGCTCGCCGGTGGCGCCGGGCGTGGCGGACTCCTCCTCGCCGAACAGCCGATCCATGGCCGCAGTATGGAACGCGGGTCGGACCGTGAGCGGTTGGTGGCGATAATCCGCACCAACTGCTCAAAGCGGCTCAGCGGCTCAAAGCGACTCAGCGGCTCAGCGGCTCAGCGGCTCAGCGGCTCAGCAGCTCAGCGGCTCAGCGGCTCAGGATCGCCAGCGCGTCGTCGTCGAGCACGCCGTTGGTCGCCAGCCCGCTGCGACCCGAGGCGGTGACGGTGCCCGCGTAGTCGGTGAAGCGCCCTCGCCGGCCTCGGTGACGATCACCAGCGGCACTGCGAGATCCCAGATCGAGACGCTCGGATCCGAGGCGATCTCGGCGGCGCCCTCGGCGACGAGCATGTACTGCCAGAAGTCGCCGAAGCCGCGCGTGCGCCACACCTTCTCGGCGAGCGCGCGCAGGTTCTGCTCACGACCCTGGTCGCGCCAGTCCTCCAGGCCGCCGTAGCAGAGCTGGGCGTCGGCGAGGTCGCTCACCCCCGACACCGAGATCGCCCGCGCACGCCCCCGCGGCCCGCCCGCTCGCAGGTGCGCGCCCTCGCCGCGGGCGGCCCACCACCGGCGCCCGAGTGCGGGCGCGGACGCGACCCCGACGACCGGCTCGCCGTGCTCCTCGAGCGCGACCAGCGTCGCCCACACGGGCAGGCCGCGGACGTAGCCCTGGGTGC
>CAVPBY010000032.1:0-16135 GCA_963702225.1 uncultured Solirubrobacteraceae bacterium | reverse complement strand
GCTAGGCCGTCGGCTCAGGCCCACGCGAACGGTCGCGGAGGACGACGATGCACGACCGGCCCGACCTCGGACGGTCCGCGCTCGGCCAGGTCGCCGTCGACTACGAGCAGCGGATCGACTGGGAGGCGCTGCGCGAGCTGCGGGTGAGCCGCGCCCGGGAAGCGATGCGGGCGGCGGGTGCCGACGCACTGCTGGTCTTCAGGGACGAGAACGTGCGCTTCTTGTCAGGGCTGCGCTCCCAGCTGATCCAGGGCAAGAGCGCCCTGCTCAACGGGTGCCTGGTTCGCGCCGACGGGGCGATGACGCTGTTTCTCTCCGGGGGCGAGATCGACCGCGTGCGCGTGACGATGCCGTGGATCGCCGACGCGCGGCCGATCCCAATCATGCAGGCGCGCGGCCTGATCCGGGGAGCGTATGAGACCGCGATCGCCCCCGCGATCCGAGAGCGGGGGCTCGACCGGGCGCGGATCGGCATCGACGAGATCGCCTACGCCCAGGTGGAGGAGCTCGCCCGGGCGCTACCCGGCGTGACGCTGAGCGACGGCGACGCGCCGATGCAGTCGGCGCGGATGGTCAAGGCGCCCGCCGAGCTGGCGGCGATGCAGGAGGCGAGCACGATCGCCGAGGCGGTGACCGACACCGCGATCCGATCGATTCGGCCCGGCGTCCGCGAGCAGGAGGTGGTCGCGGAGGCGATGCGGACGCTGTATCGCCTCGGCGGCGAGATGCCCCACGTCGCGACGCCGTTCGTCGCCTCGGGCGAGCACATGAGCCCGCCGCACCGATTCGCGTCGGACAAGGTCATCCGCGAGGGCGATCTCGTGTTCATCGACATCGGGGCGATGTGGAACGGCTACTACTCCGACTTGGGGCGCACCGTCGTCTGCGGGCGTCCGTCGCGCATTCAGCAGGAGATCTACACCGCGGTGCACGCCGCGCTGGGGGCAGCGCGCGCGGCGATGCGGGTCGGGGCCACCAACGACGACGTAGCCCGGGCGGCGGTAGCCGAGGGCGCCGCACGCGGATTCGGCGACCGCTTCCTGTCGCTGTTCATCGGCCACGGGGTGGGGATGGGCGCCAACGAGCCGCCCTACATCGGGGAGTCGATGGATGGCGCGGAAACGATCGAGCTCCAGCGCGGAATGACGATGGCGATCGAGCCGCTGATCTGGGTGGATGGCGTGGCCGGCGGCGGTGGCGTCCGCCTCGAGGACACGATCGCCGTCGGCGCGGAAGAAGGCACCTCGCTCACGCGCACGGCGTTCGACGAGCGTTTGCTGCTCGAGTGAGATCCCGTTCAGCGTGACTGCAAAGGACCCGCAAACCCAACGTAGCGTTGCTAATCTGTCCGCCGGAAACTGCCGGCCGACGAGAGGGAGGAGTGTGGTGACCGTGAGTCCGATGCGCTGGGGGCTGGTCGGGGCCCGAGGCCTAGCGGCACACTCCTGCGCGCCCGCCATCGCCCAGACCGCAGGCGCGGAGCTGGTCGCGGTTATGAGCAGCGACGCCAAGCGCGCCCGGTCCTTCGCCGACGAGCACGGCGTGCAAACGGCGACGACCGAGCTCGACGAGCTGCTGTCGGCGCCGGGCCTCGAGGCGGTGTGGATCGCCTCGCCCACGTTCCTGCACCACCGGCACGCCCGGACCGCGCTGCAGGCCGGCAAGCACGTGCTGCTCGAGAAGCCGCTGGCGATGAGCGCGAGCGAGGGCTGGGAGCTCGTGCAGGCCGCCCGCGAGGCCAACGTCGTGCTCGCGACCGGCTACCAGGCACGCTACATCCCCGGCCACGAGGAGATGCGGCGGCTGCTGAGCGAGGGGGCGATCGGACAGGTGTCGGTCGCGCGCACTTACTACGGCGTTCACCGCCCCGGCCCGCCGCCCGAGTGGCGCCAGCATCGCGACAGCGCCCACTGGGGTGCGCTCGCCGACATCGGCACCCATCACATTGACCTGCTGCGGATGCTGCTCGGCGAGGTCGCCGAGGCGAAGGGGATCTCCGCGCACCAGCTCGGCTTCGAGACCGACGACGTCGACGTCGCCGCGTTGCGCTTCGAGGCGGGCACGTTGGCGACGCTCGCGGTGAGCACGAACGTGTGGAGCCCGCACACCCGGGTCGAGCTGGTTGGGACTGAGGGCGCGCTGGTCGCCGAGGACACCTCGCCCAACGGCCAGGGGTCGGTGACGCTGCTCAGACCCGACGCCGAGCCGCTCGACCTCTCCGGCGATCGCCCCGAGGCCTTCCCGCGGCAGGTCGACGTCATCACCCGCGTCGCGTCCGGGGAGGACCTGCCCTACGCCACCGGCGAGGACGGAGCCCGCAACCTCGAGATCCTCGAGCAGATCGCTCCCTAGACCGTATGGGGCCGGACGCGGGTGGTTGTTGGCCGCCGACGAGCTTTCTTTCTGGGTTTGTCCCGAATGTCGCTGATGAAGCGTTCCGAGACCTGATCCGCTGCATCGAGGATGTCCGCGGTGATCTGATGCGCGCGCCATCGACTCTCGAAGTCCTATTGCGGCGCGGGTGGCGATACGCCGAGGGGGATGCCCGGACTGTCAAGGCACGTCCAATGGTTGCGCTCGCTGTCCTTCGATGGGATGTGCGCAGGCGAGGCTTGCTGACTACTGCTCACCGCAGCTGGCTTGCGCCGGAGTCGGCCCTTGATCCGTGGGACCCGGCCACCGACAGACCGGTGGGCCCTTACGGTGACGCAGCAGGAGGCGGCGCCGTGCGCAGCCAGCGCGGCTGCGGTCCGGACGATCTCGTTGAGCGTGTCCAGACCGCCCGACCCGTTGTCACGGCGTGGCTGATGTTCATGATCGCCCGCAGCCGATCGCCGAGCGGGTCGCCTCGCTCCGGCGCCTCCGAGACGCGCATTGCAGATCCTTGACACTCATCGCCGCCTCCTACTCACTCTCTCGCCTGGGTGGCATTCGGTTGCCGCACGTGGCATTTCGGTTGCCGCACTCCTGGAAGCGCTGGACCACCAATTGAGCGCATGAACCGCTGTGCCGTGTGACCAGACCCAAAGCCTCGATCCGATGAACCACCGCGCGATCGTCATCGGGGGCTCGTTGGGCGGCCTGACGGCGGCCCTGCTCCTGCGTGACCTGGGCTGGAGCGTCGACGTCATGGAGCGCTCGTGACGTCCGTTGATGGGCCGCGGAGCCGGGATCGTCGCGCATCCCTCCACCGTTCGTTACCTGGTCGAGCGGACTGCCAGCAGTCTCGACGCGATGAGCGCCTCGTCGCGGTCGGTGCGATACCTCGCCTCGTCCGGCGCGGTCGTGCACGAGCAGGACTCCGCCTACCGCTTCACGTCGTTCTTCGCGCTCTACCATGAGCTGCTCGCCGCGTTCGACCCCGGCCGCTACCACCTCGGGCACCGGGTGACCGGCTTCGAGCAGGACGGCGACGAGGTCCAGTGGTCCTGGCCGACGGTGGGCGCGAGCGCTGCGACCTGCTCGTGTGCGCCGACGGCATCCATTCGACCGCACGGCGGCTGCTGCTGCCGAACCTGCCCCGCGAGTACGCCGGCTACGTCGCCTGGCGCGGGATCGTAAGCGAGGAGGCGCTGTCGCGCGAGACGTTCGCCACTTTCCGCGAGGCCATCGTGTACTACCTCATGCCCCGC
Source organism: uncultured Solirubrobacteraceae bacterium (assembly GCA_963702225.1). GTDB lineage: Bacteria > Actinomycetota > Thermoleophilia > Solirubrobacterales > Solirubrobacteraceae > Palsa-465. The sequence goes on along the minus strand of CAVPBY010000032.1, from coordinate 12,503 downwards.
AGCCACATCCTCACCTATCCGATCCCGAGCGTGGACGGGTCGGTCAAGCCCGGTCGCCGGCTGGTCAACTGGATCTGGTACCGCAACGTGCCTCCCGGCCAAGCGCTTGAGCGCGTCATGACCGGCGCCGACGGCCGGGTCTACGACGTCTCGGTGCCCGCCGGAGCCGCCAAGCAGCTCCAGGTCGACGAGCTGCGCCTGCACGGGGAGCGAATGCTCGCCCCGCAGCTGGCCGAGATGGTCTCCAAGACCCCCGAGCCGTTCGTCCAGGCCGTCTACGACATCACCGCGCCGCGCCTGACGTTGCGCCCGGCGCCCTGATCGGCGACGCGGCTTCGCTGCTACGGCCACACGTCGCCGTCGGCACGGCCAAGGCGGCGGAGGCGGCCTGGCGGCTAGCGGCAGCGATCGAGGCCGCCAGCGACGATGTGCTGACGGCGCTGGCCGCGTGGGAGCCGGGCCAACTCGCGCTCGAGGAGAGCGCGCTCGCTCGTACGCAGGAGGCCGGCCGGCGATCGCAGTTCGACAACGCGTGGTCGGTCGGCGACCCACTGCCGTTCGGCCTCTACGCCGAGGGCGACAGCGCGATCCACGGCCTGACACCCGCTCGGCGCTCAGGCGGAAGAGCGTCGCGCGCAGGTTGTCGCCCTCCTGGGGATGGTCGTCAGCCAGGCGGTGCATGTCGGCGCGGATCTCGTCGGGAAGATCGGAGGCGCGCGGCGCGTCGACCTTCGAGCAGGTTGCCGGCCGGGTCGCGCAGGTAGAGCTGAGCGATGTCTCCGGGCAGCTCGAAGAGGTGGTAACGAACGCATGCCGGTCGAACGCGCCGAGATCCCGTGCGTCCGTGTAGAGCGCCGGAAGTCGTCAACGCCGAGGTGGCGGGAGGTCGGCGGGGAGTCCGACCGTTCGAAGAGATGCAGTTGTAGTAGGTCGCCGACGCGCAGCCATTGGACCGGGAAGCCGAAGTTGGGCGTCGGCAGGCGCTCGAGCGCGAAAACCGCTGGTAGAAGCCCATCGACGTTTCGAGGTCGTGCGCAACCACGTTAACGTGGTTAAGTGAGACTGTTGGCACGTGGATACCGTAGATGACAGCCGACAGGCAGTGAAATTAGAACGTGACCAGAACCGGAACCCCGGGAGGTGGGCGAGGCTGGACGTCTTGTATCCCCAGCCCTGCGCCAGCACATCGCGGCGGGGACTGCCAAGGCGGCCGAGCACGAACCGAGCTCGCCGCCGCTGTCGGGGTCTCGCCCGAGGAGAGCCGCGCGCTGCGCCGCTGGGAGCCCGCGCGGCCACCCCTTGGCCGGGCGGGGACGGCAAGGGCGCGCGACGCCAGGGCCCGCTCGCAGTTTGAGAACAACTGGCGCGTCGGCGACCCGCTGCCTTTCGGCCGCAAGCGGCGGGCGACAGCCGGCTGTCCTGACCGCTTCGGCCGGCAGTTGTCGTCCCGGGCCGCCGCCTCGACCGCGGACGCGGCGACCGGTCTTCGCGCTCACCGATCCACGGCGCCGCCCCGGGCCGTGGCGCCCGCGAGAAACCGACCGGCGCCCGGCTCGACGAGCACGTCCCCGCCGGCCGCGACCACCCGCCCGCGCAGCACCGTGTGGCGCGCGCGGCCGACCAGAGTCGTGCCGGCGAACGGCGACCACGCCGCCCGCGAAGGATGTCCTCGTCGCGAACCGTCCAGCGCTCCTCGGGGTCGACGACGACCAGGTCGGCGTCGGCGCCCGGCGCGAGGCGCCCCTTGCGGGGCCACAGCCCGTAGAGCCGCGCGGGCCCTCGGAGTAGACCTCGGCGACGCGCTCGTAGGGTATCCGCCCGGCATGGGCGCCGTCGAGCAGCACCGAGAGCGTCGTGTCGATGCCCGGCAGGCCGAAGTGGACGTCCCAGATCGAGCCCTCACGCTTCTGCTCGAGCGTCGAGGGTGCGTGGTCGCTGGAGAGGTAGTCGATGCGCCCGTCGGCGAGCGCGCGCCACATCTCGTCGAGCTCGGACGGGGCGCGCGCCCGCGCCGGCGGGGTGAACTTGCGCAGCGCGCCCCGCTCGAGGACCTCGCGCTCGAGCAGCCGCAGGTACTGCGGGCAGCTCTCTACGAGCAGGCCGCGGGCGGCTTCCAGGGCGCCCGGATGGCTGACGTGCGCGGCGACGACGCGCGCCCGGGTGTGGTTGGCGAGGAGCCGCACGACCGTCAGCGCGGTGAAGCGGCCTCGCGGCTGCGCCACGCGGGGATCACCCCGCCGTCCTCGCGTCCGGACAGCCGCAGATCGCGCTCGGCCGCGCGCGTGAGCGCGTCGTCCTCGCAGTGGACCAGGCAGGTGGCGTCACAGCGGGCGATGCTCGCGAATAGGTCGCGCAGCGTGGCGGCGTCGAACGCGGGCAGGCCATGGGTGGCACATGTGAACGCCTTGACGAACACCGCGCCGGCGGCCACACGCCCGGAACCTCCTCGAGCCGGTCCGGCCAGGCGTGGGCGGCGAGCGCGAAGTCGACGCGGGATCGGGCGCGCAGGTGCTCGCGCTTGGCGGTAAGGTCGTCCGCCGAGATGACGGGCGCTCCGTGGGTGTGCTCGACGATCGTTGTGACCCCGGCGCGGGCCGCCGCCGCGGTGCCCGATGGAAAGTCCTCGCGCGTCGGATCGCCGGGGTCCATGAGATGCACGTGGGCGTCGACCATTCCGGGCATCACGAGCAGACCGGTCGCGTCCACCGTCTCGCGCGCCTCGCGGTGCTCGCTCGAGATCTCCGCGATGCGCTCCTCCGCGCAGTAGACGTGCAGGCGCGCTCTCCCCGCCGGGGTGACGATCTCCCCGCCGGTGACGCCCAGGTCGTAGGTCATCGTCGCCTCCCGGCGGTCTGCCGATAGGCGTCCAGGCGCGCGGCGACCTGCGCGCCGCGGGCGCCGTCTTCGAGGGTCACCCCGAGCAGGATCCGCGCCTTGCGCGCGTTCAGCCAGCCGGCGCTGAGCACGCCGCACTCGCGCAGGCCCCGCTCGGAACTCGGAAATCCGTAGCGCGCCTGAAGGACCTCCCCGGCCTGCATGAGCGAGGCGAGCACCACGGGCACGGCGGCCGCCGCGACGTCGGTCGCGCCGAGCATCGCGGCGGGGACGTGGCCGCCGCCCAGCGCCTCAGGGACGATCCCGTCCTCGAGCGTCAGGTGCGCGCCCGGGAGCCGGCAAGAGCTGCGCACGCACAGCCCGACGCCGTTGGTCGCCGCCAGGCCGGAGAGGAGATCGTCGGCGTCGAGCGTCGGCACCGCGCCGTCCGTCATCGCGATCGTCCCGCCGAGCGCGAGCACGGCGACGCGAGGGCGACCTTCCGGTCGGCGGCGGTCACCCGCCGACTCGCTGGTGCTCACCGTCTCGGTGCAAGGACTGACGCGTGCCGTGAGTGACACTGGACGAGCCGAAATATTCCTCGCCGATGCCGTCATGCTCGCACAGGCGCACGCGCTCATCGCATTGCGCAGTCCCTTGCCGCCGACGATGGGCCTGCGCGTGACCGTCGTGGTCGTCGACGAGGGCGGGATGTTGCAATCGCTCAGCCGCACGGACGGTGCGCCGCACCTCCGTGCCCAGATCGGGGAGGCGAAGACGGTCGGCGTGGCCGTATGGGACAGGGACGACAGGGGCTAGGCGGTGGTGAGGGTCACGCGGGGGCAGATGCAGCGACGGTGCGTCCACCGCCACGAACGTAACTAGGATGAACCGAAGGCACCGAGCGCCCGAGGACCGGCAGCGCGGTCAGACCGCGAACGCGCCCAACACTACTCCCGGCTGCCAGTGCTGCTAAAAGAATTGCGTTCATTCGACCCTGAACGGGTCGATTTGGCGGGCCCCGGGGAGCAGATGGTGTAGCATTGTCAAAGGCCATCGGGCGAAGCCATTAGCAGCATTCATCGTCTCGACGAGGAAAGGGAGTCTGTGGCCAGTCGTACATCTGCGACGAAGAGCGCTGACCGAGCGCCGAGGGATCCCGCGTCAGAGGTCGGTAAGCGCGTGGCCGCGCATCGCACCGAGCGCGGCTTCCGGGTGTCGGAGCTGGCGCGGCTGGTGGGGGTGTCGCCAAGTCTGATCAGCCAGATCGAGCGGGGGCAGTCGCGGCCCTCGGTGAACACCCTGTTCGCGCTGGCCGAGGCGCTGGAGGCGCCGGTCGATGCCTTCTTCCGCGCTCAGCCTGAGGACTCAGGGCGCGCGCACGACCGGCCGCGGCCGAAAGACCCACGCCTGCGAGACCGCGAGGGCGACGGGGAGCCGCCTGCGGGCCGATATGCGGTCGCCCGCGACGAGCGGGCGACGATCGATATCGAGGGGGGCGTGCGCTGGGAGCGGCTGACGCCGAGGACGCTCGACAACGTCGACTTCCTGGAGTTGATCTACGCGCCGCACGCGGAGTCCAACGAGAGCCTCTATCGGCATCCGGGCACCGAGATGGTGCTGATGCTCAGCGGGCGCATCGACATCGTGGTCGGCTTCGAGCGGTACGAGCTGTCGGCGGGGGACAGCATCCACTTCCCCTCGTCGATGCCCCACCGCTACGTCAACCCGACGGACGAGGAGGCGCGGGCGGTCACGGTCATCGTGCGCGACGACGTCAGCTCGTTCGCCGAATCGACCCCGAGCTCCTCTGCCGACTCGACCCCGAACAGGAGACCCTAGGTGACCGACCAGATGACAGACCACCAGTTGACGCCGACGGGCAAGGGCCTCGATCTGTCGTTCATCGAGCGGCCGCACGAGCACGAGCCCCGGCGGGTCTTCTCCACGACGAGCACCGACTGGCAGACGCGCGTCGACTTCGACCGCCTGCGCCGGGATCGCCTCGCGCGCACGCGAATGATGATGGACAAGCACGATCTCGGCGCGCTGGTGTGCTTCGTGGGGGAGAACGTCCGCTACATCACGGGGGTGTTCCAAGGCAACTGGAAGAACAACATCTTCATCCGCTACTGCGTGCTGCCACGCGACGGCGACCCGGTCCTGTTCGAGACCGCGGGCTCCGACCTGGAGTGTGCGCGGATCGACGCGCCGTGGCTAAAGGGCAACATCCGTCCGGCGATCACCTGGAAGTGGGCGGAGACGGCCGAGGAGATGATGGCCGACAAGATGGCCGAGTCGGTGCGCCGGGTGCTCGAGGAGAACGGCGTGCAGGACGAGCGCATCGGGGTCGACATGACCGACCCCAGCGCGACCGCGGCGTTCGCGCGGGCAAAGCTGCACACGACGAGCGCCTGGCCGGCGATGTCGGGCGCCCGCGTAATCAAGACGCCCGACGAGCTCGAGTGCCTGAAGATCTCCAGTGCCTACGGAGACACGTCGTTCTGGAAGATCGAGCACGAATGGCTCAAGCCGGGGGTGAAGGAGAGCACGATCACCGCCAAGGTCAACGAGTACCTATATGAGAGCGGTTTTGACTTCGTGTACGACATCATCGTGGCCTCGGGAGGCAACACCAGTCCCTATCGGCGCTGGCACACCGACAAGGTGATCCGCGAGGGTGACCTGGTGATCGTCGACCAGAACGCGGTCGGGCCCGGCGGCTACTTCGTCGACTTCGTGCGCTGCTTCAAGGTCGGTGGGCGCTGGACGCCCAAGGAGAAGGACCTCTACAAGGAGTGCTACGAGTCGATGTACGCCGCGATCAGAGATGAAGGCGGGGAACACGTCGGCGGATGTCGCGGCCAAGCTGCCCACCTACGCCGACGACGAGTTCGGAACGGTGACCCTGCAGCAGTTCGCCCATTCCATCGGGCTGTCGCTGTATGAGGGCATGTGGATCTCGCGCGCCTACTCACTGGATTACCCGGTCGAGCTCGAGGAGGGGATGTACTTCGCGGCCGAGACATTCGCCGGCCACCCCGGGCTCGAGCAGACGGTGCGCCTGGAGGAGAACCTACTCGTCACCAAGGAGGGCCCGGTGATCTTCACCAAGCACCCGTTCGACGACGTGGCGCTCGCCTAGACGTGCCCGGTACGGTCCTCGTCACCGACCACGTCTTCGGCAACCTTGATCTCGAGCGCGAGTCGCTCGCGGCGATCGGCTTCAGCCTGCAGCTGTCCCCCGCCGCCGACGAGGACACCCTGACGCAGCATGCCGAGCACGCGCAGGCGCTGCTCGTCTGTTATGCGCCGGTGACGGCGCGGGTGCTGCAGGCCGCCGCGCGAGGCGGGAGCCGGATCGCGGCGCGCTACGGCATCGGCGTCGACAACGTCGACCTCGCCGCCGCATCAGAAGCCGGGATCCTCGTGACCAACGTGCCCGACTACTGCCTGGACGAGGTCGCCGACCACACGCTGATGCTGATGCTCGCCGCGCTGCGCAACCTGCGTCCGCGGCGCTCGCCGTCGACCGGGGCGAGTGGACGGTGCCCCCGAGTCGGGCATCCACCGCCTCCGAGGCCGGCGGCTTGCGCTCGTCGGAGTGGGGCGGATCGGCCGCCGGTCGCCGAGCGCGCGCTCGCCTTCGGCTTGGAGGTGGTCGGCTATGACCCCTACCTGTCGATTGGAGCCAGCCGCCTGGACTGCAGCAGGCCGCGAGCCTGCGCGAGGCGATCGCCGACGCCGACATCATCTCGCTGCACGCCCCGCTTACCGGCGACAACCACCACCTGATCGACGACGAGGCGATCGCGACGATGACCCGCGCGCCGCTGGTCGTCAACACCTCCCGGGCGGCCTGGTCGACCTCGAGGCGGTCACCCGGGCGCTGCAGGAGGGGCGGCTAGGCGGCGTGGCGCTCGACGTGACCGAGCCCGAGCCGCTCCCCGCCGACCATCCCCTGCGCGCCCACCCGCGGGCGTTGGTGACTCCCCACATGTCGTTCTACTCGGCCGAGGCCCAAGAGGATCTCCAGCGTCGCGCGGTCGAGGAGGTCGTGCGAGCGCTCGACCGGCCAGCCTCCGCGCTGCCCGGTCAACCCCGAGGTGCTCGAGCACGTGCGCGGCTGATGGCGTCGTCCGCGGCGAGCACCGAGATCCCGACGTACCCCGATCTGGCCGGCAGGGTCGCGGTGGTGGCCGGAGGATCGAAGGGGATCGGCGCCGACACGTGTCGGCGTGCTCGCCGCCAACCGCGTGCGCGTGACCGTCAACGGCGCGATCAGGCGGGGATCGACGCGCTCGCGGCGGAGATCCAGTCGGGCGGCGGCGAGGCGGTCGGCGTGGCCGCCGACTGTTCGCGATGCCGGAGCGATCGAGCGGATGCGCGAGGAGGTCGAGCGACGGCTCGGGCCGGTCGACATCCTCGTGTCCTTCGCCGGCGGCTTCGCGCCTACACGCCGGTGCAGGAGATCGCCGAGGACAGAGTGGCACTCGATCATCGACTCCAACCTCACGTCGACGTTCCTCACCGTCAAGGCGTTCCTGCCAGGGATGATCGAGCGCCGACGCGGGGCCGATCGTGACGATGTCCTCCTGCGCGGGACGCTTCCTGGACGTGAACCTGACCGCCGTCCTATGCGGCGGCCAAGGCGGGGATCGTCATGTTCAGCCGCCACGTCGCCCGAGAGGTGGGCCAACACGGCATCCGCGTCAACTGCGTGGCGCCGGCGACGACCCTGTCCGAGCGGATCGAGCGGATCATGCGCGCCGGACAGGCGACGAGCCGTCGCGTCGATGGCTCCGCTCGGGCGGCTCGGCGTGCCGCGTGATAGCGCGCTCGCCACCCTGTTCCTCGTGTCCGATGCGGCCTCGTGGCTGACCGGCGTGACGATCGACGTGGCCGGCGGAAGGATCATGCTTCGACCGCGCCCGCGGAGGCGGCCGCGCCGGCCGGACCCAGCTTCGGGCTCACGCCCAATCTGCCGGCGCTGTAGCCGGAGGCGGACGATGGGACCTCGCGCCGGCCGCGAGCGTGCTCATCGAGGAGCTCGCTTACGGGGACATGGGTTCGCGGTGATCATCGATCGGACCCTGAAGATCCAGCGGATCCTGCGGCGCATCGCCCCCGGGCGCAGCGACCGCTTCCTGTCCAAGCTGATCGCCGATCCGCGCAATGGTCCTGTATATGGAGGTCGCATTCGTCATCTGGGCTCCTTCGACGGGCTCGCCGGGGTGTGGGGCTTTCCCAACAACTGCATCAGTCCGAGATCGCTCGACGTCCCGCACAACGCGCCCGGCCGTGCTGACGGTCTCGTCGGTGGCCTGGGGACACCATGGGGCGGGAGCGGCGGGCGTTCGCGGGCGGCCCCCGAGTCTGCGTCCGCGGGTCGTCAGGGTGAGCGCTGTTCGAGCCGGTCAGGCGCCGAACCCGTACAGCCGCGCTGGATTGTCTTGCGCGATGCGCCGCGCGGTGTCGGCGTCGACCGCCTGCTCGAGCTCCTCCATCGGCTTCGGCGTGGCCATGTCGAACGGCAGATCCGTGCCCAACAGCACATTGGTTGCGCCGATCCTCGCCACCAGGTAGCGCAGCGCCTCGACATCGTGGGTGATCGTGTCAACCAGCAGCTGGCCCCGATAGGCCCACGGGTCCTCCGCGGCAGAGGCGAGTTCGGGACGGACCGTGCGCGCATGGCGTAGCCGCCCGGCCTGGAATGGGTAGAACCCTCCACCGTGCACGGCGAGGATCTGCAGCCGCGGGTGGCGGTCGAGCACGCCGGCGCAGATCAGCCGCTCGACGGTCAGCGTCGTCTCGAGCTGGTTGCCGATCACGTTCTGGAAGTAGTAGTTGTCGAGCCCGGCGTGCGGCTCGTTGTAGGCCGGATGCAGCATGACCGGCAGCCCGTGGCGCTCGGCGGCGTCCCAGAAGGGCTCGAAGGCGGGCTCGTCGAGCCGGCGGCCGTCGATGCTCGTTCCCACCTCGATTCCGGTCGCGCCGTCCTGGGCGGCGTCGTCGACGACCGCCGCGGCACGCTCGGGGTACGCCGCCGGGACGTGCGCCATCCAGCGAAAGCGGTCGGGGTGGGCGTCCGTGAAGCCGGCCAGCCCACGGTTGGTCGCGCGACAGATCGCCTCCGCCGGCTCGGCCTCGAGCTTCGTAGTAGAAGATGGGCGGTGCAGCGGACACGACCGCCCCGTCCAGACCGGCCGCCTGCAATTCGGCGAGCTTGGCGTCGGGCTCGACGAACGCCGGCTGGAGCGTGAACGGCACGTGGTTGCCGCCGCTCACCTGGTCGCCGTCAATCGTCACCCGGTAGGCCTGGTCGGACCGCAGCAGCTCGAGCGCCAGTCGTGGGATGGCGTGATTGTGTACGTCGATCTTCATCGCTTCGTCCCCGACCTTTCGTGGCTCAGTGGATCGAGTTTGAGTGCTGGTTGGCGTACATTAGCGGACTCACGAGTTGCATGGGCTGGGAGCGAAAGCAGGAGTGACCATCGCACAGGCACAAGCCACCGACACCGCCGGGGTCGCGCTCCGACGGCGACCGGCGCCGGCGTCGCCGGTGAATGGCCGATCGAGGCCGGGTACGCCCTCACCCTCCCGCGACGTCGACCACGCACTGGCCGACGCAGTAACAGTCAGGCGTTAGCAGGTCTGACGTCGGCAGGTCTGCGTCCCTCGGTCCCCGCTGCGTCGCCGGATCGCACCGCGTGGCGGGCCGACGCGGCTGCGGCCGCTGAGATCACGAGCACGACCGCAGAGACGGCCCACGCCACGGTGTAGGAGGACCTCTGGGCGATCGCGCCCACCCCCGCCGGGCCGACCACGTTGCCGACGTAGACCCAGGAGAGCACGAAGCTCGAGGCGCTGGCGGCCGCGACCGGATGCGTGCGCACGGTGGCGAAGTACACGATCCCCGCCCAGCCCCACCCCCCGCCGAATGCGACGAGCGTGGAGAGGATGAAGACCGGCCGACTGGAGTGTCCGAGCACGAGTGCGACGAAAGCCGCGGCTCCGAGCAGGGTGACGCCCATCATCTCCGCCACGCCCACGCTGCGGCGCCGGTCCGCCAGCCAGCCGCTGCCGACGCGGCCGGCGATCGCCGCGGCGCCGCCGAGCGCCAGCAGCACCGACGCCGCGTTGTGGCCGAACCCCTCGGCCGTCGCCGAGTCGACCATGGACGCCGGCCGTGCGTTGCCGATCGCGCCCGCGCACAGCCCGGACACCGCGAGGGCGACCGGGAGACGGTCGACACCCCCGCCGCGCCGCTCCCCCGGCGCGGCGCCGGCCCGGAGCGGCGGCGCGAGCACGAGCACGACGGCGACGATCAGGGCGGCGGCGAGCATGTCGCCACGCCACCCGACGAGCGCGCTCACCGCGGGCACCGAGACGCCGCGAGCAGGCTGGAGAACGGCACTGCCGCCTGCTTGGCGCCGAACGCCAGGGCCTGGCGCGAGCGCGCGACGCCGCCGGCGAGCGCGAGGTTGGAGGAGACCTGCGCGGCCGCGTTGGCGACCCGCACAGCGCGAGCGCGAGCACGAGCTGCCGCCAAGACGAGACCACGAGGCCGAGGACCAGCAGCGAGGTGAAGCTGAGCGCGCCCGACAGCCGCAGCCCCTGTGCAGGGCCGGCCCGCTGGATGAGCCGCCCGAACGGCACGGCGGTCAGCGCCGAGGCCGCGTAGCAGGCGCTCGTCGCCAGGCCGAGCTGGGCGCGGCCGAACCCGAGGTCACGCTGGAGCACGACCGACTGGGACCCGACGAGGAACAGCGGCAGCACGGCGAGCACGGCGTACGCCGCGGACAGCACAGTGACCGGTGTGCGAGAGTCTGAAGGATCCCTGTCCCTCGATGCCGGACGAGACCTCCTCACCGAGCATCTCCGGCGGTCCTCCTCATCGCGCCCCGCCGGGTCGGTAGAGCCAGCCGCCGTCGGCGGCGAACGTGCCAGTTGGTGAGCGATGCGTCGTCGGACAGGAGGAACAGCACCGCCCTGGCCGCCTCGTCGACAGTGCCCAGACGGCCCTGCGGAAGCGCGAGATGACCTCGGCGGGAACGTCGGCGAACATCGGTGCCGTCAGCGGCGTGTCGGTGACACGTTGGAGCGACCACGTTGACCCGGATCCGCGGCGCCCATTCGAGTGCGAGCGCGCGGGTGAGCCCGTTGACGGCGTGCTTTGTGGCGCAGTAGGAGACGCGGTCCGGGTAACCGACGGCGCCCATCTGGGAGGAGACGGTGACGATCGCGCCGCGACGCTCGCCGTCGCCGACGAGCGCCCGCGCGAACGCCCGGCAGCTGAGCAGCGTGCCGACGACGTTGACGTCCACCATCGACCCGATGCTGTCGACCGGAACCTCGATCAGCGGCCCGGGGCAGTTTGTTTCCGCCTGAGGTGACGAGCAGGTCGACCGGCGCGCGCGACCAGCCCTTCGCCACCGCCCGCTCCATCCCCCGTTCGTCGCAGACCTCGGCGGCCGCGACGGTCGCGGTGGCACCGCGACCCTCGACCTCGCCGGACGTCTCCTTGAGAGCCTGAGCCGAGCGCCCGACGAGCGTCACGTCGGCGCCCGCGAGCGCCGTGCCGATCCCGCTGCCCGCTCCGGTGACGAGCGCATGGTGCCCGCTGAGGCTCTCGTTGGCGAGGATCACGCACGGCCGACCGTCAGAGCGTGCCCGGGCGGCCCCGAGCGACACCGCGCCCGCTCATCGTTACGACAATCGCTCGGGCGAACTGGGGCGTTGCGTGCCACTAAACGTACTCTGCCGCGTGCACCCGCGTCAGACAAGAGGAATTTCCGTGGTCAACCATAGGAGTCGCCTATAGCACTGCCCGCGCGATGAGCTCACTCCGCCAGATCGCGTATTGGCTGGCCGTCGTCGAGGAGGGTCGTTCACGCGCGCCGCGCGGCGGATGCACGTCGCCCAGGCGTCGCTGTCCCAGCAGGTGCGGGCGCTGGAGACCGAGCTGGGCGGCGCTCTGCTGGAGCGCCTGCCCCGGGGGATGCGCCTCACGGCGGCGGGCGGGCGTTTCTGCCACACGCCTGGGTCGCGGTGCGCGCCGCCGAAGGCGCGACCCAGGCCGCCCGCTCGGCGCTCGCTCTGGACCTGGCACGAGCGCCGACCCGGCACGCTCGTGCGTCTGCACGAGTTCACCCATCGCCGGCTCGCCGAGGACTCCGTCCGCGACGGGCTCTCCGACATGGGCATCGGCCCGCCGCTCGACTGGCGCGGACAGGTGATGCGGCTGGGCTGGGAGGAGTTCGTCATCGTCCTGCCGCCTGGCGAGCGGGTGGACGGTCGCGAGCGCATCTCGCTCAGCCGCCTCGCCCAGCCCCACTGGGTGACGTTCGGGGCCGCCACCGGCCTGCGCGATGTGATCGCCTCGGCGTGCGCGACCGCCGGCTTCGTCCACCGGGCGGCCGCCGAGACCTCGCAGGTCGAAACCGCAGCGCGGCTCGCCGGCGCCGGCATGGCGCCGGCGCTGGTCCCCGAGAACATCGTCCGCGACGGGCTCGCCGCGACGATCGTCGGAGCCGACCCGCCCGTCAGGCGTGAGCTGACCGCCTACACCCGTACTGAGTGGGGGTTGCTTGAGCGCGCGTTCGTCGGGCTCATGCGGGAGACGACCTGGCAGTAGGCGCCCGACGGCGCGTTCGTCATCGGCTGACGGGTCGGGAGTGGTTGCGAGC
>CAVPBY010000031.1:0-22423 GCA_963702225.1 uncultured Solirubrobacteraceae bacterium | reverse complement strand
GCGCTCGGAGGCGACCACTCCTCGCTGCTGCACCCGTTCCGCTTCGAGCGCTTCGCCACCGGCGACCTGCACCCGGTCTCGCACAGCCCGTACCCCTGGAGCTGAGGGGCCAGTGACCCCGGAGCTGAGGGTCCGCCCCCGCCTACCCGCCGAACGCGGTCGCGATCTCCGCCGCCGCGCGAGAACAGCGCCTCGAGCCCGCCGCGGCGGGCGGCCGGGAGCCGCGCGACCGGGCCCTGCAGGCCGACGATCGGCTCAGCTCGCCCTGGCGCCCGAGCACGGGCGCGGCCAGCGCGGCCGAGGTCCGGCTCGCGCTCGCCGACCGCGGAGGCCAGCCCGCGCTCGCGGGCGACCCGCAGCTGCCCGGCGAGCGCGCCGGGGTCGCAGACGGTGCGCTCGGTGAAGCGCTCGAGCGTGCCCAGGCGCGCGACCGCGCCCGGCGGCTCCTGCGCGCCGGCGCCGAAGACGAACATGACCTTGCCCTTGGCGGGATCGTGCAGCGGGTTCGGGCGCCCCACGCGGGCCATGCTGACGACGCTCGGGCGACGGCACGAAGTCGATCGTGATTGCCTCGCCCTCGCCGGGAAGCGACAGCGTCGCGGTCTTCCCCGTCTGCTCGACCAGCCACCGCAGCCAGGTCGCGCGCGCTCGCGCAGGTCGAGCCCGGACAGCACCCGGTCGGAGAGCGCCAGCAGCCCCAGGCCCAGGCGCCAGGTTCCCTGCGGCGTCGCTCGGCCATTCGGTGAGCGGCGAGCGTCGCCAGCAGCCGCGACGCCGGTGCTCGGTTTGACGCCCACCGTCCGGGCGAGCTCGGAGGCGCGGATCCCCTCACGCCCGGCGGGAAGCGCCTCGAGGATCGCCAGCGCGCGCCCGACCGATCCGACCTTCCCGGCCACTACTGGAAGCGGCGGGCCCGAGCGGCTGCGCGCTTGGGCGCGGACCGCGCAGTTCGGCGACCGGCGTCGGCTGGGCGGACCCAGCGAGCGCGTGATCGTGAGGTCCATGCCCCCGGGCGCGAACAGGTCGCGGAGAGGCCACGCTGGTCGCCGACGTACAGCACCTCCTCCAGCTCCAGCACGGCCGTGGCGCCGCTTCACGCCGACCGCGTCCGGCCGCGTCGCGAGCGGACAGCAGGTGCGGGAGGTCGATGGTCTGCGCGAACGCGATCGCCAGCCCGTGCTCGAGCAGCACGTCGAGGACCATCTGGCCGCGCTCGAGCGCGGCGCGCAGCCGCTCGGGCCTGGGCAGGCCGACGGTCGGGTGGACGACGTCGACCATCACCGCGACCGGAACGTCGCCCGCGACGAGCGTGCGACCGATCGTGACCGCCCGGGCGATCGACGCCAGCCCCAGCTCCTCGGCGATCTTCTCCTCCACGGCGCCGAGCTCGATCGTCAGCTGCCGGCAGCTCAGCTTCAACCCCCGGCGCGCCGCGGGTGCACGAGTACGGCTCGAGCCGCTCCAGGCGCTCGCCGATCATGCTCGACGACACCAGCCGGCCGACGTAGGTGCCGCTCCCCTGGCGGCGGACGATCTCCCCGCGCTCGGCGAGCCGCTCGAGCGCGGAGCGCAGCGTCCCGCGTGAGATCCCCAGCATCCCCGCCCGTCGCGCTCGGGCGGCAGCCGGTCGCCCTCCCGGTAGCGACCGGCGAGCAGCCAGTGTGCGACCGACTGCTCGGCGCTGTCGACCAGCGAACCGCGCCCGTCGGCCCGGGCTGCCCCGTCCTGGTTGGTTTTCGAGGCTTTCCCATCAGACGTTGACTGCGCGCCGCCCGCGACAACCATTTTGTCCGCGCGCCGCGGCCCGGGCTCCGGGATGAGCGCCGCCGGGCCATGATTATCTTCACGGTCGTTGAGCTGCGCATGGACGAGTTTGTCCGAGTGCTCTCGGTCCGGTAACGCTCACGCGTGCGGACCCGGACTGAAGGGTCATCAATCGATCGCGGCCCCGGCAGCCAGGGGTCACCACACACAGGGGGCCCCCGATGCGGGTTTCGTTCATCTCGCGCCGTCGCCACGGCGCTCATACTGGTCGGCGGCCTGGTCACGCTGACCCCGCCGTCCGCGCGGGCTGCCGGAACGACGTACTTCGTCGCCACGAGCGGCTCGGATGCGGTGAGCTGTTCGGCGAATGCATCCGCGGCGCCGTTCGCGACCATCCAGCGGGCGCTGGCCTGCGCCGGCGAGGGCGATGTCATCTCACTGGCCGCCGGCGGCAAGGCCTACCCGGGCGTCGGCACGGTCACCCCGGGCGTGACGATCGAGGGCCCAGTGCGCGCACGACGAGCATCGACGCGGGCCGTGGCGAGCTGACGGTCAGCCCGCGCGCCGAGGTCACCGTGTCGGGTGTCACCCTCAAATGCCAGACGAACTGCGCCGGGGCGCCGACGGTGACCGACGAGGGGAGCCTCGTCCTGTCGGGTGACACGGTCAGCGGCAACACCGGCATTCCCACCTCGGCCATCCTCGCGACCACGCCCGCCGGCTCGGCAACCCCGCGGCGCTGACGATCGTGGACTGACGGTCTCGGGGAACGACAGCCATTACGGCGGCGGCGTACAGACGAACACCGGGGCCGGCGCGACCGGCGCGAGCACGGCGACGATCACCGACAGCACGATCGCCGGCAACGTCGCGCTCGGCCAGGGCGGGCGGGATCGCGGCGCTGGCCACCGCCCCCGGCTCGCAGGTGACGATCACCGGCAGCACGATCACCGCCAACACCGGCGCCAGCGCCGGCGGCGGGCTGTACGCCTCGAGCCCGGTGAGCCTCTCGAACACGATCATCGCGGCGAACACCGTGCACGGCGCCGGCGCGACCGACTGCCAGTCGAGCTCGGGCGGCAGTCTGATCACCGACGGGCCCGGCGGTCACAACCTGATCGGCAACGCCGCCGGGTGCGGCGCGATCACGCCCGGCCTGCCCGCGGGCGATCAGACCGGCGCCACCCACCCGGGCCTGCTGAGGCTCGCCGACAACGGCGGCCCGACGAACACGGTCGCGCTGCAGTCGGCGAGCCCGGCCATCGGGGCGGGCGATCCGGCCACCTGCGCGTCGGGCGCGACCGCGAACCTCGACCAGCGCGGCCACACGCGAGTGACCGCGACGCGCGGCTGTGACATCGGCGCGTTCGACAGCGCCGGGAAGGGCGTCGTCCACGCGAGGTACTTCGTGGCGCCGTCCGGGTCCGACGGGGTCGCCTGCACGGCCAACCGTGCGACCGCCCCGTTCGCGACCGTGCAGCGCGCGCTCGCCTGCGCGACCGACGGCGACGTGATCTCGCTCGCGCCGAGCGGCGCCACGTCGTACCCCGGCATCGGCGCCGTCGCGGCGAACGTCACGATCACGGGCGCCGGCGCCCGGACGGTCAGGGTCGACGCCGGCCAGGGCGAAGCTGGTCGTCTCCCCCGACGCGAACCCGGTCCTCGCCGGAGTGTCGCTCGTCTGCGCCACCGGATGCGCGGGGAGCCCGACCGTGACCGACGACGGGCGGCTGCTGCTCTCCGCCGACACGGTGAGCGGCAACACGTCCCTTCCGGGCTCCGCGATCGTCACCACCACCCCGGACGGCTCGGCGAGCTCGGCCGCGCTCACCCTGGCGGGGAGCACGATCACCGGCAACGACAGCAGGCTCGGCGGCGCGATCCAGACCACCACCGGCGCCGGCGCCACCGGCGCCAGCACGCTGGCGGTCGCCGACAGCACGATCGCGGGCAATCTCTCGCTCCAGCCGGGCGGCGGCATCGCGGCCCTGGCGACCGCGCCGGGCTCGGGCGCCACGATCGTCAACACGACGATCACCGGCAACACCGTGAGCAGCGGCGGTGGCGGCGGGCTGTACGCGTCGAGCCCGGTCGCGCTCGGCAACACGATCATCGCCGGCAACCTCACGCACGGCGGCACTCCCCCGGACTGCGAGTCGTCCTTCGGCGGCAGCGTGATCACCGACGGGCCGGACGGCCACAACCTCATCGGCGACCCCACGGGCTGCGGCACGATCACCGCGGGCGCCGACGGCGACCGGGCGGGATCCGCCGGCACTCCGCTCAACCCGCGCCTCGGCCCGCTCGCCTACAACGGCGGGACGACCGAGACCGAGCCGCCGCTCACCGGCAGCCCGGCGATCGGCGCGGGCAGCGCCGCCGGCTGTGAGCAGTCGCCCGTGTTCGACCTCGACCAGCGGCTCGCCCCGCGAACGCGCCCGCGCGTCAGGCCTGCGATGCCGGCGCCGTCGACACCGGCGGCGCGGTGCCGGCGGCGAAGGCTCCGGCGATCAGCGCCCCCGCGTCGGTGACCGCGACCGAGGCGACCCCGCTGACCTCATCGTCAAGGCGACCGGGCGCCCCACCCCGGCGCTCGCCGAGTCCGGGGCGCTCCCCGCGGGGGTGACGTTCACCGATCGCGGGGACGGCACCGCCGCGCTGGCCGGCACACCCGCCCCCGGCAGTGCGGGCACCTACCCGATCGGGCTCACCGCCGCCAACGGCAACGGCTCGGCGACCCGGGCCGTCACCCTCACCGTCGCCGGCTCGGCGGGCTGACCCCCACGGCGAAGGGGGCAAGGTCGACACCGGCCGAGCCCGCGACGCCGAGGTCGGCGCCGGCCTGCCTCCCGACCCCGTAGACTCGCCGCCGGAAACGGGGGTCGAGATGCGCGCCTACAAGGTTCTCTGCGACGGCCGGTCGGCGTTCACGGGCTGGGCCTGGCCGCTGCCGAGCGGCGACGGGCCGGGAGACTGGGTGCAGGTGGCCGGTGAGATCGGCCTGTGCGAGAACGGGATCCATGCCGCGAGCACGGCCCAGCTGCCTCAGTGGCTCGGCGACGAGATCTGGGAGGCCGAGCTCGACGGCGAGGTCATCCGCGCCGAGCCGGCCCTGGTCGCCGCCCGCGCCCGGCTGATCCGCCGGGTCGACGCGTGGGACGGGCGCGCACGGCTGTCCTTCTGCGAGGACTGCGCGGGGCGCGCGCGTGACACGGCGACCCGGTATCCGGCCGGCGCCGAGATCTACAGCGCCAAGGTCGAGCCGTTCAGCGGGCGCGGCATGGCGGCGGCGGTGGGCTACTGGACGGCGCTGCTCACGGCCGAGGCCGCGACCGGGCGGCGCGGCGGGGCCGACTATGACGGCGCCTTCGCCCGCGAGCGCGCCGCTCAGGCGGACTGGCTGCGTCGCGAGCTTGCGCTGGAGGACTGACCGCGAGCTCGCGGTGGCGCTCTATTCGGGGTCGCCGGTCAGCTCGCGGAACGCCTGCACGAGTGACTCCATGACCGGCTCGGGCACGTCCTGTGCCCGCAGGGCGCCGGCCGCGTCGATCGTCGCCCGCATCTGCTGCAGGTAATCGATGCAGGGATGGCAGAAGGCGAGGTGCCGCTCGACGACGACACGCTGCTCGACCGGAAGCGCGCCCTCGAGGTAGTCGGTGGCCAGCTCGACGAAGTCGCGGCAGGGAAGGTCCTCATAGCTCATGTCACAGCCACCTCATCGAAATGGGCTTCCAGCGCAGCGCGGACCGCCGCGCGGGCGCGGTGCAGCAGCACCCGCTGGTTGGCGGCCGACAGCCCGAGGCTCTCGCATACCTCCCCGGCTTCCCAGCCCTCGACGTCTCGTAACCGGATCACCTGCTGATGGCGGCTCGGCAACGCGTCGATCGCCTGCGCCACCAGCTCGATCGTCTCCCGCGCGAGCAGCCGCTGCTCGGGCAGCTCGAAGAACCGCGTCGGGCTGACCGCCCAGTAGCCGTCGAACGCACTGCCCGGCGGCAGGAACCGGCCGGGATCGACGGTGCCCCCTCCCCCATCGTCCGGGTCGGCGAGCGACGAGAACGGCATGATGCGGCGCTCTCTCGCGCCGCGCGACTGCGCGCGGTTGACCAGGATCCGGAAGATCCAGGTCTTCAGCGAGCAGCGGCCCTCGAACCGAGCGAGGCCGCGGATCACCGCCAGCCAGGTCTCCTGCACGACCTCGTCCGCCACCGACGGGGTCGCCACGAACGACAGCGCGATGCGGCGCATCGCCCGGTCGTGTCGCGTCACCACCTCCCGGAACGCCTGTTCATCGCCCGCGCGCAGCCGTGCCAGGAGGTCCGTCTCGCTTCCGCCCACCTCGCCCACGCGGCCAGTGTATGACCGCGGAGGAATGCAGGACGGTCATTGTCACCGCACCGGAACAGTGAGCGACGGCCTCAGGGGCGGCGTCCCCAGCAGCTGACCATCAGCGGCGCGAAGCACACCGTCTCGCCGTCGTGCCAGAGCTCGTGGAAGCGCTGCAGGTCGTCGCGGGTGAGCAGCCCGGCGGCGAGCAGACCGGGCGTCAACTGCCCGGCCAGGAGCTCCCACTGCGGCAGCCCACGCTCGGTGTCGGCGCGCACCTGCAGCGACTCCGCCCGCGCGCCGACGTCGGCCAGCCCGGCGGCCTGCAGGCGGCGCGGGAGCGTGCGGCCGTAGGTGGCGAGGTAGCCGTGAGCCGCGAACAGCTCGAGGATCGCGGCGACGACCTCGGCGTGGATCGCCGACGGCGGGTCGATCACCGGCGCGGTCGACCAGTCGAAGTCCTCGACGAGCACCCATCCGCCCGGCCTCGTCGCCTGCACCATCGAGGTGAGGACGGCGTCACGCTGCGCGAGGTGCTCCAGCAGCAGCCGCGCGTGCACGAGATCGAAGCCGGCCGCGGGCAGCGGCTGCGCGGACACGTCGGACCGGACGACCTGAAGCTGCTCGGAGGCGAGCGGATCGAGAAACCGCGTGTCGACGTCGAGCGCCACCACGCTGCCGGCGGGAGCGACGAGCGCGCTCAGCTCGCGGGCCAGGCTCCCGGTGCCCGCGCCCACATCCAGGCAGCGCCAGCCGTTCGCCGCGCCGAGTGTCCGGCACAGTGCGAGCGACGCCGGGTCATACAGACGGGTGATGCTGTCCAGCCGCTCGCGTTCGGCGTGCCACGCCGGGTCGAGCAGGTAGCCGTCGCCGGCGGGCAGCGCGGGGCTTGCGGTCATCTCTGGGTTCTCCTTCGGCTCGGGGTTCGCGATGCAGTCCCGTGAGCGGCGCGGCGGTTACAGACCCTCCCGCTCCTTGAGCGTCATCGTCGGCCCAAAGCCGTCTCACGCGCGCTCCCGAGGGGCAGCGTCACACCTCGTCGCGCGGGATCTGCGTGCTTCGGCGGATGCTGTGCACCCGTGTGTCACCCTCGTAGGCGTCCAGGTCGTGGGTGACGGTGAACGTGTCCGCGGTCGATGTCATCGAGGTGCGCAGCGTGATCTGGATCCGCCAGTCGCCGCGCGCCAGGAAGTGCTCGCCTTCGCATTCGGCCCGCGCGGACAACGGGTCGCGCTCGGTGATGAGGTAACGGCGGCGGCGGCGCTCGCCGAACTCCAGGTCGGCGGCGTCCAGGCGGTTGTGCTCGCAGGCCCCGACCTCGAGCGTCTGGGTCTGGGGCTCCAGGTCGCGACGCACCGTCCGCCACGTCCGGCAACGGACGAAGCCGGGAGCCGGCGCGGTGTTCTCAGGCGGCCCGAAATCGACGTCGGCGCCCTCGCCCGCCGGGTCGGGGGCGCGGACCGGAAGCTCGAGTCTCGTCTTGTTCCCGGTGGCGATCCGGAAGCCGGCACGCTCCGGCGAGGGCCACGCATACGGCCAGTAGGTCCCCGACAGGGCGAGACGGACGCGGTGGCCGGGCGCGAACGCGTGCCCGGCGAAGTCGAGCGCGACGTCGACCGACAGCGGTTCGCCGACGGGCACCGGCGTGGGCTCGGAGTGCGAGGCGCGATGGGTGAGGTTGAGCAGCGCGCGGGCGACCAGCAGCGAGCTGCCGTCCGGCGCAACGTCGCACAGACGCATCGCGACCAGCGCCTGAGGACGATCCACGCTCAGCCGCAGCCGGGCGATCGGACGTCCCAGAATCTCGACCCGCTCATCCAGCGGCGGCGAGGTGAAGCTGAGCGCAAGGCCGTCCTCGGCGCGCTGATCGGGGGCGAAGTCGACGACCTCTCCATACGGGCACCACGCACCGGCGTCGGCGCCAGCCAGCTCCGAGCCGACGTGCGTCACCTCGCCCGAGGAGCGGCGCTCGTCGGTCAGGGTCGCGTCGGCCTGGGCGAACAGCGTCCGCACGGGAGCCGGCTCGCGCGGCCAGCGCCGCTCGGAGATCCAACGGCCCCGGCGGTCGGCCATGTGCGCCCTGGGTGGGTCGTACTCCTGCAACCACGCCCGCAGCAGCGGCCCGTCCATCGCGCCGTTGGGGACGTCACGGAGCCAGTGGTCCCACCAGCGCAGGCACTCCTGCAGAAAGCCGATCCTCGGCCCGGGATCGGAGACCTCGGGCCAGGCGTGGCTCCACGGGCCCAGCAGCGCCCGGCACGGCACCCCGGCGGCGGTCAGCCCGGCGAGCGTGCGATCGACCGGGTTGGTGTAGCCGTCGGCCCAGCCGCCGACGAGCATCACCGGGGCCCGGACGGCGCCGAAGTCCTCGCAGATCGAGCCCTGTCGCCAGAAGGCGTCGCGCCGCTGGTGGGCCAGCCACGCCTCCTGGAAGAACGGAGTGCGCTCCAGCCGCTGCAACCAGATCTCGCGCCAGCGCGCGCCGACGACCTCCGGATCGGGTGGCAGCGCATTGATCCCGAGCATGTAGCTCGCCCAGCTGAGCCCCTCGACCCCGAGCACGCAGCCGCCCATGTAGTGGACGTCGTCGGTGTAGCGGTCGTCGGTGAAGTAGGCGCTGATCACCGCGCGCAGCGCGGGCGGGCGCCGGGCCGCCACCTGCAGTCCGTTAAAGCCTCCCCAGGACTTGCCGTACATGCCGACGCGGCCGCTGCACCACGGCTGCTCGGCGAGCCATGCGATCACCTCGCAGGCGTCGTCCTGCTCGGAGGCGAGGTACTCGTCGAGCAGGACCCCGTCGGAGTTGCCGGTCCCCCGGATGTCGACGCGCACCCCGGCGTAGCCGTGACCGGCGAAGTACGGGTGCTGGGTGGCATCGCGGTGGGCGGTGCCGTCGCCGAGCCGGTACGGGAGGTACTCGAGCACTGCCGGGACGGGCTCTGAGGCCGCGTCGATGGGAAGCACGGAGCGGGCGTACAGCCGGCAGCCGTCGCTGAGCTCGATCCAGTCCTCGCGAACCTCGGTCGCCCGCGGCAGCCGATCGATGACCGGGGTCATGGCCGTCGGCGCGGTCCGCTCCGCGGGTCGGATGACGCGAGCTCGGGCATCGGGCTCATTCTGATCCAACCAGGCTCGAGGCGCCGTGCGGTCTGATACGTTGGCCGCGTCATGGAGGTACGCGGTGAGGAGCTGCAGCGCCAGATGACGCTGTCGCGTCGCGCGCTGCTGCGCCGGACCGTGGAGCTGGGTGTGGGGCTTCCGGCGGCCGCATCGCTGCTGGCCGCGTGCGGCGGGGGCGGGTCGTCCTCGGGTGGCTCGTCGTCGGGGGGCTCGTCGGCGCATGCCGGAGGATCGATGACGGGCACGATCGTGCTCGACAACTATCCCAGCTGGATCGGACCCAAGGAGATCCCGGCCTTCGAGCACCTGCATTCCGGCGTCACCGTCAAGCAGGTGACCAACGCGACGAGCTCGTCGGCCCAGGTCGTGCTCAACTTCAAGAGCGGGCAGTACGACCTGCTGCTCAGCGACACCAGCGACGTCGGCCAGTCACTGGCGGCGGGCGTCCTGCAACCGGTCGACTTCTCGCGCATTCCGAACATCTCGAAGGTCAGGCCGGAGTTCCGCTCCGCGTACCCGCACGGGGTCCCGACCGACTACGGCAAGGTGGGGATCGGCTACCGCCCGGACATCGTCGGCGAGAAGATCAAAAGCTGGCACGACGTGTGGCGATTGGCACCAAAGCTCTCGGGCCAGATCGTGTTCATCGACCTCGAGCGCGACACGATGGGCTCGGCGCTGAAGTACCTGGGCTACTCGAGCAACACGACGAGTCCGGCGGCGCTGGCCAAGTGCAAGCAGGCCCTGCTTGCGATCAAGCCCCACCTCAAGGCGTTCCTGAACACGAACGTCGGTCAGGGCCTGGTCGACGGCTCGACGGCGATCGCGATGGACTGGGACTACGACGTCGCCGTCAACCAGCGGTCCAATCCCAAGATCGAGTGGGTCGCTCCCGAGGAGGGCATGCACGCCTACCTGGAGGGCTTCTCGGCCGCGCGGTCGACCAAGCATCTCGACCTCGTCGAGGAGTTCATGAACTTCATGCTCGAGCCCAGGCAATATGCCGGCTTCGTCAACGCGACCGGCACGGCCTATGTCGTGCCGTCGGCCTCGCCCCTGATCAAGAAGACGATCTCGCACAACCCGATCCTCGAGCCGAGCGAGGCCATTCTGCGCAAGGTCGAGTTCGACCGTTACCTGGGAGCCAAGGGCGTCGCCGCGTGGGCGAACGTCTGGCAGGAAGTCAAGGCGGCCTAGCGTGGCCGCGCGCGAGCTGAGGGGCGCGGCGTAGCCGCGGCGGCCACACCGGCCGCCCGCTCGCCTCGCGGGGCGGCGTTCATCCGGCGGATCGCCTATCACGGCCTCGCACTTCCCACCGGGCTGGTGACGGTGGTGTGCTTCCTCGCGCCGCTCGCGCTGATCTTCGTCTACTCGTTCGGCACCGACAACCTCGTCACGCTCAACGTCGATTTCGGGTGGACGACCTCGAACTACACCGCGTTCGCCCAGACGCTGTACCTCGACACCCTGCTGCGCAGCGTCGCGCTCTCACTCGGGACGACCGTGGCCTGCGGGGTGCTCGGGCTGGCGCTCGCCTACTTCATCTCCCGTCAGGGCGCTCGCACCCAGCGGCTTCTGCTGGCCGCGGTGATCGTCCCGTTCTGGACGAGCTTCATCGTGCGCACCTACTCGTGGGTCGACATCCTCCAGAACGACGGGCCGCTCGACAACTTCGCGCACACGCTGGGTCTGCTCGGTCCGCGGTCCCATCTCGACCTCCTGTACACCCCGTTCTCGATCGGGATCGGCATCATCTACTCCTACCTGCCGCTCATGATCCTGCCGGTCTACGTGTCGCTTGAGCGCATCGATCCGGCGATCTACAACGCGGGCGCCGACCTGGGGGCAACTCCGTGGCGACAGTTCCGGCGGCTCGTGCTGCCGCTCGCGCGCCCCGGCCTGATCGCCGGGAGCATCATCGTGGGCGTCCCCGCGATGGGTGAGTACGTCATTCCGGAGATCCTCGGCGGAGGCAAGACCCTGATGGTCGGCAACATCATCGCCAACCAGTTCCAGGAGACCGGGAACTACCCGCTCGGCTCCGCGCTCGCGGTCGTCCTCATCGTCGCGCTCATGATCGTGCTGTTCTTCCTGCGGCGATACCAGATCTCCGGAGAGGTGGCATGAACCTCCGCCGCCACCCGGTGAGCGCCGGCCTGAGCGCGCTGGTGATCGCCTTTCTGTGGCTGCCGCTCGTGGTCGTGCTCATCGGGTCCTTCGATGCCAACGCGCTGCTGACGACATTCACCGGCGCCACCGGCCACTGGTACGACCAGGCCGTCCACGATCCCGACGTCCGCGCCGGCTTCGAGACGACACTCATCATCGCCGTGTGCTCGATGCTGCTCTCACTCGTCGTCGCCCTCTCCGGCGCGCTGTGGTGGCGGCGGGCGCCCGCCCGCGCGCGGGCGATCTACGACGCGCTCACGTACGCGCGGATCGTCGTCCCGGAGGTCGTGTTCGCCACCGCGCTCTTCTTCCTGTTCCTCAAGGTCCACTTCGCCCTCGGGATCCCGGCGATCATCCTCGGACACGCGGTCCTCAACTCGGCCTACTCGACGCTCATCATCCAGGCCCGCCTGATCGGGACCGACCCGGCTCTCGAGGAGGCGGCCGCCGACCTCGGCGCGACGCCGTGGCGCGCCTTCCGGCGGGTGACGCTCGCCACACTGACGCCGGCGATCATCGCCGCCGGGCTGCTCGCCTTCACCTTCTCGCTCGACGACGTCGTGACCTCGTATTTCCTGCAGGGAACCGCCCAGTCGCCGCTGCCGATCGTCCTGCTGGGCAAGATCCGGTTCCGGATCACGCCCGAGATCAACGCGGTCGGCGTGTTCGTGATGTTCCTCACCGTGGCGCTGATGACCGGCGCGGTCGGGGTGCTCAGCGGCGCCGGACGGCTCGGACGGGCGGGGCGTCGCAGCCGGCTGCTGGGGCTGTATCAGGGATGAGCGCCGACGGGCCCGCGGTCAGCCTCGACGCCGTCACCAAGCGCTTCGGCGAGCTGGAGGCCGTGCGCTCGCTCGACCTCGAGGTCCGCCGCGGCGAGTTCTTCTCGATCATCGGGCCGTCCGGCTGCGGCAAGACCACGACGCTGCGGATGATCGCCGGCTTCGAGGAGCCGACCGCGGGCACGATCCGGGTCGGCGGCCGCGACGTCACGACCGTGCGGCCGTATCGCCGATCAGGTCAACACGGTCTTCCAGAGCTATGCGCTGTTCCCGCACCTCGACGTATGGGAGAACATCGCCTTCGGCCTGCGCGAGGCGCGCCGTCCCCGCGACGAGATCGCCCGCCGGGTGGCCGAGTCGATCGCGCTCGTGCGACTGCAGGGCCGCGAGCGCTCGCGGCCGAACCAGCTCTCGGGCGGACAGCAGCAGCGGGTGGCGCTCGCCCGCGCCCTGGTCAACCGGCCCGACGTCCTCCTCCTCGACGAGCCCCTGGGCGCGCTGGACCTCAAGCTCCGCGCCGAACTGCAGACCCAGCTGAAGGACCTGCACCGCGCCGTCGGGGTCACCTTCTGCTACGTCACCCACGATCAGGGTGAGGCGTTCTCCATGTCGGACCGTGTCGCGGTCATGAACGACGGCGTGCTCGAACAGGTCGGCGCGCCCGAAGAGGTCTACCGCCGCCCGCAGACGGCGTTCGTCGCCGACTTCGTCGGCGCCTCCAACCGGCTCGGCGGCCGGATCCTCTCAGTCGACGGCCCCGGCCGCTACCAGGTCGAGATCGACGGGCTCGGCGCTCGCCGCGTCGCCGGTCCCGACGGCCTGAGCGCCGGGACCCCGGTGCTCGTCGTCGTCCGGCCCGAGGAACTGACGCTCGGTGGCGAGGGCTTTCGTGCGACCGTCATCGACGTCGCCTTCCTCGGCGCTCAGCGAACGGTGCGACTCCATGCCGAGAACGTCGGCGACCTCGTGGCGATCACCCCGGGTGCGACCGACGCACCCGAGCGCGGCGCCGAGCTGCACCTCGACTTCGCGGCCGAGCGGGCCTGGGCCGTTCCCGCATAGGGGGCCGGCGGCCCGATAGACGCCGGCCGACGCCGCCAGGGCGTCCCAGAGCGTTCGGATCTCGTCGCCATCGGTGCCCGGCAGGGTGATGTAGAAGGGGTTGGTGCCGCGGTCATAGCCCTTCGACGGCTGGACGTCGTAGGCCATGATCGTGAAGCCGTCGGGGGCATCGACGCGTCCGAAGGCGACATGATCGGCGTGGCCCGGCTCCTCGACGGCGTGGATGTCGGTGTCGGTGGCGATCGAGATCTCACCGCCGAAGACCCACTGATAGAACGCGAGCGCCTCTCGAGCCTGGCCGCGGAAGTTGACATGGTGGTGGTGGTGACGCTCATGGCGTCTCCTTTCTGATGGGGTGCTTGGGCGGAGTGGACCTGACCAGTTCAGACCACGGCGCCGGACCGGTCGTCACCGACCCGACGGGTGACATGGAATGCGTGGCCGTGGCAGGTCGAGCGCGGCGGTCGGCGTCAGGGCCCGCCCCGTAACGCGGGAATGATCACGCCGTCGATCAGGGCGAGGCTGAACTTTCGGGTGATCGGCTGCTGCTGGACGGCGCGAGCGACGCACATCATCGGGATGACCTCGGCCAGCGTGTCCAGGTTGGCGGGCTCCGGGAACTTGGCGGTCCCACGGTGTCGTTCCGCCTCCGAAACTTAGTCTGGCCAGATGCAAGGGCCGGCAGCGCTGTTGCTCACGGCCGCGCTCGACGAGGCCCACTGGCGCCGCCGGAGAGCTACGCGTACGGCGGGCGGCCTCGCGCCCCTCGCTGATACCGCCAATCGTGAGCTTTCGGCTGCGCTCCGCCATCAATAACGCCACAGGTGAGCCGTGACGACCTCCTCGGGCGACCGTTCCCGCGCCCACTCGGCGTCTGCGTCACGCACCGCAAGGAACGCGCCGAGAAGCGGATCGCCGAGCGCGTCTGTGACCCGCGGGCTATTCAGCAGCGCGGTGCGCTGCTCGGCCGGGGTCGCCGCCAGCCGAACGATTCCAGCGTGCTCGCGCTCATCGTCGCTCCAACGTCCCGGATCGTCCTGGATCGCTGGTCCCAAGGTCAGTCCCTCCTGCATCCCGGCGGTGCCAGAGGCAATCATCGTCGCGAGGCTGAGGTACGGGTTCGACGAGGCGTCGGATGCCTTGAGCTCGACGTTCGCGTGACCGGCCTCCAACAACCCGGACGAGGGCACGTAACGCAGCGCCGCCTCCCGATTCTCGACGCCCCAGAACGCATAAGCGCTCGCGAAGTATCCGGGGCGCAGCCGAGTCAATGACGGGACGCTCGGGGCCGTGATCGCCGCGATCGCTCGAAGGTCACGCAGCAGACCCGCGATGAACGAAGCACCCTCCGGGCCCGGAGCCCCTTCCCCGTCGAGCAGGTTGCGGCCATCGCGCCACACCGACGCGTGGACGTGACAGCCGTTGCCGACGCCGTCGGCGGTGACGAGAGGCGCGAAGCTCACCCGCAGGCCGAATGCTCGCGCCGCTGCGCGGATCGTCTGCCGGGCGAGCACCTGGTCGTCGGCGGCGGACACGGGATCGGTGGCCGGCAGGGTCAGCTCCATCTGGGAGGGCCCGTACTCGGCGTGCAGCTGCCCGATTTTCAGCCCGTTGGCATCCATATCGGAGAGCAGGCGGCCGGCGAACTCGTCGACCGCCAGCATTGCGTTCGGGCTGTACGCGGGCCCAGAATGGGCTGGACTGAGCTCGTCGACGTCGATCCCGACGAAGAACTCCAGCTCGTATCCGAACCGCAGCTCCAGCCCGAGGCTCGCCGCCCGCGCGACCTGCCGTTCTAGGGCACTGCGCTGGTCGTAGGGCCAGGAGCTGCCGTCAGCGGCAAGCTGTCGACCGGGCGCCCACGCGAACGCCGGCTGGCCGGCGAGCCGGCTGGTCCGCTCGAGCACCGGGAGCAGCCGGACGTCGCCCGACGCGTTGGACAGGCCTTCGTGGGCAAACGTGATCCGGTCATGGGTGTCGAACACGGCGAACAGGGAGGTGATCCCGACGCCGTGCACCGCCACCTCCGCCAGCCGCGCGACCGGAACCGTCCGAGAACGCGAGATCCCACAGTTGTCGACCCAGGCGATGGTGACGCCGGCCACCCCGGACGCCGCCAGCTCGTCGGCCAGCGCCACCGCGTCGACCGCGTCGGTCCCGCTCATCGTGTCAGCCACGGCTCACGCTCCGCATGAGAGCGATTAGTGTCCGGGAGCAGCGCTCAGAACGCAAGGCGACCAGTCCAGAGGGAGATGACATGTCCACGGTGAGCGGCGTGAGGCTGAGATCCGTCCCCGGCGCGGAGCGCCTGGTCGAGCTGCACGGCGCAGAGCTACCGCAGAAGGACGAGCTGTGCGGCGCGTTCTGGGGCACACTCGCCCTGCGCGTGGCCGGCGTCACCGACGGCTCCATGCCCGTCGATCAGGACAGCGTCGCCGCGCTGGCCGGAAGCACGCTCTCACCGCGTCCGCAGGACGACCTGCCGCCAGGTGAGCCCGGACGATCCGACTATCGCATCTCCCTGCCGGCAGCTGGCGAGCCGGCGGTGTCGGGCACGTCGGCCGGCGGCCTCGTTCGGGCGCTCCGGGAGCTGGCGGGGGACGCGCTGTCGGTCATCCCGGTCGCCGGGCCATGGACGCCGGGAGCGGTCACGGCGGTGCTGGACGCGGCCGACGAGGCCGGCGGGCCGTGCACCGTCATCGCCAACCTCGCGACGCGCCATCTGTGGGGCAGTCATCCGTCACCCGCGGCAGTGCTCGGCTACCTGATCGGAGGTGATCCGCACACCGGACCGCCGCCGGACTGGAACGTCGGTCATTTCGTTGGCCTGCTGGGACGGATCGAAGGGCCCCGGGGAACGCTGATCCTCGTCGGCGACACGTACCGGTCGCTGGGTTGGGAGGGCATCCACGCTCAGCCCGTCGAGCGGTTGTCCGACGCGCTCGACCGCGCGGGTTCTGGGCGGCCCAGCGGGGTCATCCTGGTCGCGCCGGCCACCGATGCGGCGGAGCTGGAGCGCCGGATCGGCGCGGCCAGACTCCAGCTGGGAGTCTGGGACAACGGCAGCATTGATGTCGCCGCCCGTGGCCGGTGAGCGATCCACCGCGGTGGAGTCGACTGAGGATCCGCTGCGAGCCCTCCTGGCACGGCTGGAGGAGGAGATTCCGGCCGCGGTCGCGTTGCGCCGGCGCCTGCACCGCACGCCCGAGCTCGCCCATCGCGAGCACGCGACGGCGCAGGCGATCGCCGAGGCCGTGGGGGTGGACGTGCGGCGCGCAGCGGGGACCGGTCTGGTGGCGAGCACCGTGGGAGCGCCACCTGCGGTCGGCGTGCGGGCCGAGCTCGACGGGCTGCCGGTGGTCGAGTGCACGAAGAGCGACCACCGGTCGAGCAACGGCGCCATGCATGCCTGCGGCCACGACGTCCACGCCGCGGCGCTCGTCGCCCTGTTCAGGGCCGCACGCTCGCTCGGCGATCGTCTGCCCGCAGCGCTCGTCGCCATCTTCCAGCCGAGCGAGGAGGCGTATCCGTCTGGAGCCGAGCTGCTCGTCTCAGATGGCGGGCTGCCCGACGGGATTGGCGCCGTCGTCGGCGTCCACCTGCAGCCCGAGCTCCGGTGGCGATCGGTTGCGATCTCCCCCGGAGCGGTCAACGCAGCCTGCGACAACGTGCGGATCGTGGTGCACGGACGCCAGACCCACGCCGCGTATCCCCACCTGGGCCGGGACTCCGTGCTCGCGATCTCGAGCGTCGTCGTCGCGCTCCACGCGATGATCTCGCGCCGCGTCGATCCGCTGCACCCAACCGTGCTCACGGTCGGGGAGCTGCACGCGGGCAGCGCCGAGAACGTCGTCCCGGCGACGGCGACCGCGACGCTGACCGTCCGCACGCATGTCGAGTCCGACCGCGCGATCCTCCGCGAGCTCATCGCCGACGTCGCGCACAGCACCGCGCGGGCCCACGGCTGCACCGCGGAGGTGGAGACGTTTCCCGGCGAGCCGGCGCTCTGCAACGACCCCGGCATCAGCGCGCAAGCGCAACGGCTGGCTCCGGCAGCCGGCCTGCAGGTAGCCGATTCCTGGCGGTCGTGCGGGTCAGACGACTTTTCGTTCTTCGGCGCGGTCGCGCCGGTCGCGATGGCGTTCGCCGGCCTGGACGGGGCTCCTGGCTTCCAGACGCGGCCGCTCCACCACCCGGAGTTCCTCCCGCCAGATGAGGCTGTGTCGATCGTCGCCAGGACGCAAGCGGTGCTCTATCTGGCCGCCGCAGCGCGTCTCTCAGACCGAATGGAGACAGCATGACCTCCGAATCTCAGTTCTTCGTCAACCGCCACCGTCCAGTCGAGGGGCCGCCGCGCGATCTCGTCGGCTACGGAGAGCACCCGCCCACGGTTCGCTGGAAGAACGACGCCAGGGTGGCCGTGCAGATCGTCATCAACTACAAGGAGGGGTCCGAGAAGTCGTTGGATGGGTGATGGCGTCAACGACGATGCGTTCTACGAGTTCCAGGTCGGAGTCGAGGGCCAGCGCGATCTTGCGGTCGAATCGATGTACGAGTACGGAAGCCGGGCCGGCATCCGGAGGATGCTTCGCGTGTTCGACGCCGCCGGCGTTCCGGTGACGTGGTTTGGCGCAGCGGTGGCGCTCGAGCGTAACCCGGCCGTGGCCGCGAAGCTCGTCCGCCGTGGCGACGACGTGGCCGGCCACGGCTATCGCTGGAGCAACCATTTCGAGATGACGCGCGACGAGGAGTTCGAGGCCATCCGACGCGCCGTGGAATCGATCGAGCAGACGACAGGCAGCCGCCTCGTCGTCCCCTACGGACTGGTCGTCAACGACGCCCGTTACATCGTCGCCCAGGGATTCGGCAGCCCCGAGCACTTCCTCGAGACGGCCAAGTCAAATCTCGAACGGCTGCGCAACGACGGGGACAAAGTCAACCGGATGATGTCGGTCGGGCTGCATCCGCGAATCACGGGGAACCCCGGGCGCGGATGCGCTCGCCCGGTTCATCGACGATGCCCAGTCACTCGGCGACGTGTGGTTCGCGCGGCGGATCGACATCGCCGACACGTTCATCGAGCAGCAGCCGGCGGATCGCTGGCTCTGACCGGGTGTACGATTTCGACTTCAACACCTGGGAGACGATGGGAGGGTCCGAGTGGCGTCGATCCAAACTCCATTGCAAGGGACCGAGACGGTGACCGCCGAGCGGGCGCAGATGCGACGCCAGCTGACCGTTTGGGAGGCCATCGGGGTATCGCTCGCGCTCATGGCTCCCTCGATGGCGGCCAACATCAACCCTCAGGCGTCAGCGACGACCGTCGGCCGGGCGGTCCCACTCGCGTTCGCCCTCTCCGCGGTGGGGGTGCTCCTCGTCTCCTATACGTTCGTGCGCCTGTGCCAGCGGTTCAACCACTCCGGGTCGGTGTATGGTTTTGTCGGCGCGACGCTCGGCGCGCGCGCCGGAGTCGTGTCGGGCTGGGCCCTGGCGGGCACTTACACCTTCTACGGAGTCGTCACGTCGATGGCGGGCGGGAGGTTTCTCGCCTCGCTGCTCGACACGCTGGGCATCTGGCACAACCCGCCGGCCTGGTCGGGGTTCCTCCTCGGCGCGATCGGGCTGGTGCTGGTCTGGTGGCTGGCCGCCACCCCGGTCCGCGCGGGAACGCGGGTGGTGCTCGTCGTCGAGGCGGTCACCGTGGGCTGCTGATCCTGGTCGTGACCGCCACGATCCTCTTCAAGCTGGCCAACCACACCGCTCCGGGCGGACGGCTGGTGGACTGGTCGGTGTTCAGCATCCCCAGAGGAACCGGGACCTCGACGATCTTCCTCGGCGTCGTCTTCGGGTTCCTGTCCTTCGCGGGGTTTGAGGCCGCCTCGACGCTCGGAGAGGAGGCCAACAGCCGCGTCGTGACATCCCTCGAGCGATCCTTGGGGTCGCGATCTTCGGCGGTTGCTACTTCGTGATCGTCACCGCGGTCGAGGTGATGGGGTTCGGGACCGGGACGAAGGGGGTGCAGGCGTTCATCGCCTCCGGGTCGCTGCTCGGTGACCTCGGGAAGACGTACCTCGCCAGTTGGGTCGGCGACCTGATCACGGTGGGCGCGATGATCAGCGCGTTCAGCTGCGCGCTGGCGAGCGCCGTGGGCGCGTCGCGGCTGACCTACGCGCTCGGGCGCGACAGGGTGATGTTCAGATGGCTGGATCACATCTCCCCGAGCCGGGGGACCCCGACGCACGCGGCTGCAGGCGTGTTGCTGGCGATGTACGTCATCATCGCGGTCACGTGGTTCGCGCTCGGCGGGACCCCGTTCGAGCTGTTCTCGGAGTCGGGCACGATCGGCACGCTCATCCTGCTGGTCGTCTACATCCTCGCGGGAATCGGCATGATCAAGCTCGTGTTCTTCTCGGGCGATCGC
This sequence comes from uncultured Solirubrobacteraceae bacterium, assembly GCA_963702225.1. Lineage (GTDB taxonomy): Bacteria > Actinomycetota > Thermoleophilia > Solirubrobacterales > Solirubrobacteraceae > Palsa-465. The sequence goes on along the minus strand of CAVPBY010000031.1, from coordinate 2,779 downwards.
AGCGTCGCCGGCTGGCAGATCGTCATTCCGCTGGCAGGACTCGTCGTCCTCGGCTACACGCTGTACCGCAACGTCTACCCGTTGCCGACGGGCATCGCCTGGTGGGGTCCCACGGTGGCTCTCGGCTGGTTGCTGGCAGGCATCGCCTGGATCCTCTCGCGGCCGTCGGTCGCGAAAGAGGCGGGCCGCCGGCTCACCGAGTCTGAGGGCCTCGCCGCGTCGACCGGCGACACGGGGCCGCCTGCGCCCGGGGTCGGGCCGGCTACATAGCGCCGGACAAGCGGCTCGGGGGCTTCCGCCGTGACCTCCTGCTTGACCTCCGTCCCGATCGCTATGCGGGTCGGCTCAGCTGCCGTTCGGCGCCGGTAGCTCGCGCGCCCGCTGCTCGGTGCCGAGCTCTCCATAGGGGTAGTCGGCCGGTGCGGGGTCGCTGGCCGCGTCCAACATCCGACGTTCCTCCTCAGAGAGATGTAGACCGGCGGCGCCCAGGTTGTCGGCGAGCTGCTCCAACGTACGGGCACCGAGGATGACCGAGCTCACGCCGGGACGGTCGATCAGCCAGCCGAGCGCGATCTGAGCCATGCTGACCGACCGCTGCTCGGCGATCGAGGTCACGGCGTCGATCACCGCCCATGTGCGCTCGACCCGGCGACGGCGGTCGTAGGCCTCGACACCTCGATCGGGGTTCTCTCCCAGTCGAGTCGCGCCTGACGGACGGGCGTCACGGGTGTACTTGCCCGTCAGCCACCCCCCACCGAGCGGCGACCAGGGCAACAGCCCCAGGCCATTGGCCAGCGACGCGGGGATGATCTCCCATTCGATCTCCCGAGCGAGCAGGTTGTACTGCGGCTGCAGGGTGATCGGTCGCACGAGCGACCGCAACTCGGCCAGATCGACGATCTGCTGCAGCTGCCAGCCGGTGTAGTTCGACAGGCCCACGTAGGCGATGTCCCCGGCCCGGACCGCGTCGTCGAGGAAACGCAACGTCTCCTCGGGCGGGGTCAGCGGATCGTGGGCGTGAACCTGGTAGAGATCGACGTGGTCCACGTCCAGCCGCCGCAGCGAGGCGTGCAAGGCAGTGCGCAGGTGGCGGCGCGACAGGCCGAGGTCGTTGGGACCGGCACCCATGCGGAAGCGGCCCTTGGTTGCGAGCACGAGCTGGTCACGGACCTCCCCGGCTCTGTCGTCCCAGCCAGCGCCCGATGATCTCCTCAGAAGCCGCGTCACTGTAGACGTCGGCGGTATCGATCAGGTTGCCCCCGGCTGCGACGAAGGCGTCAAGCTGAGCATGGGACGCATCCTCGTCACTCTCGGTCCCAAAGGTCATCGTGCCCAGCGCCAGCGTTGACACCACGCAGCCGCTGCATCCGAGGGTGCGATATTCCATTTCATGCCTCCGTCTGGTCGAGATCGCTTGGAGCCTACCCCCGGCTCTGCCCGGGACATCAGCGCCGGCAGGACCGGCGCCATAGCCGCGGCCGAGCTCGCCCTCACCCAGCGATCATGAAGCGCCGTCGAGGCGAGCGGTCGCCGGCATCATGAGAAGCCGTCCCCAAGCGACCGGACGCTGATGCGCACGCGCCGGCGCCGACCCGGTCACAGGTCAACTGAATCACTTGCGCTTACCCACCAGCCCGAGCAGCCAGAGCCGACCACCTCGGCTCTACGAGTGCCGGAATTCTGCACGACCTTCTAGTGGCGGATGGTGCTCCCGCCCGCGCTGCGCCGCGAGATCGACACGGTGAGGCGCACGACCGACCTGGGCAGCGTCTCGAGCCTCGACCAGCTCGCCTCGTGCGCGCCTGAAGCCGTTGGATCGTGGTGGCTTCGCGACCCGGCACGCTCTGGACTGGTCCTCGGCTATGGGGCGCATGGGCGAGCAGCAGATCCGGGCCGGCATCACCGAGCTCACGGCCATCGTCGACCGGCAACGCTGAGCGCGGCGGATGGTCTCAGGGGGACCGTTCCAGGAGCACGGGATGCGTGAGCCCATGTTCGGCGCACAACCCGGGAACGCTCTCGGTATCGAAGGTGACGCCTACCGCGCTCCGAGCTCGCGGAGCTGAGTGCGGTCGAAGCCAGGACTGCTCTGTGCGGCAGCGAGGTCGGCGAAGAAACCCTCGAACCCGCCTGGGAGATGATCTCAAGCACGCGGCAAGGGGCGTGATCGGGATTCCAGAAGGTATGCCACTGGCCGCGGGGCTTGGACACGAATTCACCGGCTCGGGCGTAAACGACCCTGTCACCCAACCTGGCTGCGAGACGCCCCTCCAGCACGTAGCTGTACTCGTCCTCGTGTGAGTGTCGGTGCATCGGCGCGACCAGGCTGTGAGGCGGGATCGGGTGCTCAACGACCGAGAACGCCGCCCCGGTCTGCGCCGCGCGCGCGACAAACCGCACCCCAACCGAGCCGAGATCTACAAACTCCATGCAACGAGCCGAGCCACCGATCGCCGGCGCCGGCCAAATCCAGTCCTCAGCGATGTCCGCTCCGGAACGGCGCCTCAGCGCGCGTCCCGAACGCAGAAGACGATCGTTGACGACGGTTGGCATCCTCGGTGGACTGGTCCGACATCGAAGGACAGGCTACGCCCGCGAACCCCCCGCATGAGCGCAGCCCCGTGTGATCTCTCGCTCGACCGCCGCCGCCAAGACCCCGGGATTGAGCAGGCGCCGCCTGCTGTCTGTCCAGAAGCACGCCGACCCGCTCGCAGAACGCCAAGGCCGCCTCCTAATCTGCCACCCACTCTCGCGCGTCCCGCCCCCGTCGATCTGCCTG
>CAVPBY010000030.1:0-11780 GCA_963702225.1 uncultured Solirubrobacteraceae bacterium | reverse complement strand
TCCCAGCGGCGCGTGGTTGACGAGCGTGGCCATGATCCCGCCGATCACGCCGAAGATGAGCGCGTACACGTCGAACAGGCCGGTGAGCAGCATCAGCGCGAGGAAGCGCGGCACGACGAGGTTCTTGATCGGGTCGACGCCGAGCACCTCGAGCGCCTCCAGCTCCTCCCGGATCTTGCGCGCGCCGAGGTCGGCGGTGATCGCCGTCCCGGCGACGCCGGCGAGCACGATCGCGTCCACGAACGGCGCGAACTCCCGCACCGAGGAGAGCACGAAGAAGCCCCCCAGCCGGTCGAGCGCGCCGAACAGGACGAGGAAGTTGGCGCCCTGCAGGCCCGGCGCCTCGTAGCCGAACGCGATCGTCGAGATGAGCAGCGGGAACCAGCACAGCCGCATCGCGAACAGGAACTGGCCGACGAACTCCGAGCCGTACGGATACGGGGGGACGACCGCCGAGTAGATCGTGCGAGCCGTGAGCGTCACCATCTGCCCGACCTCGTCCAGGAACGACCGGGTCGGCGCGAAGGTGCGATCGGCGACGGCTCTCAGCACGGGGCGCCACAGCCTACGCCACCCGCCCGCGCCGTGGTCCACGCGTGTACCCTTGCGGCCTCTGGTGAACGCACGCGTGCGCAGCGGCCGGGTGGGGCTCGCCGGGGCCTGTGTGGCGCTGGCGGTGAGCGCATGCGGGGGATCGTCGGGCGACGCGTCCGGCGCGGGCGCCGTCCACGGCCGCTTCCCGGTGAGCGTGAGCGCCCGCTTCGCCCCCGTCCAGCGGCTCGCGCAGCACACCGCGCTGGTGATCACCGTGCGCAACACCGGCCGCCGCGCGCTTCCCGACGTTACGGTCACGATCTGCGAGCACCGCTGCGCGCCGAGCGCGCGGATGAACCGGGGCACGGCCGCGCAACCGTTCGGCTACGACATCGCGGCAGCGGCGAACACCGCCGACCCATCACGGCCGCTGTGGATCGTCGACCGCGGGCCGGGCGCCTGCCACTTCCAGTGCAACGCGGCCGGGGGCGGCGCCGGCGGCGGCGTCACCGCGAGCACGAACACCTGGGCGCTCGGGCGGCTCGCCCCGGGACGGTCGGTCCGCTTCCGCTGGGCGCTCACGCCGGTGATGGCCGGCCGGCACGTCGTCGCCTGGCAGGTCGACGGCAACCTCACGGGCACCGCGCGGGCGGTCGGCCCCGGCGGTCGGCTGCCCGGGGGACGCTCGTGGCCTCGGTCCTCGGGGGGGTGCCGCGGTTGAAGGTGACCGCCTCGGGCAAGGTCGTCACCGCCCCGGCGAAGGCGCCCTCGCACTGAACGGGTACGGCGGCTCGGCTCGTGCACGTCAGGATCGCCCGTCACACCGACCGTCTCGCCGAGGTCGCCGCCTGGTACCGGCAACGGCTCGGGCTGGGTCAGGCGGCGCCGGTCAGCGGTCGCTGGACTGCGCCCAGATGTTGACGCCGCCCTCGACCGCGTGGCGATCGATCTCGGCGAGCTCGGACTCGTCGAACTCCAGGCCGGCGGCGGCGCCGATCGAGTCCTCCAGCTGCGCGACGCTCGAGGCGCCCACCAGCGCGGAGGTGACGCGCGGGTCGCGCAGCGTCCAGGCGATCGCCATCTGGGCGAGCGTCTGGCCGCGCCGGCCGGCGATCGCGTTCAGCGCCCGCACGCGGGCGACGTTCTCCTCGGTCACCATGTCCTCGGACAGGGCCTGACCGCGGCGCACGCGCGAGTCCTCGGGGATGCCGTCCAGGTACTTGCTCGTGAGCAGCCCCTGGGCGAGCGGCGAGAAGGCGATACAGCCGACGCCCTCGCGCTCGAGCACGTCGAGCAGCTCGGGCTCGACCCAGCGGTTGAGCAGCGAGTAGGAGGGCTGGTGGATGAGCAGCGGGGTACCCATCTGCGAGAGGATCTCGACCGCCTCCTCGGTGCGGCGCGGCGAGTAGGACGAGATCCCCGCGTACCGGGCCCTGCCCGAGCGCACGGCCGTGTCCAGCGCGCCCATCGTCTCCTCCAGCGACGTGTCCGGATCGAAGCGGTGCGAGTAGAAGATGTCGACGTGATCCAGGCGCATCCGCCGCAGCGACTGCTCGAGCGAGGCGAGCACGTACTTGCGCGAGCCGAACTCGCCGTATGGCCCCGGCCACATGTCGTAGCCGGCCTTCGTCGAGATCACGATCTCGTCGCGGTGGCGGGCGAAGTCCTCGCTGAAGATCCGGCCGAAGTTCGTCTCCGCCGCGCCGTAGGGCGGGCCGTAGTTGTTGGCCAGGTCGAAGTGGGTGACGCCGAGGTCGAAAGCCCGGCGCAGGATCGCCCGCTGGCGCGCGACCGGGACGTCGTCGCCGAAGTTCTGCCACAGGCCGAGCGACACCGGCGGCAGGCACAGCCCGCTCCGTCCGCAGCGGCGATAGCCCACCGCGGCATAGCGCTTCGGGCTCGGCGCGTAGGTCGCGGGCGGCCCGGTCTCGACGTCGTCGCGCATCCCGGCACTAATACCACGACGGCGCCGCCCCGCCTCGCGCCCGGGCGCGGCCCCGCCCACCGCTCCCGCGGCCGAGGCGGCGCGCGGCGGTTTGGCCATCGGGATAGTGACCTCGCCGGCGCGTCGACCTAGATTTCTTGGCGTCCCTCCGGGAGTGGTCATAGCGCCGTGGCCGCAGCCGAGCCGCCACCGCCAGGAAGGAACACAGAGAACGATGGGAATCCGCCAGAGAACGTCCGTGCCGCCCAGTGGAGCCCGACGGGAACGGGCTGGGTGCCGCCGACCTGACGACTCCGACAACCAGGTCTTCGGGGCGAACGTGTTCAGCCCGGCGTCCAGCGCCACGGCTGCCCAAGGATGTCTACAAGCGGCTGTCGAAGACGCTCGCCCGCGGCGAGGCGCTCGACACGCGCTGGCCGACGCCGTCGCGCTGGCGATGAAGGAGTGGGCGCTGGAGAACGGCGCCACCCACTACACCCACTTGTTCCAGCCGCTGACCGGGCTGACCGCCGAGAAGCACGACTCCTTCTACGCGCCCACCGGCGAGGGCACCGCGCTGGCCGAGTTCTCCGGCAAGGAGCTGATCCAGGCCGAGCCCGACGCCTCCTCGTTCCCGACCGGCGGCATGCGGGCGACGTTCGAGGCGCGCGGCTACACCGCCTGGGACCCGACCAGCCCGGCGTTCATCCTGGAGAACCCCAACGGCGCGCTGCTCTGCATCCCGACCGCGTTCGCGTCCTGGACCGGCGAGGCGCTCGACGCCAAGATCCCGCTGCTGCGCTCGATGGACGCGCTGCCGCTCGGCGATGCGCGCGCTGAAGCTGTTCGGCAACACACCGCCGCAGCGCGTGTTCACGACCGTCGGCCCCGAGCAGGAGTACTTCCTGATCGACGAGCAGTACTTCTTCGAGCGTCCCGACCTGGTCACGACCGGGCGCACGCTGTTCGGCGCCAAGCCGCCGAAGGGCCACGAGCTCGACGACCACTACTTCGGCTCGATCCCCGAGCGGATCCTCGCCTACATGCTCGACACCGAGCGGGAGCTGGCGAAGCTCGGCGTGCCGATCAAGACCCGCCACAACGAGGTCGCGCCGAACCAGTACGAGCTCGCGCCGATCTTCGAGAACTCCAACGTCGGCTCCGACCACCAGCAGCTGACGATGCAGGTGATGCAGAACGTCGCCCGCAGCTACGGGCTGGTCTGCCTGCTGCACGAGAAGCCGTTCGCCGGCGTCAACGGCTCGGGCAAGCACAACAACTGGTCGATGGGCACCGACGACAGCGAGAACCTGCTCGAGCCGGGCGACACGCCAGCACGAGAACCTGCAGTTCCTGTTCTTCTGCGCGGCGGTGATCCAGGCCGTCAACAAGCACCAGGGGCTGCTGCGGGCATCGATCGCCGCGCCGGGCCAGGACCACCGTCTCGGCGCCAACGAGGCGCCGCCGGCGATCATCTCGATCTTCCTCGGCGCCGAGCTCGAGAAGGTGTTCGGAGCGATCGAGCGCGGCGAGGCCGGCGAGTCCACGCCCGGGTCGTTCCTCGGCCTGGGCACGCCGGTGCTGCCGCCGTTGCCGCTGCACGGAGGCGACCGCAACCGCACCAGCCCGTTCGCGTTCACCGGCAACAAGTTCGAGTTCCGCGCGCTCGGCTCGAGCATGTCGCTGTCGCTGCCGAACACGGTGCTCAACACGATCGTCGCCGAGGCGATCGACTACCTCGCCGAGGAGCTCGAGCACGGGCTGAGGACGGGACCGAGCTTGAGGACGGCGCTGCGCCCGATCCTGCAGCGCGGCTACGCCGACAACAAGCAGATCGTGTTCGGCGGCGACGGCTACTCCGATGACTGGCACGAGGAGGCCGAGGGCCGCGGCCTGCTCAACCTGCCGACGACGCCGACGCGCTGCCCTACCTGATCACCGACGGCACCGAGACGCTGTTCTCCAACTACGGCGTGCTCTCCCAGCGCGAGCTGGAGTCGCGCTACGAGGTGATGCTCGGGCAGTACGCGTGGACGATCAACATCGAGGCCGAGACGGTCGCGGCCATCGCCAAGACGATGCTGCTGCCGGCCGCCGCGCGGCACCTCGCGCTGCTGCTCTCCGCGCAGCTCGGCGAGCTCGCCTCGGAGACCGAGAGCCTGATCGCGACGCTCATCGACAGGATCCGGGTGCTCGAGTCGGCCAACCTCGCCGAGAACCAGCCCGACGAGGACCTCCAGCTCACGCCGACTACCAGCGCGACACGACGATCCCCGCGATGGACGGGGTCCGGGAGGCGGCCGACGCCCTGGAGAGGGTCGTCTCGGACGACCTCTGGCCGCTGCCGAAGTACTCCGAGATCCTGTTCGTCAAGTAGCCCGCGGATTCAGTCCCACCCCCGCCGCCCCGGGCACGCGGGGGTCGCGCGGCCCGTCGCGTGCAACCTTCGCTGCATTCGGCGGGTTTTCGCTACGGCGAACCGCCACATGACCGACGAACGCGCGGTGCGTAGCCGCGAACGCCTCGGTCCCGCCAAGGACGTCGTCCCCGGTTCGGCATGACCCGTGCTCGCCCGCTCACGATGGTGTGCGTCGTGCTGGCGATGCTGCTCCCCGCGGCGAGCGCCGCGTCGGCCGCCGGCGGTGCGGGCCTGGGGACCGGCGGGCCGACGAGGACCACCACGACATCGAGGACATCGACGACCTCGAACCCATCGCAGACCCGCTCGACCCGCCCGCGGGCCACGCACCGCCGCGCCACGCACCGCCGCGCCACGCGCCGTCGCGCCCGCCCGGCCGATCCGCACGCGACCAACCCGCTGCACGGCCGGGCGATGTGGATCTGGGAGCTCGGGCTCACCGACAGCGGCGACCTCGCACGGATCATCGCCGGCGCCCGCTACTACGGGATCAGACGATCATCATCAAGACTAGCGACGGCGTCAGCCCGTGGTCGCAGTTCACGCCCGCGCTCGTGTCGGCGCTGCACGCGGCGCATCTGAAGGTGTGCGCGTGGCAGTACATCTACGGCAACCACCCGGGGTCGAGGCGAACCTCGGCGCCGACGCGGTGAAGGCCGGCGCCGACTGCCTCATCCTCGACGCCGAGACCGAGTACCAGGGCCGCTACGTCGCGGCGCAGGCCTACGTGCACGATCTGCGGAACCTGATCAGCGCCCGATTCCCGGTGGCACTCGCCGGGCTTCCCCTACGTCGACTACCACCCCGCCTTCCCCTACTCGGTGTTCTTCGAGCCGGGCGGCGCGCAGTACAGCGTGCCGCAGATGTACTGGCGCGCGATCGGCACCTCGCCGACGCGGTGTTCGCCCACACCTACGCGTTCAACCTCCCCTACGGCCGCCCGATCTTCCCGCTCGGCCAGGTCTACGGCAACCCGCCCGCGCGCCAGATCGAGCCGCTTCCGCCAGCTCTCCCGGACCTACGGCGCGGGCGGCATCAGCTGGTGGGACTGGCAGGAGGCGCACGCCGCGGCGGACCGCGCTGGCGGCGCGCGTCCCGCTCCCGGCCGGCCCGCCATGCCACCGCTGCCGCCCGCCGACGACGATGGCGAGCGTCGGCCTGCAGGCGCGAGGCGACCTCGTCGTCTGGGCTCAGGAGCACCTGGCGGCGGCGGGCGAGCCGGACGCGGTCGACGGGGGCTTCGGGCCGCGTACCCTGGCGGCGGTGGAGGCGTTCCAGAGCGCCCACGGGCTCACCGCCGACGGGGTCATCGGCACCCGAGACCTGGGCCGCGCTGCTGCGCTACCGGCCGGTCTCGGATCACCTGGGGCCGCGCCACGGCGCTGCGGGCGATCGCCGACCACGCGCGTCGATCGGCGCCGCGCGACGCGCCCGGGGCCGCGCGGCGGTCGGCCGGCTGCGCCTGCCGGTCCCGCCTCCGCCGCCCTGCCCGCCCGGCGCGACGAGATCCCGGGCGGCTCGGAGCCGCGGCGGCCCGCGCCGCGACGGCTCAGATGCAGCCCGTGCTCGCGCGCGTAGGCGACCAGTTCGGCGCGGGAGGAGCGCGGTCTTCTGCTGGATGTGCGCCCGATGGGACTCGACCGTGCGGACGCTCAGGTACAGCTGCGCGGCGATCTCGCCGTTGGTGTGCCCGAGCGCGATCAGCCGAGCACCTCGAGCTCGCGGGCGCTGAGGTCGTCCGGCGGGCCGCGCCGGCGGGGATCTCGGTGGCCAGCCGCGCGCCGAGCTCGGGGTTGAGATACGTCCGCCCTCGGCGGCGAGCCGGACGGCCTGGATCAGCTCCGCCTCGGCCGCCTCCTTGAGCACGTAGCCGTTGGCGCCGGCGCGCAGCGCCTCGCGGGCGAGCTCGGGATCGTCTGCATGGTGAGGATCACGATCGGGTCCCGGGGGCGCCGGCCGGATCCGGGGGATCGCGGGATCGCTCGATCCGTCGGGCAGGTCGACGTCGAGCACGAGCACCTCGGGCGCAGCTCGGCCATCCGGCGCTCGGTCCCGCGATGTCGCCGGCCTCGGAGACGACCGCGATCCGCCTCGGCGTCGAGCAGCATCCGCAGGCCCGCTCGCACCACCCGGTGGTCGTCGGCGAGCACGATCGTGATCGTCGCGGGCCCGCCGCCGGCGGTCGATCCCGGCTCGTCCGCCCGGTTCCAGCACGCTCCCCGGCGATCGTCCGCGGCCCGTCGCCGGTCGACCGCACCGCGCCGCGCACGACCACGCCGCGCCGAACGTCACGTCGCCCTGGACGACGAGCCGCTCGGCCTCGCCAGCGACGGCGGCCCGTCGGGAAAGCGCGCGCTCGAACCCGTCGATGATCCTGTAGTAGCGCTTGTCGAGCTCGACGAAGGGCACGTCGTCGGCCCGCTCCGGGACCGGCTGCACCTCCATGTCCGCCGACAGCGTGTAGACGTCGGAGCGCAGCACGAGCAGGTCGTCGGTCGTCTTCACCGGCACGAACCGCGTCCGCGGCACGAGCAGCAGCTCGGCGCCCTCGAAGCGCCGATCGCGGCCCCCATCGCGCTCTCCAGCTGGATCACGGGCGTCGAGTCGGATCGCGCGGATCGACCGTCTTGCGGTTGATGATGAGCGGCAGCTCGAGCACCCCGCCGGAGCGCTCGAGCGTCCGCGCGAGCGCGTCGAGGTCGACCCACAGGTTGTTGGTGTTGTAGTACCGCCAGCGGCGAAAGTCGCGGAACGATTCGGCGTCCTCGGGCGGCGTCTGCGCGCTCTCGCGCAGGACGAGCCGCCCATCGGAGCGGCGGCGGGCGACGTGGCCGCCCTTGCGGTCGGCCTCGGTCCCGCGCACGACCTCCATCAGGAACGGCAGCTCCCGCGCGGCCATGTGGGCGGCACCCGCAAGTCGAGCTGGGCTCCCAGGTTGTCGGAGTTGGAGATCATCGCGTAGCGGATCCCCCGCTCGCGCAGCGCCGCCAGCATCCCCGAGCGCCGCAGCGCGCCGTACACGTCGCCGTGGCCGGCGGGCACCACTCGAGCGCGGGCCGGCGCGGCCAGCTCACCGGGGCCAGCGTTCCGCGTCGAGCTTGGGGATCATCGTCTGCATGAAGTCGGGGTCCAGGCCGTCGACCGAGCCGTCGCCGCCGGCGCAGCGCCTGGAGCGTCGCGTCGCGGGTCGACTCGGAGTCCATCAGCACGAGCGGGAGCGCGACCCCGTGGCGCCGGCGCAGGGCGAGCGTCTGGCCGACGATGATGTCGAGGAAGCTGCGGCCGTCGCGCGCCTCCACCAGCGACTTGGGCTGCTGGAGGCCCATCGAGGTGGCCAGGCCGCCGTTGAGCTTGATCTGGGCGATCGTCGCAAGCACCTCGCCGACGCGCTGCTCCGGGACCGCGGGCAGGTCGCCGAGCGCGGTCACGTCGCCGGCGGGCTCGAGGCTGTCACTTCCGATCAGGGCCCGGTCGCCACCGACGAGCCGGTCATACGCCGACAGGAACGCGGCGACGGCCTCCTCGTGCTGGCCGTCGGCGCGCATCTTCGCCGCTGCGGCGGCCCGTCCGTCGTCGCTCATCGCCCTATTGTGACGCGACCGGCGGGCGGCGGCGCCTCGGTGGCACCGCCGCGCGCCGAGCCGGTCAGTTGCCGACGAAGGCGGCCGGCAGCTCGCGGCCCGGGACCTGGTTGGGCAGGTCGATCCGCTTGTCGCCGGGGTACGCAACCGTCCAGTTGTGGGCCGAGTACCAGTCCAGCCGGTCCAGCTGGGCGGGGCTCGCGGCGTCCGGGCGCGCGCCGATCCCGTTGAACCGCCGGCTGTGACTCCGGCTCCACCGCACCCACGCGCCGTACACCTTGCGCATCGACGCCGGCACCGAGCCCATCCCCTTCAGCGGCCCGCTCGTGACCGTGCTCGGGTATCCCGGCGCACCGAGCGTGAGCGGGACGCGGTTGGCGAGCGTGTCATAGGGCGCGAGGTTCGGCGTCGCCGTGAACGCCGAGTACATCGGCTCCGCCGCCGCGTCCTCCTGGTTCATCGGCTTGACGCCGAGGATCTGCTCGATCGTGCGCACCATGTTGACCTGCGAGTCGTACTGGTCCTGGACACCGCCGGCCGAGTACGGGCTGATCACGAGCGCCGGCCCGCGGTGCCCGTCGACATGGTCGACGCCGTTCTGGGTGTCGTCCTCGACCACGAAGATCGCGGTCGACTTCCAGAACCTGCTGTGTGAGATCTCGTCGACGACCCGGCCGACGGCGAGGTCGTTGTCGGCCGCCTCGGCGACGGGGTACGGGTCGCCCGAGCCGACGCCGGCCGTGTGATCGGTCATCAGCCACATGAAGGTGAGGTTGGGCATCTTGCCCGCCTTCTGCTGCTGCTGGAAGATCTGGTGCCACATGTCAACCCTGAACTGATCCGGGATGTTCAGCTGGAAGTTCGGGAAGCACGGATCGAGGATCTTGTTCAGCGACGGGATGTCGCTGCTCGTCTTGTACTTGCAGGTCGGGACCGGCAGCGTCCCCTTCTGCCTGCCCTCGAGGATCTGGGAGTCCTTGTACCACTGGTCCCAGCTCGGCGGCGGCTGGCCGTAGGGGTTGTAGGCGTACTCGCCGAAGTCCTGGACGGACCTGCCCGCCTTCTGGGCGGCGTTCCACAAAAAGCCGTCGCGCTGGTAGGCGAGCGCATCGCCGCCCTGCGACGGGTAGGAGCGGTAGAACGCGCCGAACTCCCGCTCGACGTAGTCGTTGGCCTCTGCCTGGGTGAGCCAGTTGTGCCCGTCGGCCGACAGCGTGCCCTCGTCATAGAAGTTGTCGAGGACGCCGAACCGCGACGCGAGCGCGTGCTCGTTCGGGGTGACGTTCTGACCGAACTGCGCCAGCGACGGATCGCCGTTGCCCACGCCGAGATCGCCGAGCACCTGGTCGTAGGTGCGGTTCTCCTTGACGATGACCACGACATGCTTGATCGGCGAGGGGCCGCCGAGCGTCTTGGGGATGACCGACGGGACCGTGTCATACGCGCCCTGGTCGATCGGCCCGATCTGGTTCCAGGCGTTGTCGGTGAACACCTGCTTGGTGTCATCGGCCAGCTGCGACGACACGGTCGGGAGCGTGAACAGGGTGACGCTGCCGGTGTCGTCGTAGGTGTTGTGCCCGGTCGCGGGCTTGGTGTACGGGCCCTTGTCGATCGTCGAGTCGGGTCCACGGGCGCCGATGCCCTTGTCGTTGGTGACGACGACCGTGCCGGCGCCGAGCGCCGGGTCCGCCTGCGCGTTGACCGGATACCAGTCGGTCGGCAGCAGGCCGTCGTAGGTCATGTCCGTCTTCAGGCCGTTCCAGGTGTACTCCTCGACCGCGTTGTCACGTCCGATCGAGACGAGCACGTGCCCGGGGTCGGGCATCGAGATCGAGTCCGCGTAGCTGCCGACCTTTGCGCCCGGGACGGGGTTGGTGTTGTCGGTCTGGGTGACCCGGTTGGAGGTGGTGTTGATCACCGACACGCTGTCGGCGTTGGAGTTCGCGACCATCAGCGCGTTGCCGTCGAGGTACATCGCGGTCGGCTGAAGCCCGACCTTGATCTCCTGCGTCTCGCCGGCGCCGCCGGCGAGGTCGACGACCGACACGGTGCCGGTCACCGCGGCGCCGGTCGACGTGCTGGAGACGATCGGCGTCCCGTCGGACAGATTGGTGTACTGGCCGGGCTTCGCCGGCGCGCCTCCTTCGTTGGAGACGTACGCGGTCTGGCCGCCGTCGGTGAGGACGACCTGGCGCGGGGCGTTGCCGACCGGGATCGTCTTCTGCAGCGTGTTCGTCGCGGTGTCGATGACGCCGAGCGCGTTGGCGGCGTTGAGCGCCACGTAGAGCGTCGAGCCGTCGGGCGAGAGCGCCATGCCGGACGGCAGGTACGCCCCCTTGGCGTTCGTCGGACCGTACGTGCAGGCCGAGGAGGTGGCGGGGTGGCCGCAGAGCAGGATCGACGCGGTCTCGGTCGCCTGCCCGCTGGAGCGGTCGAACGAGAAGCGGTCGAGGTACGCCGACTGTGGTACCCAGATCGTCGAGCCGTCCGGCGACCACAGCGGTCCGTCGGCGGCGACCGACGAGTCGTAGTTGTTGCCGGGCCCGGTGTCGAGCGGGTACTGCTGGACGATCTGATGCGACTCGAGGTCGACGATCGTTAGGTATCCCTGGAAGTCGTTCCAGCCGAGCGCGGCGAGGTAGCGGCCGTCGGGGCTGATCGAGCTCGAGACCAAGCGCGCGTGGTTGTCCAGGATGCGGGTCCCGAGTGGCGTCACCCACTGGTTGGTGGGCAGCAACGTGCCCTGGTTGGTCGTCTGTCCGACCTCGGTGTTGCCGAACGGGCCGGAATTGGTGATCGCCGCCACGCCGACGCCGACCGCCGCGAGCACCGCCACGGCGGCGGTCGCGAGTACTGACGAGCGCCCGGCCTCTGAGGCCCGGCCGTCGATTGCCATCAGTGCGCATCTGAAGCCTCCATTGGGACACACCGCCTGGACATCGGGTTCGCGCCGCGATCCTATGTTTCTCGTCATTTGGAGGTGTAACTGTTCGGTAATCAGGAGCACCTCGCCCGCGGAGGAGACGTATGCTCCGGCCGGTGGACGCGGTGAGCGCGACCGGGCTGTGCAAGCGCTTCGAGGCGACGGCCGCGGTCGATGGCGTCAGCCTGACCGTCCCCGCGGGCGAGGTCCACGGCCTGCTCGGCGCTAACGGCGCGGGCAAGACGACGCTGCTGCGGATCCTGTTCGGTCTGATCGCGCCCGACGCGGGCTCGGTGGCGCTGCTCGGCCGCCGCCTCGCGGGACCAGGCTCGGCCGCGCTGGACCGGGTCGCCGGCTTCGTCGAGGAGCCGACGTTCTACCGTATCTCTCGGGCGCCGC
>CAVPBY010000029.1:0-19167 GCA_963702225.1 uncultured Solirubrobacteraceae bacterium | reverse complement strand
TTGTACGTCTGCTGCGCGCTGGACCGCGTCGGCGGCGAACAGCATCGAGGCCACGCCCGCCTTCATGTCGGCCGAGCCGCGGCCGTAAATAGGCGGCCGTCGCGGACCTCGCCGCCGAACGGATCGACGGTCCGTTCCTCGAGCGCTCCCGCGGTGACGACGTCGGTGTGGCCCTCGAACAGCAGCGTCGGCCCGGGCAGCCCGCCCTCGAGCACCGCGATCACGTTCGGCCGGCCGGGCGCGACCTCCTCGATCCGCGGCTCCCAGCCGAAGCGGCGCATCTGCGCGGCGACGAGCTCGGCGGCGCTCGCCTCGGTGCGCCCGTTGTCGGGGTCGTTGACGCTCGCCACCCGCACGAGCGCCTGCGTGAACTCCACCAGCGCCTGCTGATCGATCTCCCAGCTCATGGCCGGTCTCCCTCCGTCTCGGTGCGCGCCCAGGTCCGCCCGGCGCGCTCCATCGCATGTGCAATCCGCAGGACCGTCGCCTCGGCGTGGTGGCCGGCGACGAGCATCATCCCCACCGGCATCCCGCCGGCGGGCCCGACCGGCACGCTCAGCGCCGGGTGCCCGGTGTGGTTGAACGCGACGTGTTGGCGATCAGCGCCGGGTCGAGCGCGAGCGCGACGAGCTCGGTGAGCGAGGCGCCGGGCGCGGGCAGCGGCGGCGCCGTGATGCAGGTCGTCGGCAGCACGAGCGCGTCGTGGTCGCGCAGCGCCCGGTCATAGGCGCGACGTAGGCGCACGGCGAGGTTCTGGGCCTTGGCGTAGTAGGCGCCGCCGAACTGCTCCCAGGCGTAGCCGCCGGCGACGAGCGCGTACTTGACGCTCGCGAACAGCTCATCGGACTGCAGCCGGGCGCCGCGCGCGGCGGCGGCCCCCAGCGCCGCGTCGTAGAACCCCTTGCCGGGCAGCCCGATCCCGTTGCCGCGCAGCATGAACTCCGAGGCGCCCTGGAGCAGGATCGAGGCGTGGACGTCCATCGCGTAGCCGTGCTCGGGCACCGAGACCTCGCCCACGGTCGCGCCGAGCCACGCCAGCCTCCGCGGTCTCCCGGACCGCCCGCGTCGACCTCCGGCGCCCAGCGGCCCGGAAGATTGAAACCCTCCGCCACCAGCTCGATCTGTAGGCTTGGTCAGCGAGCTGTCGCCGAGCCGCCGTGTAGCGTGGGACCTCGACGTCGGCGCGCTGGTGTGGGTCCAGCCCCTCGTCTCGACCCTGGCCGATCGCCTGCAGCAGCCGCGCGACGCTCTTCCACCCGGGGGACGCCATCGGGCCCTGAGGTGGTCGACGGCAACACGCCGATCGGCACGCAGCCGGGAGGGAACCAGCCCGTAGGTCGGCTTCAGCCCGTAGACGCCGCACAGGGAGGCGGGGATCCGGATCGAGCCGCCCTGGTCGGCGCCGATCCCGGCGTCGGCCTCGCCGGCGGCGAGCAGCGCCGCGACACCGCTCGAGGAGCCGCCGGCCGAGCGCGCCTGGTCGCGCGGGTTGTGCATGAACCCGGTGACCGCCGGCACACCGAGGCGCCCGACAGGCACATGTCCTCGGTGGCCGCGATCCCGACGATCCGGCCGCCGGCGTCGAGCACGCGGGTGACGACCGTCGCGTCGTAGTCCGGGACGTGGCCGCGCAGCAGCGCCGAGCCTGCGCTCAGCGGGACGCCCGCCACCGGGATGATGTCCTTGAGCACGATCCGCCTGCCGGCGAGCAGGCCGGCGTCGGCGCCGGCGATCTCGGTGCGCAGCGCCCCAGGCGCCGTGGCGGTTCTCGCTCCCGTCGGGCGTGCGCGCGCCCGGCGACCGGGGGTGGCGCACCGGCAGCCGCACGCCCTCCCAGGCGTCCAGCCGGGCGCAGCCGGCGAGCAGCTCGGCGGTGAGCGAGCGCAGCAGCTCGAGCTCCTCCGCGGAGGGATCGAGGTGGCGCGCGGCGGCGAGCCGGCGCAGCCGCTCCAGCGACGGCGTGCTCGCCATCAGCCCTCTTCGCCCGCTGCGGTGGCGACGTGGCAGGCCGCCCGCGCGCCCTCCGACCCCGGCACCGGCGCCAGCTCGGGGCCGCTCGCTCCAGCAGCGCTCGATCGCGATCGGGCAGCGGGGCGCGAACGCGCAGCCGTGGCTCTCACGCTGCACGCCCTCCGCGCGCGGCGGCTCCGGGGGGAGCGCCTCGCCGAGTCGCGGCACCGACGCGAGCAGCGCCTTGGTGTAGGGGTGCGCGGGCGCGCGGTACAGGCTCCGGGTGCTCGCCACCTCGACGATCCGCCCGCGGTAGATGACGGCGACCCGGGTGCAGATGTGGCGGATCACCGACATGTCGTGGGAGACGAACACGAGCGTGAGCCCGAACTCGCCGATCAGGCGGCCGAGCAGGTTGAGCACCTGCGCGCGGACCGAGACATCGAGCGCGCTCACCGGCTCGTCGGCGATCAGCACCTCGGGATTGGGGGCGAGCGCGCGGGCGATCGCGATCCGCTGTCGCTGGCCGCCGGAGAACTCATGGGGGTAGCTGTCGCCCGCGTCCCCGGGCAGCCCGACCTCGGCGAGCAGCTCGCGCACGCGCGCCTGGTGATCGCCCTCGATGCGCAGTGCGCGCAGCGGCTCGGAGATCGTCGTGCGGATCCGCATGCGCGGGTCAAGCGACGCCATCGGATCCTGGAAGACGACCTGGACGCTGCGCCGCAGCCCGGTGATCTCGCGCTCGGGCCGGCCGCTCACCAGGTCGCCGCGGAAGTGCACGTCGCCGCTCGTCGGCTCCTCGAGCGCGAGCAGCACCCGCACGAGCGTCGACTTGCCCGAGCCCGACTCGCCGATGATCCCGAGGCTCTCGCCGGCGTGCACCGCGAGGCTCACCTCCGAGAGCGCCCGCACGCCGTCCTCGGGCGCGCCGCGGCGGTGGCCGTAGTGCTTGGAGACCCCCTGTACCTCGAGGATCGGCGTGTCGGTCGCGCTCACGCCGGCCCTCCGACCGCGGTCGGCTCGCTCAGCGGATGCCAGCAGGCCGCCGCCCGCTCGCCGTCGCCGAGCTGCGGCTCGGTCTCGCAGACCGCGTCGGCGCGCGCGCAGCGCGAGCGGAACGCGCAACCGCTGGGGAAGTGCCCGAGCGCCGGCACCGAGCCGGGGATCGTCGGCAGCACCGACGCCTGGTCCTCGAGCTCGACGGTGAGCGCCGCCGAGGTCGCCAGCAGGCCGCCGGTGTAGGGGTGCGAGGGCCGGCTGAGCAGCTCCGCGGTGGGGCCGCGCTCGACCAGGTGCCCGCCGTACATGACGAGCAGCCGCTCGCACATCGAGGAGACGACGGCGAGGTCGTGGCTGATCAGCAGCAGCGCGGCGTCCTCCTCGGCGACCAGTCGCGACAGCAGCCGCAGCACCTGGGCCTGGACGGTGACGTCGAGCGCGGTGGTCGGCTCGTCGGCGAGGATCAGCGACGGGCCGCAGGCGACCGCCATCGCGACCATGATGCGCTGGCGCTGCCCGCCCGACAGCTGGTGGGGATAGGCCCGCGCCACGCGCTCGGGGTCGGGGAACTCGACGCGGTGCAGCAGCTCGAGCGCCCGCCGGGTCGCCTCCTGACGGGACGCGCGCTGGTGCAGCGCGATCACCTCCTCGACCTGGCGCCCAACCCGCATCGTCGGGTTCAGCGCGGTCATCGGCTCCTGGAAGACCATCGCGATGCGGTCGCCGCGCACCGCGCAGCGCCGGCGCTCGCCGATCGTCTGCAGGTCGGTGCCTTCGAGCAGGATCCGTCCCTGCACGCGGGCGTGGTCGGGGAGCAGCCCGATCACCGCCAGCGCGGTCATCGACTTGCCGCTGCCCGACTCGCCGATCAGCCCGACGCGCTCGCCGCGCTCCAGCGTGAACGAGACGTCGGAGAGAACCGCGGCGCCGCCGAGGCGCACCGACAACCCGTCCACCTCCAAAAAGCTCATCGCGACCTCCGCAGGCGCGGGTCGAGGACGTCGCGCAGGCCGTCGCCCAGCAGGTTGAACCCGAGCACCGCGAGCGCGACGAACGCCCCGGGCCAGACCGCCAGCAGCGCGTCGCGGTTGAGGAAGTTCTGGCCCTCCTGCACCATCGCCCCCCACGACGGCTGGGGCGGTGGCGTGCCCAGTCCGAGGTAGGAGAGCCCCGCCTCGGCGAGGATCGCCAGCGAGAACAGCGTGCTCATCTGGATGATCAGGATCGGCGCGATGTTCGGGACCACGTGGCGCACCACGATCACCGACCGGCGGCGACCGTACGTGCGCGCGGCGAGCACGAACTCCGAGCTGAGCACCGGCAGGGTGCTCGAGCGGGTCACGCGCGCCAGCGCCGGGATCGAGGCCACCCCGATCGCGATCATCGCCGACAGCGTCGAGGCGCCGATCGCGGCGGCGAGCACGATCGCCGCCAGGAGTGCCGGGAAGCCGTAGATCACGTCGCAGGCCCGCATCAGCAGATCGGACAGCACGCCGCCGCGCAGCGCCGCGATCAGCCCGACGGGCACGCCGATGGCGGCGGCGATCGCCACCGACACCGCGCCGGAGAAGAGGATGATCTTGGCGCCCGACATGATCCGGCTGGCCACGTCGCGGCCGTAGTCGTCGGTGCCGAGCAGGTGGTGCCAGCTCATCCCCTGAAAGGAGTCCGAGGGCGAGACGGCGGTCGGGTCGTACGGCGTCCAGAAGAGCGACAGCACGGCGAGCACGACGATGAAGGCGACGATCACCCCGCCGGTGAGCGCGCTCGGGCTGGCGAAGATGCGCCGGTGCAGCGGGATCGACAGTCGCTCGCCCGCGTCCTCGCCGAGGAGCGGCTCGTCGGGCAGCGAGGCGAGCGTGCTCACGTGTCGGCCCCGATCCGCGGGTCGAGCACGTGGTAGGAGAGGTCGATCAGGAAGTTGATCACCAGCACGAGCACGACGACGAGCATCGTGATGTCCTCCACCACGATCAGATCGCGGTTGGCGGCCGCCTGCAGCAGCAGCGTGCCGATCCCCGGGAGCGTGAACACGTTCTCGACCACCACCGCACCGACGATCAGGCTGGGGATCTCCAGACCGAGCACGGTGAGCAGCGGGATCGAGGCGTTGCGGGTGCCGTGGCGGCGCAAGGCCCGGCGGCGGGTGAACCCCTTGGCGCGGGCGGTGCGCAGGTAGTCCGAGCCCTGCACGTCGAGCACCGCCGAGCGCACGTAGCGGCTGAGGATCGCCGCCTCGACCAGGCCGAGGGTGATCGACGGCAGCACCAGCGACTTGAGCGCGAGCAGCGGGTCGGCCGACCAGGTGGTGAAGCCGCTCGCCGGCAGCACGCCGAACCCGACGGCGAAGATCAGGATCAGCACGACGCCGGTGACGAAGTTCGGGATCGCGATCCCGAGCTGGCTGAGCCCGGACAGCAGCGTTCCCAGCCGGTTGCCCTGCTGGCCGGCCGCCACCGTCCCGAACGGCACCGCCACCAGCACGCCGACCAGGATCCCGAAGCCGACCAGCGGCAGCGTCACCCCGAGCGCCTGGCCGAGCTCGTGGCCGATCGACATGTGGGAGATGTAGGAGTTGCCGAGGTGCAGCGTGACCAGGCCGTGGATCCAGTCCAGGTACTGCTGGGACAGCGGCTTGTCGAGCCCGAGCTGCGCGGTGAGCTGCTTGACCGACTGCGGCGTCGCCTGGGTGCCGAGGATCACCTGGGCCGGCTTGCCCGGCAGCACCGCCAGGATCCCGAACACCGCCAGCGAGGCGACGATGAACGTCGCCA
This sequence comes from uncultured Solirubrobacteraceae bacterium, assembly GCA_963702225.1. Lineage (GTDB taxonomy): Bacteria > Actinomycetota > Thermoleophilia > Solirubrobacterales > Solirubrobacteraceae > Palsa-465. The sequence continues at coordinate 13,444 of CAVPBY010000029.1, read as the reverse complement.
CCAGCGCGAGCACCCGGCGCGCGACGAACAGCGGGCTCATGGGCCGTTCACCGCGTCAGCGCGCGGCCGGGCGGTCGACTGCGGCGCGATCAGTTCGCATACCCCTCGCTGGTGAGCGAGCTCGGCAGCGAGCCGCCGATGCGGACATGGCCGAGATCGAACGACTCGGCGCGGCCGGTCGCCGGCAGGCCGACGACGTTCTTGGCCGCGATCGTCACCTGGTCGGGGTCGTACAGCCAGGCGTTGACGGCGGCGTCGGTGATCGTGTGCACCACCTGCTTGTACTTGGCGACCCACTGACTCTGGCTGGGAGCGGCGTCGCCCTCGGCCTCGAGCTTGGCGACCGTCTTCGCGCCCGCATAGTTCCAGTAGTAGGCCGGGTTGCCGTAGTTGGCGATGTCGCGCGTCTCGACGTGGTCGACGATCGTCAGCTGGTAGGAGTGGTTGGTGAACACCTGGCTGAGCCACAGCGGCCACTGGATGTTCTTGATCGTCGTCTTGATGCCGACGGCGCTCAGCTCGGAGGCGACCACCGTGCCCGCCTGGGTCGCGTACCCGTAGGGCGGCAGCGTGAGCGTGAGCGGGAACCCGTGGGGATAGCCCGCCTGGGAGAGCAGCGCCCTGGCCTTGGACGGGTCGTAGGGGTAGCGGGAGTCGAGGTTGACGTACCACGGATCGCCGGGGACGGCGCCGCTGGAGATCGGGGTTCCGTAGCCGCCGGCGTTCTTGACGATCGCCGGGCGGTTGAGCGCGTACTCGATCGCCTGGCGGACCGCGAGCTTCTTCAGCGGACCGGAGGTGTTGTTGATCGTCACCTGGATCTTGCCGTTGGTGAGCCCGTGGATGATCTGGTACTTGGCCGAGTCGGACTTGAAGACGTTGATGTCGAGCGGGTTGATCGCGTTGTCGATCACCTGGATCTGGCCGCTCTGGAGCGCCGTGTTCTCGGACTCGGCGGTCGAGAAGTAGCGGAAGGTGACCCCGGCGACGGCCGGCTTGGGCCCCCAGTAGTCGGAGTTGGGCGCGAGGTCGACCGAGTAGTTCGACACCTGGCTCTTGAACTGGAACGGCCCGGTGCCGACCGGCTTGGTCGCCAGATGGCCGACCGTCTTGGGGTCGAGCACGTCACCGTTGGAGTACGCGGCCAGGTAGTACAGCCAGCCCCAGCTGCGCTTCTTGAGCGTGACCTGGACGGTCAGCGGGCCGGTCGCCCTGGCCGACTGCATGTCGCTCATCAGGCCCTTGTAGGGGTACACCGACTTGGGCGCGACCACGCGCTTGAGGCTGAACACGACGTCGGCGGCCGTGAGCGGGTCGCCGTTGGAGAACTTCACGCCCTTGCGGACGTGGAACGTGTAGGTCCGACCGCCGTTGGAGGTGCTGTAGGAGGAGGCGAGCGTGGGCACGAGCTTGCCCGACGGGGTGAGCTGCACGAGGTGCTGGTAGACGTTGTAGTCGAACACCTCGTCGATCGCGGCCGCGGGGCTGGCCGTCGGATCGAGCGTCGGCGGGGCGACGTTGGAGCCGATCGTGAGCGTCTGCGAGGAGCCGCCCGAGGAGGTGGACCCCGACCCGGTCGAGCTCTGTGACGAGCCCGAGCCGCCCCCGGAGCCCGAGCCGCAGCCCGCGGCGGAGAGCGCGATCGCCGCGACGATCGCGCAAGATGCGTACCTGCGACTGAGCTTCACTGCACCCTCCTCGGTTGGCACTCGCGCGCGCGTCCACGGCCCGCCGGGACCCGCGCAGAGCCAGACGTGCACGACTCACCAGGTTTGTATCCAGGATACAGGACGGGGTCGGTTCGTCAAGACGCCTCGCAGTCGACCCGTCGCACCGGGTGCAGCGCCGAGACCCAGCGCACGACGGTCGTCTCCCGGCCCGGCGGCGGCTCGACCTCGACCTGCAGCCATGGGTCGCCCCCGTCGTCGCAGAGCGCGAACGCGGCCCGCCGCACGCGGCAGCGCCGGCGCGCGAGCAGCGACAGGACGCGCAGCGGTGCGGACTCGTCACCCGGCGCGAGGGCAATCGTCAAGACGAGCCGCGGAACGGCGATTTCGCCTTGTTCTACGGGCGATCTGGTGACTTCGGTGAACACGGGAACCCCTTTCGCTCCCGTGTGCGAGCGTGCGGATCCACCACCAGCCCGGTCCGGGAACCGGTCAGGCCGACGCCGCTGGCGGCGCAGGCTGTCAGCTGGTAATGGAGACGCGCGCGTGGTCGCGACGAGAACCGGTCGGAGCGATCGAGGGCACGCGCTGCATGGGAGCGATGCTACGGGACCTGTCAACCCGACGCGTCCGCCGCTCGCACATCGGCCGGGGATGGGTTACGCTGATCGTGGATACAAAATCCAAGGTGAGGGCGATGTCCGGACTGGAGCAGCGACAGAGCAGGTGGCGCAGCCGCGTGAGCCTCGTCGACGAGGTCGCCGAGGAGCTGCGCGAGCGCATCTACTCGGGCAGCTATCCGCTGGGGGCCAAGCTGCGCCAGGAGGAACTCGCCGAGGACCTGCAGGTGAGCCGCACGCCGCTGCGCGAGGCGCTGCGCGTGCTCGAGAGCGAGGGGCTGCTGCACTCAGAGCCCGGGCGCGGCGTGCGCGTCGTGCCCGCCGACATCGGCAAGGTGTTCGCCGCCTACCAGCTGCGCGAGATGATCGACGGCCTGGCGGCGCGGCTGGCGGCCGAGACGCGCGACGGCGGCGCGCGCGCCGGGCTGGCCGAGCGGCTGCCCGCCCAGCGCGCCGCGCTGGCGCCGTGGTCGCCGGGCGAGTACACCCGGGAGAACGTCGCCTTCCACCTCGCGGTGATCGAGATCGCCGGCAACGAGTACCTCACCGCGCAGGCGCCGATCGTGCGCATGACCTCGCAGGTGTTCACCCCGGTCGCGCTCGTCGAGGCCGCCCACGCCACGGTCGCCGTCTCCCAGCATGAGCAGATCCTGGCCGCGATCACCGCCGGCGACGGCCACGCGGCCGAGTGGCTGGCGCGGGCGCACATCCGCAGCACCGTGGGGCGAATCAGCGAACAGGCGGGCGCGAGCCCCGCGCAGAGCGACCAGGCCGGGGCGAGCCCCGTGCGGAGCGATGAGGCGGGCGCGAGCCCCGCGCAGAGAGGGGAAGTCGATGGACAGGACTGAGACCGCGGCCGTCTCATCGCCGGCCGGACCCGCCCGGCTCGCCGGCAAGACCGCGCTGATCACCGGCGCGGGGTCCGGCCTGGGCCGGGCGGCCGCGGCGCGCTACGTGCGCGAGGGCGCGAGGGTGCTCGTCGCCGACATCGACGGCGCGCGCGCCGCGCAGACGTGTGAGGCGCTCGGCGAGGGCGCCGTCCCCGCGCAGGCCGACGTCTCCGACGCGGCCTCGGTGAGCTCGATGGTGCGGACGGCGCTCGACGCGTTCGGCCGGATCGACGTGCTGTTCTCCAACGCCGGCATCCCCGAGTCGGTCAAGCCGCTGGCCGAGATCACCGAGGCGGAGTGGAACGAGATCATCGACGTCAACCTGAAGGGGTTCTTCCTGTGCGCCCAGGCGGCGGCGCCGGCGATGCGGCACGCGGGCGGCGGCGCGATGATCGTCACCGCGTCGATAGCGGCCCGCCGGCCGCGCTCCGGGATGGCCGCCTACGTCGCCTCCAAGAGCGGGGTGATCGGCCTCGCGCGGGCGCTCGCGGTCGAGCTCGCGCCCGACCGGATCCGGGTCAACGTGATCAACCCCGGGGCCCGCCCAGACGCCGATGCTCAAGGAGTTCTCGTTCGCGCCCACCGAGGAGGAGGCGCTGCGGGCGCTCGGCGCCGCGCTGCCGCTCGGGCGCCCGATCCAGGGGGAGGACATCGCCGCCGCGGCCGTCTACCTCGGCAGCGACGAGGCGGCCAACGTCACCGGCCTGGTGATGAACGTCGACGGAGGGCGGGACCTGTGACCGCCGCCGCCCGGGCCGTGTTCCACGCGATCGATCCGGCGACCCGCGAGCCGTTCCGGTCGATCTCCGAGAGCTCGCCGGCCGACGTCGAGGCGGCGGTGGCGGCCGCCCGCGCCGCCCACCGCGCGGGCGAGTGGCGCGTGCCGGCCAACCGGGCGCGTGCGCTGGCGGGCCTGGCCCGCACGATCGAGAAGCGAGGCGAGGAGCTCGCCGAGCTCGAGTGCCGCGACACCGGCAAGCCGATCTCGCAGGCGCGCGCCGACGTGACCGCGACCGTCCGGTACTTCGACTTCTACGCGGGCGCCGCCGACAAGCTGCTCGGCACCTCGATCCCACTCGGCCCCGGCTTCGTCGACTTCACGGTCCGCGAGCCGTGGGGCGTCTGCGGCCAGATCATCCCCTGGAACTATCCGATGCAGGTGCTCGCCCGCTGCGCGGCGCCGGCGCTGGCCGCCGGCAACGCGGTCGTGCTCAAGCCCTCCGAGCACGGGAGCGTCACCCCGCTGCGGATCGCCGAGCTGGCCCGGGAGGCGGGGCTCGCCGAAGGGCTGTTCGGCGTGGTCACCGGCCATGGCCCGGTCGGCGAGGCGCTCGTCGACTCCGACGTCGACTTCGTCACCTTCGTCGGGTCGGCCGCGGTCGGCCGGCAGGTGGCGACCGCCGCCGCCCGGCGGCTGGTGCCCGTCCAGCTCGAGCTCGGCGGCAAGTCGCCGAACGTCGTGTTCGCCGACGCCGACCTGGAGCGCGCGGTTCCCGCCGTCGTCGGCGCCCTGATCCAGAACGCCGGCCAGAGCTGCTCGGCGGGCTCGCGGCTGCTCGTCGACCGGGCGGTCGCCGACGAGCTCGTCGCGCGGGTGAGCGAGGTGATGCGCGCGATCACGATCGGGCCGGGCATCGATGACCGCCGGCTGGGGCCGCTGATCAGCGCCCGCCAGCTGCAGCGGGCCGAGGCGATGCTCGAGCGGGCCGCCCGTGACGGCGTCACCGTCGCGCTCGGCGGCGGGCGCCCGCCGGGCCTTCAGGACGGCTGGTATCTGGAGCCGACGGTGCTCACCGGCGTGCGTGAGGGCCAGGAGATCTTCGAGGAGGAGGTCTTCGGCCCGGTGCTCGCGGTCACCGCGTTCGCCGACGAGGCGGAGGCGGTGCGCCTGGCCAACGCCACCCCGTACGGCCTGGTCGCCGCGGTCTGGAGCCGCGACGTGAGCCGCGCGCACCGCGTCGCGGGCGACATCGCCGCCGGCCAGGTGTACATCAACGGCTACGGCGTTGCCGGGGGGATCGAGCTGCCGTTCGGCGGCATGAAGCGAAGCGGCTACGGCCGCGGCAAGGGGATGGAGGCGATGCTCTCCTACTCGCAGGTCAAGAACGTGTGCGTCGTACTGTGACCGAGCCGGCCACCGCGCCGGCCGGCCGCCGGCTGCGGATCGCGGCGATCGGCGGCGACGGCATCGGCCCGGAGGTCGTCGCGGTCGCGCTGCCGCTGGTGGCGCAGGCCGCCGCGCTGGCGGGCGTGCGCGCGGAGGTGACGGAGCTGGACTGGGGCGGGGACCGCCTGCTGGCGACCGGCTCGGCGATGCCCGGCGACGCGGTCGAGGTCGTGCTCGCCCACGACGCGGTGCTGCTGGGCGCCGTCGGCCACCCCGAGCTCGCGCCCGACGTCTCGGTGTGGTCGCTCGTGCTGCCGCTTCGCAAGGCGCTCGACCTGTACGTCAACGAGCGGCCGATCCGCGCCTGGCCGGGCGTGCCGCCCGCGGTGCGCGCCGCCGGAGCCGAGGCGACCGACCTGGTGGTCGTGCGCGAGAACACCGAGGGCGAGTACACCGGGATCGGCGGCCGCGTGCATCAGGGCACCCCGGCCGAGTTGGCCACCGATGTCGCGGTGCACTCGCGGCGCGCGATCGAGCGCGTCGCCCGCCACGCGTTCGGCCTCGCCCGGGCGCGCGCCCAGCGGCTCACGCTCGTCACCAAGTCCAACGTCTCGCGCCACGGCTACGCGCTGTGGGACGAGGTCGTCGATGAGCTCGGCGAGGCGGAGTTCGCCGACGTCGAACGGGAGAAGGGCTTCGTCGACGCGATGGTCGCGCGGCTGATCCAGCGGCCGGAGTCGCTCGGCGTGCTGCTCGCGAGCAACCTGTTCGGCGACATCCTCTCCGACGGCGCGGCGCCGCTGGCCGGCGGGCTGGGCATGGCCCCGAGCGCCAACATCGCACCCGGCTCGGCGGTCCCCGGGGTGTTCGAGCCCGTCCACGGCTCCGCGCCGGACATCGCCGGGCGCGGCGTCGCCAACCCGATGGCCTGCATCCTCTCCGGCGCGATGCTGCTGTGCGACGCCGGCGTCCCCGCCGCGGCCCGCGCGCTGGAGCGGGCCGTCGCCGACGCCGTCGGCGCCGAGGACGGGCGCACCCCCGACATCGGCGGCCGCGCGAGCACCGTGTCGGCCGCGGCCGCGGTCGCGCAGGCGCTGCGGGCGCCCGCAGCGCCTCAGGCGATCGTGACCTCGTCGGACAGGTAGACGTCCTGGACCGCGTTCAGCAGCGCCGCGCCGTCGCGCATCGGCCGCTGGAACGCCTTGCGGCCGCTGATCAGGCCGGTGCCGCCCGCGCGCTTGTTGATCACCGCGGTCCGCACCGCCTCGGCGAGGTCGCTGTCGCCCGATGAGGCGCCGCCGCTGTTGATCAGGCCCGCGCGGCCCATGTAGCAGTTGGCGACCTGGTAGCGGGTGAGGTCGATCGGGTGGTCGCTGGTGAGCTTGGAGTAGACGAGGTCCGACGTCTTGCCATAACCGCCGCCCGCGAGCTTGTTCACGGCGCCGTAGCCGTTGTTGTTCTCCGGCAGCTTCTGCTTGATGATGTCGGCCTTGATCGTCACGCCGAGGTGGTTGGCCTGGCCGGTGAGATCGGCGGCGAGGTGGTAGTCGGTGCCGTCGATCTTGAAGTCGGCGTTGCGCAGGTAGCACCAGAGCACGGTGAACATGCCGAGGTCGTGGGCCTCCTCGAACATCTCGGAGACCTCCTGCAGCTGGCGCGTGGACTCCTCGGAGCCGAAGTAGATCGTCGCCCCGACGCCGACCGCGCCCATCTCCCACGCCGTCCGCGGGCTGCCGAACGGCACCTGGTCGAACTTGTTGGGGTACGTGAGCAGCTCGTTGTGGTTGAGCTTGACGATGTACGGGATCCGGTGGGCGTACCTGCGCGCGGTCGTGGCGAGCACGCCGACCGTCGAGGCGACCGCGTTACAGCCGCCCTCGATCGCCAGCTCGACGATGTTCGCCGGGTCGAAGTAGGCGGGGTTGGGGGCGAAGCTCGCGCCCGCCGAGTGCTCGATCCCCTGATCGACCGGCAGGATCGACAGGTAGCCGGTGCCGGCCAGGCGCCCGTGGTCGAACATCGAGCGCAGGTTGCGGATCGTGGCCACGCTGCGGTCGGTGTCGAGCATCACCCGCTCGACGAAGTCCGGGCCCGGGAGGTGCAGCAGCTCGGCTCCGATCGTCTCGCAGCGGTGCGTCAGAAGGCTGTCGGCGTCATCGCCGAGCAGATCGGTGATGGTGTCGAACGTCGTCTCGGTGACGCTGGCCATGGGCTTCTCCCTGTGCTGTGTCGATCGGACTGGCGGCCGGGCTCAGGCGTGGGCGGCCATCGGTTGCGACGATAGCTCACTCGCCCACGTGCAGATACCCGTCGCCGAGCGTCATCAAGCCGTCCTTCACCAGCCCCTCGGCCGCCTCGCGGTCGGCCTGTGCGACGTCGACCGAGCCGGCCGCGAGCACCTCGCGCAGCAGCGCGCCCCGGCGCTGGCGCAGACTGCCCTCGTAGCGCGCCTGGCGGCGTCGGTCGCGGGGCCGGATCGGGCGCGGCGCGGGCCTCGCAGCCGTCGCTCACCGGGCACGACCCGCAGGTGGGTCGCGCGGTGCAGATCCGCTGCCCGAACTCCATCAGCGCCTGTCCCGCCCGCCACGGATCGCCGCGCGTGTCCACCCCCTCGGGAAAGCGGCGGGCGAGCACGCGCCGGGTGTTGACGTCGAGCGCCAGCACCGGCCGCTCGCGGGCGAAGCACGCGATCGCCGCGGCCACGTAGGCGCCGACGCCCGGCAGCGCGGTGAGGTCCTCGGGCCAGCCGTCGGCGGCGACGATCCGGGCCGATCGGTGCAGGTCCCGCGCGCGCCGGGGGTAGCCGAGCCCCTGCCACTGCGCGAGCACGTCGGCCAGCGGCGCGGCGGCCAGCGCCTGCACGGTCGGCCAGCGCGTCATCCACCGCTCCCAGGACGCGGCCGCGCGGGTGACGCTGGTCTGCGCCGACATCACCTCCGCGACCCAGATCGCGTAGACGTCGCGGCTGGACCGCCACGGCAGCGCCCGCGCGTGGACGTCCCACCAGCGCAGCACCGCCGCGACGGCGGGGTCCTGGACCGTCCGCGGGGCGATCGCGGCGGCGTCCACGCGGCGATTGTCACACAAGCACCACCCGGCGACCGACCGCACCCGTAACCTGTGAGGCAGTGGAGAGCGAAGCCGCCGCCGTCCCCGGGTACGTCAACCGACCGACCGCTCACGCGCCCGAGCACCGGATCCATCTCCGTACCCACGGCCGTCACGAGGGCCGCCGGCCGTCGATGCGGATCGCGCGTGTCGCGCTGCGGGCCTACGAGCAGCGGGCCGAGCGTCGCGCCTGGCTGCGCGCGTGGCTCGGCGCACAGCTCGCCTCGGCGTCCGCGGCGCGCTGAACACGCCCGGTCACCGCGGTGTCAGCGATCGTGCTCGCGCGACACGCCGGGCGCGGGCGCGCTTGAATGCCACGGAGTGTCTGAGCCGACCTTCTCACGGCGGACCGTCCTGCGGGCCGGAGCGCTGGGCGCCGCCGCGCTGGCCGCCGGCGCCGCCGCGTGGCCGCTGGAGGCGGACGCCGACGTCACCCAGGAGACCCCGCTGGCCCAGGGCCGCTACACGCTCGACGGCGACTGGCTGTTCGGCGGCGTCTACGCGGCCGGCTCCGAGCAGCCGGGCTACTCCGACGCGAGCTTCGCCACCGTGTGCCTGCCGCACACCGTGACCTCCCTGTCGTGGGGGTACTGGAACCCGGCGACCTGGGAGCAGCAGTGGATCTACCGCAAGCACATCTCCCAGGCGGCGGTCTCCGGCGGGCGCGTGTTCGTCGACTTCCAGGGTGTGATGACGACCGCCACCGTCTACCTCAACGGGACCGCGCTGGCCACCCACGAGGGCGGCTACCTGCCGTTCACGGTCGAGCTCACCGAGAGCCTGGTCGCCGGCGACAACGTGCTCGCGGTCAAGGTCGACGGCACCCTGCAGGACGTGCCGCCCAACGACGTGGCCGGCGGCGACGCCTCGATCGACTACCTGCAGCCGGCCGGGATCTACCGCGATGTCGCGCTGCGGATCGTGCCGGAGTGCACATCTCCGACGTCTTCGCCAAGCCGGTCAACGTGCTCACCGCGCCCGCCCTCGAGCTCGCGGTGACGCTCGACGCGGCCGCCACCAGCAACGACGTGGTGGTCGCCGTGGCGCTGCTCAACGCGGCCGGCGCGACGGTCGGCACCGCCAGCCAGACGATCTCGGTGCAACGCGGCCGCACCGCGCAGGTGGGCCTGACCCTCCCCAACCTGCAGGGGATCTCGCTGTGGTCGCCCGAGAGCCCGACGCTGTACACGGTCGCCACCACGGTCACGCTCGGGCGCGCGGTCGACAGCTTCTCGATCACCACCGGCTTCCGCGAGGCGGTCTTCGCAGTCGACGGCTTCTACCTCAACGGCTGCGCGCTACGAGATCTTCGGGCTCAACCGCCACCAGCTGTTCCCGTACCTGGGGATGGCGGGGTCCGCGCGGCTGCAGGCTCGCGACGCCGCGATCATCAAGAACGAGCTCAACTGCAACATGGTGCGCTGCTCGCACTACCCGCAGTCCGAGTACTTCCTCGACGCCTGCGACGCGCTCGGGCTGATGGTCTGGGAGGAGCCGCCGGGCTGGCAGTACGTCGGCGACCTCGCCTTCCGCGAGGTCGTCCTGCAGAACGTCGAGGACATGGTCCTGCGCGATCGCAGCCGCCCCTCGGTGATCGTCTGGGCCACCCGCCTCAACGAGACCGACAACGGCCCACCAACCAGACGCTCTACGCCCAGACCGATCAGATCGCCTCCCAGCTGGACGGCAGCCGCCAGACGACCGGCGCGATGGACATCTACTCGACGACCAACGGCTGGAAGCAGCAGGTGTTCGCGTTCGACGACTACCACTCGCAGGGCAGCCAGGCGACGCTGTGGCCGCCGCTGCCCGGAGTGCCGTACATGGTCTCCGAGGCTGTCGGCGCGCTCGACGGCGCCCAGACCTACCGCTGGTTCGACCCCCATGCCCAGCTCGCGCTGCAGGGCGAGCTGCACGCCCAGGTCCACGACATCGCCCAGGGTAACGACGCCTACGCCGGCCTGCTCGGCTGGTGCGCGGTCGACTACCAGTCGCTCAACGGGGGCAACCGGATCTGGAACAACCTGAAGACCCCGGGGGTCACCGACACGTTCCGGGTGCAGAAGCCCGGCGCCGGCTTCTACGCCTCCCAGCAGGGGGCCGGCTCGCCGGTGATCGTCCCCGGCTTCTTCTGGGACTTCGGTCCCGCCTCCCCACAACAGGGGCCGGGGAGCACCGTCGTGTTCACCAACTGCGACGAGCTGCGCTTCTACGTCGGCCACGCCACCACGCCCGTCGTCACCGGCACCCCCGACACCACCGCCTACGGCAACCTCAGCGCCCCGCCGGTCTTCGTCACGTTCCCGCAGACCAGTGGCGCCGGCTCACCAGACCTGCGGATCGACGGCGTCGTCGGCGGCAAGGTGGTGACCAGTCGGCGGATGAGCTCGGACACGACCCAGGACAAGCTCGCGCTGACGCTCGACGACGGCGCGATCAACGGCGACGGCACCGACATGACCCGGTTCACGGTGCGTGGCGTCGACGCGTACGGCAACCACCGGCCGCTGGGCTCGACCAACGCCACCCAGGTGACGTTCTCGGTGAGCGGCCCGGCCACGCTGCTCGCCGACAATCCGTTCGCGTTCGGCCTCTACGGCGGCGTGGGCGGCGGCTTCCTGCGCTCGCAGCCGGGGCCACCGGGTCGGCCACGCTCACCGCGACCCATCCCACGCTCGGCACCGCGAGGGCCGCGCTGAACGTCACCGGCGGCTTCCCGCCCCCGGATCGAGCGGCTCCAGCCTGCCGCGCGTGCTCACCGCGCCGCCCGCCCCGGCCGGACCGCCGCGCCGGCCGCGCCCCAACGCGAACGAGCAGAGCTCGGCGTGGATGAACACGCTGCGCGACGAGCTGCGCCGGATGCTCGCGCTGCGCGGGATGCGGGCCCGCATCGGCCAGCTGCTGCGCCACGGCTACACGCTCACCTTCCGCGCGCCGTCGGCCGGCCTGCTGGTCGTCGGCTGGTACCGGGTGACGCGGGTCTCCGCCGCGCACCAGCAGGCCCACGCGACGGCGCTCACCCACGCCCATCCGCCCGAGCGGATCAGGCGGGTGCTGGTCGCCTCCGCGAGCGTCCACATCCACTCCAGCGGCCGCGCCCGGGTCCACGTCCACCTCACCGCGCGCGGCAAGACGCTGCTGCGCCACGTCCGGCACGAGGAGCGGCTGGAGGCCGAGGCGCATTTCACCCCGAAGGGCAAGGGGCAGCGCAAGGTGAGCGTCACCCGCTGGATCAAGCTGCGCCGCTGAGCGCACTTGCACCATCCCGTACGATTGTTGTCCGCAGGTCGGGATGACCGCGGACAATCGACGAGGGGGTGGTGATGGGCGGATCGCGCCCGAGCCGGGCTATGCGGCTCGCGCCGGCGGTGGTCGTGGGGCCGGCCGTGAGCACGGACCCGCCCGCAGGGTCGATCCGCGCCCGCGTCATTGTGTTCCTCAGGGCCGGTGAGCCGGTGGGCATGAGGCCCATCGGCTGAAACTGGCACGTGGACGGGGCCCGGAGCGGGCGCCGTCCACGGCCGGCCGGCCGGGCCGGCGGCGGCGTGAGTCGGGCTCACGCCGCCGTGCGGTCGGGGTCAGCCCCCGACCCGGACCATCTTCTTGTTGACGAACTCGTCCGCGCCGAAGCGGCCGAGCTCCCGGCCGAAGCCCGAGCGCTTGACGCCGCCGAACGGCAGCTCCGCGCCCTCGGCGCCGGCGGCGTTGATGAACACCATGCCCGCGTCGATCTTGTCGGCGACGCGCAGCGCCTGGTCGGCGTCGGTCGTGTAGACGTAGGAGCCCAGGCCGAACGGTGTGTCGTTGGCCAGCCGCACCGCCTCGTCCTCGGAGCCGACCCGGTAGACCTGCGCGACCGGGCCGAACAGCTCCTCGCGGTAGGCGTCGTTGTCGGGCTTGACGTCGGTGAGCACCGTCGGCGGGAAGAAGTTGCCGTCGGCGTCGCCGCCGCCAAGGCGACCTTGGCGCCGTTGGCGATCGCGCGCTGGACCTGCTCGGACAGCCGCTCGGTCGCGAGCTTGGACGACAGCGGGCCGATCGTCGACTCCGCCGAGGTCGGGTCACCGGGCTTGACCGCGGTGAGCGCGGTGCCGAACTTCTGCAGGAACGAGTCGTAGAGGTCGTCGGCGACGATGAACCGCTTGGCCGCGTCGCAGGCCTGGCCGGTGTTCTCCAGGCGCGCGCCGACGGCGGCCTCGACGGTCGCGTCCATGTCGCTGGTCGACAGCAGGATGAAGGGGTCCGAGCCGCCGAGCTCCAGCACGACCTTCTTGAGGTTGCGCCCGGCGATCTGAGCGACCGCGGCGCCCGCGCGCTCGGAGCCGGTGAGCGACACGCCCCGCACGCGCGGATCGGCGATCACCCACTCGATCTGGTCGTTGGTGGCGAAGATGTTCTTGTAGGCGCCCTCCGGGAACCCGGCCTCGCGGAAGATCTCCTCCATCGCCAGCGCCGACTCCGGACACTGCGGCGCGTGCTTGAGCAGGATCGTGTTGCCGATCACCAGGTTCGGCCCGGCGAACCGCGCCACCTGGTAGTAGGGGTAGTTCCACGGCATGATCCCCAGCAGCGGTCCGTACGGGCTGCGCCGGATGAACGCCGAACCATCGCCGTCGAGCAGCTTGACGGGCTCGTCCTTGAGCAGCTCGGCGCCGTTGTCGGCGTAGTAGTGATAGATCGCCTGGCAGAACTCGACCTCGCCCATCGCCTGCTCGATCGGCTTGCCCATCTCGCGCACGATGATCGCGCCCAGCTGCTCACGGCGCTCGGCGTGCAGCGCGCCGACCTTGCGGATCATCTCCGCGCGCTCGGCCACGGTGGTGGTCGTCGCCCACTCGGTGCTCGCCTGCGCCGCTCCCGCGATCGCGTCCTTGAGCTCCTGGTCGGTGATCGTCGGGTACTCCTTCACCGTCTCGCCCGTCGCCGGGTTGACGACCGCGTAGTTCGCCATCTCTCTACCTCCGGGTTCCGCTGTGCGTTGCTGTCGTGATTCTCCCGCGTCGGACGCTACTGCGCGGTGGCCCACCGGGGCCTCGACGGTTCGGACAACGT
>CAVPBY010000028.1:0-26610 GCA_963702225.1 uncultured Solirubrobacteraceae bacterium | reverse complement strand
CTCGGGATCGCGCAGCTGCGGATCTGGCCCGAGCACGCCGACCTCGTGCCGGTGGCGAGCTTCACCGTGCCCGGACACCGCGCCGACCTGGTCGCCGCCTACCTGTCGGCCGAGCACGGGATCGGGGTGCGCGGCGGCCGCTTCTGCGCCCACCCGCTGCTCGATCGCCTCGGGCTGGGGGAGGACGGCGCGGTGCGGGTCTCGATCGGGCTCGGCACCAGCGGCGAGGACGTCGACGCGCTCGTCGGCGCGCTCGGCCGGCTGCTGTCGTACCGCCCGACCTGGGCCTATGCGACCGACGCGACGGGCCGAAGAAGACGAGCCCCGATCCGCGGCCCTCGATGGTCGACGCGGTGCTCGCCGGCCGCTTCGCGTTCGTCGACTGAGTCAGGAGTCAGGCCAGCAGGTCCTCGAGGCGCAGCTCCGAGTCGCGGAAGCCGGGTCCGCTCTCCGAGCGCGGCCACGCCTCGACCGGCCGGTCCCAGGCGAGTCGAGGTCGTTGCCGTCGGGGTCTGAGAGGTACACCGCGAGATGGGTGCCGTGGTCGGTGAGCTGGCGCAGCGCGATACCCCGCGTCGACAGGCCGCCGACGGCCGCAGCCAGCTCGGCACGGGTGGAGAAGTTGAGCGCGACGTGATGCAGGCCGGTGACCCCGTCGGGTGCCGGGCGGGCCGCCCGCGCGACTTCCAGGTGTTGAAGCCGAGGTGGTGGTGATAACCCCCCGGCCGACAGGAAGAGGACATCACCGGTCGTGCCCCAGCCGGGCACGTCGCGCGCCTCGAAGACGACGTCGAAGCCGAGGATGTCGACGTAGAAAGCCGCGCACCCGGTCGATGTCGGCGGTGCGCAGGTGGACGTGCCCGATCCGCAGCCGAGGATCGATCGGCCGCTCGGCGGCGCGCATCGGCACGACGTTGCCCTGCGGCCGAACCGGATGCCATCGAACCGCCTCCACGCGCAGCCGGATCGACCACGGGTCGTCGACCTCGAAGCCGGCTTCGGCGTCGGTCGTCGCCACGCCCCCCTGCGTCAGCCGGGCGCGGACCCCGGCCACGTCGGCGCTGTGGGGCAGCCGGACCGTCCAGTGACGCAGCCCGATCGTGTGCGGCGGCGGCGCCGGGACGCCGCGGCCGCGCCAGACGTTGAAGGCGAGGTGGTGGTGATAGCCGCCGGCGGACACGAACGCCGCCGAGCCGAGGTTCATCTGCGTCTCAAAGCCGACGAGGTCACGGTAGAACGCGATCGCCTGCTCGACGTCGCCGACGTGCAGGTGCAGGTGCCCGATGCGCAGGCCGGGATCGACGTGCGCGGCGGGCTGTTCGCCGGCGACGGTCTTCATCAGCGAGGCGAAGTCGAGCGGGTCCGGGCGCCCGCCGTAGCCGAGGTCGGCGGGCCAGGCGGCCCGTGACCGGTCCCAGGCCAGAACGATCCCGTTGCCGTCGGCGTCGGGGAGGTAGATCGCCTCGTGGGTGTGGTGGTCCGACGCGCCCTCGATCGGCGTGCCCGTGGCGGCAAGGCGCAGCGCCGCGCGGCCCAGCGCCTGGCGAACGGTGTAGAGCAGCGCGTAGTGGTAGAGGCCGGCGTGGCGGGCGGCCGGCCCGGCGGCCGGGTCCTGGCTTGAGCGCGACCGCGGTCGTGTCGCCGTCGCCGAGGACTCGGCGGTGCGCCCCTCGGCGGAGCGGACGCGCAGCCCGAGCGCGCGCTCGTACCAGGCGATCGCGCGGTCGCGGTCGGCGACGGTGAGATGGACCGGGCCGAGCGTGAGGGCGTCCGGGAGGGTGGCGGGTTGCGGTATCGGTGGGGGAGGCAGTCAGGTTCGGCATGGTCACAGCATCATTCACGGTCCCTGCAGCGGAATGGACGATGTGCGCGACTCCATGGACGAACGGCTGTATGCGGGTTGGCCGTCGGCGGCCGGGCCGGCCGGTCAGCCGCCGGCGCGCACCCGCTCCCGGTAGGCGGTCGGGCTCTCGCGGTGACGGCGCTTGAACGCCCGCGAGAAGTAGAGCGGGTCCGCGAACCCCGAGCGGACCGCGCTGGCCCACCGGTGAGTCCGGAGGCGGGCGGCCGCTGGCCTCGACGTCCTGCGCTCGTAGCGGCCGCCTTTGTCGGGCGGCCGTCATCGCCGCGAGCGCCCGCGCGAGCGTCGCCGGCGGGACCCGCAACGCCGGGCGGCGTAGTGGGCCGCGTCGCCGTGGCGCACGAAGTCGCGCTCGGGCGCGAAGAGGAAGCGCCGGTACAGCGCCGCGGCCGGGTCGCCGCCGTCGTGGCGTTCCCGCGGGTCGCGTCTGCGCGGTCGCTCCAGCCACGAGCCCGAGCACCGCGAGCAGATGGCGCTCGGCCTCGAGGCTGCGCGCTCGGGCGGCCGCGCGCTCTCGGCGCCGAGCATCGCGATCAGCGCCTCCAGCGGCTCGACCTCGCCGGCCGGGACCGGCACCGACGGCGGCGCGCTCGCGCCCGGCGACCAGCTGCCGCGCAGCGCCGCCGCGCCGCGGTCGTCGACCAGCTCGTCGCCGAAGCGTACGACCGCGCCCCACAGCCCCTCGCCGCGTTCGAACACGTGGATCTGGCCGCGGCCGATCACGGTGAGCGTGCGTGGCGCCGCCGGCGACGGCCGGCCGTCGATGCGGTGCACGCCGCTGCCCTCCCGGGTCCACACGAGCTCGTGGTAGTCGTGGCGGTGCGGGGTCCGCGCGCCGCGCTCGGTCACCTCGCCGAAGCTCGCGTCGCGCAGCTGCACGACCTGCAGTGGCGGGCCGGACGGCGTGAGGCTGTCGACCGAGAGCGCGCGGCGGTCGGGTGGCGGTGAGGTCACGGCCGGGACGGTACGCCCGTCGGCGCGCGGTCCTCTACCGTGATGGGCTCCGACCGCGCCCGAGGGAGCTCGATGAAGCGCCGACCGACGTTCATCCCCGTGCTCATCGCGGGCGCCGGCGCGCTCGGCGTCGCGGCCTGCGGCGCGGGCCGCCCGGCGGAGGGGAGGAGCCGTTCGGCGAGTGCGCCGTCGCTGTGGCGCACCGCCGTCTGGAGGGCGCGGTCGAGGCGTGGGGGCACTTCGGCGGCGCCGGCAACCGCGGCCGGGTGAGCGCGATGCCGAAGGCCACCGGCGGCGCGGGCGCCGGCGTCGGGACGGTGCGCACGCGGCCGACCCTGGTCACGGGCATCCACGGCGTCGTGCGACAGATCTCGACGTCGAACTCCGACGGATACGCGCTCACCCGGTCGGGTGCCGTGTACGCGTGGGGCGCCGGGGGGCAGGGCGAGCTCGGCGACGGCGGGACCGCGCAGTTCTCGCAGTCGGCGGTCGCGTCCACTTCCCCGCCGGCGTGAGGATTGCGTCGCTCCCCGACCCGATGCCGTTCGACGCGGCGATGGCGATCGACACCCGCCGCCGGGTCTGGGTCTGGGGCAACGACACCGACCAGCAGTTCTCCCTGCCCGGGCGGCGGTCATCCGCACGCCGGTGAAGGTCCCGCTGTCGAACGTCACGCTCGCCGTCGGCGCCGCGCGCCATGCCACGTACGACGCCGGCGGGCGGATCTAGCTGCGGCCTGGGCGAACGGGCAGCTCGGCAACGGCACGACCGGCATGCAGTCGCAGACCGCGACGCCGGTCGCGTCGGGCCCTGCCGGCCGGGCGGGTGGTCGGCTCACCGCCGGCTACGGCGGCACCGGCGCGCTGATGGCGAACGGCGCGTACTACGACTGGGGCCTCAACAGCGCCGGGCAGCTCGGCGACGGCACCACGACCGAGCGCGACACCCCGGTGCGGGCCTCGTTGCCGGGCCCGGCGCGGTCGGTCTCGATGGGCGGAAGCCTCGCCGACAACGGCCAGACGATGGCGCTGCTGTCCAACGGCTCGTTGTGGGAGTGGGGCGCGGGCGCCGCCGGGCAGCTCGGCAACGGGTCGACCGCCAACCGGACCCGGCCGTTCCGCCTTCACATCCCGCGCGGGGTGCGCTTCGTGCGCGTGAGCTCGGGCGGCGAGACCGACTACGCGATCGACCAGCACGGCCGCCTGTGGTCGTGGGGCGGCGACACCGAGGGCGACGTCGGCGTGGGCGCGACCGGCGGGCCGGTCACCCGCCCGGTGCGCCACGCCGTGTGGACCGCACAGATCTCGGCGACCGCCCACAACGCCGCGCTGCTCACCGCCCGCGCCACGCATTAGGCGGCCGTGCGACCGATGACGATCCCCCCCGGCAGCTACTCGATCGGGCCCGAGCAGGCGACGCTCACCGTCCACACCCGCAAGGGCGGGGCCGCCGCCAGGGCGGGCCACGACCTGCGCATCGAGGTGACGGCCTGGAGCGCCGAGCTGCGCGCCGGCGAGGCCGCTGGGGCGACCGAGATGCGGCTCACCGCCGACTCGTCGTCGCTCGAGGTGCGCGAGGGCACGGGCGGCCTGCAGCCGCTCGGCGACGGCGACCGGGCCGAGGTGAAGAAGCGGATCGACGACGAGGTGCTCCGGCGAGCGGTGATCGAGTTCCGTTCCACGAGCGTCGAGCCGGGCCGGGACCGCGGCGATCTGCGGGTGCACGGCGAGCTCGACCTGCTCGGCGCGCGCCGGGCGATCACGGTCGAGCTGCGGATCGCCGACGACGGCGGCCTCACCGGGCGCGCGACCGTCACCCAGAGCGACTTCGGGATCAAGCCGTACTCGGCGCTGTTCGGCGCGCTCAAGGTGCTCGACGAGGTGCAGGTCACGCTCGACGGTCGCCTGCCGGTCAGCCGGCGAGCCTGATCGCGGCGTCGAGCGCGACCGCGCCGTCGGTCGCGACGAGCACCGGATTGCACTCGACGAGCGCGAGCGAGCGCTCGACGAGCAGGGCGCCGATCCGCTCGGCGAGCCGGGCGACGGCGCCGACGTCGAGCGGCGCCCGGCCGCGCCCGCCGGTGAGCATCGGGCAGCCGCGCAGGGTGGCGAGCGCGCGCTCGATCCGTGGCGCGTCGGCCGGCAGCGGCACGACGGCGACGTCGTCGAGGATCTCGGTCCAGACGCCGCCGAGGCCGATCACGAGTGCGGGCACGACGCCGTCGCGGTGGACCGCGACGATCAGCTCGAGGTCGCCGTGGGCCGTCTGCTCGGCGAGCACGACTCCGCCGTGCTCGGACGCGAGCCCGGCGAGGCGACGGTGGGCGGCGGCGATCGCGTCCGGGTCCGAGAGCCCGGTGACGACGCCGCCGAGCTCCGACTTGTGCTGGACCGAGGCGGCGCTCAGCTTCAGCACGATCGGGCGGCCGAGCACCTGCGCCGCGGCGACGGCGTCCTGCGCGGTCATGACGACCCGGCCGGCCGGGACGGTGACGCCCGCCTCGCGCAACAGCGCCTTGGCCTCGTGCTCGGGCAGCCAGTCGCCCGCCACGGCGCCGGGGCGATGGGCGCGCGCCGTCGCCGCGATCGCGCGCAGGCGCTCGCTCCGCTCAGACGGCTCGTCGCCGCCCCCGCGGGCGAGCAGCGCCTGGGAACAGCGCAGGCCGGTGCGCAGGCCGGCGGCCGTCGGCACGCCCGCCTGCGCGAACTCCCAGGCGGCCTCGTCGTCGAGCAGCTCGGGCAGGGTGGAGGAGACGAGCGTCGTCGCCTCGCCGGCCGCCGCGCCGAGCATGAGGCCGGCGCGCACCGCGGCCCACGACACCGCGGCGGCGCCGGTGAGGTCCTGCGGCTGGTCGTAGAAGACGAGCACGACGCCGATGCTCGGATCGGCGCCGAGCGCGGTGACGAGGCCCGCGAGCGCGTCGATGTCACCCCAGATCATCGCCGTGTAGTCGAGCGGGTTGGCGGCGGTGGCGGCGCTCGGGAGGAGGTCTCTCAGTCGTGCGAGGGTCTGCGGTGAGAGGTCGGGCAGCGTGAGGCCGAGCCGAGCCGCCTCGTCGGCGCCCTGGGCGGAGTCGCCGCCCGAGCACGTCATGATCGCCAGGCCCGGCGCAGGCTCCCGGAGCCGGCGGGGTCTCGGCACCGCGAGCGTCTTGCTCAGCTCGAGCAGCTCGTGGACGTCGTGCGCCCAGACCGCGCCTGCCTCGTCGACGAGGCTGCGGAACACGCGTTGGTCGCCGGCGAGCGCGCCGCTGTGGGCGGCCGCCGCTCGCGCGCCCGCCGCCGAGCGGCCGACCTTCAGCACGACCACCGGGACGCGCGCGTCCGCGCAGGCGGCGAGGCCGTCGAGGAGCCCGGCGCCGCCGTCGTCCTCGAGGTAGAGCGCGACCGCGCCGACGTCGTCCTGGTCGGCGAGCGCGCGCAGGTAGTCGGCGCTCGACAGCACCGACTGGTTGCCGCTCGCGATCACCGTGTGGAAGCGCAGCCCCCGCCGCGCGGCGAGCGCGTTGACCGCGATGTTGCCGCTCTGGGAGACGAGCGCGACTCGGCCGCCCGGCTGCGCGGCGAGCGCGTCGCCCCAGAGGGCGACCCGGCGGCCGGGTGAGACGATGCCGTTGCAGTTGGGGCCGCACACGGGCAACCGGTGGCGGGCCGCGGCGTCGGCGAGGTCACGAGCGTATCCGGCGCCCGAGGCGACCTCCTCGAAGCCCGCGCTGAACACCACCGCGCCGCCGCAGCCGCGCGCCCCCGCCTGATCGATCGCCGCCGCGACGCCCGCGGCCGGGATGGCGACGATCACCGCGTCGGCGGCCTCGGGCAGGTCGGAGAGCGACGCGACGCACGGCCGTCCCAGCACCTCCTCGCGGCGGGGGTTGACGCCCCAGACGAGGCCGGGGAACCCGATCTCCGTCAGGTTGACGAGCGCCTGCGCGCCGTAGCTGCCCTCGCGGTCGGTCGCGCCGACGACCGCGACCGACCGCGGCGCCAGCAACCGCTCCAGCGACGGGGCCGCGGCCGGCGCGGCGTCCGCGGCGTGGGTCCCGGCGCTCAATGGATCGTCGCCTCGACGCCGCGGCGCTCCAGCGCGCGCGCGATGATCAGCCGCTGCATCTCGCTCGTCCCCTCCCAGATGCGGTCGACGCGCAGCTCTCGGTTGAAGCGCTCGGCGACGAACGCGCGCATGTAGCCGCGGCCGCCGAACGCCTGCACCGCGCGGTCCGCGCAGCGCCCGGCGGCCTCGGAGACGAACAGCTTGGCCATCGACGCCTTCGCGTGAATGAGCTTGGGGTCTGCGCCCGCGTCGACCATCGCGCACACCTGCAGTGCGAGCAGGCGGCCGACGGCGGCGTCGGTCGCGGAGTCCGCGAGCGGGAACGAGATCCCCTGGTAGTCGATGATCCGGTGCTCGCCCTGGCGGCGGTGCAGCGCCCAGTCGGTCGTCTCCTCGAGCAGCCGCCACATCGCGCCCAGGCCATGGGTGGCGATCCCGATCCGCTCCTCGGTGAACCAGCGCCGCTGCAGCGCCTCGCCGTTGCCCAGGCCGCCGATCACCGCGTCGCCGTCGACGCGCACGTCGGTGAAGCGGATGGTCGGGTGGCCGTGCGGATAGTTGTGCGTGAACCGCGGGTCGTCGACGAACTCGACGCCGTCCGCGCCCGGCTCGACGAGCAGCAGCGTCGGCAGCCCCGCGTCGCCGTCGATCACGTTGGCCATCACGACGAGCACGCGGGCGACGTCCCCGGAGGTGACGAACCACTTCTCGCCGTTGATCCGGTAGCCGCCCGCGCCGTCGGGCACCGCGGTGGACGCGATCCCGCCGGGGTCCGAGCCCGCCTCCGCCTCGGTCACGGCGTAGGCGTCGCCGCCCCGGCCGGCGAGCGCGGCCGGCAGGTAGCGCTCGATCTGCTCGTCGGTCGCGTCGGCCCACACGTTGTAGACGTTGGGCACGTGCCAGTGCAGGCCGTTGCTCGTGCGGCCGAACTGCTCGTTGACCAGGAACCACTCGGTCATCGACCAGCCCTGCCCGCCGTGCCGGACCGGGATCCGCCCGCCGTGCAGGTTGGCGGCGATCGCCGCCTGCTGGATGCGCGCGATCGTCTCGGCGTCGAGCCGTCCGGACGCCGCCTCGGCCTCCTGCTCGAGCGGGATCAGCACGCGGTCGACGAACTCACGCGCGCGCTGCCGGAGCGCGAGCTGCTCGTCGGTGAACTGCGCCGTCGGGTCGGCGGCGATCGCCGATCTGGATCCGCCCGTCCGATGGTCTGTCGTGGTCATCGTCTCTCCTCGGGGTCGCCGAGCTGCGCGAGGCGGGCCCGGTCGTGGGTCGTCAGCGCGGCCCCCCGGCCGGGGAGCCCCAACAGCAGGTTGTGGTGGTTGGCGAGCACCACCCGCGCCCGCGCGCGAGCGTGCACGACGTCGGGGTCGCGATCGCCGCTGCGGCGCTCGATCAGCTCGAGCACCTCGCGCAGGTAGCGAAGCCACCGGCGCAGGCCGCGCCGGAGCACGATCGCCTGCAGGCGCAGCCGTTCGCGGCGGACGGCGTCGTCGCCGGCGCGGTGGCCGGCGGTGAGGACGGCGACCGCCTCGGGGAGCTCGCGCTCGGGCTCGGGGGTGATCGACAGCCACGCACGGCGGGTTGCCATGCGCGTACACTACACCAACTGATCACAAAGTCAGGATGGAGGAGAGAAATGGACACCACAGCGCTCCGGGCGGGCGCTGCATCCGCGCCTGTACACCGACCCGGGATTGCTTGAGGCCGAGCAGACGCTCATCTTCGAGCGCACCTGGCAGCTCATCGGGCACGTTGGTCAGCTGGGGGCGACGGGCAGCTACATCACCGGGCGCGCGGGCGACCAGCCGGTGCTCGTCGTCCGCGACGAGCAGGGCGACCTGCGCGCGTATCGCAACGTCTGCCGCCACCGCGGCTCGCGGCTGCTCAGCGGCTCGGGCCAGTGCAGGGCGGCGCTGCGCTGCCGCTACCACGGCTGGACGTACCGGCTCGACGGGACGCTGATCGGCGTGCCCGAGGGGCTCGCGTTCGGCGAGAAGCTCGACAAGCGCCGGTTCGGGCTGATCGCCGCGCGCGTCGAGGAGCTGTGCGGGCTGGTGTTCGTCAACCTCGACCCCGAGGCGGCGCCGCTGCGCGAGCTCGTCGGCGACCTGACGCAGCGCCTGGAGCGCTACCGGATCGACGCGCTGGAGCCGTTCGCGCCCGCGACCGGGACCCAGCCCGCCAACTGGAAGGTCGTCGCCGACAACTACCTGGAGGGCTACCACATCCCGATCGCGCACCCGGGGCTGATGCGGATGCTCGACTACCGCGACTACGCGACCGAGCTGCACGACCACTGGGTGTGGATCGAGGCGCCGCTGCGGCCCAAGCCGAGCTCCAACCGGCTGGAGCGGGCCTACGCGCAGATGGTGCGCCCGATGGACGGCCTCGCGCCCGAGGACCGGCACGTCTGGCGCTACGCGTTCATCTATCCCAACACGACGATCGACCTGTACCCCGACCAGGTGAACACCTGGCAGATGCTGCCCGACGGCGTCGCCCGCACGTCCGATACGTTCGGCAGCTACCGGATGGCGAACGCCGACCCCCGCACCCGCCTGGTCCAGTGGGCCAACCAGCGCCTCAACTCGCTCGTGCTCGGCGAGGACATCGACCTCGTCGACAACGTCCAGCAGGGGCTGCGCACGCGCGGCTATGAGTGCGGGCCGCTGTCGCGGCGCGAGACCGCGGTCGCGTGGTTCGCCGACCGGATCCGTGCCGACCTCGCGCCGGTGCTCCAGGCGGCGGACGCGCCGAGCGGTGAGCCGGCCGCCGTCTGACAGCGAGCCGGGGGCCGAGCGCGGGTCCGCGGCGCGTGAGCGGATCCTGCGCGCGGCGGTGCGCGCGATTGCGCGCGACGGCATCGACGGTTTGCGGATCGCCCGGATCGCGACCGAGGCCGGCGTCTCCAGCGCGCTCGTGCACTACCACTTCGCCGACCGTGAGCAGCTGCTGGCCGAGACGATCGACTACTCCTACGCCCGCGCCGTGGAGGTGAGGATCGACGACGCGGCCGAGCCGGCGCCGGCCGCCGGCCACGCCGCGCGGCTCGCGTCGATGATCGACGTGTGCCTGCCGACGACCGAGGCGCTCGCCGAGGACTGGGTGCTGTGGATGGAGCTGTGGCTGCGCGCGGTGCGCCACCCCGAGCTGCGGCCGGTCGCCGAGGAGCTGTACGCGCGGCTGCACGACTGGTTCGTGCAGGAGATCCGCGCCGGGGTGCGCGACCGCGAGTTCGCGCGCTGCGACCCCGACGAGGTCGCCGACCGCACGCTCGCGCTGCTCGACGGCTACGGCGTGCGGACGATGATCGGCGACGGCACGATCCCGCTGCGCCGGGCGCGCCGGGCGGTGGCCGCGCAGCTGGCGCGCGATCTCGGGCTGGGGGAGCGGCTGGTGCCGTAGCCGGCCCGGCGCCCGCGCCGGGCACTTGGAGCGGGTCGTGGTCGGTATAGGACAGCAAAGCGCTCCAAGTCGCCGGCGGCGGTGGGTGGGCCGCGCACTTGGAGCGGGTCGTGGTCGGTATAGGACAGCAAAGCGCTCCGAGTGGCGGTGGCGGTGGGTGGCCGCCGGATCGAGCGCCCGCACGCGCCGGCGCGCGCGGCCGCTCAGGCGGGCGAGCCGGTCCGCAGCGCCGCTCGCGCGGCGCCGCGGCCGGTCCGGACTGCGCCCTCCATGTAGCCCGCAAGCCAGTGGTCGGAGCCGGCGACGAAGAACGGCGGCTCGTGGGCGCCGTGCAGCGGCCCGACCCGGTGCACGTCGCCCGGCGCCCAGCCGGCGATGTAGGCCAGCGCGTTGAGCGCGGGCGTGCTCGCACCAGCACCTGCAGGCTCGTCCCCAGGTACGCCGTGCGCTCGACCATCACCGGCAGGCAGTTCCCGCGCGTGGTGCCCGCGCCGGCGCCGAGCAGCTCGATCCGCTCCGGGCGGGCGACGACCTCCACCGGCGAGTTCCCGCCCGTCCGTCGACCCCGACGACTTCGCGCCAGGGAACGCCGGTCAGCGTCCACGTGCCGGCCGACGCCCTGCGCGTGCTCGCCGACCCGCGCCCGCGCCCCGAGGAGTCCGAGAAGCTCGCCGAGGCCACACCCGTCACGTAGGCTCACGGTCGAGGTCTGCGAGACGACGACGAGGGAGGACGCCGTGGCTGAGTGGGGGATCGCGCGCATCGACGAGATCGAGGAGGTCGACGACGGGCGCTGCCGGTTTCGCCCGGTGCGCCAGCACTTCGGGATCCGGACGTTCGGGATCACCACCTGGACCGCCGCGGCGGCCGGGGACCGGCTGATCAACGAGCACGAGGAGAACGAGGAGTTCGACGGCGACGAGCTCTACCTCGTCATGTCGGGAAGCGCCCGGTTCGAGCTCGACGGCGAGAGCGTCGCCGCGGGGACGGGCACGTTCGTGAACGTGGGGTGCTCGGTCATGCGCACCGCGTTCGCCGAGGAGGCGGGCACGACGGTGGTCGCGATCGGCGCGGGGCGGCCGGGGCAGGTGTACCGGCCGGGGGGCTGGGAGCTGTGGTCGCAGGCCCGCGTGCAGTTCGACGAGGGCCGGCACGAGGAGGTCGTGGAGAGGCTGAGGCCGGTGGTGGAGCGCGAGCCCCACTACCCGCTCATCTTCTACAACCTCGCCTGCAGCGAGAGTCTGCTCGGGCGCGTCGACGACGCGCTGGCGGACCTGCGCCGGGCGGTGGAGCTGGCGCCGCCGTTCGCGCGGTACGCGCAGGGCGACGATGACCTCGCCGCGATCCGCGACACGCCGCAGTTCGCCGAGATCATCGCCACCGCGGACGCGGCGGCCGCCGGCTGAGCCAGGCGCGCCGGTCTGCCGGTCCGTCGGTCAGACGGGGCCGCCAGGCCGCCGGGGCCGCCGGTCCGCCGGTCAGACGCAGAAGTGGCAGTCGGCGGCGCCGGCGGCGACGTCACGGGCGCGACCGGCGAAGTGCTCGTCGCGGATCCGGGGGTCGAGCATCGCGCGGTCGTGCTCACGCCGCTCACGGCTGCGGGCGACCGACAGGCGAAAGCGCTCGCTGAGGGTGTGGGTGATGTGAGTCATGTGTCCGGGGCTCCTTGAGTCGGACGGGGGACAGTGCGGATTCCAGCTGGGCTACGGCTTGCATGCTAGTTGCTCGTCAGCTGTGTTCCTGTGACTTGCCCCACACTTTCGGCGAAAATCGAGAAAACTTGAGGAGAGGGCGTGCGCGCGTGGGCAAACGCTACGACCGGCCCGCGTCGCCGCGCCAGAGCAGCGCCCGCCGCCGCGCCCTCGGCAGAGCGCTGACGACGAGGTCGTAGGAGTCCTCGACGAGGTCGTGGACCGTCGCGGCGGGCAGCGAGCCGTCGAGCGTCAGCGTGTTCCAGTGGCGCTTGTTGAGGTGGTAGCCGGGCGCGATCGCGGCGTGGGCCTCGCGCAGCTGCTCGGCGAGCGCGGGCTCGCACTTGAGGCTCACGCTCAGCGGCGCTCCCGCCAGCCGCGACAGCGCGAACATCTTGCCCGCGACCTTGAACACGGACGTCTCTGGCCCGAACGGGAACGTCTCCTCGGACCCGTGGAACGACAGGCACAGATCGCGCAGATCATCGCTCCGCAGACGTTCCATCACACCTCCGGATCATGCGCCGCCCCGATGGCGGTGGGCTGCGGGGGACCGTACGCCCCCGCAGCCACCGCTCGACTACTTGATCAACGACTCCGCCTTGGCGACGTCGAAGCTGCCGATGCCGGTCGCCAGGTCGTAGCCCGGGGTCGCCGGGTACGGGCCGTTGTCGCCGAGCGTCACGTCGTGGAACGCGGCGCCGCCGTTGAGCGCGTACAGCTGCGGCGAGGCGAACCCGAGCCCGTTGGCGTGCCCGGACTCAAGGCGGTCCCACACGCCCAGCGACAGCGGCGAGGCGAGGCTCGTGCCGCCGACCGTCACCGGCGCCCCGCTCACGTAGACGTTCGCCCCCGAGTTGGGTACTCGACGTCCGGGATCCCGGCGGGCACGCCGTTGGTGGGCGCGACGGTGCAGAAGCCGCCGGTGTCCCCGGCGGACGCGAACACGGTGCCCTGCACGGCCGCCTCGGCGAACGACTCGTCGTCGGCCACCATCGAGCCGTCGAGGTAGGCGAGCGCCTCGCACTCGCCGAACGACGCGCTGCCCGCCTTGGCCGTGCCCTGACCGGCGAAGTCGGCAAAGCTGAGCGCCAGATCGGAGTCGCTGAGCGACGTCGCGTCGTAGATGCGCAGGTTCTTCACCGTCTGGGCCATGCCCGTCGAGTACTGGGTGTCGAGGTCCCACTCGTCGGCGCCGCTCGTGTCGCTGGAGGCGATGCCGGTGTGGTCGATCGTGACCGGCACCTTGGGCAGCGCGTTCGCCGCCTCCTCGGTGCGCAGGTCCTTGACCACCTGGGTGAGGTCGCCCTCGGCGAAGATCGCCTCGGTCGTCTTGGCGCCGGTCGGCGTGCCGGTCGCGTCATAGGCCTTCTGGAACCCCCGCGGGTTGTAGGCGCACAGGTAGCCGAGCCCCTGCAGTGTGCAGGACGACGCCGGGTTGCTCGCAGCAGTCGCGTGCAGCGGGGCTTGACGTTGGGGGGATGTTGGGGGCGTGCCCCCCAACTGGAGCGAGCGACATCGAGAACACGTCGTTGAGGCCGAGCACCGCGGATACGGCGGAGCCCAGCCCGGCCGGGACCGGGGCGGGGGTGACGTTCGCAAAGCCGCTCGCCGAGCCGGCGGTGACCGAGTCAAGCCGGGTGTCGAACGCGCTCTGCACCGCCGAGGCCGGCCCGGTCGCGGTGATGATCAGGCCGCTCGGGCTCGTCGCGGTCGGGGTCAGGCCCTCGCTCGTCAGGTAGGACCTCACGGCCTGCAGACGCGCGGCGGTCGGTCCGAACTGCTGCTTGAACCCGTCGACGGACACCGTCCGGCCGGCCGCGATGTCCTGATGCAGCGCCGCGGTGTTGCGCAGGCTCATCACGACCTGGACGGTCATCGGCGTCGCCGGCGCCAGCGCGCTGCCGTCGGTGATGCCCGATCCCGAGATCGCGCGCGTCGCCGTCGCCGCCCAGCCGGCGGTGGCCGCGTGAGCGCCACCGGCGGTGACCCCGGTCGCGGCGATACAGGCAAGCGCGGTGGCGGCTGCGATTGCACGTCGTCTCATCACACCTCGATCCGATCGCGGACCGCCAGACGCGGGATCCTCTCCTCTCGCACCATCATGCGGTGTATTACCGATCGGCCGCGAATCAAACACTCCCGCGTGTCTGGGTTCGTGCCCGTGATCCGCTACATCTGTGGGCCGCCGTGGCCCGCCACCTCGTCAACCTCAAATCGGTCGTCAAGGGCTACGGCAGCCGCACCGTGCTCGACGGGGTCACGCTCGGCGTCCAGGAGGGCGAGCGGATCGGGATGGTCGGCGCCAACGGGGCCGGCAAGACGACGCTGCTGCGACTCGTCGCGGGCGTCGAGCAGCCCGACGCGGGCGCCGTCACCCGTACCGCGGGCGTGATCGCGGCGCTCGTCGCCCAGCGCGCCGAGCTCGACCCCGCCGCGACCGTGCGCGATGCGCTCGCGGGCGACCGCGCCGATCACGAGTGGGCCGCCGACCCGCGGTTCCGCGCCGTGCTCGACGGGCTGCTCGGCGGCGCCGGGCTCACCCGCTTCGCGGATGGGCCGCGGACCGTCGTCGGGCCGCTGTCGGGCGGCGAGCAGCGCCGGATCGCGCTCGCCCGCTCGCTGATCGACTCACCGCAGCTGCTGTTGCTCGACGAGCCCACCAACCACCTCGACGTCGAGGGGATCGCGTGGCTGGCCGGCCACCTCGCCGCGCGCCGCGGGACGCTGCTCGTGATCACCCACGACCGCTGGTTCCTGGACGCCGTCTGCGAGCGCACGTGGGAGGTCGCCGACGGAGCGGTCCACGCCTACGCGGGCGGCTACTCGGCCTACGTGCTCGCGCGCGCCGAGCGCGACCGGGTGAGCGCCGCCCGGGAGGATCGCCGCCGCCAGCTCGTGCGCAAGGAGCTCGCCTGGCTGCGGCGCGGGCCGCCGGCGCGGACGTCGAAGCCGAAGTTCCGGATCGACGCCGCCAACGCGCTGATCGCCGACGAGCCGCCGGCGCGCGACACGGTCGAGCTGATGCGGTTCGCGACCGCCCGCCTCGGCGACCGGGTGATCGACGCGGTCGACGTGACGCTCGCGCTCGGCGGGCGCACGCTGCTCGAGCGTGTCACCTGGCGCATGGGGCCCGGCGCCCGTCTCGGCCTCGTCGGGCCCAACGGCGCGGGCAAGACCTCGCTCGTGCGGCTGCTCACCGGCGAGCTCGCGCCCGACTCCGGAGAGGTCACGCGCGGTCAGACGGTGCGCCTGGCCGAGCTCTCCCAGCACGAGCCGGGCGACGAGCCGGGCGGCGGGCTGCGGGTGCTCGAGGCGCTCGAGCACTCGAGCACACCCACCCTGATCACGACGAGCGCGGGCGAGGAGCTCACCGCCGGGCGGCTGGCCGAGCGGTTCGGCTTCCGCGGCGAGCGGCTGCGGACGCGCGTGCGGGACCTCTCCGGCGGCGAGCGCCGGCGCCTGGATCTGATGCGGGCGCTCATGCGCGAGCCCAACGTGCTGATCCTCGACGAGCCGACCAACGACCTCGACATCGATACGCTCACCGCGCTCGAGGACCTGCTCGACAGCTGGCCCGGGACGCTCGTCGTCGTCTCGCACGACCGCTACTTCGTCGAGCGCGTGTGCGACGACGTCCACGCGCTGCCCGGCGACGGGACGCTGCGCCACCTGCCGGGCGGGATCGAGCAGTACCTGGCCGAGCGCTCGGCCGACGCCAAGGCGCCCGCGGGCGCCGCTCCGCAACGGGCGTCCGCGCCCACCGCCGGGGCGGTCCGCCGGGCCGCGGGCGCACAGCGGCGCGCGGCGCGGCGCGAGGTCGCACGCATCGAGCGCGAGCTCGACACGCTCGCCACGCGCGACGGCGAGCTGCAGCAGGCGATGGCGCGGGCCGCGACCGACGCGGGCCGGCTGCGCGACCTGTCGGCGGAGCTGGCGGCGCTCGGCGCCGAGCGCGAGCGCCTGGAGTCGGAGTGGCTCGAGCTCTCCGAGCGGCTCCAGGACGGTTAGACCCGAGCGGCCGCGGCCTGGACACCGTCGGCGGCGAAGAGGAGGATTCGCGGGACATGGACGACGGGGAGGGAAGGGCGCGCCGGATCTCCAGGGTCGGCGACATGAGTCGGCTGCGCGCCGTGCTCGTGGCATCGGTCCTGTTCGCGATCGCCGCGCCCGCGACCGCCGTGGCGCTGCTCGGCGACCGGCAGAACCGGAACGCGCGCGCACCGGCGACGGCCGCCGCGCTGCCCCCGATCCGCCACGTGTGGGTGATCATGCTGGAGAACGAGAACTACGCCTCGACGTTCGGGAGCCCGAGCGCCGATCCGTACCTCGCGACCACGCTGCCGGCAAAGGGCGCGCTGCTCGAGAACTACTACGCGACCGGGCACGCGAGCAACGACAACTACATCTCGTTCGTGTCCGGCCAGCCGCCCAATCCGGAGAACCAGAGCGACTGCCAGATCTTCGGGGACTTCCGCGGCGGCCGGCTCGCGTCCAACGGGGTCCGGTCCGGGCTCGGCTGCGTCTATCCAGCCGACGTCCCGAGCATCGGGACCCAGCTCACCGCCGCCGGGCGCACCTGGAAGGCATATGAGCAGGACATGGGCAACGTCCCCGGCCGAGAGGCGGCCGCCTGCGGCCACCCCGCGCTCAACTCGGTCGACCGGACCGAGTCGGCGGTCAGCGGAGACGGCTACGCGACCCGCCATGACCCGTTCGTCTACTTCCACTCGGTGATCGACGACGCGTCGTACTGCGACGCGCACGTCGTCGCGCTCGGCTCCGCGGGCGGCGCGATGCCGGCCGCCGCGCTCCCCGGCGAGACCGGCCTGGCGACCGACCTGAAATCGGCCGCGACGACGCCGTCGTACTCGTTCATCACCCCCAACCTGTGCGAGGACGGCCACGACCACCCGTGCACGAACGAGCCGGGGGGCCCGTCCGCGCTCGCCGACGTCGACTCGTTCCTGTCGACCTGGGTCCCGAAGATCATGCGCTCGGCGGCCTACCGCGCCGGCGGGCTGATCGAGATCACGTTCGACGAGTCCGACGGGACGTCGGACTCCTCGGCGTGCTGCGGCGAGACCCCGGGTCCCGGGTCGCCGCTGCCCGGGATCACCGGTCCCGGCGGCGGCCGGGTCGGCGCGGTGCTGCTGTCCCCGTACATCGAGCCGGGCACGCGCACGACCACCGCCTACAACCACTACTCGTCGCTGGCGAGCGTCGAGGACCTGTTCGGCGTCAGGCGCCTCGGTGAGGCCCAGACCGTGACGAGCACGTTCGGGCAGGACATCTTCACCAGGCCGGCACCGCGCTGAGCGCGGTCAGGAGGCGACCGGAAGGCCGCCCCATGTACATTCGCGCCCGTGCCCCGACCCGTGATCGCCGTCCACGCCGGCGCCGGCCCGTCCTCGCCGCCGCCGGAGCTGCGCGACGAGGCGCGTGAGGCGCTGCGGACCGCGCTCACGCGCGGCCGCGAGGTGCTTGCCGACGCGGGAGAGGCGCTTGACGCAGTGCAGACGGCGGTCGCCTACATGGAGGACGAGGTCGAGTTCTTCAACGCGGGCCGGGGCGCCGTGCTGTGCTCGGACGGGACCGCCGAGCTGTCGGCGGCGCTGATGCGCGGCCACGACCGGGCGGCGGGCGCGGTCGCGATCGTCACCCGCAGCCGCTCGCCCGTCGCCGCCGCGCGCGCGGTGCTGGACGTGAGCGACCACGTGCTGTTGATGGGCCCGGCCGCGGACCGGTTCGCGGCCGCGCACGGGGTCGAGCCCTGCGAGCCCGGGTACTTCATCACCGAGCGCCAGCGGGTCCGGCTCGCCGAGCGGCCCTCGGACTTCGAGCGCGGGACGGTGGGCGCGGTCTGCCTGGACGGGGCGGGCCGCCTGGCGGCCGCGACCTCGACCGGCGGGCGGCGCGGTCAGCTGCCCGGCCGCGTCGGCGACACGCCGGTGATCGGGGGCGGCACGTGGGCCGACGCCCGGGTCGCCGTCTCGTGCACGGGGGACGGCGAGTCGTTCATCCGCGCCGCGGCCGCCCACCAGCTCGCCGGCCGGATCGCCGCCGGCGAGGAGCTGGAGGCGGCGACCGACGCGACGCTCGCCGACGTCGGGATCGTCGACGGGACGGGCGGAATGATCGCCGTCGACGCCGGCGGCGCGGTCGCGCTCGGGTTCACCAGCGACGCGATGAACCGCGGCGTGTGGCGCGAGGGCTCAGAGCCCGAAGCCTGGGTCTGAGGTTCGCCGGCTGACGCGCGCCCGGGTCGCGGGCGCGCCGCCAACGGTACGCTGTCTCGCGATGCGCGCCGTCCGCCCACGCAGGTCGATCGCGGCATCGCTGGTGGCCGTGCTCGCGCTCTGCGCCGTCGCGCTGCTCGCCGGGGGCGCCGGACCCGCCCGCGCCGGCGCCTGGACGCTCGTCAGCTGCACCCAGCCCGACGGCGCGCCGGCGCCGACCGACGGCTGGACCACCGGCTGGTGGGCGGGCTCCGCCAGCGCGGGCAGCGGCGACTCGAACACCTGCGCGAACCCCGGCGGGGCGCTCGTCGCCGCCTCCAGCCAAGCCGGCCCGGCGGCGAGCTACACCGGGCCCGAGTGGGTGTTCAACTCGCCCGGCGGCGCGAAGATCGCGGGTGGGTCGGTGACCGCGTCGCTCACCTCGCCGCAGGGGCAGACCTGGATCGGAACCCCCGGTTCGGCCTACGACAGCGCCGACGTGATCACCAACTGCCAGCTCAACGCCGCCTGCGGACCCAACGGGACGATGAGCGGGACGTTCGGAATCGACCACCCGGGCGGCACCTCGATCTACGCGCCCGCGCTGTGCGTCGACTTCAGCTCCCCAACCTGCCCGCTCGGCGGCGGCGTCAACGCCCAGGTGGCGATCACCCAGGCGCTCGTCGAGCTGTCCGTCGACGCGCTGCCGCGGGGGACGAACTTCACCGGCACGCTGCTCTCCCGGCGGGCGGGCGGCACCGCGGACCTCGTGTTCACCGCGTCGGATCCCGCGGCCGGCGGCGGGTTCGGGCCGGGCGTGTACGGGGTGGGGGTCCAGCTGGACGGGGCAACCGTCTACAGCGGGGTCCCGGACACCAACCACGGCGCCTGCGCGCCGCTCGGCACCGATCCGGCGACCGGCGGGCTGATGTTCGACCGGGCACAGCCGTGCGCGCCGCTGGCCAGCGTCACCGTCCCCGTCGCGACCAAAGCGCTGTCCGACGGGCGCCACCAGCTCACGGTCGCCGAGTCCGACGCGGCCGGCGACAGCGCGACCGTGCTCAGCCGCTACATCACGACCTTCAACCCCGTCACCTCCCCGCGCCCGCGCCGCCGCGGCGAGGTCGACGCGCGGCTGAGCGTCGGCTGGACGTTCGACGGGTCGCGCACGCGCGTCGACTCCGTCCGCGCGCACCGCCTGCCACGGCGGGGCACGGTGACCGTCGCGTGCCGCGGCCGGCGCTGCCCGAGACTGCGGTTGCGGCGCGTGAGGACGGCGCACGTCGCGCGGTTGTGGACGGCGCTCGAGAAGGTGACGCTGCGCGCGGGCGACCGGCTGCAGCTGACGATCCGCGCGCCCCATCGCCGCCCGGAGCCGATCGAGTTCCGCATCCTCGCGGGGCGCACACCGACGGCGCGGCTGCTGCGCAAGCCCTGAGCGGCCTCAGGCGGGCGGCGACATCGCCGCGATCGCCGCGTCCTCGGCCTCGAGCCCGGGCGTCCGGTCGGCCTCGGCGGCGACCGAGCGGTGCCCGAGCAGCCAGTACAGGCCACCGCCGACGACCGCGCCCATGAAGACCGAGAAGTCGGCGCCGTTGGACGCCTTGGTGAGCGGGCTCTCCCAGAATGGATAGGCGTTGAGGAACGAGGCGGCCGCGGCCATCCCGCAGCCCATCGCGATCAGGCCCGGCCAGTGCACGCCGCCGCTGCGCCAGTAGATACCCGGCCGCCGGTCGAGCAGCGCGCGGGAGTCGTACCGCCCGCGCCGGATGAAGTAGTCGACGAGGTAGATCATCACCCACGGCGCGAGCCAGATGAGGATCATCAGCACGAAATCCGAGACGAACGTGTTGAAACCGGCCGAGAACACGGCGAACGCGGTGAGCCCGCCGGCGACGACCGTGTCGACGAGCACGCACTGCCAGCGCTTGATCCGCGGGATGATCGCCTGCAGCGTGAGACCGGACGAGTACAGGTCGACCGAGTTGATCGCGAACAGCTGGACGATCGCGAACACCAGGTACGGCCAGATGAACCACGCGCTGAACGCCTGCGGCAGCCCCGAGATCGCACCGCCCCCCGCGTGCGCGACCGCCGGGATCGTGTAGAGCGCGGCGCCCAGCAGCTCCAGCAGCGTCGACGGGACGTAGCCGCCGGCGGCGACCGACCCGACGATCCGCCGGGGGCTCGCGTCGGGCGGCAGGTAGCGGCTGAAGTCGTTGGCGTTCATCGGCCAGCCGTAGCCGCCGGCCGAGAAGATGAGCGCGAGCGCGGCGAACATCGTCTGCCAGCTGCCGTCCGTGCCGGCGCTCAGGTGGACCTTGCCGATCGACAGGACCGTGAGTACGACGAACAGCACGACGAACGGGATCACGAGCGCCCGCAGCATCCGCAGCATCGCCCGGTGGCCGAACAGCGGCAGCAGCAGCTGGACGCTTGCCGCCGCGATGATGAGGCCGACCTTCAACCCGGCCGAGGAGCCGACCCCCGCCTTGTTGAACAGCGCGAGGCCGGCGAGCACGACGAGCGCGAGCCCCTCGATCTCGAAGCCGACCTGGGTGAGCCAGTTGAAGAACGCGATCAGCTTCGCGCCGTTGGGGCCGAACGGGGCGCGGTTGATCGTGAACGCCGCCGTGCCCGCGCGCGGGCCCTGCAGCGATCCGAGGCCGGTGATCAGGTAGGAGAGGTTGCCGAGCACGATCACGAGCGCGGCCTGCCAGAAGCGCAGCCCGAACGACATGATCAGCGCGCCGTAGACGACGTACTCGACGTTGAACAGCGCGCCCGCCCACATCCACATGAGGTCCGCCGGCCGGCCACGGCGCTCCGTGAGCGGGATGTAGTCGATCCCCCTGCTCTCGAACGCCGGCTCGTCGCTCACCGATCCGCCGGCGATCCCACCCATCTCCACGGTCGCCATGATTGAAACGATCTCACGGCGAGCGGTCGGCTCGCGGCGGTTGATCACGCAATCTGCGGATCTATCCGCGCGTCGACGTGCGCGAACGCGTCGACGTCGACGAGCCCGCGGTCGGTGAGTCGCAGCGCGGGGATCACCGACAGCGCGAGGAACGACAGCTGCATGAACGGCTCGGCGACGGTGACGCCGAGCCGGTCGGCGGCGGCGCGGCCGAGCTCGCGCAGCGCGGCGGCGACCTCCGCGGCGGGGCGGTCGCTCATCAGGCCGGCGAGCGGCAGCGCCACCTCGGCGAGGACCCGCCCCGACAGCACCGCCACCTGACCGCCGCCGATCTCGGCCAGCCGTGCGACCGCTGCCGCCATGTCGGCGCCGTCGGCCCCGACGCACACGACGTTGTGGGCGTCGTGCGCGACGGTGGAGGCGAGCGCGCCGCGCCGCAGCCCGAACCCCGTCGCGAAGCCGGTGCCGATCCGCCCGCTCGCGTGGTGCCGCTCGACCACGGCCGCCCGGCACAGGTCCTCGCCCGAGCCGACGGTGACGACCGCGTGGCGGGTGGTGAGGCTGCCCGAGTCGACCCCGACGGCGCGCACCCGCGCGCCGCCGACGACGGGCGGGGCGAGGTCCTCGGCGCCGGGCAGCCGGCCGATGTGGACGGTGTCGTAGAGCAGCGGCTCGGGCGGGCTGGCGGGGACCGCGGCCGGTTGCAGCGCCCCGTCGCGGACGAGGTGGCGGCCGGCCCGCCAGACGTGGGCGGGCACCCACGTGCGGAGCGCGTCGAACGCGAGCACGTCCGCCTGATGGCCGGGGCCGAGGCTCCCGAGCCGGTGCAGGCCGTGGTATTCGGCGGGCCGCGCCGTCGCCATCACGATCGCGTCGCGCTCGTCGATCCCGGCCTCGACCGCGATCCGCACGCAGTCGTTGACGTGGCCGTCGGACAGCAGCGTGCTCGGCTCGCGGTCGTCGGTGCACAGCGCCGCGTGGTCGGTGCCGTGCTCGACGATCGTCGGCGCGAGCGCGCGGACGTTGCGGCTCGCCGAGCCCTCGCGCAGGAACACCCACATCGACTTGCGGCGCTTCTCCAGCGCCTCGGCGGCGGTCGTCGCCTCGTGGTCTGACTCGACGCCCGCCGCCAGATAGGCGTCGAGCGCGGGGCCGCTCAGCTCGGGACTGTGCCCGTCGACCCGAAGCGGGCCGGCGGCGGCGATCCGCGCGAGCATCTCGGGGTCGCCGGCGACGACGCCCGGATAGTTCATCACCTCCGCGATCCCGCGCGCGCCGTGTTCCTCGATCAGCGCCACCATGTCGCCGGCCACGACCTCGGCGCCCGCGCCCTCGAACGGCGACGCGGGCACGCAGCTGGGCGCGTAGACGGCGAACGTGATCGGCAGCGGCGCGACCGCCCGCATGAGCGCGGTCACGCCGGGGACGCCGAGCACGTTGGCGAGCTCGTGCGGGTCGGCGACGACGGCCGTCGTGCCGAGCGGCAGCACGGTCTCGACGAACGCGTCGATCCACAGCTTGGTCGACTCCAGGTGCATGTGGGCGTCGACGAAGCCGGGGGTGAGCGCCGCGCCGTCGACGTCGTGGATCGCATGCGCGTCACGCTCGCCCCACCCCGCGATCACCCCGTCGGCGATCGCGAGCGCGGTGTCGATCCACTCGCGCGTCGCGGTGCTGAACACCCGCCCGCCACGAAGGAGGACGTCGGCGGGCTCCTCACCGCGGGCGACGGCGAGCGCCCGCTGGGTGACGGTCGGCCGGGCCACGGCGCCCACCCTGACAGATCGGGACCGTCCGCGCCTGCCGCCGCGTTCGAGTCTCGCCGCGCGGTGGGTACCTGAGAGATCACCGTGCTCGCGCTGCTCGCTCAGCTCGGGGTTCGACCGCACGCCGGGGCCCTGCTCGGCCCGCTCGTGCTGATCGCGGTCTGCGCCGCGGCGGGCGGGTTGCTGCTGCCGCTGCTGCGGGTGGCCGTGACCCGCGGCCGGGCCGGGCTCCGCGGCCGGGCCCGGCTCCGCGGCCGGAGCGCGCTCCACGGCAGGGCCGCGCTCCGCGGCCGCGCCGGGCGCTGGCGCCGGGTTCGCGCCGAGGTCGGCGCCGAGCGCACCGCCCGCGCGATGATGGGCGAGCTGTGCCCGCACGGCTGGCGGGCCGAGCTCACCCTCTACGACGGCCGCGCGCTCACCGAGAGCGACGAGCCGGTGCGCGGACCGGTCGCGCTGGACTGGTGCGAGCTGCGGCCGGGCGGGGTGGAGCCCGCGGTCGTCCGCCGCGTGTGGGCCGGGTCGGTCGCCGAGGCGCTCGAGGCGATGGTCGCCGACCGCCGCACCGACGTCGCGCTCGAGCAGATCGAGCTGCGGGCGTCGGCGGACGGGGCGAGCTGGCCGGACGCGTAGCGCGAGGCGGTCGCTGCGCCGCCCGGATTGGTCGTGCTGGGCATCTGCGGTCGCCGTGCGCTACCGCAGATGCCCAGCGCCCCCGGTCGACCCGCCGGCGCGGGAGCGTCGAAAGTGTTCTTTTGACAGTTTGCTTTCGAAAGGGTACTTTCGACGGTCATGGACGACTCCACACGCCGGGCCCCGCGGATGATCTCCGACGTCGGCACGCTGCGAGCGCTCGCGCACCCGACCCGGATCGCGCTCATCGAGACGCTCATCATCCACGGCGCGATGACCGCGACCGAGGCGGCCGAGCACGTCGGCGAGTCGCCGTCGAGCTGCTCGTTCCACCTGCGCCAGCTGAAGAAGTACGGGTTCGTGGAGGAGGCGGGCGGAGGCAAGGGCAGGGCGCGCCCGTGGCGGATGACGACGCTCGGCTTCAACTACTCGACCGAGCGGGGCGACACCGCGGCGCGGATCGCCGCAGGCGCGCTCAACCAGCTCGTCCGCGGCCGCCAGCTCGAGCGCTACCGCACCTGGCAGCAGACGCAGGGCAGCTACCCGGCCGCGTGGCGCGAGGCTGCGGTCGACTCGCAGTCGCTGGCTTGGATGACGCCCGACGAGCTGGCCGCGCTCGGCCGGACGCTGCTCGACGCGGTTCCCGGGCTGTACGAGCGCATCGAGGACCCGTCGGCGCGCCCGCCGGGCGCGCTCCCGGTCGAGCTGCTGTTGCTCGGCCATCCGATCGTGCCGAGCGCGGGCACCGGCTGAATGCGCTCCGCCCGCGCGTTCGTCCCGCTGCGCCACCGCGGGTTTCGGCTGCTGGCATTCGGCCAGCTCACCTCCAACGTCGGCGACCTCTTCTACACGGTCGCGCTGCCCTGGTACGTGCTCTCCCGCACGCGGCGTGCTGCTGCTCGGCGCGGTGCTCGCCCCTACGGGGTCGCCCGCACGTCGCGCTGATCTCGGCGGCTCGCTCAGCGACCGGTGGCGGCCGCAGACGGTGATGATGGCGACCGACGCGGTCCGCGCGCTTGCCCTTGCCGCCCTCGCGGTGACGGCGGCGACCGGGCCCGCGCGGGCGGTCGAGGTGCTGGTGCCGAATCGCCGTCGTGATCGGGGCCGGCGAGGGGCTGTTCCTGCCCGGGTCGTTCTCGATCATCCCCTCGCTGCTGTCCGGCGACGATCTCCAGGCGGGCAACGCGCTGGCGTCGGGCGGGACCCAGCTGGCGACCCTGGCCGGCCCCGCCATCGGCGGGCGCTGGTCACGTGGTCGGCCCCTCGCTCGCGTTCGGGCTCGACGCGCTCCACGTTCGCCGTCTCGGCGATGACGCTCCTGGCGACCGGCCCCGCCCTCGGCGGCAGCTCGCGGCCGACGCCGGCCGGCCGCCCAGCCGGGCCACGGCCGCGGAAACCGGGACGGCGCGCCCCGACGCTGGGGCGGTGCTCCGCTCGGAGCGGGTGCTGCAGTCATCTTCTGCTGGTCACTCTCGCCGCCAACTTCGGCCTCGGGCGGAGAGTGCGAGGTGGCGCTGCCCGCGCTGGTGCACGGCCCGCTGCACGCGGGCGCGAGCGGTTACGGGGCCTCGTCGCCGCGTTCGCCGGCGGCGCGCTGCTGGGGACCATTGCTCGCCGGGCAGCTCGGCGGCTGCGAGCGGCCCGCGGCGTCGCGCTCCGGGTTCCTGGGCGAGGCGCCTGCTCGCCGGTCGCGCCCTATGTCGGCGCCGACCGTCGCGGTCGGCGGTCGATGTCGCGGGCTTCGGGGTGCTGAACGGCTTCAGCAACGTGCTGACGATCACGGCCTTCCAGCGCTGGGCGCCGCCGAGCGCGCTCGGCCGGCTGGCGGGCGTGCTGGATGCTCGGCTCGCTCGGGATCTTCCCGGTGTCGGTGCTCGCCCGGCGGCCTCGTCGTGCACGCGCTCGGCCCGGCGGTGTTCTTCCCGCTGTCCGGCGGCGACGGTCGCGGTCACCGTGGCCGCGGGCGCTCTGCTTCCCGCGACTGGCGAGTGGTTCGGCGCGACCGACGCCGCGCAGGCGGCCACGACCGTCCACCGTCGCGGGGTGAGCGGTAGGTCAGCCAGCTGAGCACGGCGCCCGAGCCGGCGAGCTCGGCGAGCGCGCGCTCGGACCCCTCGGCGTCGTCCCGCGCACCGCCGGGCCGGTCGATCGTCACCAGGAAGCCCTCGCGCAGGGCATCGCGCGCGGTCGCGGCGACGCAGTAGTCGGTCGCCAAGGCCGGTGAGGGTGATCGCGGTCACCCGCTCGGTGCGCAGCAGCGTCCCCCGCTCGCCCGTCTCGAAGCCGGAGTAGCCCTCGCCCTCGCGCGTGGCGCCCTTGTCGATGACGGCGTCGATCCGCTCGTGCTCGAGCTCGGGCGCGAGCTCGGCGCCGGGAGTGCCCTGGACGCAGTGCGGCGGCCACGGCCCGCCCTGCGCCCTGAAACGAGGAGTGGTCGCACGGGTAGCAGTCAGCGCAAGTCGCGAGCACGATGTCGAAGCCGCCGTCGCGGGCGAGCTCGTTGAACGCGCGACGATCACCGCGTCGCCGTCGGGGACGCCGAGCGGGCCGCCGGGCAGGAAGTCGCGCTGGACGTCGACGATGATGAGCGCGCGGCTCCATCGCCCGGAGGCGGTAAGGCGGAGGCGCGCTCCTGGATCGCGGCGAGGTCGAGCTCGCCGCGGTAGAACGCGTTGGCGAGCATGAACACGGCGGCGCCGATCAGGCACAGGACGGCATTGCCGAACCCGACCCCACCCACGGGCGGCGACGAACAGGAAGCCGAGCAGGGCGGCGAACTGTGGAGGGGTCATGGTGTTCCCTTCTGGTGGGCTCTGGTTCGTAGCCGGTCAGCGTGACGTTGACCGGCATCGCTTGCCAGATCATGGCCGCGCGAGCTGATCACGCACGCGCGCCGCGGACGTCGGTGAGGGTCGCGGCCGCCTCCGGCGCGGTGTCGATCCCGATGTCGACGTGCAGCTCGCCGTCGCCCAGGCGCCCGGTGGCGCCGACGACGTGCTCGTTGCCCTGAGGCGGCGACCTCGGCGATCCGCTCGACCGCTCGGGGGCGCACGATCGTCGCGCCGCGGCCGCCCGGCGGCAGCCCGATCTCGTCTTGCTGTGATGTTGTGGC
>CAVPBY010000027.1:0-78361 GCA_963702225.1 uncultured Solirubrobacteraceae bacterium | reverse complement strand
CCGGCCGGCCCCGCCCGCCGACCAGCGCGGTGGTGTGCGCGACCGTGTCGCGATAGCGGCGGCGCAGCTCGATCAGCGCCCGCGCCACCGACGGCTGCTGGGTGGCGAGCTCGGCGAGCTCGCTCGTCGAGACGCGGACGGCGACGACCTCGTCGGCGAGCGCCTCGCGCAGCTCGGCGATCAGCCGCGAGCTGTCCTGCTCGGAGAAGAACCCGGCGTCGACCCCGAACGCCTCGGTGAGCCGCAGCAGCACCCCCACGGTGAGCGGGCGGCGGTCGCGCTCGAGCTGGTTGAGATAGCTGGGCGAGATCTCCAGCTGCCGCGCAGCTCGGCCTGGCTGAGGCCGCGATCCTCACGGAGGTGGCGCAGACGGGCGCCTGCCAACACGCTGCTCATCGTCATTTGCAATCTTTGCAGATCGAGCGGTTGGCGTTGTCGTGATTTCGCACCGTGAGCCTGTGGTACAAAGCAGGATGAGGGCGGCGACCGACCGCCGCCCATGTGTTCGCAGGATTCGCAAGACGATTCGATGAATCCGAACCCGACGCCGATCGAACCACTGGCTGCCGGCTTTCCCGCTGCCGACCGCGCCGCGTGGGAGGCGCTCGTCCGCGCCAAGCAGCCGGAGCCCGACATGGAGCTGGCGACGGCGCTCGAGGACGGCATCGAGGTCCGGTGGCTGTACGGGCCCGACGACGCGCTCGCGCCCGACCCCGGCGGGCTCCCCGGATCGGACCCGTTCGTACGCGGCATGCGGTTGGGCACGCCGTGGGCGATCCGCCAGCAGAACGCGACCGCCGACCGGCGGCAGGCCAACCGCGAGCTGCTGGAGGACCTCGAGGGCGGGGCGACCGAGCTGCTGCTCGTCACCGCGTCGGCGACCGCCCCGGGCATCCCGGTGACGAGTGCCGACGAGCTCGAGGAGGTGCTCGACGGCGTCCATCTCGACCTCGCGCCGGTGGCGCTCGCCGCGGGCGCCGGGGCGACCGAGACGGCGACGGCGCTGTGCGAGCTGTGGCGCCGGCGCGGTCACCCCGCCGCCGAGGTGCGCGGCTCGCTGCGCCTGGACCCGATCGGGACGCTCGCCCGCGCCGGCGAGCTCGCCGAGCAGCGGGTCGGCGCCGAGACGGAGGCGACGGTCCGGATGCTCGGCGAGGTGCGCGCCGAGTTCCCCCAGGTCCGGGCGATGGGGGTCGACACCACCCCGTACGTCGAGGCGGGGGCCGGCGCGACGCTCGAGCTCGCGCTCGCGCTCGCCACCGGGCTCGCCTACCTGCGCGCGGCCGACGCGGAGGGGATCGCGCCGGACCAGCTCGCCGGAGCGCTCGAGTTCACGCTCGCCGCCGGGCCCGACCAGTTCCTGGAGATCGCCAAGCTGCGCGCCGCGCGCCGGCTGTGGGCGAGCGTGCTCGGCCACTGCGACGTCGAGCCCGCGCAGCGCCGCTCCGCGCTGTACGTGCGCACGAGCCGCCGCATGGCGTCGGCGCTGGACCCGTGGGTCAACCTGCTGCGCGCGACGAGCGCCGCGTTCGCCGCGGCCGTCGCGGACGCCGACGGCATCACGGTGCTGCCGTTCGACGAGCCGGTGCTCGCCGAGGGTCACGCTGCCGGTCCGCTCGGCCGGCGGATGGCGCGCAACACCCAGCTCGTGCTGCTGGAGGAGGCCGCGCTGTACCGCGTCGCCGACCCGGCCGGCGGCTCGTGGTACGTCGAGTCGCTCACCGACCAGCTCGCGCGCGCCGCCTGGGGCGAGCTGCAGGCGATCGAGTGCGCGGGCGGGATCGCGGCCGTGCTGCGCTCCGGCGAGATCAGCCGCCGCGTCGCGGCCGCGGGCGCGGAGCGCCACGAGCAGCTCTCGCGCCGGCGGCGCCTGCTCACCGGGGTCAACATGTTCCCGCTGCTCGGTGACGACGGCCTGGAGCGCGCCGGCATCGACGGCGAGCAGCAGGCATTGAACGCGGTCCCCGAGACGGTCCCCGCCGGGGACACGCTCCCGCTCGTGCGCGACGGGGCCCAGTTCGAGGCGCTGCGCGCCCGCGCGCTGCGGATCGCCGGCGAGCGCGGGGCCGAGCCGGCGCTGCTGCTCGCCTGCCCGGGGCCGCTGTCGGCACACGCGAACGTCGCGCTGTGGGCGAGGAGCTTCTTCGAGGCCGGCGGGGTGACGACCGTGCCAAGCGGCGTGCAGCCCGGCGCGGCCGCCCACGCGGCGCTGCTCGCCGAGCACGGCCTCACCGCCGCCGCGGTATGCCCGGGTCGCGACGAGGAGGCCGAGGTCCAGCGCGAGCTGGTGCACGCGCTGCGCGGCGCCGGCGCTCGCGCGGTCTACGTCGCCGGCGCGAGCGACGAGCGAGCGCGGGCGCTCGGCGCGGACACGGGCGTCGCCGACGGCGTCGACATGGTCGCGGTGCTCGGAGCGCTGCTCGACCGCTTCGAGGCGGGAGAGCTGTGAGCCCTCGGATCCCGGATTTCACGGCGCTCGAGCTCGACTCCGTCCGCACCGAGCCGGTCTCGCCGCCGGCGGCGCGGGACGAGTTGCGCTTCCAGACGCCCGAGGGGATCGACATCTCCCCGGTGTCGGTGGCGGCCGACCGCGACGGCCTGGACTTCCCGTCCGGGATGCCCGGGATCCCGCCCTACCTGCGCGGGCCCTACGCGACGATGTACATGGTCAGGCCGTGGACGATCCGCCAGTACGCTGGCTTCTCGACCGCCGAGGAGTCCAACGCCTTCTACCGCCGCAACCTCGCCGCCGGCCAGAAGGGGCTGTCGCGTCGCGTTCGACCTCGCGACCCACCGCGGCTACGACTCCGACAACCCGCGCGTCGCCGGCGACGTCGGCATGGCGGGCGTCGCGATCGACTCGATCCAGGACATGCAGCAGCCTCTTCGACGGCATCCCGCTCGAGCAGATGAGCGTGTCGATGACGATGAACGGCGCGGTGCTGCCGGTGCTCGCGCTCTACATCGTCGCCGCGCGAGGAGCAGGGCGTGCACCACGGACAGCTGGCGGGGACGATCCAGAACGACATCCTCAAGGAGTTCATGGTCCGCAACACCTACATCTACCCGCCCGAGCCGTCGCATGCGGATCGTCGCCGACATCTTCGAGCTTCACGTCGCGGGAGATGCCGAAGTTCAACTGCATCTCGATCTCGCGGCTACCACATGCAGGAGGCCGGGGCGAGCGCCGACTGGAGCTCGCCTACACGCTCGCCGACGGCCTCGAGTACGTGCGCGCGGCGATCGACGCCGGGCCTCGACGTCGACCGCTTCGCGCCGCGGCTCTCGTTCTTCTGGGCGATCGGCATGAACTTCTTCATGGAGGTCGCCAAGCTGCGCGCCGCGCGCGCTGCTGTGGGCGAAGCTGATGCGGCAGCTTCAACCGCCGAAGACCGCGTCGCTGTCGCTGCGCACCCACTGCCAGACGTCGCGGCTGGTCGCTCACCGCCCAGGACCTCTACAACAACGTCATCCGCACCTGCGTCGAGGCGATGGCCGCCGTCTCGGGCGACACCCAGTCGCTGCACACCAACGCGCTCGACGAGGCGCTCGGCGCTGCCGACCGACTTCTGGCCCGGATCGCCCGCAACACCCAGCTGTTCCTCCAGCAGGAGTCCGGCACCACGCGCGTCGATCGACCCGTGGGGCGGCAGCTACTACGTCGAGCGGCTCACCGCACGACCTGGTCGCAACGCGCGCTGGCACCACATCCAGGAGGTCGAGGAGCCCGGCGGCATGGCGAAGGCGATCGAGGCCGGCATGCCGAAGCTGCGGATCGAGGAGGCCGCCGCGCGGACCCAGGCGCGCATCGACTCCGGCCGCCAGGTGGTCGTCGGCGTCAACCGCTACCGCCGAGCGTGACACCGAGGTCAACGTGCTGACGATCGACAACTCCGGCGTGCGCGCGTCGCAGATCGACAGCTGCGGCGGCTGCAGCGCCGAGCGCGACGGCGCGGCCGTCGATGCCGCGCTCGACGCGCTCACCGGACGCGCGCCGCGACCGGCGAGGGCGAACCTGCTCGAGCTCGCCGTCGCGGCGGCGCGCGCCCACGCTACCGTCGGCGAGATCTCCGACGCGCTGGAGCAGGTCTTCGGCCGCCACGCCGCCGAGATCCGCACCATCGCCGGGGTCTATGAGCGCGAGGCTGGGAGGACATCGGTGGCGTTCGCGCAGACCCGCGAGCTGGTCGAGCGATTCGAGCGCCCGGAGGGCCGCCGGCCCCGGATCCTGGTC
The DNA here is from genome assembly GCA_963702225.1 of uncultured Solirubrobacteraceae bacterium. GTDB lineage: Bacteria > Actinomycetota > Thermoleophilia > Solirubrobacterales > Solirubrobacteraceae > Palsa-465. The sequence goes on along the minus strand of CAVPBY010000027.1, from coordinate 74,127 downwards.
GCCAAGATCGGCCAGGACGGCCACGACCGCGGCCAGAAGGTGATCGCGACCGCGTTCGCCGACCTCGGCTTCGACGTCGACATCGGCCCGCTGTTCCAGACGCCCGCAGGAGGCCGCCCGCCAGGCCGTCGAGGCCGACGTCCACGTCGTCGGCGCCAGCTCGCTGGCCGCCGGGCACCTGACGCTCGTGCCCGCAGCTGCGCGAGGCGCTGGACGCGGCCGGGCCGGCCGGACATCGCTGTCGTCGTCGGCGGCGTGATCCCGCCGCCGGACTTACGAGGCGCTGCGCGCCGTCGGCGCCGACGCGATCTTCCCGCCCGGCACCGTGATCGGCGAGGCCGCGAGCGGCCTGGTCGAGCTGCTGCTCGAGCGCCACGGGCACGCGCAGGCCGCGCCGACCGCCCAGCCGTGAGCGACCCGGCCGGGCTCGACGAGCTCGTCGCCGGCGTCACCGGCGGCGATCGGGGGCGCTCAGCCGGGCGATCACGCTCGCCGAGAGCCGGCTCGCCGCCGACCAGGAGCTCGCCCAGCAGCTGCTCGTGCGGCTGTCGGACCGCACCGGGAGCGCGATCCGGCTCGGCGTCACCGGCGTGCCCGGGGCGGGCAAGAGCACGACGATCGACGCGCTCGGGCTGTGGCTGCTGGAGCGCGGCCATCGGGTGGCGGTGCTCGTCATCGACCCCTCGAGCGCGCGCAGCGGCGGCTCGATCCTCGGCGACAAGACGCGGATGCCGCGCCTGGCGGTCGCCGACGATGCCTACATCCGGCCCTCGCCGTCGGCCGGCGTGCTCGGCGGGATCGCCTGGCGCACGCGCGAGGCGATGCTGCTCTGCGAGGCGGCGGGCTTCGACGTGGTGATCGTCGAGTCGGTCGGCGTCGGCCAGTCGGAGTCCGAGCTGGCCGAGATCGTCGACACGCTGTGCCTGTTGCTCGTGCCCGCCGGCGGCGACGAGCTGCAGGGGATCAAGCGCGGCGTGATCGAGCTCGCCGACCTGGTCGCGGTCAACAAGGCCGACGGCGAGCTGCTCGCCGCCGCCCGGCGCGCCGCCCGTGACTATCGCCACGCGCTGCGCCTGCTGCCCGCGGCGACGCCCGGCTGGACGACCCCGGTGCTCACCTACAGCGCCCGCGAGGGGACCGGCCTGCCGGAGCTGTGGGAGGCGGTGCAGGGACACCGCGAGCTGCTCGAGCGCAGCGGCGAGCTCCAGGCGCGGCGCGCGCACCAGCAGCGGCGCTGGCTGGAGCGGCTGCTCGAGGAGACCGTGATCCGCCGGCTGCGCGAGCGCCCCGGGTTCGACGAGGCGCTCGCCGGCGCGTGGGCGAGCGTTCGCGCGGGAGGGCTCACCGTGCCCCAGGCGGTCGGGACGATCCTCGCGGCCGCCGGGGAGACCGCGCCCCCGGAGACGCCGCCGGCCTGATCTCAGGCGCTCGAGCACCGCAAGGTGCTTGGACACCGGCTGGCGCGCCATGTCTGCGTCGGCGCACGGTGGCGCGCAACGTCAGCCGGTTGCGGGCGCCTCGGGCCCCCGATCGTCAAAAACTGTTCCTGGCGGACAGAAGCACACGGTTTGTTCAAAAACTGGCCGCGGGCCCGGAGACGCGTTTCGTCAAGAACCGTCCATGGGGGCAGGCAACGACGCAGCATCGCCTTCGTCGGCGCCTCCTGGCTCGAGCGTGTGCTTCGTGCAATTCGAAGCATCAGCAGGTGCTTCGACTTTGAAGCGACGCGTATACTTTCGGGATGACCGCGGCGCGCGATCAGCGGGACCGTCCGCCGGCGCCGGCCGGCGCGACGATCGACGAGCAGCAGCTCGAGGCGTACTTTGCGCTCACCGAGGTCGCGGGCCTGCTGCATCACGCGGTCGAGCGGCACCTGCGCGAGGACGGCGACCTCACCTACGTCCAGTTCCAGATCCTGGTCGTGCTCGGCGACAGCGAGTCGGGGAGCGTGCGGATGACCGATCTCGCCGATCGCATCGTCTACAGCCGCAGCGGCATCACCTACCAGGTCGAGCGGCTGGGAGGGAGGGGGCTGATCGCGCGCGAGCCGTCCGCCGACGACGAGCGGAGCACGGTCGTGTCGCTGACCCCGAGCGGCCGGGACCTGATCGAGCGCGTGATGCCCGGGCACGTCGAGGTCGTCGAGCGCATGCTGTTCCGATCGCTGAGCGGCGGCGACGTCACCCGCCTGCGGGAGATCCTCGGACGCGTGCGCGACCGTATGCGCCAGGAGCCGCCGCGCTCGGCCGCCCCGCGCCGCGCCCGCCGGACGCGGCGGGCCGGGCGGCGTCCACGGGCCGCGTCAGCCTGAGGCCCCGCCGGCGCGGCCGGGACGCGCACGCCGAAGCGGCGGTAGCTCATCCCCAGCCGGCGCTGGTCGACGGTCACGCGCGCGTCGATCATCAGCCGGCCCGCGGCCGGCGGGATCTGAGAAGCTGTGGCCATGAACCGCACGACGGCCTGGCTGTGCGCCACCTGCGGGGTCGAGCACGCGGAGCCCTCGGGGGTATGCGCGATCTGTGCCGACGAGCGCCAGTGGGTGCCCGCGGACGGGCAGCGCTGGACGACGCTCGCAGAGTTGGACGCGGCCGGGTGCCGCACCCGCGTGCGCGAGCTCGAGCCGGGACTGCTCGGGATCACGGCCGAGCCCAAGGTCGGGATCGGCCATCAGGCGTACCTGGTGACCACGCCCGCCGGCAACCTCCTGTGGGACCCGGTCGGGTTCCTGGACGACTCCGCCGTCGAACGGGTCCGCGGCGCCGGCGAGGTGCTCGCGATCGCCGCCAGCCACCCCCACATGTTCGGCGCCCAGGTCGAGTGGAGTCGCGCGCTCGGCGGCGCGCCGGTCCTGGTGGCCGAGCCGCAGCGGGACTGGGTCGCCCGCCCGGACGCCGCGATCGAGACCTGGCGCGCCCGGCGCGAGCTCGTCCCCGGGCTCGCGCTCGTCGAGCTCGGCGGCCACTTCGCCGGCAGCTCGGTCGTCCACTGGACGGCGGGTGCCGGAGGTGGCGGGGTGCTGCTCAGCTCCGACACGATCCACGCCAACCCCGACCGTGTCACCACGACGTTCCTGCGCAGCTATCCCAACCGCATCCCGCTGTCGCCGGCCGTCGTCGACCGCGTCACCCGTGGCGCCGAGGCGCTCGGGTTCGACCGGCTCTACGACAACTTCGGCCACATGATCGAGCGCGACGGGGCCGGCGCCGTGCGCCGCTCGGCCGACCGCTACATCGCCTGGGTGAACGGCGAGTTCGATCACCTCACCTGAGCCGTCCGTGTCACCGGTCTCGATCGAGCTGTTCACCGATCCCGCCTGCCCGTTCGCGTTCTCGGCCGAGCCCGTCCGCCAGCGGCTGCGCTGGCACTACGGCGACGGCCTCGCCTGGACGGTGCGGATGATCGTGCTCACGCTCGAGCCGGGCGAGGCGGGCAAGCTCGCCCAGGGGGCGCCCGGCCTGCAGCGCCGCTTCCAGATGCCGATCGACCCGGCTCCGTACGCGCGGGAGGCGTCCTCGGAGCCGGCCTGCCGCGCCGTCGTCGCCGCCCGCCTGCACGCGCCCGAGCGGGCGCAGCCGCTGCTGCGTCGCCTGCGCGTGCGCACGATGCTGCGCGGGCTGCTCGACGACCCGGCGCTGATCGAGGGCGCCGCCCGCGAGGCGTGCATCGACCCCGAGGCGCTGGCGACCTGGAGCGCGTCGGCGGAGGTGGCGGCCGCGCTCGACGCCGACGTCGCGGCGGCGCGCGATCCCTCGCCCTCGGCGCGGGCGCTCGACCACAAGCTCGGCGGCCCCGCCGGCGGGCGCCGGTACAGCGCGCCGACGTACCTGATCGACGGGATCGCGGTGCCGGGGTTCAACCCGGTCGAGGCCTACGAGGTCGCGATCGCCCACGCCGCGCCGCAGCTTCCGCGCCGCCCCCGCCCCGCATCGGTCGAGGAGGTGCTCGACTGGGCGCCCGAGCCGCTGGCCACCGCCGAGGTCGCGCTCATCATGCAGACCGACGTCGAGTCCGCGCGCGAGGCGCTGAACCGGGCCGGGCGCTTGGAGCCGGCGGGCGCCGACGGCTACTGGACGGCGGCGGGCTGACCCGCCTCCCACGCGCGTGACGCTCCGACCCATGCAGCGGGCCTACGTGGTCGCGGGTGGCCTCGCACGCCGGTTCGCTGGTCGGCTGGGTCAACGACGCGGCGGGGTTCGGAGACGCGGCCGTGCACGACACCCCCGTGGCGGACCTGCTCGAGCTCACACCGCGAACCTGGGGCTCGCCGTCGCCGGCAGCGCGGCTGCCACCCGGCGGTTCCTCGCCGGCCGCACCGCGCTCGGTGACGGCCGGCTCAGGTCCGGTCGTGCGGGCAGCACGAGTCGCGGTGACGCAGCTCGAAGTCGAACACGACCCGCTTGCGGCGCGTGCGCCCCCGCTCGAGCTGGTGGAACAGGAGCTCGACGGCGGCGTCGGCCATCGCCCGCACCGGCTGGGCCAGGGTGGTGAGCGGCGGGTCGGTGAGCGACGCCCACGGCGGGTCGTCGATCGAGACCAGGCCGATGTCGCTGCGCACCCGCAGGCCCCGCTCCTTCACGGCCTGGAGCACGCCGACGGTCATCAGGTTGTTGGCGACGAGCAGAGCGCTCGCGCCCTCTTCGATGAGCTCACCGGCCGCCCGCCGCCCGCCGTCGAGGCGAAAGCCGCCGTGGGCGACGAGCGGTCGCAGGCCGGCCGCCGCGATCGCCTCCTCGTAGCCGCGCTGTCGCTCGAGACCGGTCTGCACGGTCGTGGGACCGCCGATGAAGCCGACCCGGGTGTGGCCGCAGTCGATCAGGTGGGCGGCGCCCCGGCGCGCGCCCGCGACGTTGTCGGTGAGCACGAGGTCGGCGCGCGGGTCCGCGACCGCGCGGTCGAACGCGACCACCCGCGTGCCGAGGTCGATCAGCTCGCCGATCTCGGGAGAGTCGGCGGCGGTGGGCGAGATGATCGCGCCCGCCACGCGCTCGGCGGCGAGCACCTCGAGATACGCGCGCTGCTTGGCCGGATCCTCGTCGGTGTTGCAGAGCAGCACCCGGTAGCCGCGCGCGTACGCGGCGTCCTCGGTGGCGCGCACCATCTCGGTGAAGTGCGGGTTCTCGATGTCGGAGATCACGACCCCGATCATCTGCACCTGCTGGCGCCGGAGGTTGCTCGCGACCCGGTTGGGCCGGTAGCCGAGCTCGTTGACCGCCGCGAGCACGCGATCGCGCCGGGACTGACCGACGGTCGCCGAGCCGTTGAGCACGCGCGACACCGTCGCCGGCGACACCCCGGCCCGGGTGGCGACGTCCCGGATGCGCAGGGGATGCCCGTCCTGAATCGTCACCGTCTCACTCCTGAAACCCATTTCATTTTGGTGCTCGTTCCCTTGACACCCGCGGGGGACGTCGCTAGCGTACCTCCTTGAAACCGATTTCGGAAGTCCTGAGTCGCCTTTTGATGTGTCGCGTGATGCACACACGGCAGGGGTCGGTTTCCCAGGAGAGGACGCGATGCACCCTCGCATGCCGACATACCGTCAAAGCTGCTGACGGCGATGGCCGCCACCGACATCAGCGCCGCCCCGCGGGCCGCCGCCGGCCGCCGCCCGAGCCTCCATCTGGGGCGCGCGCGCCCGCTGCTGCGGAGGCTCGTGTTCTACGTGATCACCGCCTGGATCGCGGTCACCTTCAACTTCCTCATCCCCCGGCTGATGCCGGGCAACGCGGTCGACTCGGTGCTGTCCCGGCTGCAGGGCAACGGGCCGGTGACGCCGCGCGCGATCCACGCGCTGGAAGCTCGCGTTCGGGCTGCACACCCACCAGACTCCGCTGCAGCAGTACGTCGGATACCTCGGCAGCGTCGTCCAGGGCAACTTCGGCACCTCGATCTACTACTACCCCAGCTCGGTCGCCAGCGTGATCGGCAACAGCCTGCCGTGGACGGTGGCGCTCGTCGGGGTGTCGACGATCATCGCGTTCGTGCTCGGCACCGCCCTCGGGGTGCTGGCCGGCTGGAAGCGCGGCTCGCGGCTGGACGCGCTCGTGCCCGCCGGGACGCTGCTGTCGGCGATGCCGTACTTCTGGGTCGGCCTGATCCTCATCTCCGTCTTCGCCACGTCGCTGCACTGGCTGCCGTTCTTCGGCGGCTCCTCGTCGGGGGCGACGCCGAGCTTCACCCTCTCGTTCCTGGGCAACGCCGCCTACCACGCGATCCTGCCCGGGGTGACGATCGTCGTGTCGGCGATCGGCGGCTGGCTGCTCGGCATGCGCAACATGGTGGTGTCGATCCTCGCCGAGGACTACATCGTGCTCGCCGAGGCCAAGGGGTTGCCGTCGCGACGGGTGATCGGCGCCTACGTCACCCGTAACGCGATCCTGCCCAACATCTCCGGCTTCGCACTGTCGCTCGGATTCATCGTGGCCGGGTCGATCGTCACCGAGGTCGTCTTCAACTACCCTGGGATCGGCAACATCCTGTTCCAGGCGGTGCCGCCCGCGACTACCCGCTGATGCAGGGGATCTTCCTGATCATCACGCTCGTCGTGCTCCCCGCGAACCTCTTCGCCGACGCCGTCTACCTGCTCCTCGACCCGCGTACCCGGGAGGGGTGAACCGGCCACGCCCGCGCGAGAGGGGACACGATGATCCCGGACCGCTCCCATCGGCGGCGGCACCGAGGGCATGCGCGCCCGCGGCTGGACTTCCTGCGCTCGCCCGCGAAGGCGACGATCGGCCCGCCATCGTCGCCTTCTTCGTGCGCTGCCATCGTCGGCCCGTGGATCGCGCCGTACAACCCGGAGCGCGGCAACGTGTTGGTCGCGCCGCCGTCGGCCGCGCACTGGTTCGGCACCGACCATCTCGGCCGGGACGTGTTCTGCCAGGTACTGGTCGGCGCCGCGCAGCGTGGTGTTCGTCGGGTTCCTGGCCGGCCGGTGGCGACCGTGCTCGCGATCCTGATCGGCGTCGCCGCGGGTACCTCGGTGGCACCGCGGATGACGCCTTTCCGTGCTGTCCAACGTGTTCCTGGTGATCCCGGCGCTGCCGCTGATCATCATCATCACGTCCACCCTGCCGAACGCGGGCGACTTCCTGGTCGCGATGGTGATCGGCTTCACATCGTGGGCATGGGGCGCCAGGGTGCTGCGCGCGCAGACGCTGTCGCTGCGCAACCGCGATTACGTCGAGGCTGCCAGGGCGACCGGCGAGCCGACCTGGCGGATCGTCGGCTTCGAGGTGCTGCCCAACCTGACCGCCGTCATCGCGTCCAGCTTCGTCGGCACGGTGGTGTTCGCGGTCCTGTCCGAGATCACCCTGTCCTTCATCGGCGTCGCCGGCGTGTCGACCTGGAACTGGGGCACGATCCTGTTCTGGGCGCAGAGCCAACAGGCGCTGGCACAGGGCGCGTGGTGGTGGTTCGTGCCGGCCGGCCTCGCCATCGCCGTGTTGGGCACCGCGTTGTCACTGTTGAACTTCGGCATCGACGAGTTCGTCAACCCGCGGCTGCGCGTCGAGCGCGGCGAGGGCAAGCGGCGGCGCGCCGGGCGGCGTGCCCATCAATCAGACGACCCGGCCACGATCGGTGCGGCACCGGCCGCGCGGGCCTCCACAGGAAGGTGATGGGGATGCGAGTGAACAAGCACACGCTGCTCGGCGCGCTCGGCGCCGTACTGGCCGCCGGATGCCTGGCCGCGTGCGGTGGCGGGGGCTCCCCCGGCGGGGGTTCCCCGGGTGGAGGCTCCGGAACGGGTTCTGCAACCGCGTCAAGCGGCGGCTCGAGCGGCAGTGCGAGCCCGGCGACCGGCAATGCCAAGCCGCCCATGAACGCGTCCTCACCGATCCCCGGCATCGCCGGCTGCCCGAAGGGCGCCAGCGGGTCGCTGCACCTCGTGGGCGACTTCGGCGGCCCCTACAGCCAGGAGTTCAACCCGCTCTCGGCCTCGGGCAACACCCAGACCTTTCAGTCGTTCGTGTACGAGCCGCTGTTGCAGTACAGCCTGTCCAAGACCAACTCGATCCAGCCATGGCTGGCCTCGAGCTACAAGTGGTCGGCCGGTGGCAAGACGCTCAGCTTCCGGCTGCGCCACGGCATCGACTGGTCCGACGGCAAGCCGTTCACGAGTGCCGACGTCGTCTACACGTTCCAGCTGCTCAAGAAGGACCCGGCCACGAACCTCAAGGGCATCGCGTATTCGTCGATCGCGGCGAACGGCCCCTATGGCGTGACCATGCACTTCGCCTCACCCCAGTACACGCAGCTGTTCTACATCGGCACCCAGTACATCGTCCCGCAGCATGTGTGGTCCAAGTTCCCCAACGCGAGCAAGGCACAGGACACCAACCCGATCGGGACGGGGCCCTACCGCCTCACCAAGCTGACGACCCAGACCATCGAGCTCACCGCGAACCCGCACTACTGGATCAAGGGCTCGCCCTGCGTCAAGACGGTCAACGCCCCCACCTACTACTCCAACACGACCGCGGACCTGGCGATGGAGCAGGGAGGCGGCGACTGGGGCGGCCTGTTCGTCTCGGGCATGAGCCGCTACACGCGCACGAAGGGGCACGATTTCTGGAACCCGCCGACCAACGACGTGGCGCTCTACCCCAACCTCACCAGGGCGCCGCTCTCAAGCCTGCCGCTGCGCAAGGCGATCAGCCTCGCGCTCGACCGCAACAAGATCGTGCAGATCGGGGAGCTCGGCGAGGAGCAGGTGATCGACAACGCGACCGGGATCATCCTGCCGCGTGACCGCTCTCAGCTCGCGCCCAAGTACGCCAACGCGACCCTCACCCTGGACACGGCCAAGGCGAAGCACATCCTCACCGCCGCCGGCTACAAGTTCGGCTCGGGCGGCACGCTGATGACGCCGTCCGGGAAGCCCGTCACCTTGTCGATCATGGCGCCGGCCGCGTTCTCGGACTGGATCGCGGCGGTGCAGGAGGTCGCCCGGGAGCTCGGCGCGATCGGGATCAAGGCGACTGTCAATCCGACCCAGAACGCCCAGTGGACGAGTGACATGCAGCTCGGTCACTACCAGATCGCGATCAACGCGGGCGAGCTCGGCCCGAACTCGTTCTACCAGTACGACGGGTGGCTCTACAGCCACAACACAGCGCCGATCGGCAAGCTGGCGACGACCAACTGGGAGCGCTACCACAACGCCCACGCCGACTCGCTGATCAACTCCTACCTGGCGACGAACTCGCCGTCGGCGCAGGCCAGGGCCATGGCCGGCCTGGAGGGCGTGGTCGCCAATCAGGTCCCGGTGATCCCGCTGTACTACGCCACCGACTGGGGCCTGTACACGACGACCAAGTTCATCGGCTGGCCGTCGCCGAAGGATCCGTACCAGATCGCCTCCTCCTACGACAACCCCGAGAACGAGGTCGTCCTGCTGCACCTGGCGCCGAAGGCGGGTTGATGGCGCTGAGCCAGACAGGCCGGGACGTGAACGAGTCGCGGGTGGGCGCCGATGTGCTGCTCCAGGTGCGCGGCCTCGACGTCCGCTACGGGTCCGCGGACGGCGGTGTCACCGCCGTCCGCGACGCCTCGTTCACGGTGCGGCGGGGCGAGGTGGTGGGCATCGCCGGCGAGTCGGGCTCCGGCAAGTCGACGCTCGCCTTCGCCATCGCCCGGCTGCTGCGCGGCACGGGACGGGTGACCCGCGGGTCGATCCTGTGGCGGGGTCGCGACGGCGAGCCGATCGACCTGGCGACGCTCGACGCCGAGCAGCTGCGCCGCATCCGCTGGTCGGACATGTCGATCGTGCTGCAGTCGGCGATGAGCGCGATGAACCCGGTCCTGTCGCTGCGCAGCCAGCTCGACGACGTCATCCGCGCCCACGAGCGCGACACCTCGAGGGCGGAGCGCCGCCGCCGCATCGCGCGGCTGCTGGAGATGGTCGGGATTCCGGCGCGGCGGGCCGGCGCCTACCCGCACGAGCTGTCGGGGGGGATGCGCCAGCGGGCGATGATCGCGCTCGCGCTGGCGCTCTCGCCGCAGCTGGTGATCTTCGACGAGCCGACCACGGCGCTGGACGTCGTCATGCAGCGCCAGATCCTCGACCGGCTCGACGAACTGCGCGCCGAGCTCGGGTTCGCGGTGCTGTTCATCACCCACGACCTGTCGCTGCTGCTCGAGCTGTCCGACCAGATCCTCGTCATGTACGGGGGCGGGGTCGTCGAGCGCGCCGCCGCGTCCGATCTCTACGAGAACCCGTTGCACCCCTACAGCGACGGGTTGCTGCACTCCTTCCCCAAGCTGCACGGCGCCCGGCGCGAGCTGCTCGGCATCCCCGGCTCGCCGCCGGACCTGCGGGAGCTGCCGACCGGCTGCGCGTTTCACCCGCGCTGCCCGCGCGTGATGGAGCGCTGCTCGGCCGAGACGCCGCTGCTGATCGCGCGCCGGCCCGGCGAGGGCGAGAAGACGACCCCCCCGCCCGGCGCGCCGCGCGACGTGGCCTGCTTCCTGCACCCGCCCGTCGGGGAGGTGCCCGATGGCGCCTGAGCCGTCCGGGGCGACGCTGCGCGCCGAGTCGCTGCACAAGGTCTTCAACCTGCGCGGCCGCGACGGCGCCCGCCGGCTGCACGCCGTCAGCGGCGTCTCGCTGGCGCTGCGCGCCGGGCGCGTGCTGGCGCTGGTCGGGGAGTCGGGCTGCGGCAAGTCGACGGTCGCGCGGCTGCTCGCGCGGCTGTACCCGGCGACCTCCGGCCGGATCCTGCTGCACGACGACGAGGTCGCCCGCCGCGGCGAGCGCGGCCGGCGCCGCTACGCCGAGCACGTGCAGATCATCCTCCAGGACCCGTTCGCCTCGCTCAACAGCGCCTACGACGTCCGCCACCATCTCGTGCGCCCGCTGACCCTGCATCGCAACCGCGCCGACGGCGGCCGCTCGCTGCAGGACGACGCGCTGCGACTGCTGGAGGAGGTCAACCTCACCCCGGCCCGTGACTTCCTGGAACGCTATCCCCACGAGCTCTCGGGCGGCCAGCGCCAGCGGGTGTCGATCGCCCGCGCGCTCGCCGTCAACCCCGAGGTCCTGCTCGCCGACGAGCCGGTGTCGATGCTCGACGTGTCGATCCGGCTGGAGATCCTGCGGCTGCTCGGCCGCCTCGTCGCCGAACGCGACCTGGCGATGCTCTACATCACCCACGACATCGCCTCGGCGCGCTACTTCGCCGCCGACATCGCGGTCATGTACGCGGGGGAGATCGTCGAGTACGGGCCCGCGGAGGCGGTCACCCAGGAGCCGATGCATCCCTACACCCAGCTGCTGCTCGCCGCCGTGCCGGACCCCGAGCGGGTCCGCACCGGCGCCGGCCACGAGCGGATGGCCGGGGAGGCGCCCGACCTCTCCGACCCGCCGCCGGGCTGCCGCTTCCATCCGCGCTGCGCGCACGCCGGCACGCGCTGCCGCGCCGAGGTCCCGCCGGCCGCGCACGCGACCGACCGCGAGGACCAGTGGGCGCGCTGCCTGCTGTACGACGAGGCGGGCGTCGGTGCCCCCCTGCGTGCGGCGGCGCCCGGCGACGGGAGCGTGTCACCCGCCTGACCGGCGGGGGTCGAGGTCCGCATGCAGTCGCACGTCCTTGGGAATCGGTTGCACTGCGGGATCGTGGCCGAGTCGAGTCAAACCGGAGGAGGAGGTCACATGACACCGATCAACCCAGCTCACGCGCTCAGCCGCCGGTCGTTCCTGAAGGGCGCGGGGGCGGCCACCGCGGGCGCTCGCTCTGCCCGGGCTGCTGCAGGCCTGCGGAGGCTCCTCGGTGTCCAAGGCCAGGGGCCGGCGGGGAGCAAGGGCAACGACGTGCTCACGATCGGGCTGCCGGTCGCCGCCGCCGACTACAAGCACGCGGCGTCGCTGCTCACCAAGTTCACCAAGCAACCGGGATCACCGTCAACCCGTTCACCACGAACACGCCGTCCAACAGCTGGGTGGCGGTGTTCCAGGAGATCTCCACGCGACTGGCGGGTGGAGAGTCCGTCGACACGGCCTACATCGCGACGGAGGGGATGCTCCTGTTCGAGCAGCAGGGCCTGGTCACGCCGCTTGACTCCTCATCGCCAAGGACAAGCCGGCGATCGACAAGTTCTACGCCGACATCAACCCCCAGCTGCTCAAGAACTTCCGCAACCTCGACAATCGCAAGGGACACACCTACTTCCTGCCGATCGGCTACAACGTGATGTCGATCTGGTACAACCCGACAGTCTTCCAGCCTGCAAGGTCCCGGAGCCCGCGCCGCATGGTCGTGGGACCACTTCCTGTCGGCGGCGACCAAGATCGCGTCGCCCCCCAACCGGCTCGGCTTCGCCATCGGCACGCCGACACCCGGGCCGTTCACCGACATCTATCCGTGGGCGCTCACCAACGGCGCCCAGATCATGAGCGCCGATCAGAGCAAATGCGTGGCCAACAACCCGGCCGCGATCGAGGCGGCCACGTTCGTCCATGATCTGGTGACGAAGAAGGTCGTCAACCAGCCGGGCGGCTCGTACAACGCACAGGTCGAGATGGTCGCCAACCGCCTCGGGATGTTCGGCGCCGGCATCTGGCCGAACGCGACCTGGACGATCCCCCAGAGCCAGGCCAACCAGCGGTTCGCATCGTGCCCTGGCCGCGGAAGCAGGCGGCGGCACTCCGGTCGGCGTGGGCGGCTTCCCGATCTTCAACCACTCCAACAAGAAGGCCGCGATCTGGGAGTTCATCAAGTACACGATCTCGGAGGAGTTTCAGCGCGACCTGGTGGTGACGTTCGGCGGTGACATGCCGATCCGGCAGTCCGTCGCGCGCAGCCGGTCGTTCCTCAAGCAGTTCCCGCCCGGCACCGAGAACTTCAGCACCGAGCTCTCGTACTCGACGATGATCGTCGGGGTGCCCAACGCGAGCGCGGTCGAGTCGGAGATGTCGACGGCGTGGGAGCAGATCCTCTCCGGCGGCACCTCGCCGTCGGCGGGGATGGCCCAGATGGAGAGCCGCTGCAACCAGCTGCTGGCCCAGAAGGTCGGCTGAGTTGGCGCGTGGACCCCGAGTGCCGCAATCGATGACTGCGACCCCGGGAGCCAAGCCGGCACGGCGCCGACCCTCTCTCCGGCGCCGTGTCGGCAACCGCCAACCGCTGGCCGCGTTTCTGTTCGTCAGTCCGGCGTTGGTCCTCTACACGGCCTTCATCGCGATTCCGCTCGTCGGCATCATCGTCCTGTCGTTCGCCCAGTGGAACCTCATCAGCTCACCGCACTGGGTGGGGTTGGGCAACTACCGGCAGGTGGCACACGACTCCCAGCTGGGGCAGACGCTGCTCAACACGTTCCTGTTCGACGTCATGACCACGGCCCTGCACGTCGTCCTGGGCCTGCTGCTCGCCGTGGCGGTGACGACGGTGAGGGCGCGGGCGGTGCGCTACTCGGTGAGGACGGCGATCGTGGCCCCGTTCCTGTTGCCGGCGGGCGTCGTCGCGCTGCTGTGGTCCTACCTGCTCGCGCAGGGGACCGGGCCGTTCAACTACTACCTCGGCAAGATCGGCATCAATGCGCCCAACTGGCTGGCGTCGTCCACGTGGTCGCTGCGCGGCCTGGTGATGATCGACCTGTGGGCGACGCTCGGCTTCACGTTCATCATCTTCCTGGTCGGCCTGCAGAACATCCCCTCCCAGCTGTATGAGGCGGCCAGGGTCGACGGCGCCCGGGCGTGGGCGCGCTTTCGGTACATCACGCTGCCGATGCTCTCGCCGGCGACGTTGATCGCGGCCGTCACCGGCTTCATCGGCGCGTTCGAGATCTTCACCTGGCCGCTGATCGACACGAACGGCGGGCCCGGGGAGGCGACGCAGACGATCCTCCTCTACATCTACCGGTCGGCCTTCCAGAACTACCAGTTCGGCTACAGCTCGCTGCTCTCCCTGATCAACATGGCGATCCTGGTGAGCTTCCTGATCGTGGCCGGCGTCGTCGCGAAGCGATGAGTCCACTATGAGCGCGTCTAGGTCGATCGCACGGCCCGCGAGCCGCCTCGTCGAAGGATGGTCGCCCGCCCGGCTCTCGCCCGGGACGCCGCCGGCCGCCACTCGCCAGGCAGGTCGCGCCCTGCTGGCCGTCGTCCTGAGCCTCGCCGGCCTGCTGATGATCGCGCCGATCGTGTGGGTCGTCGTCCAGAGCTTCGAGACGCCCACCGACCAGTTCCACATCCCCCCGGTGTGGATCCCGTCACACCTCACGCTCGGGAGCTATCAGACACTGTTCAACGCGGCCCCGTTCGTCGACAACCTCCTCAACTCGCTGTTCGTGACGGTCGCGGTCGTGGTCGGCTCGACGATCGTGAGCGTCCTCGCCGCGTACGCGTTCGCCCGCCTGGAGTTTCCCGGGCGCGAGGCGCTGTTCATCCTCTTCCTGGCGGCGCTCACGCTGCCCAGCCAGGTGTCGGCCGTCCCCGAGTTCGTCGTCGTCAAGTACCTCGGCCTGTTGAACTCGCAGTTCAGCCTGGTCATCCCGGCGCTCGTGCAGGTGACCCGCCTGTTCCTGCTGCGACAGCACTTCCGAACGATCCCCGACCAGCTGATCGACGCCGCGAAGGTCGACGGCGCCGGTCATTTCCGGACGCTCCGGCACGTGATCGTGCCGATGTCGTGGCCCGCCATCTCCGCGGTCATGGTCATCACCGGTCAGTACATCTGGAACGACTTCTTCTGGCCGCTGCTGTTCATCTCCAACCAGCAGCGGATGACGGCGCCGCTCGCCCTGTACAACCTCCAGCAGATCTCCGGCGGTGACGTCGGCGCGGTGTTCGCCGGGCTCACCGTGCTGAGCATCCCGGTCGTCGTCGCGTTCCTGTTCATGCAGCGCCGCCTGATGGAGGGCATCGGGTATTCGGGAGTCTCTCGATGACCGCCCACCGTGACTGGCCATCCGTCCGGTCCTACGACGGTCGGCGACGCCGGAGCATCTCTCTGCCGGTGGGCGGGATCGGCACCCGGACGATCGGCTTCGGAGGCCGGGGCCAGTTCCGGGACTGGGAGATCGAGAACCTGCCGTCGGTCGGCACCGCGTCGCCGTTGACGTTCCTCGCCTGCCGGGCGGCGGCGGCCGGCACCGAGCCGGTCGCCCGGATCCTCGAGGGCGACCTGTTCGCGGATGAGTGCGAGGGCGACCTGGGATCGGCGGTCGCGTGGGCCGGCCTGCCCCGCTTCGAACGGTGCCGGTTCGACGCGTGCTACCCGTTCGGGGCGGTCGCCCTGCAGGACGACGACTTCCCGCTCGGGGTCGAGGTCGAGGTGTTCAATCCGCTCGCGCCGGCGGACGCGGAGTTCAGCGGGCAGCCGCTGATGTCGATCCAGGTGGCGCTCACCAACCCGGCCACCACCGAGGTGACGGCCGATGTGCTGTTCTCGGTCGAGGCGTTCGCCGGGCGGCGGGCGCGGCAGGAGGGTCGTCCGAGCCGGCCCGTCGCGGAGCGCCGGGACTGCCCGGTCGGCTATCTGCTGCGCGACGAGCTCGTCGATGAGGCCGACGAGGCGTGGGGCACGCTCGCCGCTGCCGTGCTGGACGACGGCTGGGCCGGCTCCACCTGGGACCGCGGGCAAGTGGGACCAGGGGATGCTCGCCCTGTGGCGCAGCTTCGTCCAGGTGGGCCGAGCGGGCGTGACGGATACGACGCCCGAGCGCGCGGGGGAGGCGACGACCTCAGGACGATCTGCCTCGCTGGCCGCGACGCTCGGGGCGACTCGCCGCATTGCGCCCGGTCAGACGGTCACCGTCCGGTTCCTGCTCACCTGGCATTTCCCCAACCGGCGGCAACTGGGAGACCGGCGGCCCCGGGCCGGCCGGGTGCTCGGGACCGGACACGGTCGGCAACCATTACGCCCTGGGCGCGAAGGACGCCTGGGACGTGGTGGAGCGCGTCGCCCCCGGACTGGACGCCATGCGGCGGCGGACCGCGCGGTTCGTCTCCAGCCTGGTCGAGAGCGACGTCCCGAGCACCTTCACCGAGGCGGCGCTCGCCAACCTCAGCACGCTGCGCTCCAACACCTTCTTCCGGACCGCCGACGGCCGCCCGTTCGCGTGGGAGGGATGCCTCGATCACGCCGGATCGTGTCTGGGCTCGTGCACCCACGTCTGGAACTACGACCAGGCGACGCCATACGTGTTCGGGGAGCTGGCGCAGGCGATGCGCGAGACGGAGTACGTCCACGCCACCGGGCCGGACGGGTCGATGAGCTTCCGGGTCATGCTCCCGCTCGACCGCGCCAGGGAGCTGCCGACCGCGGCCGCCGACGGGCAGTTCGGGTGCGTGCTGAAGCTGTACCGGGAGTGGCGGCTGTCGGGTGACACCGAGTGGCTGTCCCGGGCTGTGGCCGGCGTGCCGCCGCACACTCGAGTTCGCGTGGATCGAGGGCGGCTGGACGGGGACGAGGACGGCGTGGCCGAGGGCGCCCAGCACAACACGATGGACGTCGAGTACTACGGTCCCACCCCGGTCATCCAGGGCTGGTATCTGGCCGCCCTGCAGGCGGGCGCGGCGATGGCGCGGGCCGTCGGCGACGAGCCGTTCGCCACGCGCTGCGCCGCCGTGCTCCAGGCGGGTCGGGCCGGCACCGAGGAGCTCTTGTGGAACGGCGCCTGGTACCGGCAGGTCATCATGCCGCCGGAGGACTTCGACCGCATCGCGCCGGCCCTGCGCCATCCGGGCCTGGGCGCCGACGACCCCCGACCTACCCGGAGTACCAGATCGGCGACGGGTGCATCATCGACCAGCTCGTGGGCGACACCTACGCCCGGCTCACCGGCTT
The DNA here is from genome assembly GCA_963702225.1 of uncultured Solirubrobacteraceae bacterium. Taxonomy (GTDB): domain Bacteria; phylum Actinomycetota; class Thermoleophilia; order Solirubrobacterales; family Solirubrobacteraceae; genus Palsa-465. The sequence continues at coordinate 57,340 of CAVPBY010000027.1, read as the reverse complement.
GGATCCGGTCTTCGACCCGGAGCGGTCAGCGGTCGCGCTGGACAGCATCCATCGCCATAACTTCGTCGCCGACCTCGGCACCTGGGCCAACGGATGCGACCTACGGCGGGCGCGGTGAGGCCGGCACCTGGTCGAGTCCTATCCGGACGGCCTGCCCCGCCACCCGATGCCGTACTGGTCGGAGGTGTGGACGGGGCTCGAGTACGTGTACGCGGTCGGTCTCGTGCAGGCCGGCCGCACCGGGGCCGCAGGCCGCGGGCCACCCGGGCGCGGTACGACGGCAGCCGGCGCAGCCCGTTCGACGAGACCAGTGCGGCCACCATTACGCCCGCCCCCTGGCGAGCTGGGGTCTCATCGTCGCGGCCACCGGCTTTCACTACGACGGGGCGGCCGGCCGGATGCGGTTCGCGGCGCCGGCCGAGCCGGTGACGTGGTTCTGGTCGACCGGCCACGCCTGGGGCGCCATCCGCCTGGACCCGTCGGCGTCCCCCCAGGTCCTGCTCACGGTGACCGAAGGGCGTCTGCGGCTCGCGTCGCTCGTCGTCGGCGGCAAGGAGGTCCATCGCGAGGCCGGCGGCTCGACCTTGGACCGGGCGAGCAGCTGTCTTCGTGATCGTCGAACCCGAGAGAGTGGCGGGCTTAGCGCCCGCCGAAGGAGGACCCCGTGGCAACCATCGGCCTCGAGCAGGTCACCAAGGTGTATCCGAACGGCTTCAAGGCGGTCAAGGAGATCGACCTCGATGTCGCCGAGGGTGAGTTCATGGTCCTCGTCGGCCCGTCGGGGTGTGGCAAGACCACGCTCCTGAGGATGATCGCCGGGCTGGAGGAGATCACCGGCGGGCGACGATCGTCATCGACGAGCGGGTCGTCAACGACATCGGTCCGCGGGAGCGTGACATCGCGATGGTGTTCCAGAACTACGCCCTGTACCCGCAGATGACGGTCGCCGAGAACATCGGCTTCGCGCTGAAGCTGCGGCGGCGTGCCCAAGGCGCAGATCCGACCGCAAGGTCCCGGAGGCGGCCGGCATCCTCGGTCTCGATGACTTGATCGATCGCAAGCCCGGCAGCTGTCCGGCGGGCAGCGCCAGCGGGTGGCGATGGGCCGGGCGATCGTGCGCGAGCCGCCGGCGTTCCTCATGGACGAGCCGCTTTCCAACCTGGACGCCAAGCTGCGGGTCCAGATGCGCGCCGAGGTGAGCCGGATCCAGCGCCGGCTCGGGGTGGACGACCGTCTACGTCACCCACGATCAGATCGAGGCGCTGACGATGGGCGACCGGGTCGCGGTGATGCGCGACGGCGTGATCCAGCAGTGCGCCGAGCCCCAGACCCTCTACGACCAGCCCTGCGAACCTCTTCGTCGGCGCGTTCATCGGCTCCCCGGCGATGAACCTCTACGAGGCGACCGTGAGCGAGGGCGCCGCCGCGGTGCGCCTGGGATCCCAGACGATCGCGCTGCCCGAGGCGGTCCGCGCCGCCCATCCCGGGCTGGTGGCGCAGGTGGGCCGTCCGACCGTCATCGGGCTGCGCCCCGAGCTGCTGCCGGCAGCCGGCTCGGGCGAGGAGGCGCCGGTCCTCGAGGGTGACGTCGACCTGGTCGAGTCGCTGGGCTCGGAGATGCTCGTGCACTTCACGATCGACGCCCGGCGCGTGGTGGCCGAGGGGACCCCCGAGCAGGGCGAGGTGACCGCGATCGGGGGCGAGGGGGTCGCGCGCGTCGACGCCCGGGCGTCGATGAGGCCCGGGTCGCGGGCGCGCTTCGCCGTCGACGTCGAGCGCATGCAGTTCTTCGACGCCGGGTCCGGCGCGGCCGTCTGGGACTAGCCGGAGCGCCGGCCGCAGCGAGCAGGAGGCCGCGGGCCGCCCGGCCGGCGCCCGGGGCCGCGGCGCGCTCACCGGCCGTCGAGCTCTCCGAACGGGTCGTAGTCGATGTCGAGGTAGCGGCACACCGCGCGCAGCTCGGCGACGCGGTCGCCGGGGACGGCGTGGACGTGGTTGGAGCCGTAGCGCGAGAGGATCTCGTCCGCCGACGCGGTGAAGCGGGCGAACGCGTGCGGCCACTCGTAGGAGGAGGCGCGCATCAGCCGCTCGTTGGTCGACTCGTCGAACTGCTCCAGCGCGCCGCGCAGCACGTGCATCCGGTAGCGGCCGTCCAGGCGGGTGAGCCGCGCGAACGTGAACTCGCCGGGCGCGGCCAGGTGGTGGATCGACGCGCCGCCCGCGGGGAAGTAGAACCCCTCCGGGTAGAGGTGGACGTGCCGGAGGTTCTCGGCCGGGTCGTCCGAGCGCGCGGCGAACCAGGTCGCGTGCTCGCCGGAGTTGCACAGGTCCCAGACGCCGAGATCGGCGTGGTAGTGGCGCACGTCGGCGAACAGCACCGGGGTGCCGGAGATCACCTTCATCATCTGCATGGTGAGCGCCGCGTCCATGTCGCTCTCGGTCGCGCAGACGTGGGGCTCCTTGGGCCCGTCCCAGTCGTAGGGGTCGTTGAGGAACGCCTCGGCGACGTCCATCGTGGCGAAGTGGTCGGTGAGCTCGGGCTGTCCCTTGATGCCGCTGAAGTCGAGCCCGTGCTCGTCGATCAGCGCGCGCATCACGTAGTAGGAGCGGATCTGCCGCTCGAGCAGCTCCGGGGTCAGCTTGGCGCCGTCGTAGTGCACGCCGGCGGCGTGCGCCTCCAGCCACTCCCGCGCGCGGCGCACGTCGCCCGCGTCGACCTGGTCGGCGCGGCGCACGATCTCCCACTGGTCGATCTCCTCGACGTCGACCCCGAAGCGGTGGATCCACTCGTCGAGGTTGGCCACGGCCGTGTACATCCCCATCGGCCGGCCGCCGACGCGGCCGAACGTCGAGCCCCGCAGGCCGGTAACGGCGGCGCCCGCCCGAGCGTGGGCGTCGACGCGGTCGATCACCGCCGGATCGGAGACGTCACCCCAGGCGCGCGCGTAGGAGCGACCGATCTGGTCCAGGCTGCCGGCGGCGGCGAGCATGCCGACCATCCCGGGGTACTGCGGGTCGACGGTGGAGAACAGCAGCAGCGGTCCGCTCAGCTCGCGCGCGGCGAGCATCGAGAAGTGCGGGAACGCCCACACCGGGATGTTGAGGATCGCCAGGTCGGGCCGTGCGTCGGCGAGCCGGCGCCCCTCCGACACCGCCGCGTCGGCCGAGCCGATCGGTTCGCGGCCGCGCACCAGCTCGTGTCCGCGCTCGGTCAGCGCGGCCGCCAGCCGCTCCTCGCTCTGGGCGCAGAACTCCCGTACCTGGCCGTAGACCGACCCACGACCGTCGGACATCGTGATCACGCCAACGCGAGCCACCGATCACCTCCTTCTGCGCCGCCGGCAAATGGACTGCGGCGCGCCCGGTGCACCGGCGCGGCTCGGCGCCTCATCGGCCGTACACCTCCAGCTCGGCGATCGAGGTGAAGAAGCTCGTGCCCCCCGGTTGTCCGATGATGCGCACGCCGTCGGCGGTGACCGGCGTGAACTGCAGCGTGTAGGAGTGGTTGGGCCCCGCGCTCGAGTCATACGGATACGCGGGCGTCGTCCGCGGGCCGGCCACCTGTGACCAGACGCCGTTCTGGCGGACCTCGACCCGCAGCCCGCCGTCGTAGGCGCTGAACCAGCCGCCGTCACCGAACATCGTCCCGGTCGTGTAGACGAGGCGGCCGATCTGGACGGGGTACGGGAACGTGTAGCCCCAGAAGTCGATCAGCTTGGACGCGTTGTCGAAGCTGTCCTCGCTCTGGGTCAGGTTGCCATCGTTGTAGTAGCTGCCGTGCCCGTAGTGGGCGCTCTTCTCGATCGCGGCCACGCCGGGGGCTCGGGCGAGGTTCGCCGGCAGGTTCTGCGGGGTGGAGCGGCGCGGGGAGATCTGCAGGCGGCGCAGGCTGAAGTGATAGTCGTTGGCGCCGCCGCCGTTGCCCACGAACCAGTTGGACTGCACCCACATCGACAGCCCGTCGGCGCTGATGAACTTCGAGGGGATCGTCGTCGCGTAGCCGCCGTTCTTCGGTCCCGGCACACCGTTGCCCGGCCCGAACCACGGGTAGTCGCCGGCGTCGTGGTGCAGGAACAGGCGCCACGGGCCCCACGGCGCCGGCGCCTCGTAGAACTCGAACGTGTACTCCGTCCAGCTCGTGTACAGGTAACGGCGCAGCGGCGCGTTGTAGACGACGCCGCCCTGCGAGATCACCGACAGGCTGCGTGGGTCGGTCTGCGAGCGCAGGTCGTCGTAGAGCCGGCGCTCGTCGACGAGCACCGGGATCTTGTCGGTGATCTGCGGCGACCACGCCGGCCGCCCGGAGCGGTCGAGGCCGGTGAAGAACGTCCACGCCGACCGGTCCTGGACCGACGCGCGGGCCACGCGCGCGAGGTACAGCCGCGTCGGAGCCGGCACCGTCTCGTCGTAGGAGTCGCGCCAGTTCCAGTCCAGCCCGTAGGCGTAGACGTAGCCGCCGTCGGCGCCGCCGAGCGCGCCTCGCGCCAGCTGTGAGTCCTGGCCGAAGTCGAGGAAGAAGATCGTGGTGAACCGGTGGTCGGTGAACATCGGCGCCGACGTCGGCGTCCAGGTGGCGCCATGGTCGTCGGAGCGGGTGATGCTCGCCGCCGGCGCGTCGTTGAAGGCGTGGCCGCCGTAGCGCAGGTCCTGGATCGCGAGGTACAGGACACCGTCGACGCACGTCATCCCGGTCGGCTTGCGGTTGTACGAGGACGGGTCGCTCCACACCGGCGTCAGCGCGGCGCCCGCGGCCAGACGGGTGCCGGTGATCGAGGTCTCCGGCGTGCCGGAGATCCGGTTGACGACCGTGTCGGCCCCCGGCGCGGACGGGTCGAAGCCCGTGCCGTCGCCATTGGCCGCGTAGATCTCGCCGTCGTCGGCCCAGCAGCTCGGCCACAGGTCGCCGTCGCTGGGAGAGGCGACCGACGCGGCGTACTCGATCGCGGCGGCCGGGAGCTCGACGCTTGGGAGCACGTCGGTGAACTCGCCCGCGATGCCCCCGGGAGGCTCGGTCGGGGGAGCCGGCGTCTGGCCGGCGGCGGTGGTGATCGTGGACGCGCTCGCGTGCCGGCCGCGGCCGGCGGCCGCGGCGGCCGGAGCGCCGATCGTGCTGAGCGCCGCCGCGCCGCCGAGCGCCGAGCCCGCGCCGATGAAGGTGCGCCGGGTCAGCCGGTGCCCGTCGGGCGGCGTGGCCGCCTGCGGCCTCACGGTCGCCTCACCGCCGGCCGGCTGGTCGTGTGGTGTCGTCATCCCTCGGCCCTCCCTCGTGCTGCGTGGTGATGATGTGGTAAGAAACGGATTTCCCGCACGCGCATGCAAGCGGTCAGTGGGCGCTCGCGCCGGCGGATTGATCGATCTGCACCTTGAGGCCGGCGCGGGAGCGCACGGCCTGCACCGCGTCGCCGAACCCCTGCAGGTCGTAGCGGTGGGTGACCATCGAGGCGACGTCGATCGCGCCCGCGTCCATCAGCCGCAGCGCCGGCTCGAAGCTCTGCAACACGGCCATCGAGCCGAGGATCGTGATCTCGTCGTTGTAGACCCGGAACGGTGACACGGCCAGGCGCGCCTCCTCGGGCGCGACGCCGAACACGAGCATCGTCCCGCCGCGGGAGACCGAGGCGAGCGCCGCCTCGCCGGCGGCCGGCACGCCGGTCGCCTCGACGACGTACTCGAAGCCGGGCCGGTCGTCGAGCAGCTCCTCGGCGCTCCCGGCGGCGGCCTGTGCGCCGAGCGTCAGCGCGAGCGCGCGCCGCTCGGCGTCGGGGTCGACGACGCTCACCTGCGCGGCGCCGCTGCGGGCGGCGGCCTGCAGCATGAGCAGGCCGATCGTGCCGGCGCCGACGATCAGCAGCTCCGAGCCCGACGGCATCGCCAGCCGGCGCAGTCCGTGCACGACGCATGACAGCGGCTCGATCAGCGCGCCGGCCTCGTAGGAGACGTCGGAGGCGATCCGGTAGCCGTTGGCGGCCGGGACGGCGACGTACTCGGCGAACCCGCCACCGACGGTGTCGCCGATCGCGCCCCAGGACTCGCACAGGTTGCCGCGGCCCCGCCGGCAGTACCGGCAGTGGCCGCAGAACAGGGAGGGGTCGACCGCGACCCGGTCGCCCTCGCGCACGCCGTCGACGCCCGAGCCGAGCGCGACGACGTCGCCGGCGAACTCGTGGCCGGGGACGAGCGGGTACGGCGCCGGGGGGAAGTGGCCGTCGATGATGTGCAGGTCGGTGCCGCAGATGCCGGTCGCTCGCGGCGCGACGACGATCGAGCCGGGGCCGGGCGTCGGGTCCTCGATCGAGGTGACCCCGAAGCTCCCGGGTTGATCGATGACGACCGCTTGCATGGCTCTCCCTCCCACCGCGGCTGATCGCGCGGCATCGCCAGAAATCGATTTCTGGATTGCTAGTCTACCGATTCGACGAGGCCCGCGGCGGGCCGGGTCGTGAGCCCGGTGGCGCGGGAAGAGGTGAACCGACACAGGGAGGCCGAGCCGTGCACGATCTGACCAGGCCGACGGGAGCGCGCTCGCGCTCGATCTCCGCCGAGAACCGCAGCGGTGACGCCGGCGCGGGCGGCCGCACCACCGAGGGCACCGGGGCGCGGGCCGCGAGCCGGCTCGGCCCGGGCTGGAAGATCTCGCCGAGCGTCGAGATTCCCGCCGGTCACACCGAGGTGCTCGCCGACCTGCGCGGCCCGGGCACGATCGAGCACATCTGGCTCACCGCCCACCCGACCGCCTGGCGCACGACGCTGCTGCGGGTCTACTGGGAGGGGGCCGACGAGGCCGCGATCGAGGTCCCGCTCGGCGACTTCTTCTGCCAGGGCTGGGCGGGCTTCTCCCAGGTCTCCTCGCAGGTCGTCGCCGCCAACCCCCACGGCGGGCTGAACGCCTACTGGGCGATGCCGTTTCGCGAGTCGGCTCAGATCACGCTGGAGAACCTCGGTGAGAGCGAGGTCGTCCTCTACTACCAGATCGATCTCGCCGAGCACCCGGTGGCAGACGACTCGCTGTGGCTGCACGCCCAGTGGCGTCGCACCGACCCGGTGCCGCGCGGCGAGGTGCACACGCTCGTCGACGTCGAGGGCGCCGGTCACTACGTCGGTACCTACGTCGCCTGGCAGACGAACAAGCCCGGCTGGTGGGGCGAGGGCGAGGTGAAGTTCCACCTCGACGACGACGAGGACCACCCGACGATCTGCGGGACCGGGACCGAGGACTACTTCGGCGGCGCCTGGAACTTCGACGTGCCGGGCAGCGGCTACACCGCGTTCAACACCCCGTACCTCGGCCTCGCCCAGATCATCGCCCCCGACGGCCTGTACTCCAGCCAGCAGCGGTTCGGCCTCTACCGCTGGCACCTGCCCGACCCGATCCGCTTCTCCACCGGCTGCCGCGCCACCGTCCAGGCGCTCGGGATCGGCCCCGGCCTGGGCAACGGGCTGCCCCACCGCTACCGCCAGAACCCCGACGACGTCGCCTCGACGGCGTTCGCCTACCTCGACCGCCCGGCGCAGCCGGCCGGCCGCCGGCCGCCGACGCCGGACATCGAGGGGCTCGAGGTCGCCTGACCGGCGGGTTAGCCGAACCGCCGGACGGGTACCCAGGTGCGCGGGTTACCGGCGAGACGAGGAGGAGGGTGCAGCGATGACTGAACGCGTCGCGACTGCGGTCTGGAGCAAGCCGAGGAGGAGGTTCGCGTTCTGCTCGGGGGTCGTTCTCTTCCTGATCGCGGTCGTGGCGCTCGTGGGCGTCATGTCCGGGGCCTCCAGCGCCGCGCCCGGCAACCGGCACGCCGCGGCGCGGGCGCATCGCTCGCCCCATGCCGGGGCGTCCGGGATGAGCCCGGCGCAGATCAACGCGAACGTCAACGGGCTGATCGGCAAGATGACCGTGGCCGAGAAGTTCGGCCAGCTGACGATGGCCGGTCCGGACGGACCGAACGGCACCCCCGGCGACCTCATCTCACAGGCCCGCAGCGGTCAGATCGGATCGGTCCTCGACCTCACCGGTGTCACGCAGATCAACCAGGTTCAGCAGGCGGCGCTGCAGTCGCGGCTGCACATCCCGCTCATCTTCGGGCTCGACGTGATCCACGGCTACCGGACGATGTTCCCCGTCCCGCTGGCCGAGGCGTCGAGCTGGGACATGGCGGCGATCCAGAACGACGAGGCGGTCTCGGCCGACGAGGCGACCGCCGACGGGATCAAGTGGACGTTCAACCCGATGGTCGACATCAGCCGCGACCCGCGCTGGGGTCGCGTGGTCGAGGGCGCCGGCGAGGACCCGTTCCTCGGAGCCGCGGTCGCCGCGGCCAAGGTCGAGGGCTACCAGGGCTCGAGCTACGCCGCCCCGAACCGCATGGCCGCGACCGTCAAGCACTTCGCCGCCTACGGCGCGCCGGTCGCGGGGCGCGAATACAACACGGTCGACATGTCCACCCAGCAGCTCTTCAATGACTACCTGCCGCCCTACAAGGCGGCGATCAAGGCGGGCGCGGCGACGGTGATGAGCTCGTTCAACTCGCTCAACGGCGTGCCGAACACGGCCAACCGGTACGCGCTGACCACGATCCTCCGTGACGAATGGGGGTTCAGCGGGACGGTGCTGAGCGACTACCAGGCCGTGCAGGAGCTCGAGGCCTTCGGCTACGCCGCCAACGGCGCTCAGGCCGCGCAGGAGTCGCTCAGCGCCGGGCTCGACATCGAGATGGCGGTCACGCTCGGGCAGACGGCCGGCAACCCGATCTACGACACGTTCGACACCTACGGGCCGAAGCTGCTGGCCGAGGGCAAGATCACGCTGGCGCAGCTGAACACCGCCGTCCGCCACGTGCTGACGCTCAAGTACCTGGCCGGCATGTTCTCCGACCCCGATCCCGGCAGCACCCAGCGGGTGGCGACCTCCGAGCTCACCCCGGCACACCTCGCCGCGGCGCGGACGATGGCCGACGAGTCGATGGTGCTGCTCAACAACAACAACCACGCGCTGCCGCTCAGCAAGAGCACCTCCAACATCGCGGTGGTCGGCCCGTTCGCCGACGATCCGCTGGACCAGATCGGCGACGACGTCCCGATCGGGTATGACACCACCCCCGCCGCCCTGGAGACGACCGACAAGATCGTCTCGGTGCTCGATGGGATCAAGGCGGCGGCTCCGAACGCCGCCGTGCACTACCAGCAGGGCTGCGACGCCACGTGCACCGACACGAACGGGTTCGGCGCCGCGGTCAACGCCGCCAAGGCCGCCGCCGTGACGGTCGTGGTGGTGGGCGAGCCGGCCTCCGATGCGGGCGAGGCGTCATCGCTCAGCGACATCGGCCTGCCCGGCCGGCAGCTCGCGCTCGTGCAGGCGATCGCCGCCACCGGCAAGCCGTATGTCGTCGTGCTGATGAACGGCCGGCCGCTCACGATCCCATGGCTGGCCCAGAACGCCCCCGCCATGCTCGACGCCTGGTATCCGGGCACCGAGGGCGGCAACGCGGTCGCCGACATCCTGTTCGGCAGCTACGACCCGAGCGGCAAGCTGACGATGTCGTGGCCGATCGACACCGGGCAGATCCCGGTCTCCTACAACGAGCTCCCGACCGGGCGGCCGTACGATCCGAACAACAAGTACACCTCGAGGTACCTCGACATCCCGAACACGCCGCAGTACCCGTTCGGGTACGGGCTCTCCTACACGACGTTCGCGATCTCGAACCTGCAGGCGCCGAGCACCGTGTCGGCGGGCACGCCGTTCCAGGTCACCGCCACGATCCAGAACACCGGGTCGGTGGCCGGCACCGACGTGGTGCAGTTGTACCTGCACGAGAACGGGACCAGCATCCTGCAGCCGGTGCGCAAGCTCGAGGGCTTCCAGCGGGTGCAGCTCGATCCGGGTCACAGCCGGACGGTCACCTTCACCCTCAACCGCCACAACCTCGGCTTCTACGACGAGCAGGGGCGGTTCACGGTGCAACCCGGGCCGTTCGACCTGTGGGTGGGTGACAGCTCGGTCGCGGGACAGCACACCACGTTCACCTTGCAATGATGCGCGCGGGCCTCACCTGACAATCACACGATGACCGCCTGGGCCTGGCTGGTCTGGGCCTGCCGGACTCGCGCAACTGGTAGGTTGCGGGTATGCGGATCGCGGTGCTCGCCGACATCCACGGCAATCTGCCGGCACTCAGGGCGGTGCTCGCCGAGCTCGACTCCGACGGCGGGATCGAGGCGGTCGTCGTCGCGGGCGACACCGTCGGCGGCGCCTACCCGCGCGAGGCGCTGGAGCTGCTGAGCGCCCGTCCCGAGCGCCTGGTCTGGATCAGCGGCAACGCCGAGCGCGAGGCGGTCGCCGTCTGGGACGGCGCGCCGGCCGGCGACGACGCCGCGGGCCGCGCCGCGGAGTGGAGCGCGCGGGCGCTCGATCGAGGCTGGCGTGACCGCCTGGCCGCGTGGCCGATCGCGACCCGGCTGGACGGGGCGTGCTTCTGCCACGGATCGCCGCGCCGCGACGACGAGATCCTCACCCCCGGGACGCCCCCGCCCGCGCTGCGCGAGGCGCTCGCGGACGTCGCGGAGGCGGTCGTGGTCGGTGGCCACACCCACCAGCAGACGATCCGCGCGCTGCCCGGCGATCCGATATACGCAAACGCGGGCAGCGTCGGCATCCCGTACGAAGGGCGCCCAGGAGCGTTCTGGCTGCTGCTCGACGACGGCGTGCCGGAGCTGCGCGAGACGGGCTACGACATCGACGCGGCGGCGGCAGAGCTGCGAGCCTCCGGCTTCGGCGACGTCGATGACCAGCTCGGCGACTCGCTGCTGGCGCCCGCCGATCCCGGATGGGTGACCGCGTTCTTCGAGCATGCCGCCGGACGAGGGCCGGACCCGGGCACGCCGCCCTCGCCGGAAGAATCCGGCGCTAGGCGCGCAACGCCTCGGTCGGACTGAGCCGCGCGGCCTTGCCGGCGGGATACAGGCCGGCGAGCGCGCCGATCAGGAACCCGGCGGTCGGCGCGGCGATCAGCGCGTAGAGCGGCACCACGAACGGCTCGTGCTTGGCCTGCGCGTAGACCTCGGTCGCTCCGGCGCCGAACAGCAGGCCGGCGACGCCGCCGATCGCCGCCAGCAGCGCCGACTCGCACAGGAACTGGAGGGTGATGTGGCCGCGGGTGGCGCCGAGCGCGCGGCGCAGCCCGATCTCCCCGCGTCGCTCGAGCACGGAGATGACCATGATGTTCGCGATGCCGATCGCGCCCACGAGCAGCGCGACCGCGCCGAGGCCGAGCAGCAGCGTGGTGAACTGTCCCTTGGCCGCGGCCCGCGCCTGAAGCGTGTCGGACGGGCGGTTGACGCTCACCGCGGTCTGATCCTGAGGGTTCGCGGTCGGTCCCCAGTAGGTTGGAGACGCTCGCCACCGCGTCCTGGTCGGTGCGGACATAGATCGTGTTCGCGTTGAGGCTTGGTCTTGAAGTACCGGATCGCGGTCGGCAGCGAGATGAACACGTCGCTGTCGAGGCTCGAGTCGAGCGTGGCGTTGCCCATCAGCCCGACCACCGTGAACCAGGTGTTGCCGATGAGCACCATCACGCGCCCGTCGAGGTGGTGGATCTGGAGGTTCTGCGCGGCGCTCGAGCCGAGCACCACCTCGGGCAGCCGCTGCCGGCGGGTTGACAAAAAGCGGCCGGAGATCATGTGCGCGCCCATGACCCTGGGGAGGTCGCCCGTCTCGGCCATGACGTTCAGCCCGCCGGTCTGCCCGCTCGGCACATAGCCGGTGCGGAAGACGTTCTCGCCGGTCGTGTAGACGGCCGCCGCCCGCTGGACATGGGCCGCCGCGGAGATCATCGCCAGCGCGGTCGGGGGCAGCGGCGCGCTCTTGCCCGTGAAGCCGGTGCCCGCGCTGACGGTGAGCAGGTTCGTCCCGAGCGCGTCGATCTCGGCGAGGAGGTTGGCCTGGGCGCTCGCCGAGACCCCGACGACGGCGACCATCGCGCCGATCCCGATCGCGATCCCGAGCGCCGACAGGGCCGCGCGGAGCTTGCGGGAGCGCAGGCCCTGAACGCGACGCCGAGCAGCTCGCGACCGGGCAGGCGCGACCGCTGTTGTCCGGCGCCCGGCGCGCCGGCCGCCGGGAGGCCCCCGCCGCGGCGCTCATGATTCTCCTCCACGATCTGGCCGTCGCGCATCCGCAGACGCCGCGGGAAGCTCGCGGCGACGTGCTCGTCGTGGGTGATGAGCATCAGCGTCGACCCCTCCGTGGCGAGGCCGTGGAGCAGCTCGACCACCGCCGCCCCGGACTGGGAGTCGAGGTTGCCGGTCGGCTCGTCGGCGAGGATCAGGGTCGGGCGCTTGGCGAGCGCACGCGCGATCGCCACCCGTTGACGCTCACCGCCCGACAGCGCGCCCGGGCGGTGGTCGAGCCGATGTCCGAGGCCGACGCGCTCCAGCGCCTCGCGCGCGACCCTGCGCCGCGCCCGCAGCGCCATGCCGGAGTAGAGCATCCCGGTGGCGACGTTGTCGACGGCGCTGAGCGGGTCCTGCAGATGGAACGACTGGAACACGAACCCGATGCGGTGCGCTCGCAGGCCGGCGAGCGCCCGATCGCTCGCGCCGCCGACATCGAGCCCGGCGATCCTCACCGTTCCCGCGGTCGCCCGCTCGAGCGTGCCGACGATCGTGAGCAGCGTCGTCTTCCCCGAGCCGGACGGTCCGACCACCGCGACCTGCTCGCTGCCGCCGATCTCGACCGACACGTCGCGCAGGGCGTGCACGCCCCCGGGGTACTCCTTGCCGACGCCGTCGAGCCTCGCGCTCGTCGGCGCCGGCTGAGGCGAGGCGCTCATCCCTGGGAGTCCGTGATCTTCAGGCCCGGGTGCAGCCCGGCGCCGGACACCTGCACGTAGCCGGTGGCGAAGGTGCCGAGGCGGACGTCGATCAGCCGGTAGGGAGGGTTCGCCTGCTGCACCGCGTAGCGCCCACCGGGCCGCGCCAGCAGCGCCGTGACCGGAACCGAGAGCACGTGCCGGGCGGTCTTCTCGACGAACCGCACGCTCACCGTCGCCTGATCGACGTTGCGCCCGTTCTCGCGCCTGTCGAGGTGGATCGTGATCGGGACCTGTGAGCTGCCGCCGCTCGCCGCCTCGCCGATCTTCGTCACCCGCCCGTGGACCGTCGCCCCGGACGGCATCACGACCGGGACCTGCGCTCCGACGTGGGTCACGCTCTGCTGGCCCGCGGGCAGGTTGACCGTCACCACCAGGTTCGTGGAGGTCGCGGTCATCACCGGGCTGTTGCCGCCGGAGGCGGGTCCCGAGTCGGCGCTGCCCGAGGAGCCCGAGCCGCTCGACGACTGCTTCGAGCGCTTGTGGGACCTGGCCGCGGCGACCTCGTGCTGGAGCTGCTCGTTCTGGCGTTGCAGGTGCCCGACCTCGGAGTTGAGCTTCGAGATCGCCGAGTCGGTCCGGTTCTGCCCGCCGTCGTGATGGGCGGGAGGGATGGAGGCGGTCGCGGTGGTCGTGGTGGTGACCGTCGCGGTGGTCGTCGAGGTCGCCGCGGGTGTCGTGGTCGGCGCGGGTGTCGTGGTCGCCGCGGGCGTGTAGCCGGCGAACTCGGCCTGCCCGATGGAGGGAGCATCGTCGGAGACCAGGTCGCGGCGCCCTGCAGGCCGGAGACTCGCTGGGCGCCGTGCAGGAACACGATCGTCCCCAGGGTCAGGCTGCCGGTCTGCGGCTCGCCGTTGGCGTCCTGGAAGGCCTCGACCCCGTCCGTCGTCGCGGGCTGCCACTCGTCGTCGGCGACGATCGGATAGGGCTCGAAGCCGAGGCCGATCAGATCCGCGTTGAGCTGGGCGATGTCGGGCCCGGGAGAGTCCGAGGAATCGAGCGTCCGGTAGGCCGGGGTGGTCCCGTTCATCAGGATCACCGGGAAGTTGTCGACGTCGAACAGCTTCTGTCCCGGGGCGATCACGTGACCGACCGCCGGGACCCAGGTGAGCGTCCCCTGCAGCCGGTTGGCGATCGTCGCGGACGCGGCGTAGCTGATCGTCCCGGTCTCGTTCTCGGAGGTGACGAGGTCGCGGCGCTCGACGGTGGCCGCGCCGCCCGCGACCCGGTGTGGCCCGCGCTGCGCGTGCCCGCCCCTGCTGGTGGCGACGATCGCCACGACGACCACCGCCGCCACCACGAGCAGCGTCCCTCCCGCCAGGACGCGGGTGCGGCCCCGCCCCGGCGACGTGGCGCCGTCCCCGGACGACACCCGGTCAGCCCTTCTTGCCCGGCACGGCGTGGTTCAGCAGCCGCGAGCACGCGATGTTGGCCGCCTTGAACGACGGGGAGTTGATCGTCGACTTGGGCAGCCCGCCGTGGCCGAAGCCGACCCCGAATCCGTGGCCGCCGGGACCGGGCGCGACCGTGAGGTCCGGGTAGTCGAGGCCGTGGGCGCGCATGCATCGCGACATCGCCAGCGCCCCGGTCCGGATCTTGGCCAGCTGCGCCGTCGAGTACCGCGGCCCGAACGACGGATCGATGTACTTCTGGCACTTGTCGATCGCCGGGTGCACGACCTGCCAGGACTCCGACAGCGCCTGGCTGCCGACGGTGACCTTGTTCGTCTTGCTCACGCGGAGATTGCCGCCGAACCTGTTCGCGCCGGGGTCGGGGTAGTCCGGGACGCCGTGCGCGCGCACGCAGGCCGCGTACTTCAGGCCGTCGTTCTTGTTCGAGGCGGCGCTCGAGCCCGAGTGGCTCGATCCGCCGCAGGCGGCGATCGCGATCGACGTCGCCAGCGCCGTCACGACGGCGGCGGCCGGCCGCCATGAGGTGGGATTGCGTTGCATGGCCGCAGTTGTACGCGGCGACCGGTTACGGCTGGGGAACGGGGTCCGTAACCGCTGTGTAACCGCCGCCCTAGCATCCTTGCGGTGTGTCCAGCACCGCGGCGAGCCCATGCGCGTCCTCGTAGTCGAAGATCATTCCGAGCTCGCCGACACGATCGCCGACGGGCTCCGGCGCGAGGGCATGGCGGTCGACGTCGCCAACGACGGAGCGCAGGGGCTGTACAACGCGCAGGTGTACGAGTACGACGTGGTCGTGCTCGATCGCGACCTGCCCAAGCTTCACGGTGACGAGGTCACCGCGCGGATGATCGAGGCCGGCGCACGGCCGCGGATCCTGATGCTCACCGCCTCCGCCGGGGTGCACGACCGGGTCGAGGGCCTCGGCATCGGCGCCGATGACTATCTCACCAAGCCGTTCGCCTTCGCCGAGCTCGTCGCCCGCGTCCGCGCGCTGTCACGCCGCGCGCAGCCCGCCCGTGCCCCGGTGCTCGAGGCCGGTGGCCTGCGCCTGGACCCGGGCGGGCGGCTCGTGACCCGCGACGGGCAGCGCCTCGACCTGAGCGCGAAGGAGTTCACGGTCCTCGAGCTGCTGATGGGCGCCGGGGACGGCGCTGTCGGCCGAGGAGATTCTCGCCCGCGCCTGGGACGAGACAGCCGACCCGTTCAGCAACGTCGTCAAGGTGACGATCAGCCGGCTGCGGCGCAAGCTCGGCGAGCCGTCCCTGATCGAGACGGTGCCCGGTGGCGGCTACCGGATCTGACCCCGGCCCCGCCCGCCCGCCGGACGCGCCGGCCGGCGGCCGGCCGGCCCGCGCTGCCCCGGCGCGTCAGCCTGCGGCTGCGCCTCACCCTGCTGTACGGCGCCTGCTTCCTCGTCGGCTCCGGCGCCGTGCTCGCCGTCACATACCTGATCGTCGCCAGGGACACCAGCAGCCAGACACGGCACCTGCGTGTGGGTGGGACGAGGATCCAGCTGCCCCGGTCCCCGCTCACCGTCATGACCGGAGCGTCGGCCGGCATCCCGTCCGGCGGCAAGGGCGAGACGATGGTGATCGAGCAGATCCATGTCTCCCCGAGCGGCAAGGAGACCATCACCTGGGCCCCGGCGCGGTCGGCGTCGACCCGGGCCGCCGGAGCGCACCGCACCGTCAACATCGGCAGCGCCACCGAGCGCGAGAATCAGCGGTACGCGGCCTGCGTGCGCAGCAACGGGGTTCCCGACTACCCCAATCCCGGCGTGCGTCCCGGCGGCGGGGCGATGACGCTGAGGGGGACAAGGTCTCGGTCAACGGCCAGGCGCTCTCGGAGTCCTGGCAGGTCGTGCGCCCGGCGATCGACAAGTGTCAGAAGTACATCGCGCCGTCGTTCGGGCCCCGGTACACCGCGGCGCAGATGACGAAGATCAGAGCCGGGGCGTTGGCGATGTCGAGGTGCATGCGGGCCCGCGGCCTGGACTATCCGAACCTCGAGGTGGCGCACGGGCCGAGCGGGTACGGAGTCGCGCTCGGCTTCCCCCATGGGCTGCCGCGCTACCACAACGGCGGCACGTCCCGCAGGT
Organism: uncultured Solirubrobacteraceae bacterium; assembly: GCA_963702225.1. Lineage (GTDB taxonomy): Bacteria > Actinomycetota > Thermoleophilia > Solirubrobacterales > Solirubrobacteraceae > Palsa-465. The sequence continues at coordinate 40,970 of CAVPBY010000027.1, read as the reverse complement.
TCACCTCGGCCAACATCGCGTGCTCCAAGCTGCTGAACGCGAGCATCCCCGCCCATTCGGCCAAGCGTGCGACGGTCAAGGGGCTCACATCCTCGGTGCAGAGGCAGCTGAACGTCGTGATCGAGCGGGCCAACGGCGCGCTCACCACGCAGCGCAGCCGCTCGCTGCGCATCCTGCTCGCCTGGTCGGCCGTGGCCCTCGGGGTGATGGCGGTGATCTCGATCCTGCTCGGCTGGCTGGTGGCCGGCAGGGCGCTGCGGCCGCTGCGCAGGATGACCACGAGAGCCCGGCGGATCACCGAGGAGAACCTGCACGAGCGGCTCTCCGTCGACACCCAGGAGGACGAGCTCGGGGACCTCGCCACCACCTTCGACGGCGTGCTCACGCGGCTGGGGCGCGCGTTCGACGCGCAGAGGCGCTTCGTCGCCAACGCCTCCCACGAACTGCGCACGCCCGTGACCGTCGAGCGCGCGCTGCTCGAGATCGCGCTGTCGGACCCCGACACCGATGCCGAGGCGCTGCGCCGGACCTGTGAGCGCGTGCTCGCCTCCACCAGGCAGCAGCAGCAGATGATCGAGGCGCTGCTCACGCTCGCGCGCAGCCAGGGCGGCAGCGACGTCGACGCCCCGGCCGATCTCGCCGAGCTCGCCGAGGACGCGATCGCGCTGCGCGAACGACGACTGGGCGGCCTCACCCTCGCCACCGATCTCCATCCGGCGCCGCTCCACGGCGACCCGGCCCTGCTCGAGCGGCTCGTCGCCAACCTGATCGACAACGCGATCATCCACAACCTCCCCGCGGACGCCTGGATCACGGTGGAGACCGGCGCCGACGACGCGGGCAGCTGGCTGCGCGTCTCCAACAGCGGACCGGAGGTGCCGGAGGGGATGATCCCCGAGCTCTTCGAGCCGTTCCGCCGCATGGACGGCGAGCGAACCGCGACCGCCACCGGCGTCGGCCTGGGGTTGTCGATCGTCCGTGCGATCGCCGACGTCCACGGCGCCGAGATCGAGGCCGGACCGGTGCGGGGCGGGGGCCTGCGGGTGCAGGTGCGGTTCTGACCCCTAGAACGCTCAGCCCGGGGGCTCTATTCACGGGCGCCCTCCCCGGGCTCGGGCTGGGTGCCGATGCGGTAGCCGGCGCCGGCGACGGTGGCGATGACCTCCGGCTCGCCGAGGCGCTTGCGCAGGGCCGAGACGGTGATGCGCACCGCGTTGGTGAACGGGTCGGCGTTCTCGTCCCACGCCCGTGTGAGCAGCTCCTCGGCGCTGACGACACCGCCCTCGGCGGCGACCAGGACCTCGAGCACCGCGAACTGCTTGCGGGTGAGCGCGACGTAGCGACCGTCGCGGTAGACCTCGCGGCGGAACGGGTCCAGGCGCAGTCCCGCGATCTCCCGCACGGGTGGCCGGTGGTGGCCGCGCCGCCGGTCCAGGGCTCGGAGCCGGAGCACGAGCTCCCGGAGCTCGAACGGCTTGGTGAGGTAGTCGTCGGCACCGAGCTCGAACCCGGTGGCCTTGTCGTCGAGCCGGTCGGCCGCGGCGAGCATGAGGATCGGCATACCGCTGCCCGAGGCGACGATGCGCTCGGCGATCTCGTCGCCCGACGGCCCGGGGATGTCGCGGTCGAGCACCGCGATGTCGTACGCGTTGACGCCGAGCATCTCGAGTGCGCTGTCGCCGTCGGCCGCGATGTCGGCCGCGATCGCCTCCAGGCGCAGGCCGGCGCGGATCGCGTCGGCCATGTACGGCTCGTCCTCGACGATCAGCACGCGCATTGCGCTGAATGCTGCCAGCCCGCACATATCGCCGGCATATCGAAAACCGGATACGTGCGCCGGTGACGCCGCCGAGCGGCCCGTCGCTGGACGGCGCTGTTCGAGAGATTCGCACCGGAGATCACGCGCGACCGGGTCAGATCGTCGCCCGGCGGCCGCGAGCGCCGGGCGTCGCGGCCGAGCTCGATGTGCTCGTCGCGTCGGAACGGATCTGCTGCTCCTTCGTCCATTGGCATGTCGTCGACGGCGAGCACTGGCACGAGCTCCGGATTCGCGGCACCGGTGAAGGGCTGGACGCGATCTCCGGGATGTTCGACAGCCACTGAGAGCGATCGCTCGAGGCCACCCTGCCGGTGGTAGGGTCGCGGCGGATCGGCCAAGGAAGTCGGTGATGAGGTGCGGCTTACTGGGACCGTTGGCCGTCGTCGACGGCCAGGGCGAAGAGCTCGCGCTTCGGGCCGAAGATGCGCGCGTTGCCGGCGATCCTGTTGCTCGGTTACGAGACGGCGGTGATCGGCGACCTCGAGCGGTTGGCTCGCGAGCATCCGTACCACGAGCGTCTGCACGGGCAGCTGATGCTCGCCCTGTACCGGGCCGGACGGCAGGCCGACGCGCTGGCGGCGTTCCGTGAGGTCCGGGCGCGGCTCGCCGCCGCGCTCCGGATCGAGCGCTCTGGAGAGCTCGCGCGGCTGGCATCCACGCGCGCGCGAGCGGTGCCCGCGTCGCGCCGGGTCCAGCGGGTGCTCGACCTGAGCGCGCGCGCACTGTCCACTGCCGGCGACCGATGAGTCGGCCTCGGGGTCGCTCACCAGCGGCCTGCCGGTCATGCTCTGCCGGCCGACCGCTGCCTGGGCCGCGCTGTGGCCGCGGCTCACCCACTACGACTGATGCGCATAGGCTGTTCGGCATGCGCGCGACGGTGACCCTCGAGCCCTGGGACAGCGGCGACCTGCCTCTGCTCGAACGGCTGATGGGCGACGCGCGGATGACCGAGCACCTCGGCGGCCCGGAGAGCCCGGCCAAGCTGCGCGAGCGTCAGAGCCGCTACGAGCACCTCGAGCCCGGCGATCGCATGTTCAAGATCGTCGACGTGGCGAGCGCAGCCGGTGTCGGCTCGGTCGGCTTCTGGACGAAGGAGTGGCGCGGCGAACAGGTCTATGAGGTCGGCTGGATGGTCGTCCCCGAGTTCCAGGGCCGCGGCGTCGCGGTGGCGGGGACGACGCAGGCGATCGAGCGCGCCAGGCACGACGACAGGCACCACACCATGCACGCCTTCCCGAACATCGAGAACGCACCGTCGAACGCGATCTGCCGCAAGCTCGGCTTCGAACTGCTGGAGGCGTGCGAGTTCGAGTTCCCGAAAGGCCACCTCATGACCTGCAACGACTGGCGGCTGGACCTGCGTCGCTGAACGAAGAAACCGCGCTCCTGGCCTGGAACCCGCCGGCGTTGACAGCTCAGGCCGCCGGCGGGTCGGTTGTGCCGGTGTCCACGAGCACCCCGAGCAGCTCACCGATCGTGGGTTCTCTGGGGACGAGCACTCGCAGCGGCATGTGTTCCTGGATTCGGTAGCGATTGCGACGGCCGTCCCTGTGCTTCACCACGTAGCCGGCCTTGGTCAGGTCACGAACGATCCCGAATGCCCGGCGCTCGGTCACGCCCAGAGCGTCGGCGATCTCGCGCAGACGCACGCCGGGTCACGCGCGATACAGACGAGCGCCCGCGCGTGTTGGGTCAGGCAGCTCCACTCCGCCATCACGTAAATATTAGAACCTTTCATTCTAGAAATAGCTTGCTAGTTAACCGAGATCGGAGTAGCGTCGCCGTGGGCGCAGTTTCCCGGGGCCGTTCGAGTCTGAAGCGGGCTTTCAGCGCTGCGCGTACCCATCCGCTCCTCCGCGGTCCTCGACACCCGCCCGGCCGCAGCGAACGGAGAGGTCCTCACCCCGTAGTGGCCAGGGCCTGAGCGCTCCCGGCAACCAGATCATCGCCAGATCCACCATCGCGATCCTCGCCGGGTTTCTGGAAGGCGGCAGCTTCGCGACCAACGCCGGAGCCTCCGGTGCCCGCTATGCCGCCGGCGGCATCGGAATCCTCATCATCCCGGTCGTGCTGATGCTCCTATTCCGCAAGAAGTAACCGCGCTGGTGGTACGACTGGAACCTACAGCTCACCCGCTTCACAACCGAATCGCCGTCTACCTCGTGCGCATCAATGACCGCTACCCCTCGACCGACGACGAGCAATCCGTCCATCTCCAGTTCCCCTACCCCGACGCCGACCACGAGCTCACCTGCGGCCTGCCGCTCGTCAAATGGCTCCTGGCGATCCCCCGCTACGTCCTGCTCTTCTTCCTCACGATCGCCGCGTTTCTTTCCGCCATCCTCATGCCTGTTCGCGGTCCTGTTCACCGCGCGCTACCCACGCCCCCTGTTTGACTTCATCGAAGGCGTGATCCGCTGGCACAACCGCGTCGGGGCGTACGCGTTCCTGCTCATCACCGACCGCTACCCGCCATTCAGCCTCCACGCTGACGATCACCGAACATCTTTGGTGAAGCAGACGTTCAGCATGGCAGCACGAGATACTCTGATCGTTCTGCCATTCGAGCCCGAAGGGCCACGTCGATGAGGCTCGCCGACAACGAGGCGCGAGCTCGGCTCGCGGCACATGACCACGGGACGCTTTGCACGGTGCACGCCCGGCGAGGCGTCGACGCCGTGCCCTGTGTCTACGCGATGATCGATGCGACCGTGGGCGTGCCGGTCGATCGGGTGAAGCCGAAACTGACGGGTCCACTGCAGCGGGAGCACAACCTCGAACGGGACTCGCGCGCAGCGCTGCTGATCGAGCACTGGGACCGCGACGAGTGGTCGCGGCTGTGGTGGGTGCGCGCCGCACTGCGCTGGATCCCGCCGCCACCGAGCAGCGGACCGAGGCGCTCGCCGCCCGCCTGGCCGAACGGTTCACCCAGTACCGCGACCGGCCCTTCGAACGGATCATGGTGTTGCAGCTCGTCAGGGTCACCGGCTGGGCGGCCACCGGCTGACCGGGCGGTGCCTCGTTCCCCGTCCGCGGTGCCCGGCGGAGGGCGCTCAGCGCGAGGCCCGCGCCGCCGCATCGCGAGCGGGCGCGACCGCGGCGGGCAGCTCGACCGTGGCGCGGGTGCCGCCCTCGCGGCGTACGGTCACTCGCAGGTCGAGGGGCGGTAGAGCAGCTCGTCAGCGAGGTCGGGGATGCCCGGGCCGGCGTCCCGCACGTCGATCAGGACGTGCTCGCCGAGGGATGCGATGGCGATGTCGCCACCGCCGCCGGTCCGGTCGAACTTGATCGCGTTGCCGATCAGGTTGAGCAGCGCCTGCCGCAGCCAGCGCCGGTCGGCGCGGGCGGCCAGCCCGTCGCCCAGCTCGGTCCGGCCTCGACGTGACGATCGAGCGCGAGCGGTTCGAGGATCGAGACGGCGTCGGCGATGACCGGCGCGATCCCGGTCGCCGCCAACCGCACCTCGGCGGCGCCTGGCCTCCAGCTGCGCGAGGTTGAGCAGGTCCTCGACGAGTTCCAGCAGATGCCGGGCGGCTTCGGTGAGATGAGACGAAACCCACGAGCAGGTGCCGGTGTCGTCCCGCGGGCCAGTGGTACCAGGGCTGGCCGCCGCTGGTGTGGCTCGCGGCGCGGACCAAGAAGCTGCGGATCGGGATGAGCATCATCGACACGCCCTTCCGCGGGCCCGGCGTGCTCGCCGCCGAACGCGCCACCGTCAGCCACCTCTCCGGTGGCGCCTCAACGTTGGCATCGGAGCGGAATGGACGCCTGAGGAGTTTGCGCGGCGAGCGGCCCGCACATCACCGACGAGAAGACCGACCAGACCATGCAGGGCAAAGGGCACCAACCTCCTGGCGGCCACCGCCGAGCAGATCACCGACATGCTCAAGCGCTATGTGAGGCCGGGCCGACGATGCCCCTCCTGTGGCCGCCGTTCACCGACGTGCCGGTCGCCAAGACGCTCGATGACCTCAAGCGCCCCCAGGGAGGACATCACGCCCGCGGTCGAGGCCATCGGCGCACCCGCGTGGCGGGCTGACCTGACGAAACCGACACCCCGAGCCGGGCCGGGCTGTCATCCCACCGGAAGGGTCAGGATTGGTCACGGAGAACCAAAACGCGGAGTCGTGTGTGGGCGAGTGGGTCCGCCGTGTAGATGGGCACCCGCGTGCTGACATAGTGTTGGCACGACAAGCATCGCATGTAGAGGAGAAGGCATGGCAGAAGTGGAGCGGTCCAGGCGTTTCGACGTCTCAGCCGCAGACATATGGCGACGGATTGGAGACTTCCAGGGCATCGATGACTGGCACCCCCCGATCGTGGGATGCGCCTCCCAGGAGGGCGGTGAGGTTCGGGAGCTGGCGTTGGCCGACGGCAGCAAGGTCGTGGAGTGTTGCGTGGTCCAGACCGACCACTCGTACGTACCGCATCCTCGATCCCGGGCCGCTGCCGGTCTCGGACTACGAGGCGACGATCGCCGTCCGGGAGGGCGAGAGCTCGGTGATCGACTGGCGGGCGACGTTCACGCCGGCCGGGGCCTTCGAGGCCGACGCGGTCGAGGCAATCGCCGGGGTCTTCGAAGGCGGCCTGGACGCTCTGTGACGCGCCGACGGGCGCAGCGCCGAGGAGATGTCGGACACGCGAGACGTCACCATGAGGCCTCCGCCAGCACCAACTCGAAAGGGCAATCGCCGTGCAGATGAGCTATGGCTACAAGGCTTCGGCCGAGCAGTTCAGACCGCGTGAGCTGATCGACTACTCGATTCTCGCGGAGTCACTCGGATTGGACACCGTCGCGATCTCGGATCATTTCCAGCCCTGGCGCCACCGGGGCGGCCACGCTCCCGCGACCTTCGCGTGCCTGGGAGCGATCGGGGAGAGGACCTCCTGTGCGTTGCTCGGCACCAGCGTGTTGACCCCGACGATGCGCTACCACCCGTCGATCGTGGCGCAGAACTTCGCCACCCTCGCGTGCCTCAATCCGGGGCGGCTGTTTCTCGGAGTCGGCACCGGGGAGGCGCTCAACGAGACACCGGCAACGGCTGCGGCGTGGCCGAGCGCCAAAGAAAGGCGCATGATGCTCCGTGAGGCGCTCGAGCTGATCAAACGCCTGTGGAGCGAGGAGCGAGTCACGTTCGAAGGGACGTACTTCCGCACCGACCGCGCGACGATCTACGACAAGCCCAGCGTCCCGATCCCGATTTTCGTAGCGGCCTCCGGTCCGCTTGCGGCCAGGCTCGCGGGCCGCCTCGGCGACGGCTACATCGCCACCTCGGGCAAGGACGCGCAGCTCTACCGGGACCTGCTGGGCGCGCTGGGCGAGGGCGCGCGGAGCGCTGGGCGTGACCCGGATGAGATCGACCGGCTCATCGAGATCAAGTTGTCCTACGATGCCGACGCGGCGTACGCACGTGAGGCCTGCGACTTCTGGGCGCCACTTGCCCTCACTCCGGAGGAGAAGTCCGGAATCGACGATGCGGTGGAGATGGAGGCCGCCGCCGATGAGATCATCGACCGGGCACACTCGAGGTTCATCGTCACCGACGATCCCGACGAGGCCGTCGAGCGGATCGCACCCTACGTCGAGGTGGGGTTCAACCACCTCGTCTTTCATGGGCCCGGGCACGACCAGGAGCGCTTCCTGCGCGGCCTGTGCGCCGATGTCCTGCCCCGGCTGCACGACCGCTTCGGACGGGGACGGGGCGCAGCGCAGTGAGCTCCGGTACCGCCTCGCCGACCCGCTGGGCAGGACCTTCTCGACGCCCCGCTCCACACCGTCCTGGCACAGGCCGCGGCGCTTCGCGACCGTGGCTCAGGACAGTTGGTGACCTTCTCACCGAAGGTCTTCGTACCGTTGACGAGGCTCTGCCGAGACGTCTGCCATTACTGCACATTCGCGCGCCCTCCGCGGCGCGGGGAGCACTCTTACCTCAATCCTGACGAGATGCGCTCGATTGCGCTCGCCGGGGCGACCGGGTAGCTGCCGCACGTCAACGCCGGTGTGCTCACCCGCTCCCAGCTCGCTGGGCAGCGCGCTGGTCAGGCGGCGAAACACTTGGTGCGCGAGAGCGCAGTCGGTGCCGCCAGCTTTGACCACGTGGTGATCGCCACTCGCCCGCACCGGCAACCGTTGACCCGCACATGTGCCAGATGGCACCAAAACAAAGCCTCCAAGGAGATCGCATGACATCGATGATCAGACGCATCCCCCCTCCATCGGAGCGCCGCGCGGGTCAGTAGGCAATTGAGGGCAGCCACGCTCCGGATGGTTCGTTGTACAGCCCGGTGCTCATCAGCGTGGATTGCTGGACGAGCGTCAGCCCCTGGGCCAAGCACCAGCGAAGGAGCTCCGTGTTTCGTGACGGCACGAGGATCCCAAGGCCGATGAACGCCTCCGCGGAGGCGATCAGGGCGATCAGGCTCTGATTGGTTTCGGCGACGGCGTGCCAGCCGTACCCGAAGCCGGTCGCGTACCCGCAGATGCCTCCGGGGTGTTCGACGACGTGCGCGGTCCCGGCGGTGATCGCGTCGCGAAGTTCGCCGGCACGGTCGTGGCCGTGAACGCGGGCGCACAGCTCGTTGCACGAACGAAGGTCCTGTTCGTGCGCGGGGCGCACCGCGAGTCCCGGGATGCTGAGCGCAGGCGGCGTTCCCTGTAGGACCGAGAGAGGCTCGCGGACCGAGAATCCGAGCTTGGTGTAGAGCGCCAGGGAGCGGTAGTGGTAGGCGGTCTGAACGAGCCGGACGCCAACCGCGCCGCGCTGTCGCTCGCGTCCCAGCGCGGCCTCCATCAGCGCGCGGCCGACGCCATCATCCTGGGCCGCCGGATCTACGGTGACCGGTCCGATCCCGGCGATCACCGCCCGTTCGTCGACGAACGCGCTGCCCAGCAGTTCCCCGTCGCGTTCGGCCACGAGGCCGAGGATTTCGGTGCTGGCGAGCATCTGCCTGACCGTGAAGTGCGTGAACTCGCGTGAGGGCGGCTCGATCGGGAGGTTGTGCCGCGTCGCGATCGACGCAAACGCGTCGTAGAAGATCCGCCCACAGCCATCGGCGTCCTCCGGGGTCGCGGCGCGCACGCTCAGCCCGGTCGCGGGTGGATTGATGGTGTCGGTTCCGGCTGGCATCGCTTGCTCCCCTGCAGTTGTCAGGACAGGATCGATGCTCGCGCGCGCCCAGCCAACCCGCCATCCCGAATCTGTGGGGGTACGCTGCTGGGAAGCTGTCGATCGGGGAAGGGGAGCGCCACGAGCACAGGGCGAGGAAGCTGGGCGCCGGAGCGCCTGTTGGCTGACCTTGAACGCCTCGCGCTTCGTGCTCCCAAGCGCGCGGAGTTCTTCGACGAGGCCGCGGCTCGCCTGAAGCGGGCCGTCGCGTTTGACGGCGCGTGCTGGCATACGCTCGACCCCGGGTCAGACCTGATCACGCAGCATCGCCTCCAGGACATCCCCGACCGCTTTCCGATCCTGGCCGACAACGAGTACGCCGTCGAGGATGTCAACAAGTTCGAGCAGCTCGCCCGCGCTGAACGCAAGGCGGCGACGATCAGCCAGGCGACCGCTGGTCACCCGGAGCGGAGCCCCCGCTTTCGCGATCTGCTGACCCCCGCTGGCCTCGGCCCGGAGCTCCGCAGCGCGTTCGTGGCCGACGGCGCCACCTGGGGCGCATTGATCCTCGTCCGCCGCGCCGGCCAGCCGGAGTTCGAAGAGCGCGACGTCGCACTGCTCTCCGACGCCTCCGCGGTTCTCGCGCGCGCGGTCCGTCGGGGGCTGATCGCGGAGGGGTGCGACTCAAGTATCACGCTGCGCGATGCTCCCGGACTGATCGAAGTTGACGGCTCCGGCGGTCTGATCCGGGCATCATCATCAGCCGAGCCGCTGCTGGTCGAGCTCTCCGGAGGCACGATCGAGGCCGGTGTGCGCGCGTCATCGATCCACGCGATCGCCAGCGCCACCAGGGCGGCGATGGCGTCGGCCGGTGCCGCGGGCCTGGCAGCGCTTCCCAGCTCGGTCGTCAAGACGCCGGCCGGTGGGTGGCTGGTCCTCCACGGCGGTCTGCTCGGCGCTCCGCGCTCCGGCCAGGTTGCGATCTTCATCCAGCGCGCGCACCCCACGCTCGTCGCCCCGCTCCTGCTCAAGGCCTACGGCCTCACCCCGCGCGAGCAGGAGGTGACCCAGCTGGTACTGCGAGGCGCGACCACGATCCAGGCCGCGCAGCGCCTCACGATCTCGCCCCACACGATCGGCGACCACCTGAAAGCGATCTTCGATAAGACCGGGGCCAGCACCCGCGGCGAGCTCTCAGCGACGCTCTTCTTCGGCGAACACCTCCCCCGCATCCAGAGACAGGTCCCAGTCGGCGACGATGCCTCATTCATCGACGCCCCTCGGCCACGCAGCCGCGACAGCGAGCGACACACGGTTTGGGATCGCCAGGACGATCGTCCCGCGCCCGTCTAGCGTTGCGCGACCCGAGCCGGGCGACAACACGAGCTCGCGCAGGTGGTGTCCGACGAGGTGCTGATCCTCCAGAGGTGCGGGGTCAGGGCTGGATCAGCGCAGCCTCGAGTGTGGCGCGCGCCCATACCGCCCAGCACCGGTTGTCCCAGGTACCGACGATTACGAGCGTGCGGTAAGTCTCGGGATGCCCGATGGTGAATATGGTGGCGGCGGCTTGGTCGATCGTCAGTCCGTCGCGCAGGGCACCGCGCTCGTCGAGTAGTCGTGCGGCGGTGGCGTAGTTGCGCAGTCGTTGCGCGGCACGGTCGCGCTCCAGCATGGCCGCGTCGGGGTCAATCGCGGCGGCTTCACGAAGGATCCGGAAAACGGGTGCGGTGCGGGGGAGAGCGCCCCGCCAGAACTCGACAAGCTGTCCGATTATCTCGAGTGGATCGGTTTCGCCCTCGGCTTGCTCGCGCATGAACTGCGGCACCGGGACGGGTGCCCGCTCGCCGGCAGCGGCGAAGTCGAGGACACGCGAGAGAACATCGCGCTTGGCGCCGATCGAGTTGTAGATCGTCTGCACCGCCACCCCGGCCTGGGCAGCGATCTGAGCAATCGAGGTGGCGTGATAGCCGCCCGCGAAAAACAGCTTCGAGGCGGCCTGGACGATCACCCGCTGGGTCTCCTCGGCGGCGATCTGCTGTCTCGTCTTGACAGGAGCCATCAGCGGTAGCATAGTGTACTAAACACTAGAACGTAATTCTACAGGAGGATGAGGATGACCACCGAGCAGCTCAAGGAAGTGACGCTCGACGGGTTCGAGCGGATGTTCAACCGGGGCGAGCTCGATCAGGTTGAGCAGGCGACCGCCCCGGGAGCGGTCGATCACCAGGAGCCGGAGGGCACCGACTTCGTCGCCCATCTCAAGATGGTGATCGCGACGCTGCGCGCCGCGTTTCCCGACCTGCGCTTCGAGATCCATGCGATCCTCGCTGAGGGCGACATCGTCGCGTGCCGATCGACCATGACCGGCACTCACCGGGCCCCGCTGGATCTTGGCCCGATGGCGGCCCTGCCGGTGACCGGCGCGCGGATCGAGGTCCCGCACATGCACTTCTTCCGCTACGACCAGGACGGGCGCTTGACCGACCTGTGGCACGTGTGGGACACGCTGCTGCTCGCGCGCCAGCTCGGCGCCCCGGCGCCCGACCTGCGCGTCGGCGCGTCAGGCTGAGGTCTCCGAATCTGACTCATAGTGGGGGAGGTGGCGACGGAGCGTCAGCCCGGCTCCCGGCAGGCTCCGGAGTGCTCCCCGGCACCAGCAGGCGGGCTGTAGGTCCACGTCATCTCTCCCGCGCGCTCGACGGTCATACCCGGGTACACGCCGGTGCTGGCGAGGTTGCGGGCGTTGTTGGATCATCCGCCCCAGGCGCTGCGCGTCACGTGGGCGAGTACACGCTCGCCGCCCGGGGCATCTCATGTCACGACGCGTATTTCTCGGCGGAGAGATTCACACGCGGGGCTCCAGAGCCCACCGGCAGGAGGACGGGCGCACCGGCCGGACGGATCGCGCGACCCGGCCACCCGACGCAAGCGCCGCGAGCGCGTTGCCGACATCGCAAGTAGACCGGCGAGCTTGCCGCACGCACGCGCGGGCGGCCACAGCGGCCCGGCGCCGCGGCGGAGGCCGCGGCGCCGGTATCGAGGATTCGATCGTCAGGCGGCCGGAGGCAACCGCGGCTCGTCCGCGGGCGGCGTGATCATCAGCGGCTGCGCAGCCGATCGCTGCGCGACCGGCGGCGGCGCCGGCTCCAGTGCCGGGGCGGTCGGCCGGGTAGACGCGTCGGCGTCGACCACGCTGGCGACCTGAGCGTGCGCATCCTCTCCCTCGAGCGATTCCTTGAAGCCGCGCAACCCGCTTCCCAGCGAGCTGCCCAACTCGGGCAGTCGTTTGGCGCCGAACAGCAGCACCACGATCACCAGCAGGAAGCAAATGGACGGGGCTGAGGATTCCCAGGGCCATCTCGTTCAGACCCCGCGCACGGCCGCGTCAGCGGCCTGGGCGAGCCCCGTCGCCGCGGCGAAGAACGCGTTCGACTGGCCCTTGAACAGCCCGGTCCCGGTGAGGAACTTGAGCGCCGCCATCGCGCCCCCGTCCTGGGATAGCGTCGGTCGAACGATCGAGCAGTTGGGCAGGTGTTGGTTGATGAACTCACACGGCCTCGGGAAGATGTTGTTCGGCCGCGTGCTGTCACGGTGCTGCGCCTTGAGATTGCGGAAGAACGTTCCCGTCTTGGGGTCTTTGAGCCCGGCGAGCGGCGGCTCCACGGCATTGGCAGCAGTGTCGTGCCAGACCCCGAAGTGATCGACCTCGGTTCCGCCGATGCTGAGGACGATCCGGAGGACCTCGACGTCGGTCACCTGCAGCGCCAGCGTGCTGTACAGGCTCGAGCCTCCCTGCTCGATCATCGCGAAGGCGAACGCCGCGCTGTTCGCGATCGCCTGCATCCGCGACTGTTTGGCCGTCTTCGGAGGCACGGGTTGCGCCATGTGCGGCGGCGTGTCCTCGTCGTTCAGCGGGATCGTGGGCTGGTGTTTGATGGTCACCGCCTGCCCGAACGTGGCTCCGAAGTCAGGATTGGCCGTCGAACGGTACCGCAGGTACCAGCTCGTATCGACATTGAGTTCCATCACGTTCGTGAGCCGCCGGCGACCTTTACGGGCGCCCGTCGCCTGGCTCCCCTTGAGGGTCCGGAACGGCTCCAGGCTCACCGGCTGAGCTCCCTTGGAAACCAAGTACGCGTTGAGGAACGCCGCGTGGCTGATCTCGTCACGGGTGTTGCCGGAGATGTACGCTGGCTGGTCAGAGTCGATGTTCTCCGTCGCTCTGACGTAGGCCGGGTTGCCGCCGTGGAGGCCGCCCAGCTCGTTGTACTGCTCCCACAGGTCCGACTCCAGAAGCTCCGCCGCCGCGAGGAACCTCAGGATGGCGATGTCGCCTGCGGTCGGTCCGCTTGACTGCGCGGCGGCGGACCCCGCGGTGAGCGCGGACGCCGAGACAGCTGCAGCGCTGACGAGACCCGCCTGTTTCAGGAACGAGCGTCTGCCGACGACTCGCTGCCACAACGCCTGCAGTTCCTGTTCTTGGGCGGAGGTCTCCGAGGGTGCGCCAGGGCGCACGTCTTCCACAGTCATGTGTGTCCTTCCCTTGTGAAGGGGGCTATTGGTTGTCACTACTTGGTGTCAACGCGGACACCATCCAGCGTCCGGCAAGCCGGTGCGCTGAGCTCAGGCGTTTCCTTCCAAGACGCCACGACCCGCGCGCTTCCCGGCATGCGCACTTGCTTGTCGCTGGGCCCGGCAGTCACCTCGTTGCCGGAGGGCGGCGGACGGCTAGCGTTGGCCGGTGCGGTGTCGATCATGATGGTCACCACCGGTGAGGCGTGGAGCTATTTGATGACCCGCCCGGTCGCGGCGACCGCCGGCCAGGAGCCGCCGAACTGCGATACGCCGACGTACGCGGTGTCCCCGCGACCGCTGTCTGCGATGTAGGTGTACAGCGGGTGTCCGGCGTAGGTGACCTGGCTGACCCGGCCGACCCGGATCGTCCGCAGCAGCGAGGCGTTCACGCCCCGACCGGCCTTCGGCCTGCCGTGGGCGGTCACGATCGGCCACACCCCGGTGCAGCCTCTGACCATCGCGCACCGGTCGTGGTTGCGTCCGTCGCGCGAGAACGCGTACAGGGTGTGTCCGTTGGACGCGACGAGGATCTTGCCCAGCTTGGTGGCGCGCAGCGAGATCGTGGTCGACACCGAGGAGCCGGCGGCCGCCGTTCCCGACGCGGACAACAGGATCACGGCAGCCACCACGACGACGGTCAGGGTGGCGCCGGCCGCGGCCAGTGACCAGCCGGTGACCGGGTTCGAGAAACGGGACATGGGATGCGGAGTCTCCTTCGGTAGGGGTGAGGGGCGCTCACCCCTAAGACGACGGCGGCCGTGATTCCTTCCCGAGCGCCGCAACATTGCCTGCTGCAGGCGCTGCGCAACGCGTTCTACACGCGGCTGAGTGCCGCGTCGCGCCGGCCGCAGACGACGTCGCCGCGGCGGCTCTGAGCCCCGGCGGTCCCCGCTCGCCGGCCGACCGGATGGCGGAGACCAGCGAGGCTCTGGACGCGGTCGCGCGGCTGCCCGAGAACTTTCGCCTGGCGATCGTCGCAGTCGACATCCTCGGGCTCTCCTATGCGGACGCGGCGACGGCGCTGGACACGCGCGAAGCGACGATCACCACCCGGCTGTACCGCGCGCGCCGGCGGATCGCCGCCCGGTTCTCCGAGGTGGACGGGACCGATTCCCGGGGCGGGGCCGCCGCGCGGGAAGGATCTCGTCCGAAACGGAGTCTTGCCCGATGGACGACCACATGCCCGACGCCCCGACGCCCACCGAGGCCCAGCTCGCTCGACTCGCCGACGGTTTCCTGCCCGACGCCGAGCCAGAGGCGCTACGCACTCGGGCGCGGGCATCCCCGGAGCTGGCCGGCGCGTTGCGCGAGCAGACGCACGTGGTGTCGCTGATGCGCTCGGTCGACGAGATCGCCGCACCGCCGTCGCTGCGAGCCTCGATCGCGGCGATGACTGCCGAGACCACGAGCGCGCCTGATCGGGACCACGCACGCCACAGGGTCACGCCGCGCGGCCTGCGCCTGGCCGCGCCCGGCTGGCGACGCCGCCTGTTCCTGCCGGCGGCCACCGCGCTGGCCGGTGTCGTGGCCGCGGTCGTGGTGATCATCCACGGCGATGGCTCCGCGACGGTTGGGCAGACCGCTCACCTGGCGCTGTCGGCGGCGACCATGCCCGCGCCCACCCAGAGCGCTTCCGACCGCAATCTGCTCGACCTGCGCGTCGGGCGCATCCCATTCCCGTCGTATGTGCGCTCCATCGGATGGCAGGCGAGCGGCACCCGCCGAGACGCGCTTGACGGCCGGACGGTGACGACCGTGTTCTACCGCGCCGCTGACGGGACACGCGTCGGCTACGCGATCGTCTCGGGTACAGCACTCGCGGCCCCCGACGGCCCGTCGCGGACGATCGGCCGCGTGCGCTACACGTTCGCTCATGCCGGATCGGCGAAGCTGGTGACCTGGTGGCGCGACGGACGCACGTGCGTGATCGCCGGCCGCACGGTCGGCGACGCGACGTTGCTCGCGCTGGCCACCGCCGACGAGCACGCCTCGGCCTAGGTCGGACCGGCCTCATACATGGGTGGGCGAAGCGCGCGCACCTGGAGAAACGCCGGGGGTTAGCGGGCCGGGCAATCCCGCGCAGAGCCCGGCCGGCCCGCAACATCCGCGGTCATCCCGAAGTTACTCAGGCTCGCCCGCCACGGCGTCCAGAACCGCCGCGCGCCACGTTCAACCCCGAACGAGCTCGCATCGCCAAGACCAACCCGGTGACCGACAGCAGCCCGCCGACGCCTTCGAAGTAGGCGGAGACGAGCTTGCCGGGAACCTGCCAGGTCGGCTCGTACATGTTCTGCAGCGGGCCCATCGCACCGACGTCGACGTAGGTGTACAGCACCACCGCCGCGACTGCGCTGACGGTCACCAGCACCGCGAGCGCCCACACCATCCACTGTGGCCGCACCAGCAGCGCGATCGCGACCGCGATCGCGACGACCGCCTGGACCTGAAACAGCGTTCCCTTACTGATCGAAGCGGTCGAGAACTCGTAGAAACGCGCGTCATGGAGATGGACATAGGCGTCGATGGCCAACGTCGCTGCCACCGCGGCGCCCAGCATCCGCAGGCGTAGTCCCGGGGCAATCGTCCGCCGCGCGGGGGCGACCGCGGCATTCACGGGATTGGGTGTGTGTGTGGACAATGTCTCATCTCCTGTTCGGGGACCGTCCCACCGGCGATCAACCGCCGGCGGGAGAGCTTGTAGTCAGCAGGACCCGCCCGAGCCCGAAACCTTCCCGGACTCGTGAACAGCTGATTCCCCGGCGAGGGCCTTGACGCCTCACCGCGTCGATCGCCGGGAAGGATCCGGGGCCAGCGGAGTCTTTGGATGTGATCCGCCACGTGAGCGGGTCGTGCCATCACGATGACGCCAGGAGCGTGACCATGACCAGACTGACACACCTGCGAGGCCGGATCGGCGGTGGCGCCGCGCTGGCCGGGGTAGCGCTGCTCGTCGCCGCCTGCGGCAGCAGCGCCTCGAGCAAGCCCGCCAGTACAAGCCCGGCGAACGGCACGACGCCGGCGAGCGCCCCAGCCGCCACGGGTGCCAAGGCAGGCGCCAGGGCCGTGTCGATCGCGACCACGTCGGGCTCGGCCGGCACCTTCCTCACCGGGGCGGGCGGCCGCGCGCTGTACCTGTGGGCGGCTGACCACGGCGCGATGTCAAGCTGCACGGGAGCGTGCGCCAAGGCGTGGCCGCCGGTGCTGGCCAAGTCGACCCCGCACGCCAAGGGCGCCGTCAAGGCGAGTGACCTGGGGACGATCACCCGCAGCGGCGCCACCAAGCAGGTGACCTACAAGGGCCACCCGCTGTATTACTTCGCCGGAGACACCGGCAGCGGCACGACGGCGGGCCAGGGAAGCAGCGCGTTTGGCGCCAAGTGGTGGCTGGTCAGCCCAGCGGGCTCGGCGATCACCTCATCGAGCGCAGGCGGTGGCGCGAGCTCGACGACGCCCGCCTCCTCGAGCACCGGCTACTGACCGCCGGTGCTCGGTCGCCGGCGTCCCACAGCCGTCGGCAGCGCTCGGCGCCAGACCGGGTCGGGGTCGATCCCGCAGCTCTCGAGCAGCGGACGCTCGAACCCCGGCCCGGAGTTCCACCGCGTGCCCCCGTCGCCACCGCCGGGTCCGCCCAGCCGGCGGCGACCCCCGAGCTCCCGAGGTCGACGTGCCCGGGGTCCTCATCAGGTATGAGCCGGGCGGAGGTTTCAGCCGGCTACCGGCGCGTGAGGGGGTTCGGGTGGCCTCGCCGTTTCCCGATCGTCCAGTTCCCGAACAACCCTTTGATCGTGGCGTTCGTGGCGGGGCAGGTTGCCATGATGCTGCGCGCGACCGGTCACGTCGACGCGCAGACGATCTCCTATCTGGCGATGGCGATCTGGGCCTATGAGGAACTCGCTCACGGCGTCAACTGGTTTCGCCACCTGCTCGGCCTCGCATACCTCATCTCCACCGGCGCGCATGTCGCGAGGGCATTCGGGGTTGGGGCTTGACCACCACCTCCTCGATGGAGGTGACGACGGTCGCGGTGATACCAGCACAGGAACCAAAAGCGCCCCCGGCGCCGGGGATAGGTCTCGGCGTTCCATATTGGTCAGCCCGGAGCGGCAACGCCCGCGTCGTGGGGCACGAGATCTGCGGTGGCCTCGGGCACAGCACGAGCTACATCACACGACCGCAGCCGGGGCTGTCACTCGGCCTGCATTCGCCCCGCGCTCACGTCAGCGACCAGGGAGGTCGGCAGCACCGCACGCCCGCCCGCTGGGTGTCAGGCCGCGAGGGAGACCTGCTCATCAGCGATCACGTGCCGGATCGGGAGTCCGAAGCGATCGCGAGCGCGGTGGATGAGGTGGTGCTCGAGCCAATGCGACCCATTTTCTGGCAACGTCGAGATCACGATTTGATCGGCATCAAACCACGAAAGGGCGTCCTCGATGGCCAGCAGCGGGACACTGTCTCCGATCTCTCCGGTGATCGTGAGGCCGTGAGACTCGAAATTGGTCAGCGCTTCGGCGCAGCGGCGGCCAGCGGCCGACACGGCCGCGTCAGTGTCCGAGAGCCAGTGTCGAAGGCGGGTGTTGAGCGCGGGCACGACGAGATGAAAGACAACGGGGCCGCGGGTGGCCCAGCCGCGCAATTCGGAAATCAGCGCCGGGCTGGTCGCGGTTTGATTGGCGACAACGAGGACGCGCCGGGCAGGCGGGCCGGCGGGTGCGGTCAGCAGCCCATGGTGCCCGGTGGGGTGAGTCTCAGACATGAGGAGGTCCTTCCGGTTGAAGGGTTTCTGCGCCTGCAGTGCCGGGACCCTGTCGCGTCGTCCGGCGGTGCTGCTCATCAGGACGCCGCGTCGGGCAACTCCTTCCTCGATCGCCGCCGGTCTTCGACGACTCTTCAGCGACGCGCCCCCGCCGCTCACAGACCCGGTCCTGCGGCTGCTGCCGGGCCTCCGGCTCGAAGCAAGTTGTTCGAGCCTGCCGAATTCAGTGAGCGCAGCAAGTCGCCGCACAGGCAATCGCCTCGCGACGTCGCCCGGTGCCGACTGCGTAGATAGGCACCGTCAACAGGAACCGAAAAGGGCGCCAGTTTCAGGAACCGAAAAGTGCTCCACTCTGGCCGCTGGGGTGGGTGGCCGAGGTTGGATGGGGATCGTGAAGGCCTGGTGAGATTGGTTCATCAGACGGTCTTCTTGGTCCAAACCGAGACGTGCCCTTGGCTGTCGCTCGTGAAGGGCGCCTGGTGCGAGTCGCTCCACCGCGCGTGAAGAGACATGCCGGCAAGGCGCACCATGAGATCCAGCTCTGCTGGCCAGAGGTAGCGATGGGCCGATGAGAACGTCTTGAGTTCGCCGTCGATGACCCAATGGTGATTCGAGACAGCGACCTGCTTGGCCAGGTCGTACTCCTCGAGCCCGATGTGGTCGGAAGTCGCGATGAAGACCCGGGTCGTCTCGCCGGGCGGGAGTCGTTCTAGACGAGCGTGAAGGTCTGGCCCACGGTGGTCGTGGCGAAGTCGCCGATCGTCACGCTGACGTCGCGGCCGCCGCCGCTCTGGCTGAGCTCGGCCGCCATGGCTGACGACAGCTCGATGCCGTGGACGCGAACCCCGCGCTGGCTCAGCGGCAACGCCACCCGACCCGTCCCCACCCGTCCCGACCCCGAACTCCAAGGCCGGGCCGGGGCCCGCCAGGTCGGCGAGCAGATCGACGGCGGGCTCGACCACCGCCGCCCGAAATGAAGCCATCTTCGATGGTGCTACCCAATTCAAGGGATGGCGTCCGGACCACGTTCGAGCCGGGACGGTAGCGCTTTCGTCGCCGAGCGAGCGCCCGGCGGCCGCGCGCGAGGACTGAAAGCGAGTGTGCTCTCCATGGTCGCTTGAGGAAGCGCACGGTGCTGGAGGGCTGGATGGGATAGCTTCGGGCCGATCGGTGCCGCGCACCGAGTCCGTGTGTGGTCGCGGATCAGCGGGCGCGGCCGGAATGGAGAGGACTGCGATGCCGCCAAGCAGCGTTCATTTCAACGGTTCGGTCAACCTGCCCGATGCCGAGACTGTGATGCGAGAGATCAGCGCGCGGATCCCGATGGGAGTCCGCCGGATGACCGACGGCGAGACCGGGGAGCGCGGCTACTGGATCCTGTTTCAGATCCAGAAGTTCCAGCAGATGCCCGAATTCGAGTCGGTGTCAACGGGGCAGGCGTATGAGACCTCACCGGATGCGCCACAGATGGCCCAGTTGCGTCTGGCGGCGGGTGTGTCGGCGCAGGCGATCAGTTGGCCGGACCTCGGCTACGCCGAGGAGTACGCACAGTCCTTTGAGATCTTCGACCGGCTGCAGCAGGACGGGACGATCCCGGCCGGCGTGCGGTTTCAGATGCAGTACCCGACTCCGGTGGCGTCGATCGCGGGGACGATCGTGCCCGAGGACCTGCCCGCCGTCCTGCCCTCCTACGAGAAGGCGCTGTTCGCCGACCTTGACAGAGTCTTGGCGAAGTTGCCGCATGACCGCTGCGCGGTGCAGTGGGACGTCGCGGTCGAGTTCGGGCTGTTGGAAGGGGCGATGGGCCCCGGGTCGGCCACACCGATGCAGCAGGTCACCCCGGGACTGGTCCGCTGCGTGGAGCGGGTGCCCGCGGAGGTCCCCGTCGGGCTGCACCTCTGCTATGGCGACTACGGCCACCAGCACTTCAAGCAGCCCGAATCGCTTCAGATGCAGGTCGACCTCGTCAACGCCATCGTGTCTGCCGCCCGACGGCCGGTCAACTGGGCATCGTTCACCGTCCCCCAAGCGCGCAACGACGCCGACTACTTCGCGCCGCTGCGCGACCTGCGGGCCGGGCCCGAGACAGAGCTGTACTTCGCATTGGTTCCGTATCACCCTGAGCAGCAGCGCGAGGGCACGAGCAGCCAACAGGCCCAGCACATCGACGCCGCGCTCGCGCACTCCGCAGCCGGAGAACGCGAATGGGGCGTCTGCACCGAGTGCGGGATGGGACGCGTCGCATCCGGCGATGTGCCCAAGCTCCTCGACCTGCACCGCGAGATCCTCACACAATGAGATAACGCCACGCCCTCGTACGCGTCGCCGGCCAACCGAGCACCGAAACATCCATTCGTCGCCAAGCGCGCGCCCGATCAGGTCGATTCTGAACAGCAAAAGCGGTTGTCCGAGACGGCCTGATCTGGCTCGATCTGCCCCGAACCGGCAGTGTGCCGGGCGCCGACGGGTGCGGGACTGCTGCCGATATCTGTGATTGCGGCAGCCGTCGCTGACGGCAATGCTCTGGGCCTGCTGACGGTGAGGCTGGGGGTCCTGCCGGGGTGGGTCGGCAGGACGGGGCTGCGGCGGCGTGATGGGTGTGGCTCTGGGGCTGGGGGTTGCGTCGGCGCGGCAGGTGGCCGCTACGCTCGGGCCATGACGATGCAGGGATGGATGACGCTGTCGTCGACCTCGAATCGCGATGGAGCGCGTCGTCGTGTTGGGCTTGCAGCTTTGAGACGCGCGTCATCGCGATCATCGATGACGGCGGGCTCCCGGGGGCTGCGCTCTCCGTCAGCGGTCCTTGCAGAGCCGCGTGTGGGCGTGCGTTGGCTGATGAGCGCGTGCTGACTCGTTCGGATCCGCGGAGGCGGCGCCGTGCGTGCCCGCTCTTCCCTGGCTTTCTCGCTGCGGTCCTGGCGTCCGTTGCGCTCGTCGGTTGCGGCGCTGGTACGCGCTCGCCGCGGGCGCGTACGCCTGCGTCTGAGCGGGCGGCGGTCCGCGTGGGGGGCGACGCGGACGTCGCGCCGACCTCGACCACCGAGGGGTTTGTCGGCGTGGCGACCGAGATCTCCTCGATTTTGGCGTTGGCGGGCCCGGCAAGCGATCCAGACAAAGCGCTGGTGTCGCTGCTTCGGAACCTATCCCCGGGTGCCCCCTTCTCGCTGCGTCTGGGCGGCCAGAGCACCGATGGCTCCTGGTGGCCGATCCGCGGTGTGAAGGGCCCTCGCTACGCGATGACGCCGCGGTGGGGCGCCCGTGTGCGGGCCCTGCTCACCGCGGTTGGCGGGAGGGCCATCCTCGGCGTCGACCTGCGCAAGAACTCTCCGGAGATCGCGCGAGCGGAGGTCGCTGGCTATGACCGATACGTCGGCGTGAGGCTGATCGACGCGTTCGAGCTCGGGAACGAACCGGAGGCCTACAACCTCGGCGTGTCAGGCGTGTTCGGCCATCTCCACCGACTCAGCTTCAGCCGCCTGTTCGTGCGCTACGGAAAGCGTTTCGGCCACGTTGCTTCAGCCTTGGGAGATGCTGCTCTTGCCGGACCGGCGACGGGCTCGCCCTATTGGCAGCCCAAGCTCGGCAGGGTGCTTGGGGACATGCCCCTGCGCCATCTGAAGCTCGCGACGATCCACGAGTACGCGCTGAAGGCGTGCTCAGGCGAAACCCACCTGACAGTCTCGGAATTCTTCACCCATGCCGCCATCGCGGGGCTGGCCGACACGGTCCACCGCGCGGTGAAGGCGGCGGCCCAGCACGGCAAGCCACTGCGGGTCGCGGAGATCAACGGCGATCCGTGCCTCGGAGCTCGCGGGGTTTCGAACTCGTTCGGGGAGGCGCTGTGGGCGCTCAACATGCTCCCGGCGCTCTGGCGCGCCGGCGCTCAGGGGGTCAACATCCAGAGCGGCCAGAACGGACACCCCCCAAACTACAACTACAACAAGTTCATCACCGCCCGGCATTCCGGGTCAGGCTGGCGCATCACCGTCGAACCGGAGTACTACGGCCTGCTGGCCTTTGCCGACGTCACACCTGCTGGCTCACACCTCCTGCGCGTCTCCAACCCCAGGCTCAAGGACATCTACCAGTTCGCCGTCCGGGCGCCAGACAGAACCGAACACGTCATCTTGACCAACGTCGGCGCCAGGTCCCGCACGATCGGCGTCAGCGCATCGGGCACACATGGCACCGGATCTGTATCGCTGCTGAGCAACCACTCGCTCAGCGCGACCACCGGCACGACCCTGGCCGGCCAGAGCCTATCCTCACAAACCGGGCAGCTGACCGGCACGTCACATCACCTTCTGATCTCTCCTAACGCCGCCGGTGTCTATGCCGTTCACGTACCCGCGCACACCGCCGCGATCCTCACCCTCCTGCCCTGAAACGATGACCCAGACCGAGGATCCCAATCGTCGCCGTCGGGGCATTCTCGATCAGATTGCTGCCCCGGTCTAGACCCTACGGCGCGGGCGCCCGGTTGCAGGGTTGCCTGCCGGGCTGCATCACACACGGCGCGACGATCGCGGCAACCGGCCCGCCGAGGCGCGAGGCGAGTCGCCACGCAGCGCACTCGTTGATCGGAACCCAGTCGGGGTTCTGCCCGTACATCGTGGCGGCGTTGACGTCGACTCCGGGGAACGGCTTGTGGAAGGCCTGGTCGCCGCGGTCGAGCGCCACAAAGAACGTGGAGTTGACGCCACGGGCCGGAGTGCTATGCGGCTCGTAGAGCACAACGTCATCGATCAGCAGCGAGCCCTCCACCAGCGGGATCTGCTGGCGCTCGAGGAGCTCATCGATGCGGGGCTGGAAGTCATCCATAAATGGCGAGTCTTTAGGAGATCCGGCGGGCAGATGGAGGGTCTCTGGGACCGAGCCGATCAGGCGGCCAGTTCGTCGACAGATATGCGTCCTACGCGATCAGCAGCGAGGGTTGAGCCATGCGGGTCGGCATAGACCAGCTCGCCGTCGATGGCGCCGCTGGCGCTGAGCCACAGGTGCCGGCGGAGTGGGCGCGGTCGTTGACCCCAGCCCGGCTGTGCGCCGGCCGGCGATGAGCGGGACGTCGATGTGATCGGCGTGGTCGGGCAGTTCGATGACCTGGGCAATGACGCCGGATACCGCCCGTGCGGCTCGCCGAAACCAGGGCTTGGGTGACAGTGTGTTGGACCGGAGAGCGCCTGGGCGCGATTCCGACGGGTGTCGGGACGACGCGTCACGCCGGCGAGCGCAGCGCGCCGGGAGGAGAACCGTACGCGGCGTCATCACCCACGCGCTGGTGAGATCAGGGTCGGGCGCGCCGAGTGAAGTACTCGGCCTCGGCCTCGCCGAGCGGCGTCGCGGGCGGCTCGTCGTGCAGGTATTCGGCGGCAATCGCGCCCCAGTCAGCACCGGCCTGCAGCTGAGCGAGCACGGCCGCGACGATCGCGTGCATCCGCCGGATCAGGATCGTCTCGGCGGGCAAGGTGAAGTGGCTGAGCTGGTCTTTGACCTCGGCCCGTCGCTCGGCGGCCACCGGCTCGCGATCACGGCCGCGACGGTCCTGCTCGCCGGATAAGCGCCGGGCACCCGGGACCGCGTACCACCGCGTCGCGCGTCGCATCAGCTTGAGCGCCAGCTCATCTTCGACGCGCTGCGCCCCGGCGGAATCCAGATACGCGCCTGCAACCAGCGCAGACTTCAGGGCCCCCGCATCGCCGGACCGGACAGCACGAGCGATCCCGCGCTCGGCATCAGCCCGCGAGGCACTCACATCACGCAGCATGCCGTAGTCAAGGAAGCCGACGTGGCCGTTCGGACATAGCAGTTGGTTGCCGGGATGCGGGTCACCGAGCGCGATCCGATCGCGGTACAGGAGTCCGAAGTAGAAGCGAAATACGATCTCGCCATAGCTGTCGCGCTGCGGCTCCTCGAGACGCCGCACCGCCTCGAACTGCTCGCCCTCGACGTACTCGGACACGAGCACCCGGCGCGTCGAAAGCTCGGTGTTGACCGCCGGCACGAAGACGAACGGGTGGCCGCGACGCAGCCGCTCGATCCGGCGATGGTTCTGCGCCTCAAGCTCATAGTCGAGCTCCTCGACGATCCGCTCGCGCAGCTCTGAAGCGAGCGCCTTCGCGTCAAGGCTCGGCGCAAGCCGCTTGACCAGCGGCAGCAGCAGCATCGCGTTGCGGAGATCGGTTTCAACCGCTTCCGCCACGCCGGGGTACTGAACCTTGACCACGACCTCATCACCGTCGCGAGTGGTGGCTCGGTGGACCTGACCGATCGACGCCGCCGCGAACGCCCGCTCGTCAAGCTCGGAGAACACGCGGCTCAGCGGTCCTCCGAACTCGTCTCGCATCAGCCGCTCGAGCTTGGAGAACGCGATCGGCGGCACATCGTCGCGGAGCTCGGCGAGCTTTGCCTGCAGCGCGTGACGCTCGTCCTCCGCCAAGCCCTCGAACTCAACCAACGAAAGCACCTGCCCCACCTTCATCGCAGCACCCCGCATCTGCCCGAGCTGCTCCACGAGCTCGTTGACGAGCGCGGCCGTTCGCTCGTTCTGCGCAGTGGTGGCGCGCTCCGGCGAGCGGATGCGGTTAGCGGTCCTCATGCCCGCCCAGCGCAGCCCCTGCCCCGTCACCAGCCCACCGACCCGGGCGGTCCTCGCGATCCGCCCGGACGGCAGCTTTCCCGCTTCGAGCGGTCGCCCCTCGGGCTTGGTGCTCATCGACACCTCAGTCAAGCAGGCGGGCAGATCGGACCTCTCAAGGCGCGGACGCCTGCCGTCATGACAGACAAGCGCGATTCGCAGCGACAGTCCCCCAGCCCCGCGCGCCGGACGCCACAAACTTCTTCCCGGCCCGGCCGCTGGCCAATTCCGGCACTGAGACGTGCGCGGCTGCGTAGGCAAGACCGAGTCAGGACCGAGTCAGGACCGAGTCCCTCGAGCATGTCCTCCGGGCCCTGTGCTCGGCGAGACGCGAGACGCTGCCGATCCACGAGAGGAGCCGTGCCTTCGTGCTGACACCGGCATTCCCCGCCGACGGCGCCGGCGTGGCTGCTGTTGTCCGGGAGGAGCAGCGCGTCGAGCTCCAGGCGTCTGGGGGCCTGGTGGAGTTGGCGAATCGCCGGATATCGAGATCCCGAACCGCGTTGTTCATGCCGGTTGAAGGTTTGCTACGGGCCGCGGTGCGGCGCATGGTCCTCGCGTGTGCGCTCCTTTGGCCCGGGGTGTGGATCGGATTCGTAGCGGAGCCGGGGTTGTTGACGCCACGGCCAGTCGATTCATCAAGGACATGATGCTTGTGTCGCGAGCACAGCGGAAGCCGACCCTCCCGGCGGGTAGTGCCTGTTTTGACATGTTTAAGACCCAGTGCTCGGGTCCGTGTCACCAGGGGCAAGGTGGTGTCGACTAATTCGAAGGTTTTGCTGAGCACAACATCTCGGCCTGCCCGTGATGGCCGCTCGGTCTGTCGACCACCTGTTATTCGACGCTCGAAGCCGCCGGGGCCTCGCGACACCATTAGTGCACGAACACCGCTGCCGCCGGCGACAACGCGCGGCCGCAGCCGACCGTGCCCGGCTCGCTGCCGACCGGCAAGTTCGACGTCAGAACCGTTGGTCTGGCGGGGGAGGGCGCGACGGTGGCGCTCGTGCTCGGCGCGGCGAGCACGTCTCCCGCGTTCGCGGTGACCCGGCACCACGACCGCACGGTCACCGTCTGGGTCAAGCGATCCGACGGCATCGCGGGGGCGAACACAAAGCTTCACCAGCTCGGGATCAGAGCCCTCAGTAGCAACGGCCGCTGCTACGAAGGCTTGCTTGCCAGGTTGCTGAAACGCCGCCCATCAGGCGCCAGCCTCGCTCAAGATGAGCTATCAGCGCCTTAAGCCAGACCATCGCTGTAACTCCCGAACTCCGGTCGGCGCTCCGGGAGTTGATCGCTCACTATCTGAGGGAAGCTCGCCGCTTGGGTGCGGTTCCGATGGCGGAGAGTCCACTGTGAAGCGTGGCCTGGTGCGCACAGCAGCCGTTTCCTGGCTGAGGCGGTCGGTGGCTATGGGCTTGTGAGCGGCTCGCTCTCTAGCTTCCGCGGTCTATCGGTGCTTCGTTGGCGAGAAGCTCCTCACAGAGCCTTAGGCAGTCGCGACAGATGCTCACGCCCGCGTCGCTCGTGTGCTCGGCGTGTAGACCAACCCCCGGCCGGCGTGGCGCGTGGATCATCGCCTCAGTCTGATCCCTTCGCCGGCCGCAGAAGCCGCAGGGCGGCTTCGCATCGGGAAGGTCGACGGGAACGAGCATCGTCAGGTCATTCGCTCGGCAGTCGCCTGCGACGTCTGCCTGGCGGGCGAGATCGATGCAGCGATCGCAGATGAAGACACCTGGGCCTGCGATGAGCTTGCGCACCTCGGTCCCGGCGGCGCCGCAGAACGTGCAGGTATCGTCTGCGTTCCGGCTCGGCTCGCCGGTCGGGGTAGGCCGTATCACGCGACGCGGCTTGACGGCACCCTTTCCGGTCGAGACGTTGACGATCTGATGCACGCGCTGGAAGCTCAGCCCAAGCGCGTCGGCGATCTCCCGCATCGAGCCACCGGCAGCGTGCAACCGGCGGATCGCATGTTGATAGGCGACCTGGGCCTGGTCCGCCTCGTGCTGCAACCGAAGTAGCCGGTCCCTCGAACGGTGAGCTTCACGTAGTAGTTGCTCAATGAGCATTAGCTGTCTACCATGTTAGACAGGGCATGGGTCCACCAGCGGCTCGTAGAACCAAGCCGACGACCGGCGGCCGGCGGAGGCCCGACGAATGACACCGAGGAGCAATGGCATGAGCAGAGCAGCCGGGGCCGTCGAGGGGCTACCGTCGCCCGCACACGACGCGCTGATTCGCCTGGTTGAGGTAACGAAGCAATACGAAACTGCCGGGCATTGGATGCTGTGAGCCTTGCTGTGGCGTCTGGGGAGGCGGTGGCGGTGATGGGCCCGTCGGGCAGCGGGAAGTCGACGCTGTTGAACCTGGTCGCGGGGCTCGACCGGCCGTCGAACGGGGCGGTCATCGTCGCCGGCGAGCGCGTTGATCGGATGGGCGAGACCGCAGCGGCACGCTTTCGCCGCCGGGAGATCGGGATGATCTTCCAGTTTTTCGGGCCTGCTCGAGGATCTCACGGTCCAGGACAACGTGCTGCTCCCGGCGCAGCTCGCCGGGGTGGGCAGGACGCAGGGGCGCTCGCGGGCTCGCGAGCTGCTGGCGAAGCTCGGAATCGAGCAATACCGCGACAGCTACCCGGGGAGGCTGTCGGGAGGAGAGCGTCAGCGGGTAGCGATCGCCCGTGCGCTGGTGAACTCTCCGGCGCTGCTGCTGGCCGATGAGCCGACCGGGACTGTGGACAGCGCAACCGGCGGGGAGATCGGCAGGCTGCTGTTGGAGCTGAACCAGGGAGGCCAGACGCTGGTGCTGGTCACCCAAAGCTCGGGATTGGCCACCACGTACGCCAGGCGCGTGGTGCAGCTGGTCGACGGTCGCGTCGCGGCTGGTACGGCCGCTGCGGGCGCGCGGCCAAGCGCTGGGGCGGGGCCGTGAGCGGCGCGGCGGTGCTCAAGGCGGCCTCGGGCGGTGCTTCGCGACGGCTCGTACAGACCGTCGTGATCTTCCTGGTGCTGGCCGCCAGCGCGGCCGCTGGCACGCTCGGTGTGACGCTTTCGACCAACGCCAAACGCACCGTTCCTCGACGCGTTCGCCCGTCAGCACGCCGCCGACTTGGCGGTAAGCATCGACGCATCCAAGGTCACCGCCGTCGATCTGGCACGAACCAGGCGCCTACCTGGGGTGACACACACCGCCGGCCCGTATCCCGAGACTTACGTCACGCTTGCCAGCGGCAACTCGGGTGCTTCGCCGCCCACCGGGATCCACGCTCCCGGGGTCCAGACCCGCACACCGGTGCCGGTGAGACCAAGCCCCCCCGTCGGGCGCCCGCCACGTCGCCGCCGCACGACAGCTCAACCGTCGGCGGATCCCGGTGTCAGTGGGCGATTGATTCCCGGAGGCCAGGTCAACCCGATTGCGGAGATTCCCGGGGAGGGCATCAGTGTGGCGGGCCGCGCGTCGATGGCCGCCCGGCTGGACGATCTGATTCTCCTGAGCGGCCGGTGGGCTACCCGGCCGGGTGAGATCGTCCTCTCTCATGACAGGCCGGTGTCGGTCCAGCTCTGTGGAACAGTCACCGTCCAGCGCACCGGGGAAGCCGAAGCTGAAAGTGGTCGGTATCGCCATCTCCGTCACCAGCGCCGACTTGGCCTGGGTAGTGCCGAGCCAACTCGCTGCCTTGCGCCCGATAAATGAGCCGGCGCTGGAGCAGATGCTCTACACGTTCGCGCGCGACTCGACTCCGCAGCAGATAGACGCGGACCTCGCCAGTTGCGGCATGCGCTGCCGGCAGGGGCGGTAATCAACTCGGTGTCGTGGCTGGACACGGCGAGCGAGCTCGCCTCGATCCAGGACATCAACACTCCGTTCGCGGTCGCGTTCGGGATCATCGCGCTGGTGCTGGCGGTCTTGATCACGGCCAGCGTCGCGGCCGCCGCGGTCGTGGCCTCATACCGGCGGATCGGGGTGCTCAAGAGCATCGGCTTCACCCCAGCCCAGATTGCAACGACCTACCTCGTTCAGATCGGGATCCCGGCGCTCGCCGGAGCGCTGGCCGGCACACTGCTGGGCAACCGGTTGGTCCTGCCACTGCTGAACGGAGGGCCCGGGGCTGCCGCAGCCGTCCCGCTCTGGATCAACCTCACGGTACCCCTGGGCCTGCTCGCGCTTACCGGCCTGGCCGCGCTAGCCCCGGCACTGCGAGCCGGGCGGCTGTCCACCGTCCAGGCGATCGTCGCCGGGCAGGCACCCCGAACCGGCCACGGCTATGCAGCCCACCGCCTCGCCGGCAAGCTGCCCTTGCCACGGCCGGTATCGCTCGGGCTGGCCGCCCCGTTCACCCGTCCGGCTCGCTCGGCGCTTACGCTTGGCTCGGTCACGTTCGGTCTGACCGCGGTCGTCCTTGCGGTTGGGATCGACTCCTCGATCGCGAAGATCGACTCCGCCACCACACAGACACCCAGCCGGGAACCCTCGGCTACGTGGACGAGGCGGACGCCACCGCCAGCACGCTCGGCATCGGATCGCACGTGCCAGTCACCGCCTTCCACAGCAACGCCGCGGGCCTCGGCTGGGATATCACCAGCGGAACCTGGTTCACAGGGCCGGGCCAGGTGGTCGTCAATGTCGCGCAGCCGGGCACGGCCCACCTGTCGGTCGGCCAGACCATACGCATGACCGTAGATGGCAAAACCCTCGCCGCGCGGATCACCGGGGAGGTCTACGCCCCGGGACCGCCCCCCGTGGTCGGCACCGTGTTCACCAGCCAACAGACTCTCGCAAACGCCGGCATCCACCCTCTCGTCATCCGCTACGAGGCCGTCGTCACGCCCGCCAACCAGCCGACCTACCAAACATCGCTCCAGAGAGCGCTCGGGTCACGCTACAACGTCAACGTGCTCAATCTCGGATTCGGCACCGGAAAGAACCACAGCGACCATGGTGTGGGCGCCCTTGCGCTCGTGGACACCTCCCTCATGCGGCGACTCACGATCATCGTCGCGATGCTGGCCGCGCTAGGCGTGCTGAACTCCGTCCTGATGCTCACCCGCGAACGCATCCACGACCTTGGAATATTCAAGGCACTCGGGATGGGCCCCCGGCAGACCATCCTCATGATCACCTGCTGGGTCGCCGTTCCCGCCATCGCCGCCGCGATCATCGCGCTGCCCACCGGGATCGCCCTCCAGGACGCCGTCATACACGCCATCGGTAGAAAGCAGGGCATACCCATCACAGCCGGCGTCGTTCACGTATACACCACCGGCGGCCTCGCGCTACTCGCCGTTGCCGGCTTTGGAATCGCCCTCACCGGCGCGCTGGGCCCAGCAGGCTGGGCTGCTACCTCGAGAACAACAACCGCCCTCCGCGCCGAATAACCTCCACCGTCAGAGCAAGAGCAGCTGAAAGCACAACCTGGCGAGTCGCGTGCCCACCACCTCTCCTCCCCGACCTCTCCTCGCCCATCTTCAAGCAAAGCAGCGAGGCCGAGGTGCCGCTATAGGCGTGAAGGAGCCACGCTCAGGCCGGCTCGCGACGGCCGACGCAGACCCGCCTTCGTTGTCGCACAGGTATCTCGTTGGCAGTCCCGGGCCCTGCTTGGCGCGGATTGCGCGGCCGCCGTGGCTCGGACGCCAGCCAGGGCCGTCCAAACGGACAGCTGAGCATCGCTTCCCGCGCGAAGCACAGGCGCGCTCCGGCGGTTGTTGGTATGCGTGCCGTGGGTTACAGCAGGTCTTGGGCGGCACCCAGGACCTCTAGCTGTCGACGTCCCCTGAGCGCTCGTCGCCAGCCTGTGCGCCCGGGCTGCTGGGTTCTCCGACGTTCGCCGGCTGGGGTTCTGCCCTTGCTGGTTGCTGATCATCGGCGAAGGTGTACTCACCGGCGCGGATCCGGGGGAGCAGTTCGCGGGTCCATTCGGCTTCGCCGTGCAGGCGGGCTTGGGTGAGGCGGACGTGCTCAGTGACGTGGGCAGGCGTGTCAGGGGCTTGGCTGAGGGTGTTGACCTTGAACTCGGCAGAGTGGTCGGCGGCGAGAATCTGTTCCAGGCGGTGCTCGAGGGCGGCGATCACCTCGCCGCGGTCAAGCGCCCAGCTGAAGCTCCAAGCGGCCAGCAGCGGGTCGGCCGCGTAGTAGTCGACATTCCACAATGCGTCGTGCAGCAGCGTGAGGAACTCGGTTTCGCCATCGCTGGTGAGTTCATAGCTGGTGCGGGCGGGTCTGCCGCCGTGGGCCTCGGTTCCGGTCTCCTGCAGATACTGGTCCCGGGTCAGCGAGCGCAGCGCGTTATAGACGGAGCCGGGATTCAGATGCGCCCATTCCTCGGCATGCCAGCTGAGCAGCTCGCGGCGAACGAAGTAGCCGTGCACCGGCTGGAAGATCCGGACACATCCGAGGATGAGCAGCCGAGTCGTGGACACGGCCAGATCGTACTTGACAAACATGATTATTCACGTTTGACTATCACGATGATCAAAGTTGACGATAGCGAATGGGTGATCGTGACTCGGGACCTGCGCAAGAGCTTTCCGGGCCGTCGCGGCCTCCGCGTTGAGGCGGTCCGGGGGGTTGATCTGAGCGTGCGCCGGGCCGAGATCTTCGGGTTCCTTGGCCCCAATGGGGCAGGTAAAACCACGACGCTGCGGATGTTGGCCACGCTGTTGCCGATCGACTCAGGCACGGCGATGGTCGCGGGGGCCGACGTCGGCCGCGAGCCGGCGCGGGTGCGCGAGCGCATCGGATATGTCAGCCAGCTCGGCGGGGCCGACGACCTCGCCACCGGCCGCGAGAACCTCCTCCTGCAGGGTCGCCTTTACGGCGGCGACCGGACGGCGCTGACGGGCCGGACCGACGCGCTGATCGACCTGCTGGACCTACGCGAGTTCGCCGACCGGCGCGCGGGCACCTACTCGGGGGGTCAGCGCCGGCGCCTGGACATCGCCCTGGGGATCGTGCACGAGCCTGAGGTGCTGTTTCTCGACGAGCCCAGCAGCGGCCTTGACCCGCAGAATCGCGCGAGCCTGTGGGATCACGTCGCGTGCGCTGCGCGCCCGAGGCACGACCGTGTTCTTGACCACCCACTACCTCGAGGAGGCCGACGCGCTCTGCGACCGGCTGACGATCATCG
This sequence comes from uncultured Solirubrobacteraceae bacterium, assembly GCA_963702225.1. GTDB lineage: Bacteria > Actinomycetota > Thermoleophilia > Solirubrobacterales > Solirubrobacteraceae > Palsa-465. The sequence goes on along the minus strand of CAVPBY010000027.1, from coordinate 8,963 downwards.
ACCACGGCCAGATCATCACCACCGGTAGCGCCGTCGAGCTCAAGCGCGGCGTCGGCGGCGACACGATCACGATCGAGCTGCGCGACGCCGCCGCGGCCGGCTGCGCCTCAGATGAGCTGCGCTCCCAGCGCGGCGTGCACGAAACGCACACCGACGGTTCGCAGCTGCGCCTGCTGGTCGCAGACGGCGGCGCCATCCTCCCTCAGCTGATGCGCGTGCTGGACGCTGCGGGGATCGCATCACGGTCGATCAGCGTGTCTGAGCCCACGCTCGACGACGTGTTCCTCCGCCACACCGGGCGGTCGCTACGCGACAGCGGAACCACGGCGGCGTATGAGTCTGACGACGGCGGCAGTCGCGGCATGAGGACCATACGCGACACCCGCCTGCTGTTCGCTCGCTCCGCCACCCAGCTTGTACGCAACCCCGTCTGGCTGTTCGTCGGCTTCACCACGCCGATCCTCTACCTGGCGCTCTTCACGCCGCTGCTCAAGCATCTCTCCGGTCACGCGGGCCTACCCGGTGGCAACATCCTGGATGGGTTCCTGCCGGGCATCCTCGCCCTGCTGGCTTTCGCCTCGGGCTCAGGCCCCGGGTTCACAACGATCTTCGAACTCAAGGCCGGAGTGATCGAACGACTGCGCGTCACCCCCGCCAGCCGCCTTGCGATCCTGCTGGGCCCGATCCTTGCCTCCACCGCGCTCATGTTCGTCTTTGACATCGTCGTGGTCGCCGTCGGCGCGGCGTTCGGGTTTCACGTCCACTGGCTCGGGCTGCTCGTGCTGGCGGTTCTGCTCGCGTTATTGATGGTCGCGATGTCCGCCTTCTCGATCGCCACAGCGTTGGCCACCAAAGACATTTCGGCATTTGCCGCGATCGTCAACGGCATCAATCTACCCGTCCTGCTGCTGGCCGGCGTGCTCCTGCCGCTCTCGCTCGGACCGCTGTGGCTGCGGATCCTCGGGCACTTCAACCCCCTCTACTACCTGGTCGCAGCCTCCCGCGTGCTGTCCACCGGGCACTTCTCGGGCCCGCACGTTTGGCAAGCATTCGCGGTGCTCGTTCCCCTCACCGCCACGGTGATCATCTGGGCCACCCGGGTCGTGCGCCGAGCCGTGGCATGAAGCTGCTGGTCATCGGCTCTACCGGGCGTACCGGCCGCCACCTCCTCGACCAAGCCCTCGAGCGCGGCCACGACGTCACCGCCTTCACCCGCAAGCCCGCCACGCTCCCCGACCGCGCCGGCCTCACCGCCGTGATCAGCGGGGACGCCACCGATCCCGACGTGATCCTCAATGCCCTCCACGAACAGGACGCCGTGGTCGCGATTATCGGCGCCAGCTCCCGCAACGGTCCCCACCAGGCCGCGCAGGTCGCCCGCGTACTGACCGCAGCGATGACCGAGCGCAATGTCCAGCGGCTGGTAATCACCAGCGCCTACCCGATCGTCGCCACCCAACCCCGAATCCCGATCGCGATCCTCAAAGCCATCCTCCGCGCCGCCTATACCGACCACCGCTCGATGGAGCAGATTGTCACGCACACCGAGCTTGACTACACGATCGCTCGACTCAACCGGCTCACCCATCAGCCCGCGCGCAGCCAACTTCGCATCAGCCGGCAGCTGATCACACGACCCTCCGCACTACCACGCGCCGACGCGGCCGCCGCACTGCTGAACATCCTCGAGGATCCCACCCTGAGCCGGACCGCAGTCAACATCGCCGGCGGGCTGCCGGCGCGCTAGGGCTCGGGCGCCGGCGGCCGAAGATCGATCCGTCGCCGACACGCGCGGCGGAGCGAAGGCAGGGCCGCCACCGGTTCAACAACCAACCTCGCTTCTCGCGCCAAAGGCAGGACGCGGCGCGTGCTTCACCTACGCGAGCGGAAGCCGGCGTCGGTCTCGCTCAGGTGCTCGCATCGGACGAACAGCAGCGTCGATCGTTTTGCTGTCGCAGCCGCCGGTGGATGCGGGAGCGCCGACGGTCGGATCGTGGCCGCGCTGGCGGCTGGCGTCTAGGAGGGAGCCATGTCTGCTCAGCAGTTGCTTGACGCTGCCGGTCGTCGTCGCTCACCTGCGACGATGCCGGGGCATCATGCCGGACGTGCGCCGCGCGAACAAGGGGCAGCGCTATCCGGCTGATCCACCGACGGTCGATGAGATCGTGGCGGTCATGCGCCAGGCCGGTGACGCTCGGCACGGCCAGCGGATGCGCGCGCTGATCGTCGTGCTCTGGCGCGCCGGGCTGCGGATCCAGGAAGCGCTCTCGCTGACCGAAACCGATCTTGACGAGCGCCGCGGCTGTTGTGGTGCGCACGGCAAGGGCGACCGGCGGCGCGAGGTCGGGATGGACGCTGTGGGCGTGGTCGGTGCTCGCCGACTGGCTTTCGGCCCGCCGCGAGCTGCCGCTCGGCCCGTTGTTCTGCGTGATCGACGGACCGACCCGCGGGCGAGCCTGGTCAGCCAGCGCAGTGCGCGTCGAGCTGCGCCATCTCGCGCTCGAGGCGGGGGTGCGTCGTCGTCTCGCGCCACACCAGCTGCGGCACGCGCATGCCGTCGAGCTGCTGCACGAGGGGATCGCGCTGCCGCTGATCCAGCGCCAGCTCGGGCACGCACACCTGTCCAGGACCGGCACCTACCTGCACGGGATCTCCACCGCGGAGATCATCGACGCCGTCCACGGCCGCAAGGCGCCGATGGTGCACGCCAGCGCCGGGCTCCAACTCTGAGCGACGCCGGCTCGGGTTTTGTGGGAGCGCGGTCGCGCTCCCACAGGGCCTCGGCGATCTGATCGCGAAGCCGCGCCGGGCGCTCTGCGCTTCTCTATCCGTGTGGACGGAGGCTGTCAGGAAGCTCGAGTCCCAGCCGACCCATCGCGCGTCGCACCCGGCGATCAAACGACGCCACCGCGGCCGATCGGCTGCGGGCGGTTGCCAAGGCAAACGCGTCGGCGAGGCTGACGTTCAACGAGCGGTAGCGCGCCGCGTCGCGTGCGACCGCCGCCGACGGCGCCAGTGGCCTGATCCCCAGCGCAGCCAGCGCATCAACAGCCGCGCGCAGGGTCGTCTCCTCCTCGGCCGGGCGGACCAGCGCCTCGGCGTAATTGATCGTCGAGATCACCAGCTCGACCTCATCGGCGATCATCTGCGGGATCGCCGCGGCTGCCGCAGCGTGATGAGCGTCGGCGCGGTCAAGCGCCGCGATCACCACGTCGGTGTCCAGCACACAGGCGCTCAAGCCCGCTCGCCCGACCGCAGCTGCTCCAGATACCCGGCCGGGTACAGCCCATCAAAGATCCCCAATGCGTGGCCGGGATCGCGGCTGGCGCGCCTGATCACGATCCGATCTGGCCCGTCGACCTCGATCGCGACCTCATCACCCGCCGCCAGGCCAGCATGCTCAAGCGTCTGGACTGGCAGCGTCACCTGATGCTTGGAAGAAATCCGCGGCACCCCTTTACCATACCGTAAAGGACTGGCGCGCGAACCGGCGTCGGTGTCCCCGTCTGTCCGATCGGACTCTCGTTCCCCACGAGAAACCGGAACTCGACACCGCAGTACTCGAATTCGTCCAGAGCGGCGGTGGTGCCGTGCAGGGCAGTGATCCCTGCTATGCCAGGCGAAGCGGGTGCCTCAATGGCGAGCGTTTCGGTGCGACCCTCTACGAGGAGCGCTCGCACGGGCATCTCGGCGCCGCAGCGGTTGCGGTTCTCCGGAACGACGAACACCATGGAGCACTGCGGATAGGAGGACGCATGTTCGTGTCCGAGAACGCGCCTTCTCAGACGCCGAAGCGATGCGCGCCAGGCGCCGCGCTGGATACGCTCGCGCCACCCAACCGGAGGAGATCATGAACAAGACCCAACTCGTCGAGGCGGTCGCCAAGGACGCGCGGCTGAGCAAGTCCGATACGTCAAGCGCCGTCGACGCGCTCATCGACACCGTGCAGAAGAGCCTTAAAGAGGGCGATGACGTATCGATCACGGGGTTTGGGAAGTTTTCGGTCACCCGTCGCGGCGCGCGGACCGGGCGCAACCCCGCCACCGGGCAGCCGATCAAGATCAAGGCGTCAAAGACCCCGAAGTTCTCGCCCGGGGCGACGCTCCGCCAGGCGGTCAACGGCAAGAAGCGCTGACCGGCGTGGTCCCGAGTGACCTGCGTCGAGAGGTGTGCAACCGGGTGGGACGGTAGGGTCCAGTGCGCTGGGCGCCGGTCCGATAGCGTAGCCGCGTACCCGCGTGGCCTGTAGACTGCCCCCGTGGTGGCGCCCGGCTTGGTGATCGGAATCTCGGGAGCGACGGGCGTGGTCTATGGCGTCCGGGCGTTGGAGCTGCTCCGGGAGGCTGGGGTGCGGACGCACCTGGTGGTCAGCAGGGCGGGTGGCATGACGCGCGCCTACGAGAGCGAGCTGTCGGCGGCGCACCTGCGCGGGCTGGCTGACGTCCACCATCCCAGCGGCGATCTCGGCGCCTCGATCGCCAGCGGGTCGTTTCGCACGCTGGGCATGCTGATCGCTCCGTGCACGGTCAACACACTGGCGGAGATCGCCAACGGGATCTCGAGCAATCTGCTGACCCGAGCCGCCGACGTCACACTGAAGGAACGGCGGCGGCTCGTGCTGATGGTGCGCGAGACGCCGTTGACCACGATCCATCTGCGCAACATGCAGCGCGTAACGGAGGCCGGCGGGATCATCGCGCCGCCGGTCCCGGCGTTCTACACCGAGCCGCAGTCGCTGGACGAGATCGTGACGCAGAGCGTGGCCCGCGCGCTGGACCTGTTCGGCCTCGACGTCGTGCCGTCACGGTGGCGCGCGGAGGATCTCGTTGGCCTCCCTGAGTGAGGAGCTGGTGGCGCTGTCCCGCCGCGCCGACGCCGAGCCGGCATTGCGCGACGCGCTTGTTGAGGATGCCGGCAGCGTGCTGGCCGAGCAGCGGGTCGAGTTGCCCGACGGCGTGACCGCGCGCGCCGAGTTTCACGAGGGATACGGGCTGTACATCGAGCTGAGCGGGCACGGACTCGGCGGCGACGAGGCACCCGCGAGCTCACCCCCGGCCGCCGAGCAATCGACGCTTGACTGCCTGCACCACTGACGGGCCGCGGTTGCGCGATCTGCGCGACTGGTTGACGATGCTCGATGGCGCGGGCGCGCTGGTGACCGCTCAGCCGCGGGTGCCGCTGGAGTTCGGGGTGCTCGGATTGATCGAGCGCTACGAGGGCAAGGCGGCGTGCTTCCTGCCCCGACCTGGCGGTCATCCGGTGCCGATCGCCGGCGGGACGATCGGCCGCCGCGAGTGGATCGGCATGGCGCTCGGCGTCCCGCCCTCGGCGGTTCTCGAACGGGTCGGCGAGGCGGTCGCCAACCCGATCGACTGGCAGCTCGTCGACTCCTGACAGGCCCCCGTGCACGAGGTCACCCATCGCGGCGCCGACATCGACCTGCGGCCGGCTGATGCCGATCATCACCTGCCATGAGCGTGACGCTGGCCCGTACATCACCAGTGGACTGGTCAACGCAAAAAACCTGCAGACCGGCAAGCAGAACCTGTCGATCAACCGCATGCAGGTGCACGCGCCCAACCGGCTCGGGATCCTCATGCTGCCGCGCGACCTGCACGCCTACTTCGTCTACGCGGAGTCGGTCGACGAGCCGCTGCCGGTGACGGTCACGATCGGCCACGAGCCATTGACCGAGCTCGCCTCCCAGGCCATCGCGCCGCGAGACCTGTGCGAGCTGCACATCGCCGGCGCGCTGCATGGCCAGCCGCTGCGCGTCACCCGGTCCTACACCAACGACGTGATCATCCCGGCCGACGCCGAGTTCTGCGATCGAGGGCCGAATCCCGCCCCACGTCCGCGCGGCCGAGGGACCGTTCGGCGAGTTTCCCAAGTACTACACCGGCACCGAGCTGCAGCCCGTGATCGAGGTCGACTGCGTCACCCATCGGACCAACCCGATCTACCGGGCCAACAACCCGTCCGGGCTGGAGAACGTGGTGATCGGCGGCGTCCCCCGTGAGGTGTCGATCCTCGGCCGTCTCAAGCTCGACTTCCCCGACGTCCTCGATGTCCGGCTGACCACCGGCGGGCTCGGCCGCTACCACATGGTCGTGCAGATGCGCAAGCGCCAGTACGGTTCCGCCAAGAACGTGCTGCTCGCCGCGTTCGGCACGCACTACGACCTCAAGGCGATCGTGGTCGTTGACGAGGACGTCGACATCGACGACCCCACACAGGTGGAGTGGGCGCTGGCGACACGGTTTCAAGGCGACCGTGACCTGATCGTCGTCGAGCGTGCACTCGGCTCCAAGCTCGACCCATCCGGCGACCAGCGCGGGCTCAGCGCCAAGGTCGGCATCGACGCGACGATCCCTCTCGGACGCCGAGCGACCGCTTCTACACGTCGCGGATCCCGGCCACCGACCGCGATCCCGCGGCGGAGGTCGCTCCCGACAGCACGGCGTTTCACGACTACATCGGACATTGACGCCGTTCGTCATGTCGTTGCGGGATTCCGGTAGCAACGGCGCAGGCGCGCGCTCGGAGAATCCAAGCGCCCGCGAGTCCGCTGAGACCGCCGCTTGAGGCCGCGCACAGCAGGGCCGCCCACGCAAGCAGTGATGGACGCGTGGGAGCACGCGTCCCAGATGATGTGAACGCTCCGTCGCTCGCGGGACGACATTCGTTGGTCGCCGCTTGGCGATGGTTGTCGAATCCTGCGCAAAGCTCGGACGTCGGGAAGGACGAGGCTTGCCCGGGCTCGGGTGGGGCGGTAGCGTTCATTGCGCTGTGAGTTGGTGCGTTGCGATCGCGTCGTACATGCGCGCCGGCCACCGGCCCGACCGCAACCACGAGCTTCGGTGATTGAGATATGAGAACCTGGGGGAAGAACGCGGGGGTTGGCGAGCGCGCGAGCGTCAGCAGGGCGCTGGTGTTGGTGGCGGCGTTCCTTTGCGCAGGTGTGGTCGCGTTCGCGGTCGCCGGCTTGGAGGCGCGCTCGGCATCAGCGCAGGGGGTCGTGCAGGAGACGTTCGCCTATACCGGCGCGGCCCAGACCTGGACCGTCCCGGCGGGCGTTACCGAGGCGACGTTCGAGGTATACGGCGCGCAGGGGGGCGTAGTGACGGCGAGGGCGCCCACGTCCACGCTGTGATGAGCGGGAGCTCACCCCGGGCGAGGCGTTTCAGATCATGGTCGGTGCCAGCGGCGCGGATGGTGGTTTCAACGGCGGCGGGGGAGGCAATGCTGGGGGTGGCACGGGCGGCGGCGCCTCCGACGTCCGGGTCGGGTCAGCGCTCGCCGGCCGGCTGTTGGTTGCCGGCGGGCGGGGGTGGCGCCGGCGTGACCGTCAGCACCGGCGCCGGCGGGGCGGGGGGCGCGAGCGCCGCCACCGGTGCGAACGGAGAGCCATTCACCGGCGACCCGCAGGGCGGCGGCGGCGGCGGGCCCGGCACCGCGAGCGCCGGCGGCGACGCTGGGGGCGGCGGCAGCGGCAGCTTTGCCACCGGCAACCAGGGCGGCGGCGGCAGCCTCGGTCAGGGCGGCGGCGGTGGCAGCGGCGACGGTGGCGGCGGCGGCGGAGGCGGCGGAGGCTATTACAGCGGCGGGGGCGGTGGCGGCGGCGGCATCTCGGACGCGATCAACCCCGGTGGCGGTGGTGGGGGCGGCGGGGGCGGCTCGAGCTACGTCACCCCGACGGCAACCGGAACGGTCGACGACGGCGTCCGCAAGAGCGACGGGGAGATTGTGCACCGTCCCAACCCCCTCCCGCCACTCGTGCAGAAGACGTTCAGCTACACCCGGGGAGCCTCAGACCTGGACCGTCCCCGCGGGCGTCACGGTCGCGACGGTCGATCTCTTCGGCGCGCAAGGGGGCATCGGCGGCGGCAAGGGCGCCCACGTCCACGCCTTCCTCGGCCAGCTCACCCCCGGCGAGACGTTTCAGATCATGGTCGGCGGCGAGGGAGGGGACGGTGTGGGTGTCGGCGGCGCGCACAGCAGCTTTAACGGCGGCGGCAACGGAGCGAACGGTGCCGGTCCCAGCGGCGGTGGCGGCGGCGCCTCAGACGTTCGCCTCGGGAGCGGGCTCGCACGGCCGGCTGTTGGTCGCCGGCGGCGGGGGTGGCACCGGCGCGAGCACCAGCGGCCCCGACGGCGGCGCCGGCGGTGGGGGCGGCGCGAGCGCCAACCCCGGCGGGGGTGGACGGCCAGTCCTCGTCGAGGGCGGCGGCGGTGGCGAGCCGGGCACGGCGAGCACCGGCGGCAAGCCGGGGGCGGCCGGCTCCGGGGAGAACGGGGGCAACGCCGGTCCGGCCGGTGGCGGCGTTCTCGGTGAGGGCGGCGCGGCCGGAGCCGGCGGCACGAGCAGCGCTGGCGGTGGCGGCGGTGGTGGCGGCGGAGGCGGCGGCGGCTACTACGGAGGCGGTGGCGGTGGTGGTGGCGGCGACGTCCCCGACGGCGCCCAGGGCAGCGGCGGAGGCGGCGGGGGCGGCTCCAGCTACATCGCCCTGACCGAAAGCGGGACGGTCGACGACGGCGTCCAGGGAGGCGACGGGGAGATCGACATCACCTATTACGCCCCCCAGCCCTCCGCTCAGCCCATCCTGACGGTCTCGACGTCAGCTCGGGCTCGGGCACCGTCTCGAGCTCGCCGACCGCGATCGACTGCGGCTCGGTCTGCTCGCACGCGTTCGATGCCGGTACCAGCGTCACACTCATGCCGAGCGCCGGCTCCGGCTCGACCTTCGCCGCCCGCGTGGGCCAGGTAATCGGCGATGGACTCGGGATTCTGCGAGCGGCGCCGGCCATCGAACGAATGGGCGTCCGGCGCCGAATCCGGCGTAGGGCTCCAGGCGCCAATACTTCAGGTTGTGGCGCGATTCGAAGCCGGGGCGGGCGAAGTTCGAGATCTCATAGCGCGCGATGCCGATGGCCGCGAGGCGGTCGACGGCGAGTTGGTAGAA